>NZ_JAIXZS010000052.1 GCF_027489515.1 Novosphingobium sp. | reverse complement strand
TTCCGCTACGAAGCGCAGAAGAAGGCCAACCTCGCCCGCAAGAGCCAGAAGACGCAGGAGATCAAGGAGATCAAGATGCGTCCGAACATCGATGACCACGATTACGACACCAAGATGCGTAACGTCACGCGGTTCATCGAAGAGGGTGACAAGGTCAAGATCACGCTCCGCTTCCGCGGCCGCGAGCTTTCCCACCAGCAGCTCGGCATGAACCTCCTGCGCAAGGTGCAGGATGACGTCGCCGAGATCGCCAAGGTCGAAGCCTTCCCCCGCATGGAAGGCCGCCAGATGCTCATGGTCCTCGCGCCTAAGTAGCGGCGACAGATACGTCTGATATGGCGGTATTGAAACGGGGCGTACTGTGATGGTGCGCCCCGTTCTACGTTTCCTTTGGCATCATTCCGGCCAGAGATAATCCCAACACATGTTGATTCCGTACAATAACGGGTACGTCTGCCATGTCATCTACCGCCGGACCGATGACCGGTGCGAAAGGACCCCACATGCCGCTGCAAATCGCCGTCAACAGCTCCAGCAATGGCCCGCAATACGCCGTCGATTCGTCCAATGGCCTGCTCGTCCCGATCAGCACGGTCGTCGTCAGTTCGGAAGATTATGCCGTATTCGGCAATGGCGGTGGCGCAACTGTCCAGATCTTCGGCTTTGTCGGCGGGCTCTACGGGGTCTCCCTTGGCGGAACGGGAACTACGAGCGATGTACTCTCGGTCGGAATCGGGGGCACGATCGCCAGCCAGTCGATAGGAGTCTCGCTCCGGTCCAGCAGTTCCATGCTGGTCAACTTCGGGCAGATCAATTCCGCCCTGAGCAACGCGGTTACGTTTGCCTCTGCCACCGGAGGTCTCGCAGGCAGGCTCTACAACTATGGCACCATCCAGGGCGGCAACACCGGGATCCTTGCCGTGTCCGGCGCAGGCGACGTGCGCATCTACAACTACGGCACGATTTCATGCCCCGAGTACAAGGCCATCTATACCGATCTGGGCAACGATCGGCTTGTCAATCGCGGCCGGATCGAAGGCGATGTCGATCTCTATTCGGGCAATGACACACTGCTCAATCGTGGCCTCATATCCGCCGATGTGCTGCTGGGCAACGGCACTGATCTGCTCGACAATCGCGGTGGCACGATCGATGGCAACATCTCGCTCGGCTCGGGCACCGACACCTTTATTCCCGGCTCCGGCATCGAAACCGCTAATGGCGGCACCGAAATCGATACACTCGATTTCACCAAATCCTCGGGCGTACGCGTTGCGCTGGATGGCAGCATTGATGGCACCGGCTGGGCGAAGGACGACGTCTACACCAGTTTCGAAAAAGTCATCGGTTCGTCCACCGGTAACGATACGCTGATCGGCGATGGCGGCGACAATTTCCTCACCGGGCTTGGCGGCAACGATATCCTGAACGGCCAGTCGGGCGCAGATACCCTCTATGGCGGACGCGGCGTCGATACGGTTAACGGCGGCGACGGCAACGATTTCCTCTATGGCGAAGACGGGAACGATATCCTCGTCGGCGGCGCAGGTTTCGATCAGTTCACCGGCGGCACTGGTGCCGACAAGTTCGTGTTCACGCTCGCCGACGTGGCGGGCAGCCAGAAAACCCCCGGCAACTACGACGTCATCAACGATTTCAAGCATGCGGAGGCGGACAAGATCGACCTCTCCGCGATCGACGCCAACGTCAATGTGGCCAAGGATCAGGCCTTCACCTTCATCGGCACAAGCGCGTTCCACAACGTCGCTGGCGAACTCAAGCTCGAATTGGTTGTCGCCGGCTATTTCGTGCAAGGCGATACCAATGGTGATGGCGTCGCCGATTTCACCATCGCCGTCGCTCCCGATGGCGTGCTTGTGGCAAGCGATTTCGTGCTCTGATCTGCTGATGCGGCACCGGCCAGGCGCGCGCGCGTTGCCTGTGCCGGGGTTCGCACCGGCAGCTCGGCATACCCCCCTGCGCAAGGTGCAGGGCGATGTCGCCGAGCTGGACAAGGCCGAAGCCTTCCGCTGCTTGGAAGACTCCAAGACGGTGATGGTCCTCGCACCGAAGTAACGGGCGTTCACCAACCGGAGTTGAAAGGGGTGCGTCGCAACGCACGCCCCTTCTCGCCTTTTGCCGGCTTTCAGCTTTTGCGTGTGCGCTGCGCCACATCCCGGCACACCGGAAGCGGGTATTGTTGGTCGGCCGCACCGCATGATACGTAACGCAAATGATCTGCGCATCATTCCAGCACGGGATGAATTGGATTCGTTAGGGGGGGAACATGGGATATCAGGTCGCGACAAATTCCTCTGGCCCCGGCAAGCGTTATACTCTCGTTGAAGATCACGACGTCCTGCTCGTGCCCCCATCTGTCACTGTCGTCTCGACCGACCTCAGCGATGCAGTTCGCGCGTCTGGCATTCACCAGAGCATCAAGGTTTATGGCTTCGTCAGCGCCATTTTCGCGGGAATTCGAATGGATTCCGGCGCAGCGGGCACCATCAACCAGTACCGTCTCTTTGTTGGACCAACCGGTACCGTTGAAGGGTACGATTTTGGTGTTGTCCTCACCGGGCGATCAAACGTCCTCGAGAACCACGGTCTGATCCAGGCTGATAACCTTGCAGGCGTGCAGATGGATTCAAGCGGAAGCGGATCGGGAGGGATTGTCCGCAACTTCGGAACCATCAGTGGCCTCAAGTATGGGGTCAACACCAATGGGGCTTCGATCACAATCTCCAATTTTGGCCTGATCGCCTCCGAGGGTACTGCAATATATACGTCGACCGCATCCGACACTGTCATCAATCGCGGACAGGTTCAGGGTAATGTCAATCTCAGCCAAGGCGATGATCGCCTCATCAATCGCGGATTGATCACCGGCGACGTTCTGCTGAATGTTGGCGCCGATCTGCTCGACAATCGCGGCGGTACGATTGAAGGCAAGATCCTTCTCGGCACAGGCGCGGACATTTTCATGCCCGGCGCCGGGGATGAAGTTGCCGATGGCGGCGGCAATGGTGACACGCTTGATTTCAGCAAGTCATCCGGCGTCCAGCTTGCGCTCGACCGGAGCATCGCGGCGACGGGATGGGCAAAGGACGATGTCTATACAGGCTTTGCCAACCTTGTGGGTTCGAGCCTCGGCGCGGATATCCTTATTGGTGACAGCAGCGCCAACTCGCTCTCCGGCGGTGGCGGTAATGACATCCTGATGGGCGGCGCTGGCGTTGACACCATCAATGGCGGACTTGGCGACGATACTATAACCGGGGGAGCCGGTGTCGATGTTCTGGCCGGCGACGCGGGGGCCGACCGCTTCGTGTTCGCCAGCTTCGATCTGGCTGTAAGCGGGCTCGGTGAATACGAAATCATCAAGGATTTCAATCGTATCGACAAGGATCGGATCGATCTTGCGGCCATCGATGCGAACAGATCACTGGCCGGTGACCAAGCCTTCGCCTTCATCGCAGATCAGCCATTTCACAAGGTAGCAGGTGAACTTCGCGTCCAGCTTGGACTGGGATTTGTCATTCTGGAAGGCGATACCAATGGTGATGGAACCCCCGATTTCAAACTTGGACTGAGCGGACTGACGGTGATATTTGCCAGCGATTTCGTGCTCTGAGCCCCCCCTCCTCCCAACTCTCCGCTTCCCCCGGCTCCGCCCGCTCTGCTAGGCAAGTCTAACGGCAAAGCGGGGGAACCAAGCGCTTTATGAATGCACGCAGCCTGGCGCTGGCCATTGGCCCGCTCGGCCTCCTCGCCACGCTGCTGATCGCCGCGCCCGCCGGGATGCTGCCGACCGCGTGGCACACCGCCGGCCTCGTCTGGTGGATGGCGGTCTGGTGGATGACCGAGGCAATGCCGCTTTCGGCCACTGCCATGCTGCCCTTCATCGTCCTCCCCCTCACCGGGGTGACGGATGCGAACAAGACGGCGGCGGCCTATTATTCGCCGATCATGTTCCTGTTCGTCGGCGGCGCCTTCCTCGCGCTTGCCATCGAGCGGACCGGCCTCCACCGCCGCCTCGCGCTCACCATGCTCGCCCGCGCGGGCACCAGCCCGGTGCGCCTGCTGCTGGCGGTGATGATGGCAACCGCCTCGATCTCGATGTTCATCTCGAACACTTCGACCGCGCTCATCATGATGCCGATGGCGCTCGCCATCCTCTCCTCGGGCGGGATCAAGGAGGGTGAGACGGACGGCATGGCAGGGGCTTTGCCGATGGGCGTCGCCTTCGCCGCCACGTTGGGCGGCTACGGCACTATCGTCGGCACCCCCACCAACGCCATTGCTGCAGGCCTGCTCGACCGCACGTTGGGCGTGAAGATCACATTCATCGAATGGTCCGCCTTCGGCCTCCCTATCGTCCTCATCGGCGTGCCGCTCGCCGCCTTCATCATCGCCCGCGTCCACCGCATCGGCCCCGGCAGTTTCGATCCTGCCGCCGCGCACGATGCGATCGAGCATTCGGTGCACTGGACCGGCCCCGAACAGCGCCTCGTCCCCCTCTTCCTCCTCACCGTGCTCGCCTGGGTCACGCTCCCGCTCACCGAAAGCCTGTTTCCCAAGGGCGGGCTGACCGACGGCACGATCGCTGCCATCGCCGGCCTCACGCTCTTCGTCCTGCCAGACGGAACGGGGCGCGCGATGCTGACGTGGAAGGAAGCCAACCGCATGCCCTGGGATGTGATCCTGATGTTCGGTGGCGGGCTCAGCCTTGCCATGGGCATGGATGCCTCGGGCCTCAGTGACTGGCTCGGCACCGCGATGCTCCCCTTGCGCACTGTGCCGCTGCCGGTGGTGGCACTCGTCCTTGTCGGCTTCGTCATCATTGTCACCGAGTTTGCGAGCAACATCGCCGCCGCGAGCGGGATCATGCCTGTCGTCGCCGCGCTCTGCGGCGCGCTCGGGGCCGATCCGATCCTGCTTGCGCTGCCTGCCGCGCTCGCCGCCAGCTGGGGCTTCATGCTCCCCGCCGGCACCGGCCCCAACGCGCTCGCCTGGGGCACCGGCCACATCGCCATGCCGCGTGTGCTGCGCGCCGGCTTCCTGCTCGATCTTGCCGGCGTGCTGCTCATCGTGGGCACCGTCTGGGGCATGGCCGCGCTGATGCGGCTGGGCGGAGGCTGAGGCGCTGATGGAGCAGCCCTTCACCTTCAGCCAGGGCGCAGGCCGCGTGCTGGGCTCGCCGCTCCGCCTGCTGACGGGCACCTTGCTCTACGTCGCGGTGGTCTTCGCGGTCTCCACGCTGGGCTACATCGCCTGCGGTTGGCCGGTTGGCGATGCGGCCTACATGGTGCTGCTCACCATCTTCTCGGTCGGCTACGGCGAAGTCCGCCCGATCGATACCGCGTTCCTGCGTTTGTGGACCACGGCCACGATCGTGCTCGGCTGCACCGGCATGATCGTGCTCACCTCCGCGCTCGTGCAGGTGTTCACCCTGTTCCAGTTCCGCCAGCTCCTGGGGGTAGGCAAGATGCAAACCGAGATCGACCGCCTGAAGGACCACGCCATCATCTGCGGCATGGGCCGCATCGGGCTCCAGTTGGCGAAGGCGCTGACCGAGGCGCGGCACCCCTTCGTCATCATCGAACGCAACCCCGATCTGGCAGAAGAAGCCCGCACCAATGGCTGGCTCGTCATGGTCGGCGAAGCCACGCAGGAAGAAACCCTGCGCGCCGCCGGGATCAGCCAAGCCCGCGTCCTCGCCTCGGTGCTGCCGGATGATGCCGCCAACGTCTTCATCACGCTCTCGGCGCGCAGCCTCAACCCCGCCGTCCAGATCATCGCGCGCGGCGAGGCGCCCACCACCGAACGCAAGCTGTTCCACGCCGGCGCCGACAAGGTCGTCCTCCCTACCCACATCGGCGCGGAGCGGATCACCGAACTGATCCTCTACCCCGCCACCGACAGCCGCATCCAGGAAGCCGAACACATGGCGGACGCGCGCCGTTTCTTGCACGATCTCGGCCTCGACGTCGAAGTCGTCACCGCCGTCCCCAAAGGCGCGCTAACCGGCGCCACCGTCGGCGAAGCCGAACGCCGCGGCGCCGGTGCCTTCTTCATCGTCCAGATCGACCGCGTGAACGGCCAATCGATCCAGCACCCCGGCGAGGACGTGAACATCGAGGAAGGTGACACGCTCGTGCTGGTGGTGCGCGGCACGCGGCTATCAGCCGGCGCGATCTTCGGGCTGCCCGCCAAGCCGGTGAAGCATGGGCGGACGTACGTGGGGTGAGGCTTCAGCCCCTCACCCATGCGCCCCAAAGTGGTTCGCAATCGCCGCCGAGATTCTGAGGTTCAGCGCATGCGCCCGCTCGATGGGATCGATGAAGCGCGTGCGGATCGTGCCGTAGCCTTCGGCGCGGTTGTCCGGGTAGTCGGTCGGCTCATTCACCGGGAAGTCCTCGATCTCGGGCTCGATTACCGGATAGGCGCGGCGCAGCTGGGCCAGCGCCTCGTCCACCCGCAGCGAAAGGACCATTTCGAGCACATCCTCGCGGCTCACGTCGTTCGAGCGACTGAACGGCGGCACCTGCACGGCGCGCAGGAACATGTGCATCAACAGCGCCAGCCGCAGCGCCTGCAGCAGCGCGATGGTGCGGCGCTCCTTCTCGGTCGCGGTATTGCGGGCCTCCTCGCGGGGGATCATCGCGAGCAGGCGGTGGAGCTTCATCCAGTCCACACGCAGGCGTGAGGCGAGGCGCCGGAACACGCCCGCCCGGTCGTCCTTGGTGAGGTATTCCGCCAGCGCAAGGCAGGCGTCCTCGAGGCTGGTCTCGGTCCCGCGATAAGGCCGGCTCGCCCAGTAGGCCGAATTGAACAGCTCGCCGAAGCACGCCACCGTCTTGATCGAGGCGAGGCCGTTGGCCGCACGCAGCAGCCGCACCAGCTGGCGCCCGCGCGCACTGCGGCCGAGCAGTTCGGCGACCGCCTCGGTCTCCTCCCCCGCCGCGATGCCCGCGCCCGCGATCACGTTCACCGGATAGCCGATCTGCTGCAGGATCGCGTTGTGCGGGATCGCGCGGATCTGCCTGAGGCTCATCGTGCGGTCGCTGGCGATATCCGATTGCCGGCGCGAGACGCGGCTGCCGGTGGTCTTGAGCATGCCGAGGCCAAACGCCGTGACGGCGCGCGCATAGGTCACGCTTTCCAGCTGCTCACGCTGCACACGGCGGATCGCGCGGTAGAAATCGAGGCTGAGATCGGTGCGGTCGTAGAACGGATCGGCCTCGCCGGCACTGCGCAGCGCCTCTTCCGCCTCGACAATGCGCGTCAGCGTCGCGAGCGCGAGTTCGTCCGAGCGGAAGAACAGGTATCCATCGCCGCCCTGGAAGCTCGCTTCGGGCTCCAGCACGATCTCGGCCTTGGCAAAACGCCCGCGCGCCCAACGGCTGAGCGGCCAGGTCAGCCGGTCCTCGAAGCCGGAAGGATGCGCGCCGCGGCCCATGCTCTCGCCGTGGGTGTTGAACACCAGCGCCGCCACGTCGGTCAGTCCTGCCGCCTTCATCGCTGCGGCAAGCCGGCCCTGCAGCCGCTCGATGGCGAGCGCGGCCGGGATCTGCCCCATGAACCGCCCGGCATCCGAAAAGCCCGTCTGGATCGAGAGCCGCCCGCGCAGCCGCACGTAATCGCGGTAGGATTCCTCCGCGAGCAGCGCCTCGAGGAACCGCCCGCCATGCTCCAGCGCGGCCTCGGTCTCGAACAGCGGCGAGACATCGACCTTGTCCTCGATCCCCAGCAGGCGCGCGAAGTAGAGCGCGGCCAGCACCGTCTGCGGCTGTTCGCATTCGGCGATCAGCATGCGGATCGGCGCATCGGCGTCGATGTGGTGGAGTATCTGCGCCATCACGAGGAACTGGCGCATTGCGGTCGAGGTCTCGATGGCAAGCGCTGCAAAATTGGCGCGCAGCGGCTTCACATCCGCCAGCAGTTCGCGCAGCTTCGAAAGCGCGCTCTTGCTGGCAAGATCGAGCGTGCCTTCGGGATCGATCCGCCGCCGCAGCGCATTCAGAAGCTGCGAGGCGTTCACCCGGAAGTGGATCCAGCCCATGCCGAGCCCGTCGGCACGCATGGCCCCCGCCAGCACGGCGAGCGCAATCGCGGCATCGCCATCGGCCGTCTTGGCCTCAGCTTCCAGCGCCGCGATGATCGGCGCAAGCGAAAGCAGCTTGTCCGGATGCTCCGCCGTCAGGGCATTGGCGGCGGCTGCAAGTGCTTCAGGCTCCGCGCCAAGACCGGTGAAGCGATCTGCCATCTCGGCTGCATGGGCCGCCGCGCCGCGCAAGGTGCCCAGCAGCGCATGATCCGGCACCACCGCCGCCAGCTGCGCCGCATAGCCTTCGAGCCGGCGTGCCTTTTCCGCCAGGCGATAGGCTAACGAGGTCGACCACGAAATGTCCGTCCGCCCGTCCATGTCGTAGCCGACCCAGCTGGCAAAGCGGAACGGCAGCGGACGGAAATCGAGCCAGCGCCCCGGCCAGCGCGTGCGCGCATGGGCGAGCAGCGCGGCGTTGATGCGGTCACGCGCCGCACCGGCGCGTTCGATGGCTGCGAGCACTTCGGCGTGTTCGTAATCGAGCGTCACCTTGGGGGCGGCGCCGGGCACCTGGCAGACCGTAGCCGCCATCGGGTCATCGGCCAGCGCGGCCTCGGCGACGGCATCGGATTCAGCGGGGCTCAGCAGGAACGTCGGATGCGCGGTGAAGACGGCGTGGAGCAGCGGCCGCTCCCAGCGGCGACGGAACTCGGAAAACCCGTCTTCCTCGTTGAGCAGCGCAGCGAGCCGCGCGAGGTTGTCAGCGGGATCGGTCGGCGCGATCAGGTGCCGCAGCCGCGCGGCGCGGGCCTGCAGCCCTTCGCACTCGAGCGCCGCGACAAGGCTCTCCATGGCGGAAAGATCGAGCGCGCCGCTTTCAAGCCGCCGCGAAAGATCGTGGCTCAGCTGGAACACCGGGTTGAACAGCGGCGTCTCCGCCGTCCGCGCGTGGAGTTCCTGCAGGCGGTTCCTCAGCGTATCGACCGTATCCATGCGCGCCGCACCTCGTGCCAGATTGTTGGTCCCGCAGGCCGGTTCGCCTGCAGGCTGCATCGGGGTTACAGCCCCCTCGCGTCAGGCCAGCGCTGCTGCCGCGCGCGCTGCCGCCTCGATTGCCAGAACATCGGGCGCGCCCCCATCTTGGACTTTGCCCACCACCCAGGAGCCGCCGACGCAGAGCACCGGGCCAAAGCCCAGCCATTCCGGGGCGCTTTCCAGTGTGATCCCTCCCGTCGGGCAAAACTGGCACTGATGGAAGGGAGCCGCAAGCGCCTTCAATGCGGGCAAGCCGCCCGAAGTCGACGCCGGGAAGAACTTGAAATGGGTAAGCCCCAGATCAAGCCCGCGCATGATATCGCCCGCGTTGGCGATGCCGGGCAGATAAGGAATGCCCGAGGACACTGCCGCCGCCCCCAACCGCTCGGTCAGGCCCGGCGAGACGATGAACTCCGCGCCCGCATCGATCGAGGCCTTGAGCGTCGACGGATCGGTCACTGTGCCCGCGCCGACGATGGCGCCTTCCACACTCCGCATCGCCCGGATCACATCGAGCGCCACAGGCGTGCGCAGCGTCACTTCCAGCACGCGCAAGCCCCCCGCCACCAGCGCGCGCGCTACGGGCACGGCATGGGCCACGTCCTCGATCACCAGCACCGGAATGACCGGGGCCGTGCGCATGATGGTTTCGATGGGCTTCATGGGAACTCGCTGGGCTGGTTTGGGGTGTGCCCTGACCTAACGCGCGGGGGCGCGGCTTGCAGCCTGCAATCGGGCACACGCATAGCTATTCTTCGTTCGGGAGGCCGAGTACTCTCTGCGTGTTCTTCCCCGCACCTCGTCATTGCGAGCGTAGCGAAGCAACCCAGAGCAGTAGGGCAGTCTCTTCAGGACAATGCCCGTGTTGATGTCCTCTCGGACGGCCCTCAGATCGCCGAACTGAAACTGCGCTCCTCGCTGCGATAGGCATCGAACACCGAGGCTATCGCTCTGGCATAGGGCGCAGCGCCTGCCTCCAGCCGCAGCCAGCCGCGCTCGAGCGATACCAGCCCGACCTTGGCGAATGGCTCCAGCCGAGGCCGCGCGGCGTTCAGCATATCGGCGTCGATCTTGGCCGCACCCTTGCACAGCAGTGCCTCGATCAGCGCGGCGCGGCGTTCGTCCTCGGGGCCGGTCTCGATCCCGCGGCGGCCGGCGAGCTGCTCTGCCCCGATCAGCATGCGGTAGCGGCCGGGGTTCTTCTCGTTCTGCACCATCAGCCCGGGCAGCTCGCTGATCGCCGAGGCGCCGAGACCTATCAGCACGCTTGCAGAATCTTCCGTAAATCCCTGGAAATTGCGCCGCAGCGTGCCGTTGCGGGCTGCGCGCGCAAGCGGATCATCGGGAAGCGCGAAGTGATCGAAGCCGACCGCCTGATAGCCCGCATCGATCAGCTGCCGCGCGCCCATCGCCGCCATGCGGAAGCGCCCGCGCTGGTCGGGCAGGTCCGATCCATCGATCCGGCGCTGGCGCGGGATCAGGTGCGGCACGTGGGCATAGCCGAACAGGGCAATCCGGTTCGGCCCCATCGCCACGCTCTGCGCCAGCGTTTCGGCGAGCACCGCGTCGTCCTGATGCGGCAGGCCGTACATCAGGTCGAAGTTGATCGAACCGACGCCCGCCCCGCGCAGACCTTGCACCGCGCGCTCGATCATCTCGATGGGCTGAACGCGCCCGATCGCCTCCTGCACCGCCGGGTTTAGTGTCTGCACGCCAAGGCTGACGCGGGTGACGCCAATGCCGCGGATCGCGGTGAGCCAGTCGCGCGTCAACGTGCGCGGATCGAGTTCGACCGACAGCGCCGGGCGCACGAAGCGGAAGGCGAGCACCAGCGCATCGATCAGCCGCACGAACTCGGTCGGCGGCACGGCATTGGGGCTGCCCCCGCCGAACGCGATGTGTTCGATATGCACGGAAGGATCGAGCATGTCCGCCACCAGCGCGATCTCGCGGTGCAGCGCCTCGAGATAGGCAGTCAGCCGGTGGCGCTTGTTCGCCGCGCCCGTATTGCAGCCGCAGTACCAGCAGATCTCCTCGCAATAGGGGATATGGAGGTAGATCGAGACCGGCCCGGTCAGGCTGGCGAGCGAGATGCGTTGGCGCAGCTCGAAACTCCCGTCGACAAACTCGGCCGCGGTTGGATAGCTGGTATAGCGCGGCACCGGCCGCGCGAGCAGCTCCGGATAGTAGATCCAGTCGGCAAACTGCTCAGCAGTGGATGGCCCGCTCATTGCCCGGAGTCCTCTTCGTCGTCGTTCTCCCCGCAGCAAGTGCCACCCGCAAACCGCTTGCGCATTGCGCTATGGCAAATCTTGCAACACGGCTTGTCTGCATCGTGATTTTTCATGGGCAACGGGATCGGCGCGCCGCCACCGCACAGGGCGATCATTCTGGGGCTCCCGGAAGCCGTCGAAGCCTGCACCGGGATCGCCAGTTGCAACACGGCCAGAGTGGCGAGCAAGGCGAACGGGCGCTTCACAGCGGCGTATCCTCGTCGATCAGGATGCGCGCTGCCGCGCCGTCGAGGTCGCTGAACTGCCCGCCCCGCAGCGCCCAGAAAAAGGCAGCAAGTCCAAGCAGTCCCATACCGAGCGCGATGGGGATAAGGATGAGGATCGAGGTCATTTGGCGGCTCCCGCAAGGCGGAGCGAATTGCCCACCACGATCAGTGACGAGGTCGCCATGGCAATCGCCGCCATCAGCGGCGTCACCAGCCCTGCCATCGCCAGCGGCACGGCAAAGGCATTGTAGAGGATCGCGGCGGCGAAGTTTTCGCGCACCACGCGCATCGTCCGTCGGCTGGCCCGCACCGCGCGCGGCAAGGCGAGCAGCGAATCGCCGGTAAACACGAAATCCGCCGCCTGGCGCCCCACGTCGCTGGCGCTGCCCGGCGCAATCGAAGCGTCGGCAGCGGCGAGCGCAGGGCCGTCGTTGATGCCATCACCCACCATCAGCACGCACTTGCCGCTGCGCTGCAGCCGCTGGATGGCGTCGAGCTTGTCTGCCGGCAGCGCCGCTGCCTGCCCGGTAAGCCCCGTCTCGCGGGCGGTAATCCGCACGGCCGCGGTATTGTCGCCGGAAAGGATCGACGCCGGGATGCCGAGCGCCGCGAGATCGGCCAGCGCTTCGCGCGCGTCGGGCCGCAGCCGGTCGGCAAAACCGATCACGCGCACAGGCCCCGCGCCGATGGCCAGCGCAGCAGAGGTTCCGCTGCTCTGCGAAGGCCGCCCCAGCGAAACCGCAAGACCCCTCCACGTACCGGAAACCCCGCGCCCCGCCGTCTCGCGCACGTCCTCAACCGTCGCCGCGCGCACGCCGCGCGCCGCAAGGGCCAGGGCCAGCGCCTGAGAGAGCGGATGCCGGCTGTGGCTGGCGAGCGCGAGCGCAACCGCGGCCTCCTCCTCGCCCAGCGCTTCCAGCACTGCAGCATCGGGAACCGGGCGGCCCATCGTGAGCGTCCCCGTCTTGTCGAGCAGCACGCGGTCCACCCGCGCCAGTCGCTCGATGGCCGAGCCGTCCTTCACCATCACGCCCTGCTTCAGCAGCGCCCCTGCCGCGACGACTTGCGCCACCGGCACGGCAAGGCCCAGCGCGCAGGGGCACGTGATGATCAGAACCGCAATGCCCACCACCAGCGCCTGGTGGAAGCTCGCCCCTGCGATCAACCACCCCGCAAAGCTCAGCGCTGCGAGCGTGTGCACCGCAGGCGCATAGAGCCGCGAAGCGCGGTCCGCGATCCGCACAAAGGCGCTCTTGGCCTGCCCCGCCGATTCCATCGCCTGCGCAATCTCGGCGAGCGCAGTGCCCTGCCCCGCTGCGGTGACGATCACATCGACCGGCGTATCGAGATTGAGCATGCCCGCCAGCACCGGCTGCCCCGGCCCTGCCGGCACCGGCGCAGTCTCGCCCGTCAGCAGGGATTGGTCGAACCGGCTCGTGCCGTTGGTGATTGCGCCATCCGCCGCCAAGCGTTCGCCCGCCGCGACGCGCATCATCATGCCCGGCGCAAGCACAGCGGCCGCAGTCCAGCGCAGCGCGCCGTCCGTGCCCACGACCATTGCCCCGCTCGCCGCCTGCCGCAGCAGCGCGGCGACGCCGGCCCGCGCGCGGTCGCGCATCATCGCATCGAGCGCACGGCCTGCGAGGAGGAAGAGGAGCAGCATCAAGGTGCCGTCAAACCAGGCTTCCTTGCCCCCGGTCAGCGTTTCGTAGCAGGAAAGGCCAGTCGCCAGGGTAACCCCGATCGAAATCGGCACATCCATGTTGGTCCGCCCGCGCTTCAGCGCGCCGAGCGCCGAGCGGAAGAACGGCTGCCCGGCATAGAGGATCGCCGGAACACCGATCAGCGCCGAAAGCCAGTGAAACAGATCGCGCGTGCTGCCATCCGCTCCGGACCAGACGCTCACCGAAAGCAGCATCACGTTCATGCAGGCAAACGCCGCCACCGCCAGCGGCGCGAGCAACTCGCGCGAGGCGGAGGGCGGCTCGACCGCGTCCTCACGCGGCTCGGCGGCAAAGCCCACCCCCGCAAGCGCCGCAACGAGGTCGGGGATCTCGACCGTGCCCATGTGATCGACCGCAATGGTCCGCGCGGTCAGGTTGGCGCGCGCCGAAGCCACGCCCGGCACCGCGCCCAGCGCGCGCTCGACTTTGCCCATGCAGCCCGCGCAATGCATCCCCGGCACCGCGAGCACGGTGCGGCTGACCTGCGGGGCGAGGCGCGCCGATGCCACGTTCACAGCGCGTCATCCTCGGCATGCCAGACGTGGCCGCCACTGCGCACCTCGATGCCGACATGCCAGCGCCCCGCGGGCAGCGCCGCTTCGTAGACACCCGGTGCCACCTCGCGCGGGTTCATCACGACGGGCACCCGGGCACCCAGCGGATGATCCGCCTGCGCGCGCACGGCCGCGCCCGCCAGCGGCCGTGCGCTTGCATCGCTCAGCGTGAAACGCACGTTGCCGGAACCCACACGCGCAAGCGCCATTTGCCAGCCCAGCGCCTTGTCGGCCTTTGCCGCGCCGAGCAAGCGGTTGAAGCCCTGGCTCGCGACGTAGGAGTTCTCCACCACCGTCCCGCTGAAGGTCGAAACCGCAAGGTTGGCGAGCAGGACGTTGACCGCGATCACCACGCCGAAAAAGCCGGTCATCACGAGCGCCATGTGCCGCCCGGTAAAGGGCTTTGCCGAAAGCTGTGCCATCAGTCGTGCTCCTCGTGGTCTTCATGTTCGGTTTCAGGCGCCGCAAAATGCGTCTCGCGGCGCACCGCCTGGCCTTCGTGATCGAGCGGCGTCGCCTCGAGGGTGAAGTCCTGCTGCCGCGCATGGGCGGCGGGAACCACAGCGTAGAGCCGCACCTTGGCCGTGCTGTCCGCCGGGACGGCAACGTCGATCGTGGCCCTCGCCGCGCCCGGCGCCATCTCGTCGGTGTAGAGCGCCGCGCCCGGCAGCCCTTCGGCGGCGATGCGAAGGTTGCGCGGGCGGTCTTCCATATTGCGCAGCGCCAGCGTGAAGGCATTGCGCACCGCGCCGCCCGAAAGCTGCACGAATTCCGGATTGCGCTCGCGCGCCACTGAAAGCGTCAGCCGTTCGCGCGCGCCCAGCATGAACAGCAGTGCAAGGCCGATCCCGCCCCACACCGCGAAATAGGCAATCAGGCGCGGGCGCAGCAGCACCTTCGCCACCGGCCGCGCCGGCTCGCCCTTGATCTCTCGCTCCGCATCGATGAGCGTGCAGTAATCGATCAGGCCGCGCGGACGGCCCACCGAGGCCATCGCCTTGGCGCAGGCATCCACGCACAGCGCGCAGGTGATGCAGCCGATCTGCGGCCCCTCGCGGATGTCGATCCCCGTCGGGCACACGGCCACGCACTGCTTGCAGTCGATGCAATCACCCAGCGGGCTTGCGGCGCCTTTCGCTTCCTTCAAGGACCCGCGCGGCTCGCCCCGCCAGTGCTTGTAGGTGACGGTGAGCGAGTTCTCATCCAGCATCGCGGTCTGGATGCGCGGCCAGGGGCACATGTAAATGCACACCTGTTCGCGCATGAAGCCGCCGAGCCAGAATGTCGTGAACGTGAGAATGCCGGTCGAGGCATAGGCCACCGGGGCCGCCGTGCCGGTCCAGAACGCGCGCTGCAGCGTCGGCGCATCGGCGAAGTAGAAGATCCATGCGCCGCCCGTGACGAAGGCGATGCCGAGGTAGACGCTCCACTTGAACATCCGCCGGGCAAACTTGGCCGGGGTCCAGGGCGCAGCGTTGAGGCGCAGCTGCGCATTCCGGTCGCCGTCGATCAGCCGGTCGACATGCTGGTAAAGGTCGGTCCACACCGTCTGCGGGCAGGCATAGCCGCACCATGCCCGGCCCACCGCACTGGTGACGAGGAACAGCCCGATCCCCGCCATGATCAGCATCCCGGCCACGAAGTAGAACTCCTGCGGCCAGATTTCGATATCGAACATGTAGAACCGGCGGTGCGCGAGATCGACGAGCACCGCCTGCCCCGGCGCATGCGGCCCCCGGTCCCAACGGATCCACGGTGTGCCCCAGTAGACGGCAAGGCACACTGCCATGACCAACCACTTGAAGCGGCGGAACGGCCCGTCGATCTTCTTCGGAAACACCGCCGTGCGCTTGGCATAGAGCGGTGCCGGTGCAGCGGTCATGTCGGGATCCATCATGTTCATGGGGCTTACTGCGCCGCCCCAGCTGCCGGCGCGGCAGGCGCAGGCGCTGCTTCGCCGCCGCCGAGCGAGTGAACGTACACGGCCAGCATCTTGATCGTCACCGGATCGAGCCGCCCGGTCCACGCCGGCATCACTCCGGCGTGCGCGTTGGTCACCGTTGTGGTCAGCGAGGCGCGGTCGCCGCCATAGAGCCAGATCTTGTCACTGAGGCGAGGCGCGCCGACGCTGCGGTTCCCCTCACCGTTCGCCCCATGGCACACGGCGCAGTTGTCGGAAAAGATCTGCGCGCCGCGTGCCGAGGATGCGCTCGCCGGGTCCTGCTTGCTCAACACTCGCACATGGCTGACCACGTCCTGCACTTGCGCGGGCGTGAGGATGCCGTCCTTGCCGAAGCTCGGCATCAGGCTGCTGCGGGTCGCATCGTTGCCCGGCTGGCGGATGCCGTTCACCAGCGTCTTCTGGATGGTCGCCAGATCGCCGCCCCACAGCCAGTCATCGTCGTTGAGGTTGGGATAGCCTTTCGCGCCCGCCCCGCCTGCACCATGGCACTGCACGCAGTTCACCTTGAACGCCGCGTGCCCGCCCTCGATCGCGGCGCGCTGCAGTGCCGGATTGGCGGCCAGTGCCTCGATGGGGGTCGCCGCGATGGCATTGCGAACCGCCTGATGCTCGGCCTTTTCGTGCGCCATATCGTCGGCGAGCACCCCTCGGCTCGTCCAGCCCAGCGTGCCGGTGCTCGCCGAATGCAGCATAGGGATCGCCGGATAGAGCACGACATAGACCAGCGCGAAGACAATCGTCGCGTAGAAGGTCCACAGCCACCAGCGCGGCAGCGGGGTGTCGAGTTCCTCGATCCCGTCCCATTCGTGCCCGACCTTGGCCGTGCCCGTGGCGTGATCGATCACCTTTCCATGGTGCGTGGTGTCATGCGTCATTGGTGTCATCCTCGAAGATCGAGAGCGCCGCATCGCGGCTCGCTGCGCGTCCGCCCGGGCGGAACGGCCAAAGGCACAGGCCCACAAAGACCAGCGCCATGATCGCCAGCCCATAGCTGTCGGCCAGATGCCGCAGCAGGTCGTAGGTCGAATGGGTGGAGAGCTGCAGGATCGTCACCGGCCCTTCTCCTTCGCGAGATGCTCCTGCGCGGCCGGAGCATTCACATCGACCATCGTGCCGAGCACCTGGAGATAGGCGACAAGCGCATCCATCTCGGTCAGCCGCTTCGGGTCGCCATCGAAGTCGCGCACCGTCGCACCGGGATAGTGCTTGAGGAACGCGGAGTGGTCGGCATCGGGATTGGCCTGCGCCTTGAGGTCATCGTTGGCGGCGGCGATCTCGTCCCTGGTGTAGGGGACGCCGACCCTTTCCAGCGTCTGCAACGCGGGCACCATGTCGCCCTGATCAAGCGGCTGCTCCTTGAGGAAGCCGTAGCTCGGCATGATCGATTCCGGCACGAGTTCGCGCGGCGCGCTCAGATGCTGGACGTGCCATTCATCCGAATACTTGCCGCCGACGCGCGCCAGATCCGGGCCCGTCCGCTTCGATCCCCACTGGAAGGGATGGTCGTACATCGATTCCGCCGCGAGGCTGTAGTGGCCGTAGCGCTCCACTTCGTCGCGGAAGGGGCGGATCATCTGGCTGTGGCACACGTAGCAGCCTTCGCGGACATAGATGTCGCGCCCGGCCTGCTCGAGAGGGGTGTAGGGGCGCATCCCCTGCACCTTCTCGATCGTGTTATCGATCCAGAACAGCGGCGCGATCTCGACGATCCCGCCGATCGTCACCACCGCGAAGGCGAGCACGCCCAGCAGGGTGACGTTGCGCTCCAGCTTGCGGTGGCGTTCCATGAAAGTGGCCATGTCGGTATCTCCTGTCAGGCCGGGTCAGATGGCGATCGCGGGTGCAAGCGGCCGGTCGCGCGCCGGATCGAAGGCGGGCGAATGAAGCGGCGCTTCCTCGCGGCTGTGGCCGAGGATCGTGCGGGTGATATTGGTGGCCATCACCGCGGCGCCCGAGAGGTAGAGCAGCCCGCCCAGCACACGCAGCGCATACATGGGGTGGAGCGCGGCGACGGTATCGGCGAACGAGTTCACCAGGTAGCCGTCCGGCCCGTATTCGCGCCACATCAACCCTTGCGTGATCCCCGCCACCCACATCGCGGCGGTGTAGAAAACGATCCCCAGCGTCGCGAGCCAGAAGTGCCAGTTCACCATGCGCAGGCTGTAGAGGCGTTCCCGGCCCCACAGGCGCGGCGCGAGGTAGTAGAGGCAGCTGAACGTGATCATGCCGTTCCAGCCCAGCGCGCCGGAATGCACATGGCCGATGGTCCAATCGGTGTAGTGGCTCAAGGAGTTGACCGACTTGATGCTCATCATCGGTCCCTCGAAGGTGCTCATGCCGTAGAAGGCGAGCGCGAGGACCATCATGCGCAGGATCGGATCGGTGCGGATCTTGTCCCAGGCGCCGTTGAGCGTCATCAGGCCGTTGATCATCCCGCCCCAGCTCGGCATCCACAGCATGACCGAGAAGACCATGCCCAATGTCTGCGCCCAGTCCGGCAGCGCGGTGTAGTGGAGGTGGTGCGGACCCGCCCAGATGTAGAGAAAGATCAGCGCCCAGAAGTGGATGATCGAAAGCCGATAGGAATAGACCGGGCGTTCGGCCTGCTTGGGCACGAAGTAGTACATCATCGCGAGGAAGCCGGCGGTGAGGAAGAAGCCCACCGCGTTGTGGCCATACCACCACTGCACCAGCGCGCCCTGCACGCCCCCGAACACCGGATAGCTGCGCGATCCGAAGAAACTCACCGGAATGTTCGCGTTGTTGACGAGGTGGAGCATCGCCACCGTCAGGATGAACGAGAGGTAGAACCAGTTGGCGACGTAGATGTGCGGCTCGGTCCGCTTGAGCAGCGTGGCGACGAAGACCGCAAGATAGGCGACCCAGACCACGGTGAGCCACAAGTCAACGTACCATTCCGGTTCAGCGTACTCCTTGCCCTGGGTAATCCCCATCAGATACCCGGTCGCCGCCAGCACGATGAAGAGCTGGTATCCCCAGAACACGAACTTCGCGAGACCGGGCAGCGCAAGCCGCGTCCGGCAGGTGCGCTGGACCACGTAGAACGAGGTCGCGATGAGCGCATTGCCGCCGAATGCGAAGATCACGGCGGAAGTGTGCAGCGGTCTCAGCCGCCCGAAATTGATCCACTGCAGCCCCAGGTTGAACTGCGGGAAGGCCATCTCGAGCGCAATGTAGAGCCCCGCGAGGAACCCCGCCGTGCCCCAGAACACCGTGGCGATCACGCCGAGGCGAATCAGGTCGTCATCATAACGTCCTGTATCGACCGGGCGAATTGCGGCAGCGGGATCCCAGCCCCGTACCGTGACGACGAGACCGATGAACGCGGCCAGACCGCAGATCACCATGTGGACGGCAAAGCCGGTGTCGACCGCCAGTGCGGTGGCGATCACCGCGAAGAACAACGCAGCCAGCCATAGGCCAGTGCGCGGGATAACGGAGTCCATGGGAAGCACCCTTCCATGCGAATTGCTGGACTGTCCCTGCCCGTCCTTCGCCCCCGCAACATTGACCGGTGTCAATTTGCCGCGCGGCGTTTGCGCTCGCCGATTATTCTTTTGCCGAAACGGTTATTTTTTCCTGCCCTGATTTGCGCTCAGTCAATGTTGCAGGTGCGTCCTCGCGGCATTGGGACGGCGTGCTGCGGCCTTCAAGCCGTCCTGCGAGGGGCAGGACATCCGCAGCTTTGGGAGCCCCAGCTCATGAAAACCCTCCACGCAGCCACCATCGCCGCGGCGCTCGCCGCTACCGCCCTTGTCTCAGCGCCTGCCCACGCCGGATCGGCCGACGGCAAATGGCAGATCAAGCTGCTCGGTTCAGCGGTGCTGCCCGATGGCAAGATCAGCCGCGTCGACAAGGATCTGATCGGCCTCCCCGCCGGTTCGCAAACGAAGGCGAGCAACAACGGTGTGCCCACGCTCGCGGTCGAATACTTCTTCACGCCGAGCATTTCGGCGGAGACGATCTGCTGCACCAGCGCGCACCACGTGACCGGCGCCGGCCCACTGGCGGGGGCGGCTATCGTCGATCACGCCATCCTGATCCCCGCAACCCTCACGCTCAAATACCATTTGCCGCTGTCGGGCGGGATCAAGCCCTACATCGGCGCCGGTCCCGCGCTCTATCTCTGGCTGGGTGAACGCCCGGGTGCGGCGGCCGCCGGGCTTGGCGCGGCGCGCGTGCGCCTCTCCAACGAAGTGGGCGCGGCCGTGCAAGGTGGCGTCGATATCGCGCTCGGCAAGAGCGGCTACGGCCTCAGCCTCGATGCCAAGAAGTACTGGGTGAACACCACCGCCCACTTCACCACTGCCGGCGGGGTGGAAGCACTCACCACGCGCCACAAGATCAACGCCTGGATCCTCAGCGCCGGCGTGTCCTACCGGTTCTGACCGGATTGCCCCGTCGGCGCGGATGGCCTCCGACCCTCCCCGCGCGTCCGGGCAAACCTCCCTTCGAGGAGGGGGGGCGGGCGGCAAGCCGGGCTTCGGCCCTGCTGGCCGTCCGTCGCTGCATCAGCGCCGCGCGCTCCGGCAATCAGAACGTCACAGGATCAGGTCCGCGGCATAGACTTTCACCACGCTGTTGAACGCAATCGCAAAATCAATCGCGCCGTCACCATTGGTGTCCCCGGTCAGCAGCGTATAGCCTGGGGTCGAGTTGTCGACCCGCAGCTGCCCGGCGACCTTGCCGAACGCGGCTGTGTCGATGAACACGAAGGCCTGGTTCCCCGAAACCAGCGTATTGGCATCGACGCGAGAGAGATCGATCCTGTCCTTGTCGACATGCGAAAAGTCGAGGATGAGGTCCGCCGGGCCGAGCGCCTTCCCGCCGAAATCGCCAACGGCAAACACGAAGGTGTCGGCCCCGGCGTCGCCGCGAAGGGCATCCGAGCCTTTCCCGCCGACGAGAACGTCATTGCCCGCCCCGCCAAGCAGGCTGTCGGCGCCGTCGCGGCCTTCCAGCCGGTCGTTGCCATCGCGCCCGTCCAGACCGTTGTTGACCGCGCTGCCGATCAGCAGATCGTTTCCCTTGGTCGCGATCACGTTCTCGAACCCGTCGTACTGGTCGTCTTCCGCCCATCCGCCAGACGCCGTGCCGAGCGTCAGGTTGATCGAAACACCCGAGGCACCGCCAAACTGCAGCGTGTCGATGCCAAGGCCGCCGCGCACGGCTTCGATGCTGACCCCGGCGCGGAACACATCGTTGTTGCCCCCCAGGTCCACGCTGCCCTCGATCGTTCCGGCCCGGTTGTCGACAAGATCATACCCGTCGCCAAGGATGATTCCGCCAGAGATCAGCCCGCGATTGGTGATCGTATTGTCGTTGGCCGAACTGGATCGCACCGCCACATCGGCATCGGACAGGACTTCAACCACACCGTAATTGTAGAGCTTCAGCCCGTAATTGCGCGAATCAATCCCCGTCTCCGTTGCGCTGATGATCCCGCGATTGATGATCCTGTTGCCGACATTGCCGCTGCCATCGTCCTTCACCAGCAGGATGCCGATGAAATCGCTGCTGATCTCGCCATTGTTGAGAATGGTGCACTTGTCGCCCCGCACGTAGGCCCCATAGGTGTTGCCCGACACAACGCCGTTCTCACCGATCACGATCCGCGTCTGGTTGGCCGTGTTGCCAAGCCTTCCATAGAAGCCGTTCTCGCCGAGCATGATGGCCGCAAACGAGCCCGCGACATAGCCATAGACGGAGATGAAATGAAAATCGCCGCGCGCCCAGATTCCAGCGTCTACCGCTGATGCCACGGTCGAAGTGGCACTGACAAATACGTTCTGACCGCTGGCCAGTTCGACCTGGATACCATCGCCCACCAGTATCGGTGCAATCAACATGATACTCTCTCCGCCTGCCTTGCTTGCAGGGAGAATATCGCGCTTGGCAGCCCGATACTTGTATCAACCCTACGGTGCGAAGAATCTTCTGGCTTTATCCCGCCAGCGCCATCAGCGCGCCGCGATTCAGGATTTCCACGTCGCGCCGCCCCGGCAGCGCGACCACGCCATCAGCTTTGAGCTTGGTGAACTGGCGGCTCACCGTCTCAATGGTCAGGCCGAGCAGATCGGCAACCTGCTGGCGCGAAAACGGCAGGGTAAACTGCCGCGCCGGGCCGCTCTGCGCCCCGGGCTGATGAACGCAGCCGTTGTCAGCCAGCCGTTCGGACATGTCGAGCAGGAAGGTCGCGATCTTCTCCGGCGCGCTCTTGCGGCCAAGCAGCATCATCCATGCGCGCGTCCGGTCCAGTTCGGCGAGCGTGCGCTCGAGCAGCTTGTGCTCAAGCTCCGGATGCTCCCGCGCGAAGCGATCGAAATCGTTGCGGGCGAACACGCAGACGCGCGCGTCGGTGAGCGCAACTACGCTGGCGGCGCTCGTCTGGCCGAACGGACGGCCAATGAAATCGGACGGATAGGCAACGCCCACGATCTGCTCGCGCCCATCGGCGGTGCTGGTGGTGAGCTTCAGCACGCCTTCGATCACGTTGGCGACGAGAAGCGAGTCGTCGTCTTCCCAGATCAGTGGTTCACCGGCGGAAACGGTGCGGCGGCGGCCCATGACACTGAGCGCCGTTATCTCGGGGTGTTCGAGACCGGCGCAAATCGCCCGATTGCGGACTATGCAAGTATCACAAGCGCTCATCCACTCCGGTTCTACCAGTCGGATTGGTCTGCGGCAATCGTGCATCCGGTCTAGCCCGCTCAAAAGCATCACGAAAAGAGGGCGGCGAGGAGTACTCGCCGCCCGAAGTCGGGGAGAAATCGGCGGAAGGGGGAATGACAGCCGGTCCTTCCGCGCCCCATTTTTGTGGCAGGGGCGGAAGCGGCGAACCTTGACCGAAATCAATCTGGCGGCCTCGGGAGCAAAAAATCTACCAGTTGGTAGAAAGAGCCAGATCAGTCAGCGAGCAGCGCCAGATCGTGATACTGCCCGCGGAAGAACAGCAGCGGATTGCCCTCGCCCTGCTTGCCCAGCGCCTCGACCGCGCCGACCACCAGCCAGTGATCGCCCACTTCAGTCACGCGCTCGATCGTGCAGTCGATCCACGCGATCGCGTTGTCGAGCACCGGAAGGCCCGCGGGGCTCTGCCCGTGCGCCAGTTCGGCAAACTTGTCGTGGCTGCGCGCGGCGAAACGGCGGCACAGCGAAAGCTGATCGGCGCCGAGCACGTTGACGCAGAACCGCCCCGACACCTCGATCTTCGGCCAGGTGCCAGAACGCTTGTCCGGGAAAAAGCCGACGAGCGGGGGATCAAGCGAAATCGACGTGAACGAGCCGACGACAAGGCCATGCCGCTCGCCATCCTCGGAAAGCGCGGTGATTACGCAGACCCCGGTCGGGTAGGCGCCAAGCACATCACGGAACAAGCGGGGATCGATCATCGCGCCCCTTCCGTGTCGGCAAAGCTGCAGCCGGTCAAGCCTCGATTGCCGCTACGGCACCAAGGACCTGTTCCGCCCATTCGCGGCGACAGATCAGAAGGTCAGGCAGGTACGTATCGCGGTTGTTGTAGACGAGCGGCGTGCCGTCAATGCGCGAGACATGGAGCCCGGCGGCGGCCGCCACGGCCACCGGCGCGCAGTTGTCCCACTCGTACTGCCCGCCCGAATGGAGGTAGATTTCCGCCTCTCCGCGCACGACAGCCATGGCCTTGGAACCCGCCGAACCCATCGGCACGAGTTCACCGCTAAGCACCTTGGCCACTTCAACCGCTTCATGCGCAGGCCGGGTGCGGCTCACCAGCAGGCGCGGGGGCTCTGCCATTGCCGGCAGCGGCTGAGGTGCGCCGCTATCGAGCACGAGCCCCAGCCCCGGCAGCGCCACTGCGCCCAGCGTGGCTACGCCATTGATCGCGAGGCCGATATGGACCGCCCAGTCGCTGCGCCCCTCGCCATACTCGCGCGTGCCGTCGAGCGGATCGATGATCCACACGCGCGACTTGGAAAGGCGCTCGGGCGTGTCCTGCGTCTCTTCGCTGAGGACGCCGTCCTCTGGCCGGTGCGCGGCAATCTCGGCCATCAGCCAGCTATTGGCGCGCAAATCGCCTTCCGCGCCAAGGGCCTTGCCCTCGTGCGTGCCGGCCGCGCGAAGGTCCATCAGGATGCGCGCCGCACCCGCCGCCAGATGCCGCGCCAGTTCGATATCGTCCATCAAGACCCCTGCATTCGTCAGATCACTCTGTCGGATCACTCCGTCAGATCACTGGCATCCAGTCGCCGATGATCAGCGCCACGATCCGCTCCGCCGCCTCTTCGGGGCTTTCGCGCATCGTGTCCACGCGGATTTCAGCGTTTTCCGGCGCTTCGTAGGGGCTGTCGATCCCGGTGAAGTTCTTGAGCGCCCCGCTCCGGGCCTTCTTGTAGAGCCCCTTCACATCGCGCCGTTCGGCTTCTTCCAGCGGCGTATCGACGAAGATCTCGAAGAATTCGCCGACGGGCAGCAGCGCCCGCACCATGTCGCGCTCGGCGCGGAACGGGCTGATGAAGGCCGTCAGCACGATGAGCCCCGCATCCGTCATCAACTTGGCGACTTCGGCCACGCGGCGGATGTTCTCGATGCGGTCAGCCTCGGTGAAGCCCAGATCCTTGTTGAGCCCGTGGCGCACGTTGTCGCCATCGAGCAGGAACGTGTGCTTGCCGAGCGCGTGGAGCTTCTTCTCGACTAGATTGGCGATGGTCGATTTGCCCGAGCCGGAGAGGCCGGTGAACCACAGCACTGCCGGGCTCTGGCCCTTGAGCCGTGCATGAGCTTCGCGCGTCACATCGAGCGCCTGCCAGTGCACGTTCTGCGCGCGGCGCAGGCTGAAGTTGAGCATGCCCGCCGCGACGGTGGCGTTGCTGATCTTGTCGATCAGGATGAATCCGCCGAGCGTGCGGCTTTCACCATAAGGCTCGAACACGATCGCGCGGTCGGTGGTGATCTCGGCAAGACCGATGGCGTTGAGTTCAAGCGTCTTGGCCGCAAGGCGCTCCATCGTGTTGACATTGATGGTGCACTTGGGCTGCGAAACCGTCACCGAGACGGTCTGGCTCGCCAGCTTCAGCCAATAGGCGCGGCCCGGCACAAGCGGCTCGTCGGCCATCCACACGAGGTTCGCTTCGAACTGGTCCGCCACTTGCGGTGGCGCATCGGCAGCCGCCAGCACATCGCCGCGCGAGCAGTCGATCTCGTCGGCGAGGCACAGCGTGACCGACTGGCCGGCCACCGCTTCCTCCAGATCCCCATCAAGCGTGACGATGCGCGTCACCGTGCTGGTCTTGCCCGAAGGGAGCACGCGCACGGCATCGCCCTTGCGCACGGTGCCGTTGGAAATCAGCCCCGAAAAGCCCCGGAAGTCGAGGTTCGGGCGGTTCACCCACTGCACCGGCATGCGGAAAACTCCGGCAGCTTCAGCCGCCGTGTTCACTTCCACCGTTTCAAGGTGCCCCATCAGCGTGGGGCCGGAATACCACGGCGTGTTGTCGCTGAGCGCGGTGATGTTGTCGCCCTTGAAGCCCGAGATCGGCATCGCGGTAAACGCCTCGATGCCGATGCTGGCGGCGAACGCCGCATAATCCGCGACGATCGCGTCGTAGCGCGCCTGATCGTAGCCGATCAGGTCCATCTTGTTCACCGCGAGCACGATGTGGCGGATGCCGATGAGGTGCGCGAGATAGCTGTGCCGACGCGTCTGCGCAAGCACGCCCTTGCGCGCGTCGATCAGGATCACCGCGAGGTCCGCCGTCGAGGCGCCCGTCACCATGTTGCGCGTGTACTGCTCGTGGCCCGGGCAGTCGGCGACGATGAACTTGCGTTTTTCGGTGCTGAAGAAGCGGTAAGCGACGTCGATCGTGATGCCCTGTTCGCGTTCGGCCGCAAGGCCATCGACGAGCAGCGCAAAGTCGATCTCGCCGCCCTGCGTGCCGACTTTCTTGCTGTCGTTCTCGAGCGCTGCGAGCTGATCCTCGAAGATCATCTTCGAATCGTAGAGCAAGCGCCCGATCAGCGTCGATTTTCCATCATCCACGCTGCCGCAGGTGATGAAGCGCAGCATCGACTTGTGCTGGTGCAGGTTGAGGTAGGCCTCGATGTCCTCGGCAATCAGGGCCTCGGTCTGGTAGATCACGTCCGTACCCGACATCAGAAATATCCCTGCTGCTTCTTGACTTCCATGCCGGCGCCCCCGGCATCCTTGTCGATCACGCGGCCCTGCCGCTCGCTGGTGGTGGTGAGCAGCGTTTCCTGGATCACTTCGTTGAGCGTCGTCGCATTGCTCTCCACCGCACCCGTCAGCGGGAAGCAACCGAGCGTGCGGAAGCGGATCGAACGCTCCGTGATTTCAGGGCGATAGCCCAGCACCTTCTCGAGCCGTGGCAGGTCGTCGGCCATGAACAGGCCGCCCTCCCACTCGAAGGTCGGCCGCTTGGCCGCGAAATAGAGCGGCACGATCGGCACGTCGTTGAGGCGGATGTACTGCCAGATATCGAGCTCGGTCCAGTTCGAGATCGGGAACACGCGGATGCTCTCGCCCTTGTTCTTGCGCGCGTTGTAGATGTTCCACAGCTCTGGACGCTGGTTCTTGGGATCCCAGCCGTGCGAAGCGGTGCGGAAGCTGAAGATGCGCTCCTTGGCACGGCTCTTCTCCTCGTCGCGCCGCGCACCGCCGAAGGCCGCGTCAAAGCCCCACTTGTCGAGCGCCTGCTTGAGGCCTTCGGTCTTCCACATATCGGTGTGAAGTGGACCGTGGTCGAACGGATTGATCCCGCGCGCGGCGGCTTCGGGGTTCTGGTGGACGAGCAGCTCCATGCCGCTCTCCATCGCCATCCGCTCGCGCAGTTCGTACATCGCCTGGAACTTCCACGTGGTATCCACGTGGAGCAGCGGGAACGGCGGCGGGCTCGGGTAGAAGGCCTTGCGCGCAAGGTGCAGCATCACCGCGCTGTCCTTGCCCACCGAATAGAGCATCACCGGATTGGTCGCCTCGGCCACCACCTCGCGCATGATGTGGATCGCCTCGGCCTCGAGGCGCTGGATATGGGTCAGGGTGGATTTGCTGACAGGGTCTGACATCGTGTTCCGGCCGTTCAAAGGTTGCGCATGCCACATGGCCTCTTGCGCGCCGGCACAAAGCTCCCATATGGGAGCAAAAGCACCATGGCATTCCTTTCAACCGATCAACGCGAGCTTTACCTGCCGCTCATGGAGGGTCTGCTGGAGGACCCGCCGTGGCAGCGCTTCCTTGCCAACCTGCTCCAGCGCACCGGCGCACGCCGCGCCGCGCTGGCGCTCGCACCGCCAGGTTCGGGCGAACCCACGCTTACCGTCCGCGCCGATGCCGCGCGCGCTGCGCTCGATCCCCCGCTCGATCTCGCCCGCCTTGCCGCGCTCGGCCTGTTCCCCGGCAGCGCGATGCGCACGGGGCGCGTCTACACGCTTGGCGAAATGCTCGATTTCGATGCGCCCACCCGCCTTTCCGCCCAGCGCTCGGCGCTCGGCGCGATGCGGATCAACCACGCCCGCGCCGTCCGCATCGGCAGCCCCGGCGGCGGCGAAGCCTGGCTCCTCCTCACCCGCGAGCGCGAAGACCTCGGCGCGGCCGACAGCGCGCTCCTCGCGGCGCTTGCCCCACATCTCGCTGCCGCGCTTGGCGTGCGCGCGGCGCTGGGCCGGGCAGCGATGCGCGTAGCAATGGCCGAAAGCACGCTCGCGCTGCTCAGCGTCGGAGAAGTCGCCCTCACCGCCTCCGGCGCAGTCCTTGCCGCAGATCCCGAGGCCGAACGTCAGCTGACCTTTACCGCCGATCCCGGCCCGTTGCGCCGCCTCCAGCTCCTTCCCGAAACCGCCCGCGCGCTGGAAACGGCCTGCGCCCAGCTATCGGGCGCTCCGCTTGAGGCACGCCGCCTCGTCCTGCTCGGTGCGCGTCACCTTCTCCTGTGCCCCGCACCTGCCGGATCAGGCGCAGCCGCCATCGGCATCATCCGCAGCGCCCCGCCCGCCGTGCCCGCAAATGCTGCGGCGGTCCTCGCGGCCACGCATGGCCTCTCGGCGCGCGAAGCCGCGCTCGCCATCGGCCTCGCCAGCGGTGAAACGATCCTCGAAGCCGGCAGCCGCCTCGGCCTCACGCCGGAAACCGCGCGCAACTACTCCAAGCGCCTCTATGCCAAGACCGGCACCAGCGGGCAGGCCCAGCTAGTCGCGCTTGTCCTCACCGGCCTCGCGCCGCTCGCCTGACCTACTCGAAAAATGCCACCCCGCGCACTTCGATGCTTTCCCGGATTTTCGCATCCGGAAGGCTGGTATCGTGGAACGCAGTATGCGGGCAGCGCCAGGTGACCGAATGGTCGCTGTCCTGAAACTTGAACAGCAGCACATCGTCCTTCGCCATGTTCGCGAAATACCACCAGCGGTGTTCCGGCCGGTAGCGGAAGATCGTCGCCGCGATCATCTGGTCCTCGCCCTCGACCGGCGCGGTCAGGGCGTCGCCCTCCGGAAATGCATCGACCACGAACAGCGTGTTGGAAGCCGTCTCCGCATCGCCCACCGTCCGCCCGTCGCAGACCGCGAGCGGCCAGTCTTGCGGGCCTGGCGAGAACGTGCGCCAGAGCGAGAAACAGATATAGCGTTTGTAGCCCGGCCCATCCGGAAAGGCCTGCCCATAGACCCGCGCCGCTGCGCGCCTGCCGGTCAGTTCGTTGTAATCGACATGCGCTTCGCCCGCCGGCGGCTGGATCCCGCCCGAATGGACATAGCCTTCAACCTTCTCCTGCGCGCGGCTGGAAAGGTCGCCCGAGGTGCGGATCATCCACCCCTGTGTCGAAACCTTGTCTGCACCCGTCAGCCGCGCGACCAGCGCCTCCACCTCGCGTTGATAGCCGGCGTCAACCGCCGCCTTGTCGTGGAAATCGGCAATCGCGGTCTCGTGCTTCGCGATCACGAAGCCGTGCACATCGAGGCTGAAATGATCGCGGATCGGCATCCCGTCGCGCACCACCACGGGATAGTCGCGGTAGTCGCCGGTGTTCATCTCCGCGCCCTGGCTCACATAGCGCCGGGTGACGAACTCACCCTCGTCGAGATAGCGGATCAACGTCGGCGCGGCTCTCGCGCTTTCCTCGATGTTGTCCAGCGTAGCGGTTGCCATCGCCCTCTCCGATTATAGTTAGGCCAGATAGTTAGGTTTGCGAACTATATCGGCTGCGGCTCCGCTGTCCACCCTGCGCGCGGCGCGGTTTCGGGAATGCGCCAGAGCACCGGCAGGATCACCAGCGCCACCACCGCAATCATCGCGCCGGGCACCGGAGGCCAACCAGTCCCCTCAAGCAGCATCTGCGCCACCAGCGGCGTCACCCCGCCGAACAACGCGGTGGCGCTTGTCACGCCCAGCGCAAGACCGGAAAGCCGCGCCTCGCCGGAGAACTGCTCCGCCGTTGCTACCGCGCCAACCGCGCTCCATGCACCGCCCAGCGCCGCGAGCAGCACCGCGCCCACCAGTGCCGGCCAGACCCCGCCATGCGCCATCAGCGAGAATAGCGTGATCGGCCCCGCCACGCAGGCGAGCGCGATCCCGATCAGGACCGGCCGCCGCCCGACATGGTCCGAAAGCGCGCCCACCAACGGCGTGACCGCGATCACCACAAAGGCCGCGACGGTCGACAGCGTCAGCGCCGCGCCCTCGCCCACCGCACCGACGGAGGCGAGGAAGGCAGGGACATAGGTGATCCCGACGTAGTAGCTGATCGAGCCCAGCGCCGAAATCGCAAAGCCGCGGACTATCCCGGCGCGCTGGTGGGTGATGGCATGGCGCAGCGGGCTTTCGGGCACTGTTCCTGCCGCGCGCTGGCGCTCGAACTCGGGCGATTCGTCCATGTTCGCGCGGGCCAGCAGCACACCGCCCGCGAGCGCCGCACCGACAAAGAAGGGAATGCGCCAGCCCCAGGCATCGAGCATTTCCGCCGGCATGGCCCAGGTCGTCAGCGCCGCGACGCCCACCGCGAGCAGCGCGCCGATCTCGCTCGCCGCCGATGCGCAGCTGGTGATCAGGCCGCGCCGATGCGGCCCTGCGCCTTCAATCAGATAGGCCACCACGCCAGTATATTCGCCGCCCACAGCAAAGGCCATCACGCAGCGCAGGGCCAGCAGCAGGAAGCCCGCAGCCGGGCCGATCTCGGCATGGGTCGGCAGCAGCGCGCAGCCGAGCATCGCCGCCGTCATCACTGCCATCGACAGCAGCATGGCACGCCGCCGCCCGTGCCGATCGCCATAGTGGCCCATGGCAATCGCCCCGAGCGGCCGCATCAGATAGGAGACGGCAAAGCCCGCCAGCACCGCTGCCAGCGAGCCCTCACCCCCGCCGAACATCACCCGCGAAAGGATCGTCGCGACATAGATGTAGAGTGTGAAATCGTACCACTCGACGACCGTCGAGAAGCCCGCAATCAGCATCGAGCGGTGCGAGATAGTCTGATGCGCAGCGGCCATCGCGGCATCATGCCGCAATGGCGCGCCGCTGCAACAGCTTTCAGGCGACCCCTTCGGTCACCATCACGCGGTACGACGCGCCCTTGAGGCGGTGTACCTTGGCGTCCTGATAGGCCGGGCTGTTGTACCAGGCCTTCGCCGCTTCGATGTCGGGAAACTCGATGATGACGAGGCCTTCCGCGGTCGGCCCTTCCCACGTCTCGTTCGCGCCATAGAACGCCAGCGGCTTCAGCGGATGACCTGCGATCGAGGCGCCCGCCTTGGCGTTGTACTGATCCAGCTCCGCCTGATCGTTCACGCCATCCTTGATGAACACAACATAGGCCGTCATTCGGTTTTCCCTCTCCGGTTGTTTTCGCGCGCAGTCTTGCGGCACCCGTTCCCGCCGCGCAAGGCCTTCAGGTGGCCGACCATCCGGCATCGATCACAAGGCTCGATCCCGTCACCACACGCGCCGCCTCGCTCGCCAGATAGAGCACCGAGGCGGCGGTCTGCTCGGGGCTGATCTTCTCCTTGATGTGCGCCACGCTGAGGTACTGCGCATAGACCTCGTCCTGGGTCAGCCCGGCCCGCGCGCCGATCTCGCTGGCGGTATGCTCGACCATCTTGGTCGGCAGGAAGCCCGGGCACACCGCATTGACGGTGATGCCATAGGCGCCCAGTTCCGCCGCCATCGTCTTGGTCATGCCGATCATGCCGTGCTTGGTGGCGCAGTAATGGCCGAAGCCCGGTGTGCCGATCGTGCCCGCGACCGACGCGATGTTGATGATCCGCCCGCCAGTCCCTTGCTCGATCATCGCCGGCACCACTGCGCGGCTCATGCGCCAGCTGCCGGTGAGGTTGACCGCAATCGTTGTCTCGAAGGTCTCGTCATCGAGCAGGTGCATCGGCATGTTGCTGGTCAGGATACCCGCGTTGTTGACCAGAATGTCGACCCGGCCGAGCTCCGCCAGCACACGCCCGACGAAGGAATCGATCTCGCCCTGCCGCCGGATATCGCAGGCCGCATGGAGCGCGCGCACGCCCAGCGCCGCAATCTCGCCCGCCACCTCTTCCAGTGGCCCGCCCAGCGCATAACCCACGCTCGGCATCGCCGCCTCGTCTACATCGCAGATCGCCACGTCCGCGCCTGCGCCGGAAAGCGCCAGCGCCATCGCGCGCCCCTGCCCGCGCGCCGCGCCTGTCACGATTGCCACCTTGCCCGAAAGCTCGCCCATGCCCGTCTCCTCGCCCCATGTCCGGCGCGCAGCATGCCCCCTCGTCGCGCGCGCCTCATCAGGTGAAAGTGATAGGTTCGCTTGTCAGGTCACCGCAGCGCGCACGGCCCAGCGCGGATCGTCCCAGGCGCGTGTCTCGCACACCTCGCGGATGCGCAGCACCGCCTCCAGCATGTCGATATGCCGGAGATAAAGCGGTGTCAGGCCAAACCGCAGCACATCGGGATCGCGAAAATCGCCGATCACGCCGCGCTCCTTCAAGGCCTGCATGATCCCATAGCCCTGTGGATGCGCGTACGACACATGGCTCCCCCGCCGCGCATCCTCGCGCGGGCTTGTGAGCGAGAAGCCAAGCTCGCTGCAATGCGCGTCCATCAAGTCCATGAACACGCGGCCAAGCTGCAGTGATTTGGCGCGCACCGCCGCCATGTCAGCCTCGGCCATCAGATCGACCCCGCATTCCAGCGCAGTGAGCCCCAGCACCGGCGGTGTCCCGCACAGAAAGCGCTCGATCCCCGCCGCGGGGCGATAGCCATCCTCGAACGCGAAGGGCTCGGCATGGCCGAACCAGCCCGATAGCACCGGCACCGCTGATGCCTGATGCCGCCGCGCCGCAAAAATGTAAGCGGGGGCGCCCGGCCCGCCATTGAGGAACTTGTACCCGCAGCCCACCGCAAAGTCCGCGCCCGCGCCATTCAGATCGACCGGGATCGCCCCCGCGCTGTGGCTGAGATCCCAGACCACCAGCGCGCCCGCCTCATGCGCGCGCCGGGTCACTTCGGCCATGTCGCGCACTGCGCCGGTCTTGTAGTGCACCTGCGTGAGCAGCAGCACTGCGACATCATCGCCCAGCCGCTCCAGCACGCGGTCGCCCGGCACCGCCTCGGCCCGCACGCGGCCACCGGAAAACGCCGCGATCCCCTGCATCATGTAAAGATCGGTCGGGAAATTGCCGGTTTCCGAGAGGATCACCGATCGTTCCGGACGCAAGGATAGCGCCGCCGTCATCGCCTTGAACAGATTGATCGAAGTCGAATCCGCCACGATCACCTCGCCCGGATCGGCCCCCAGCAACCGCGCGATCTTGTCGCCCACCCGGCGCGGCGCCGCCATCCAGTCCGCGCCGAGCCATGAGGTGATGAGCCCTTCGCCCCATTCCTCCGCGACGGTCTGCTGCAGCCGCGCCATGGTGCGGCGCGGCAGTGCCCCCAGCGAATTGCCGTCAAGATAAACCAGCCCCTCACGCAGCTGAAACTGATCCCGAAACCTGGCGAGCGGATCGGCGCGGTCAAGCGCCTCCAGCGCCTCGCGGCTCCACGCGCTCATGCCGCGATCTCCCGCAGCACGGCGCGCACCGGGCTCGCATCGGCCCCCGCCAGCGGCAAGGGCAGCGCGATCAGTTCGTAGACTCCCGGCGGCACGGCATCGAGCACCAGCCCCTCAAGAATGCGCATGTCCGCCGCGCGCACAGCATGGTGCGCGTCCATCGTCTTCGAGGTTTCGGGATCGAGCGAGGCCGCATCGGTTCCAATGAGCACCACCCCCAGCGCCGCCAGCCGGGCGATCACCCCGGCAGAAACGGCGTGGAAGGCACTGTCCCACGCCTCATGCGGAAAGCGCTCGTATGTCCGCAGCAGCACGCGGGGCGCACCAGCGGCTTCCAGCGCCGCCCAGTCGATATCCTCCACCTCCACCGCCATCCCCGCCGCATGGCGCACATCGATCAACAGGCAGCGCCCGATATAGGGCTCCAGCGCCGTCTCCGCGCTCGTCTGCCCCGCCGCATCATAGTGAAACGGCGCATCGGCATGCGTCCCCGCATGGAGCGGGAACGACAGCGCGCCGACGTTGACCGGGCATTGCGGCGAGATCACTGCATGATGGCTCAGCACCAGCGGCGGCTCGCCCGGCCACAGCGGCGTCCGCGCATCGAGCCGCTGGGAAATGTCATAGATCCTCATGCCACGGCTTATTGCCAAGCGCGGGAAAGAATGCACCGAGATTCTGGGGCATCCACCCGCAGCCATCCGATCAGACACTCAAATCACGCATCAAATATCACGAACACGCTCATTTCACGCATTTATTATGCCATAGAGTGCATACTCTGCGCGGACAGCGCATCGTGTTTCCGCTATATTCTGGTGCATCCGGAATCATGGGAGACGCGCGGTGAACGCCGAGCCGAAGACAACCGATCTGTTCGACAATCCGCTGGGCCTCGATGGCTTCGAATTCATCGAGTTCTCCGCGCCCCAACCTGGCCTCCTCGAACCTGTCTTCGCCGCGATGGGCTTCACCCACATCGCCAATCACCGCTCCAAGGCGGTGCAGCTGTGGCGGCAGGGCGGCATCAATCTCATCGCCAATTATGAACCAAAAAGCCCCGCGGCGTGGTTCGCGGCCGAGCATGGCCCTTCGGCCTGCGGCATGGGCTGGCGCGTGCGCAACGCCGCCGACGCTTATGCCATAGCGCTCGAACGCGGCGCCGAGCCGGTCGAGGTGCGCACCGGCCCGATGGAGCTCAGCCTCCCCGCCATTCGCGGCATCGGCGGCGCGATCATCTACCTGATCGACCGCTACGAAGGCTCGCCGCTCGGCGATCTCTCGATCTACGATATCGATTTCGTCTACCTGCCCGGCGTGGACCGCCAGCCGAAGGGCGCTGGCTTCCACACGATCGATCACCTCACCCACAACGTCTACGGCGGCCGCATGGCGCACTGGGCCGCGTTCTACGAGCGCATCTTCAACTTCCGCGAGATCCGCTATTTCGATATCAAGGGCGAGTATACCGGCCTCACCAGCCGGGCGATGACCGCGCCCGATGGCAAGATCCGCATTCCGCTCAACGAGGAAGCAAAAGCCGGCGGGGGCCAGATCGAGGAATTCCTGCGCGCCTACAACGGCGAGGGCATCCAGCACATCGCCTTCGCCTGCGACGACCTTCTCGGCGCGTGGGACCGGCTCAAGGCACTCGGCACCCCGTTCATGACCCCGCCGCCCGCGACCTATTACGAGATGCTCGCAGAACGCCTGCCCGGCCATGGCGAGCCGGTGGAGGATCTGCAGAAGCGCGGCATCCTGCTCGACGGGTCGACCGAGGCCGGTGATCCGCGCCTGCTCCTGCAGATCTTCTCCGAAACACAGATCGGCCCGGTGTTCTTCGAGTTTATCCAGCGCAAGAAGGATGAAGGTTTCGGTGAGGGCAATTTCACCGCACTGTTCCAGTCGATGGAGCGCGACCAGCTGCGCCGTGGGGTTCTGAACGTGGAGACCGCAGCATGATCCCGCCCATTCAGCGCATCCACCATGTCGCCTACCGCTGCCGCGACGCCAAGGAAACGGTCGCCTGGTACGAACGCGTCATGGGCATGCGCTATACAACGGCCTTTGCCGAAGACACCGTGCCCTCGACGGGCGAGCATGATCCCTACATGCACGTCTTCCTCGATTGCGGCGGCGGCAACGTGCTCGCCTTCTTCGAGCTGCCGAACCAGCCGGAGATGGGCAAGGACCCCAACACCCCGGCCTGGGTGCAGCACCTCGCCTTCGAAGTGGCCGACGAGGCCGCGCTCCATGCCGCCAAGGTGTCGCTCGAAGCGCAGGGGATCGACGTCCTCGGGCCGACCTACCACGGCATCTTCCGCTCGATCTATTTCTTCGATCCCAACGGGCACCGGCTGGAACTCGCCTGCAATATCGGCACCGCGGCACAGTACGACGAACTCGCCAGCCTCGCGCCCGTCATGCTCGAGGAGTGGAGCCGCACCAAGCGCGCGCCCAAGCACGCCGAATGGCTGCACAAGGATCCGGATGCATAATCCATACCGGCATTGACGCGCAGGGGGCGAGACGTTCAGGTTTGGACAGGGGCACCAGCTTCGCCTATTTCGGCAAGGCGCTTGTCCCTGAACCGCCGGAAAGGCCCCGATGTCCGACCTCAACGCCCGCACGATCGATCTCAATTCCGATCTCGGCGAGGGCTATGGTCCGTGGGTCATGGGCGATGACAAGGCCATGCTGGAGATCGTCACCAGCGCCAACATCGCCTGCGGCGGACACGCGAGCGACCCTGAAACTATGTTCCGCACGCTGACCATGGCGCGCGAGCGCGGCATCACGGTGGGCGCGCATCCCAGCTATCCTGACAAGGAAGGCTTCGGCCGCCGCCGCCTGCCCTTCCCGCCTGCCGAGGTCGAACGCTTCGTCGCTGCGCAGACCGGCGCGCTCATCGCCATCGCCGCGCTGGCGGGCACGCGCGTTTCCTATGTGAAGCCGCACGGCGCGCTCGCCAATGTCGCGTCGGAAGACCGCGCCATTGCCGAAGCCATTGTCCGCGCCGTCCGCGCCATCGACAGCAAGCTCGCGATCCTCGCCATCTCGGGTACCGTGCTGGAGCAAGTCGCCCGCGATGCCGGCTGCCACGTGTTCAGCGAGATCTACGCCGACCGCGGCTATACCCCCGGCGGTAATCTCGTGCCCAGAGGCCAGCCCGGCGCGATGATCGACGATTATGGCGCCGCCGCCGCGCGCCTGCTCACATGGCTTGAAACCGGATTGATGCCCACAGTCGGCGGCGATCCAGTCCGGCTCGCCGGCCATTCGATCTGCGTCCACGGCGATGATCCGCATGCTGTCGTCATGGCCCGGGCGATCCGCGTCGCGCTGGCCGGGCGCGGGATCACGGTCGCGCCCTTTCTGCGGTGAGCGCGAGCCCGGTATCCGTCCGGCCGATGGGGGAGAGCGCGGTCCTCATCGATTTCGGCGACGAGATCAGCACGAAGATCAACGAACGCGTCGTTGCGCTTGATCAGGCGCTGGCCAGCCAGCCGCCCCTCGGCATGGTCGAGACCGTGCCCGCCTATGTCTCGCTGATGATCTTGTTCGACCCTCTCGTCACGGCGGGAGACCGTGTCGCGGCGCACGCCCTTGCCCTGCTCGAAGGCGCCACGATCGAGACGCGCCGCCCGCGTGAACACATCGTTCCCGTCCGCTACAATGCTGCTTGCGGCCCCGATCTGGAAGCCGTCGCCAAGGCGACCGGCCTCACCGAAGACGAGGTCGTCACGCAGCACCTCGCCGGCGAATACCGCGTCTTCATGTACGGGTTCGCCCCCGGCTACGCCTACCTCGGCGGCGTCCCGCCTGCGCTGCACCTCCCTCGCAAGCCCCGCGCCGAACGCGGCCATCCCGCCGGCAGCGTGATCATCGCGGGCGCGCAGTGCCTTATCACCACGCTGCCGATGCCGACCGGCTGGTGGGTCATCGGCCATACGGATGCGGTGATCCTCGATCCCGCCCGCCCCCAGCCCTTCCTGTTCGATCCGGGCGACGTGATCCGCTTCCAGCGCATCGAAGGCCAATGACCGCCCGCATCGTCTTCGAGGCCGCCGGGCCCCTCACCACGGTCCAGGACCGGGGCCGCACGGGCGTCATGCGCTTCGGAGTGCCGCACTCCGGCCCGGTCGACCGGCTAGCCTTTGCCGCCGCGATGGCGCTGACCGGCACGCCAGATGGCTGGGCGTTCGAACTCTCTCACGGCGGCTGCCTCATCGCCTGCCACGAAGGCGAGATCGGCTTCGCGCTCTGCGGCGGCGGCTTCCTCGCCGACGTTGACGGCGACGAGGCCAGGCCCTGCCGTCAAGACACGCTCCGCCCCGGCCAGCGCCTGCGCATCCGCGCCGGATCGGGCAACTGGACCTATCTCGCCTTCGCCGGCGAGCATGCCGCGTCGCGCTGGCTCGGCAGCCGCGCGACCCATGCCTCCTCCGGCCTCGGCGGCGGCGCGGTCACCTCTGGCACGGCCTTCGATTTCGCTGCACCGCGACCGCTCGCGCCCCGCACTTTCGCCCCGCCGCCATCAGCAGACCCGTCGCACCGCCTTGCCGTCGTTCTCGGGCCGCAAGACCGCCACTTTCCCGCCGAAGCCATCGCTTGCCTTGCCGAGGCCCCGTTCACCGCCTCCGCCCGTTTCGACCGGATGGGCCGCGTGCTGGACGGCGCTTTGCTCAAGCCCTCGTCAATCGCGATGCCTAGCGAACCGGCGCTGCGCGGCTGCCTGCAGGCCGATGGCGACGGCAGGCTCACCGTCTTGCTCGCCGATCACCAGACCACCAGCGGCTACCCGAAAATCGCCACCCTGATTGGCGCGGATGTTGACCGGCTGGCCCAGCAGCCCGCAGGCCAATCAGTCCGCTTCGATGTGATCGGCACCGACCAGGCCCTGCGCCGCGCCCGCGCCGCTGCCGCGGCCAACACCGCGTGGCTGCGCGAACTCACCCAGCCCGGCCAGCTCGACGAGCGGCTGTGGTCCAGCAATCTCGTCGATGGCGTCATCGATGCAAACCATGGCGGAGATCCGAGTTGAGCGTAGCCCCCATCACCGAAGAAGCCGATGAGGATCTCCCGCGCCTCGATATAGACCGCCTGATCGACGAGGGCAGCTGGTCCGGTTACCAGAAGCGCGTCCTCGCGCTGTGCACTGCGGCGATCCTGCTCGATGGGATGGACAACCAGATACTCGGCTTTGCCATGCCCGCGCTGATGAAGGCGTGGCACCTCCCGCGCGAGAGCTTCGTGCCGGTGGTGGTGGTCGGCCTGCTCATCATGTCGGTCGGCAGCGGCATCGGCGGCTGGCTGGGTGACCGGGCCGGGCGGCGCCCTACGCTGATCAGTGCGGCGGGTCTGTTCGGGCTGACCACGGCAGCCTCCGCCCTTGCCGATAACCTGCCCATGCTGGCCGTCTGCCGCTTCCTCTCCACGCTCGCGCTCGGCGCCGCGCTGCCGAACGCGACGGCGCTGGTCTCCGAGTTCTCCCCGGCGAACCGCCGCAGCCTGTCGGTCTCGATCAGCATGCTCGCCGTCGTGCTCGGCGGTCTCGTCGGCGGCGGGCTGTCCGCATGGCTGCTGCCCGCCTATGGTTGGCAGATGCTGTTCCTCACCGCCGGTGTGCTGACCATCGCGGTGACCGGCGCCCTCATCGCGCTCCTCCCGGAATCGCCGCGGTTCCTGATGCGCCGGCCGCGCCGCCGCGCCGAACTCGCCAGGGTGCTGCGCGCCGCGGGCTTCGATGTGCCAGCCCGCTTTGCGCTCGTCGCACCTGCGGACTCCGCAACCACAATCGGCATCAAGACGCTGTTCCAGCCGCCGCTGCTGCGCGATACGCTCGCGCTCTCGGCCGCGTTCCTGTTTGGCCTGCTCGGGAACTACCTCGTGTTCAACTGGGGCCCGACCATGCTGGCATCGCTCGGCTATGATCTTGCCGTTTCCTCGCTCGGCGCCGGCGCCTTCAATCTGGGCGGGATTGCCGGCGCACTGGTCGGGTCGCGGATGATGGACCGCTTCGGCCTGCGCGCGCCGATGGTGGTGATGGCGGTCCTTGGCACCGCCTGCACCCTGGCAATCGGCCCTATGCTGTCCGGCGGCTTGCACCCGACCTCGCTGGTCGTGCTGGGCTTTGCCGGGGCCGGCGTGTTCATGTCCGGGCTTCAGATCATGCTGTTCTCGCTCGCGGTGAACGCATTTCCCGCCGCCATACGCGCGCAAGGGGTCGGGATCACGCTCTCGCTTGGCCGCATCGGCGCGGTGGCCGGTTCCGGCATGGGCGCGGTGATCGTGGCGGCCGGGATCGTGCCGTTTTTCGCCGTGCTCGGCCTGTCCTGCCTCGCCATCGGTATCGCAGTCATGGCCATGCGCCAGCACACTGCGGTCTGACCGCGCTAAAACGGCGCCGCCCAGTGGCCATCCGCAAAATCGGCGCTAGGATGCTGTGAAAACAGAACCGATGGAGAGACATGCCCATGACAGACCTCACCGGCCGCATTGCCCTCGTCACCGGCGCCTCGCGCGGCATCGGCGAGGCGTCTGCCCGCGCCCTCGCCGCGCAGGGCGCGCGCGTCATCGTCACCGATCTTGCCGCGCCCGAGGCCCTTGCCGATGAGATCGGCGGCCTCGCCCGCGCGCACGACGTGACCGACGAGCAAAGCTGGATCGATACGATGGCCTTCGCGCGCGATACGGCCGGCGGTCTCGATATCCTGGTCAACAACGCCGGCTTGTTCCTCGCCAAACCCCTTACCGAAACCACGCTCGAAGACTGGCGCCGCCTCCACAGCGTCAACGTCGAAGGCGTGTTCCTCGGCTGCAAGCACGCCGTCCCGCTCCTCGCCGAACGTGCCAACCTGTGGACCGGCGGGACCTCGATCATCAACCTCTCCTCGGTCGCCGGCCTAGTCGGCAGCCCGCTGGTCAGCTGCTACAACGCCAGCAAGGGCGCGGTCCGCCTCTTCACCAAGGGCGTCGCGGTCGAACTCGCCGCCTCGCGCATCCGCTGCAATTCGATCCACCCCGGCATCATCGAAACCGACATGGGCCGCGATCTCGTCTCCCAGTTCGCTGCCGCCACCGGCACCGGCGAAAACGACACCCGCGCTGCTTTCTCGGATCGCCACCCACTGGGCCACTTCGGCGTGCCGCAAAACATCGCCGACGCCGTCACCTTCCTCGCCTCGGACCGCGCCGCCTTCATGACCGGCTCGGAACTGGTGGTCGACGGCGGGTTTACGGCAAGCTGAGGGGGCAAAGGTCCTCTCCCCAAGCTTGTATCGGGGAAGTGGCAGCCTGCAGGGCTGACGGAGGGAAAAATGGCCACCTCTTCTGAGGAGGGGTGGCGGGTAGTGCCCCCACTCAAGCCGGGCCGATCAGCAACCGCGAGGCAAAGGCGATCCAGCCGGGCGTGTTCCACAGCATCGCCACCACCACACCACTTGGCACCATTCCCGCCGCGAACCACCAATACGCCAAATGAATACGGCGCAGGCGGTAAAGGTCCCACATGAACATGGGCAAGGCCGCGCAAGGCGTCCAGGCTAGCTGACTGAGCGAGGAGTAGGGCATGGTCTGCGGCAGCCAGGTCATGCGCGTGAACGCTGCGCTCAGCGGAACAACAGTCGCAAGGATCATTAGCCGCTTGTGCATGCCGGCATCGGTCTTTCGGACCGCAATCGCAAGCGCGACGAACAGGGCAAAACACAGGCCCGCGCGGATCTGCACAAGGCAGACGTTTAGCGATACATGCACGGTCCGCTCCAACAGCGCCCGCACCTCGGGCGATGAAGCGGCGCTGAAGGCCACCTTGGTTGCCACGTTGATCGGCACCAGCACAATCCCCGTCGCCACAATGGCCGGGGCAAGCAGCAACGCAAGCATCCCGAGCTGCATATGCCAGCGCACTTGCCCGCGCGCCATCAACACCGTCTGGGTCAGCAAAAGCAAAAGCCAACTACCCATCAGCACGGCGTGAACATGGAGCACCAGCGGCAGCGGCGGCCGCCGTCCGGCCGCCACATCAGCGATTTTTTCAAGAGAGTCAGGCAGGAAACCGATTAGGACGATCGCGATGAGCAACAAGGCCATGCCCACGTAAATCCAGCGATCAATGAACTGACCGATGCTTGCCGAACTGGCCGGAGCGCTCTGGATTGTTTCCGTCTGTGCCAATGCCCCGATCCCATTCCGCCGCCAAGCTGGCGGTCCGCTGGGATCAATGCAGCAAAGAGGCGGCAAGGTCCCGGAAAAAATGGCAAGCAAGAAAACACCGCCGCGGCAAAGCCGCGTGGTCGAAGGGCTCGGCTGCGCTTTAGGCTTGCCGGCCCCCGGCCGAACGGCGCCTGATCGAATCTAAGCTTGCGGTTTGCTGCGCAAATCTTCGCTTACATTCGGGCGCTCGTCACTCCTCACCCATCCTCAGCGCTGCAATAAACGCTTCCTGCGGAATGGTCACATTGCCATATTCCCGCATGCGCTTCTTGCCTTCCTTCTGCTTCTCCAGCAGCTTCTTCTTGCGGCTGATGTCGCCGCCGTAGCACTTGGCGGTCACGTCCTTGCGCATGGCGCTGATCGTCTCGCGCGCGATCACCTTGGCGCCGATGGCGGCCTGGATCGGGATCTTGAACATGTGGCGCGGGATGAGGTCCTTGAGGCGCTCGACCAGATGGCGGCCGCGCGGGTCGGCCTGGCTGCGGTGGACGACCATGCTCAGTGCGTCGACCGGCTCGTTGTTCACGAGGATGTTCATCATCACGAGATCGCCCTCGCGCAGGCCGATCTGCTCGTAGTCGAAGCTCGCGTAGCCGCGGCTGATCGATTTCAGGCGGTCGTAGAAATCGAACACCACTTCGTTGAGCGGCAGTTCATATGTCACTTGCGCCCGCCCGCCAACGTAAGTCAGGCCGGTCTGGATGCCGCGGCGGTCCTGGCAGAGCTTGAGGATCGAGCCGAGGTATTCGTCGGGCGTGTAGATCGTAGCCTTGATCCACGGTTCTTCCATTTCCGCGATCTTGACCGGATCGGGCATGTCGGAGGGGTTGTGGAGTTCCTTCACCGTGCCGTCGGTCATCGTCAGGCGATAGACCACCGAGGGCGCGGTGGTGATGAGGTCGAGGTCGTATTCGCGGCTGAGGCGTTCCTGGATGATCTCCAGATGCAAGAGGCCGAGAAAACCGCAGCGGAAACCGAAGCCGAGTGCCGCGCTGCTTTCCATCTCGAACGAGAAGCTGGCATCATTCAGCCGCAGCTTGCCGATGCTTTCGCGCAGCTTTTCAAAGTCCGCCGCATCGACCGGGAACAGGCCGCAGAACACCACCGGCTGGACTTCCTTGAAGCCCGGCAGCGCCTGCGTCGCGCCCTGCTTGACCGTGGTGATCGTGTCACCCACGCGGGCCTGCGCGACTTCCTTGATCTGCGCGGTGATGATGCCGATTTCACCCGGCCCCAGCTCGTCGAGCACTTGCAGCTTGGGCCGCATGCAGCCGACGCGGTCGATCAGGTGTTCGGTGCCGCCGGCCATGAACTTGACCTGGAGGCCCTTCTTGATGACGCCGTCGATGACGCGCACGAGAATGACGACGCCGAGGTAGGGGTCGTACCAGCTATCGACCAGCATGGCCTTGAGCGGTGCAGTGCGGTCGCCACCCGGCGGGGGGATGCGCGCGATGATCGCGTCGAGCACTTCCTCGATGCCGATGCCGGACTTGGCGCTGGTGAGGACGGCCTCGCTCGCATCGATGCCGATCACTTCCTCGATCTCCGCGCGCACCTTTTCGGGTTCGGCGGCGGGCAAGTCGATCTTGTTGATGACGGGAACGATCTCGTGGTCGTGCTCGATCGACTGGTAGACGTTGGCGAGCGTCTGCGCTTCCACGCCCTGCGCCGCATCGACCACCAGCAGCGCGCCTTCGCAGGCGGCGAGGCTGCGGCTCACTTCGTAGGCGAAGTCCACGTGGCCCGGCGTGTCCATCAGGTTGAGCTGATAGGTCTTGCCGTCCTTGCCGGTGTAATCGAGCCGGACGGTCTGCGCCTTGATGGTGATCCCACGCTCACGCTCAATGTCCATATTATCAAGGACTTGCTCGCTCATCTCACGCTCGGAGAGGCCGCCGGTGTACTGGATCAGGCGGTCAGCGAGCGTCGACTTGCCGTGGTCGATGTGCGCGATAATGGAAAAATTGCGGATCAGCGAAAGGTCGGTCATGCCGCGCCGTTAGCAGTGTGCGGCGCCAGTGTCATCAGGCCCATCCGGACGGGTCCGGCCTTGCCAGGTTGACACAGTTGACACTGCCCTGAGGAATAATGGCATTCGATCAGTGTGTGGCCCTTGATCGGCCGAGCCGATCAGGCTTCCTGCGAGGTCTGGCCAGGATCGTGCAGGTTTCTGCGCCATGCGCGCACACTGGCAGATCAGGCGGATGTAGGACAGGCCGTTGCCTTGCCGGCCCATCTTCGCCGCCGCACTTCCATGACGTTGCGGGAGGATATTGACGTCCGTTTCGGCTTTCAATATTAGAATAATCATTACTAATCTAATCTGTTCATAAGATTCCAATCCGAGGGGGAGAACCATGAAGCCCACCACTGCTGCTGCATTCCTGCTGGGCGCGAGCCTGTTCGCGCTGGCCGCGCCTGCCCACGCGCAGGACGCCGCTGCTGCGGCCACCGATGCCGCGAAGCCCGCCGAAGGCCTCGGCGAAATCGTCGTGACCGCCAACCGCGTCGCCTCCAGCGCGCAGGACACCCCGATCGCGCTCAACGTCTATACCGGCGCTGCGCTCGCGGATCAGGGCGTCAACACGGTGCGCGACCTCGCCCAGATCGACCCCAGCGTGAACGTCACGAACTCGACCGGCGCGGCTTATGTCGCGGTGCGCGGCATTGCCTCAACCGACGTGACCGAAATCGGCGATCCTTCCGTGCCGATCACGCGCGACGGCTTCTTCGTGAACCGTTCCTTCTCGATCAGCTCCTCGTTCTATGACGTGGCGCGCATCGAAGTGCTCAAGGGCCCGCAGGGCACGCTTCAGGGCCGCAACTCGACCGGCGGTCTCGTCAGCATCGTCACCAACCGCCCCGAAATGCGTACCGGCGCCTACGGCAGCATCGAAGCCGGCAACTACAAGACCTTCAACGGCGAAGCGGGCGTCAACGTCCAGCTAGCACCAGGCTTCGCTGTCCGCGCCTCGGGCACGATCCTGAGCCACGAAGGCTATCGCAAGTCGGCCGGCCCCGCGTTCGATGGCGATGACGAGAACTTCAAGTCGGGCCGCATCCAGGCACTCTACAAGGGCGATAATGGCCTTTCGCTGTGGGTTTCCTACCAGCACGACAACCGCGACGTGAACGGTGACGCGCAGTTCCGCGGCCCGCTCGGCGGCCCAACGCCCGAATTCGGCAAGGCGAAGACCTTCACCAGCTTCGCGCCGACAATGACCAAGCTCGACAGCGACCGCGTGCGCTGGGAAGCGGCCTACAGCACCGACATGGGCCTCAACTTCATTTATTCGGGCGGCTATGACAGCGCCGACTGGCGCAACCGGCTTGATGCCACCAGCGGCTATCCGGCCAATCGCCAGTTCCGCCAGCAGGAAACCCCCAAGACCTGGAACCACGAATTCCGCGTGAGCAACAACAAGGGCGGCAAGCTGTTCTTCCAGGCGGGCTATTTCTATTTCCAGGAAAAGAACGTGGTCAACTCGGGGATCTTCAACCTCGACATGACCGGTCCTTTCGCGCCGGGCGGCTTCCTCAGCGGGCTGCCGAATGCCGACCAGTCGAACCGCTATGGCATCAAGTTCGACTACAACATCCTGACGCGCTCGCAGGCGCTGTTCGGCCAGGTCGAATACAACATGACCGACCAGCTGCAGCTCAGCCTTGGTGGCCGCTATACCTGGGACAAGAAGGTGCGCACCGGCAACGCGGTGCTCAGCCTGCCCGCGCTCGCCTTCCCGCTGTGCGGCAACGGCTTCCCCGCGCCGGGCACCTGCCCGCCGTTCCCGCTGACAACGCCGGGCAACGGCAACCTCAGCCAGGGTCAGCCGACCTGGCACGTCGGCCTCAACTACCGTCCCGCACCGGGCACGTTGGTCTACGCAAAGTATGACCGCGGCTACAAGTCCGGCGGGTTCAATTCGAACGGCAGCGCACCTTCGGTGGATTACGGTCCCGAGAAGCTGGACGCGTTCGAAATCGGCACCAAGAACTCGCTGATGGGCAACACCCTGCAGCTGAATGCCGCGGTGTTCTACTTCGACTACAAGGGCTACCAGGGTTCGCAGTTCACCGACGCGACCTCCAGCGGCTCCGGCGTGTTCAACGTCGGCAGCGCCAAAGTGTTCGGCATCGAAGGCAGCCTTACCGCACTTGCCAGCAAGACCACCCGCGTGAACCTCAACGCGGCCTACCTGCACACCAAGTTCGGTGATGGCATCCGGATCAACACTGGCGCCAATCCGCCGGTTTCGGTGGATATCAGCGGCAACCGCCTGCCGAATGCGCCGGAATTCACGGCATCGGGTTCGATCGAGCAGGACGTGCCCGTCTCGTTCGGCACGTTCACCGCGCGGATCGACGCGAAGTACTCCTCGGACTTCTACTATGGGGTGTTCAACACGGTCGACACGCGCTCGTGGGACTATGTGCTGGCCAACGCCAACATCAAGTTCCAGCCGAACAACAGCTTCTGGGAAATCTCGGCCTACGTACGCAACATTTTCAACAAGCAGGTTCTGGCCTACGCGACGCAGAACTTCAACGCGGGTGCGAACACCTACCAGTTCCAGGCCCCGCGCACTGTGGGCGTGCGTGGCAGCGTGAAGTTCTGATGGGCTGAATGCCGTTGCTCTCTCCCCTTCAGGGGAGAGATACGAAGGCTTGGCAGCGTGCTGCCTAGCCGAAGTTGAGAGGGGCTTTGTCGCAGCATTCCCCTCTCCCAACCCTCTCCCCTCAAGGGGAGAGGGCTAAAAGGAAAAAGGGGCGGCGGCCGCTTGGCTACCGCCCCTTTTCCATTTCAGCGACCGATCAGAAGTCCATCGGCGGGGCCGCGACGGCCTTCTCGTCCTTGGGCAGTTCGGCGATCAGCGCCTCGGTGGTGATGAGCAGGCTGGCGACCGAGGCCGCATCCTGCAGCGCGGTGCGCACGACCTTGGCCGGATCGATCACGCCGGCCTTCACGAGGTCTTCATAGGTGCCGGTGGCAGCGTTGAAGCCCCAGTTGTAGTCATCGCTCTCCAGCAGCTTGCCGACGATGTACGAGCCATCTTCGCCCGCGTTGTCGGCAATCTGGCGCGTCGGCGCACGCAGCGCCCGGCGCACGATGTCGATGCCCGACTGCTGATCATCGTTGGCAGGCTTGAGGTCGTTCAGCCGCTGCGTCGCGCGCAGCAGCGCGATGCCACCACCCGGGAGAATGCCCTCCTCGACCGCCGCGCGGGTGGCGTGGAGCGCATCGTCGACGCGGTCCTTCTTTTCCTTGACCTCGACCTCGGTCGCCCCGCCGACGCGGATGACGGCGACGCCGCCCGCCAGCTTCGCTACGCGCTCCTGCAGCTTCTCGCGGTCGTAGTCGCTGGTCGTCGCCTCGATCTGGGCGCGGATCTGCGAAACGCGCGCGTCGATCTCGCTGCGCGCACCGGCGCCATCGACCACGGTGGTGTTGTCCTTGTCGATGATGACCTTCTTCGCGCGCCCAAGCATGCCGACCGTGACGTTCTCGAGCTTGGTGCCAAGTTCCTCGCTGACGACGTTGCCGGCGGTGAGGATCGCGATGTCTTCCAGCATCGCCTTGCGGCGATCACCGAAGCCGGGCGCCTTGACCGCGGCGACCTTGAGCCCGCCGCGCAGCTTGTTGACGACGAGCGTCGCCAGCGCCTCGCCTTCCACGTCCTCAGCGATGATGAGGAGCGGACGGCCCGATTGCACGACCTGTTCGAGCAGCGGGATGAGCGCCTGCAGGTTGGAGAGCTTCTTCTCGTGGATGAGGATGTAGGGATCGTCGAGCTCGACCTTCAGCTTCTCCGCATTGGTGACAAAATAGGGCGAGAGATAACCGCGATCGAACTGCATGCCCTCGACCGTCTCGAGCTCGGTGGCAAGGCTCTTGGCTTCCTCGACGGTGATCACGCCCTCGTTGCCGACCTTTTCCATGGCTTCGGCCAGGATGCGGCCGACTTCCTCGTCGCCATTGGCCGAGATGGTCGCAACCTGCGCGATCTCGCTGTTCGCCGAGACCTTCTTGGCATGCGCCTCGATATCGGCGACGACGGCCTTGACCGCCAGATCGATGCCGCGCTTCACGTCCATCGGGTTCATGCCCGCGCCAACCGCCTTGGCGCCTTCGCGCACGATGGCCTGCGCCAGCACGGTGGCGGTGGTGGTGCCGTCACCCGCCTTGTCGTTCTGCTTGCTCGCCACTTCGCGCAGCATCTGCGCGCCCATGTTCTCGAACTTGTCCTTGACCTCGATTTCCTTGGCAACGGTAACGCCATCCTTGGTGATGCGCGGTGCACCGAAGCTCTTTTCGATCACCACGTTGCGCCCCTTGGGGCCGAGCGTGACCTTGACCGCATTGGCCAGCGTATCGATGCCGCGCAGCATCCGCTCGCGCGCGTCGCCGGCAAACTTGACGTCCTTGGCAGCCATTGTGGCCTACCTCCTTTCAAGCGTTTGGCAGATGTGTGTGGATGGTGAAGGCGCCGATCAGGCCGCCTTCTTGAGCTGCGCCGCGGGCTCGATCACGCCGAGGATATCGCTCTCCTTCATGATGAGCAGGTCCTCGCCATCGATCTTCACCTCGGTGCCCGACCACTTCCCGAACAGGATGCGATCACCTTCCTTGACGGTGAGCGCGATCAGCTCGCCGGCCTCATTGCGAGCACCGGCGCCGACGGCGATGACTTCGCCTTCCTGCGGCTTTTCCTTGGCAGTGTCGGGAATGATGATGCCGCCGGCCGTCTTTTCCTCGGCCTCGATGCGGCGGACCAGCACGCGGTCGTGCAAGGGTCGGAAATGCATGCATAACCTCCAGTTGCAAAACGATGTGATGAGCGCCTCCCCCGCATGACCGGCGGGAGGCAACGCAAAGCTAGGTGCGGGGAAAATCGGCTTCAAGACCCGAGACGAAATTTTTGGCACTCATCCGGGTTAAGTGCCAATGTTTCAGATACTTGACGCAGCCGCGCGGGTGATAAACACTGCCCTTGTCCGGTGCGTGCCGGGGGATGGCCGGGCCGGACCCTTGTGTTGAAGGGAGTTCCTGCCTTGCCTGCCACGCCGCATCTGCCTGCTGTGCCCAGCCCCGACCATGACCTGCGCCTCCGCCTTCTCGGCTACGGCCTGACGACGGCCGAAATCGTCTACTATCGGCCCGATTACCCCTCGCTACTCCAGCTCTATGCCTGGCAGGATTACGACGAGGCGCCCGATTTTCCGGTGCTGTTCGATTTCCTCGCGTTCTGGCGGCGAGAGATCGATGCACGCATCCATTCGGTGCGGATCGCGCACGACCAGTTGATCCGCCCGGCGGAATGGCGCGCTGTAGACGGGGTGATCGAGCTACCGGCGCGGCACTGATTCAGGCGGACTGCGCCGCCTTGGCCGCGAGGAACGCGGGCCGCGTGCTCGCCCGTTCCCAGTAGGCGGCGATCTCTGGGCTGAACTTGTAGTCGAGCCCGAGGTCCTTCGCGAGGAGGAGTGCGTAGGCGGTGCAGATGTCCGCTGTGGTGAAGCGGCCGGCGCAGAGCCATTCGCGGCCGTCTTCAAGGGCGCGGGTGAGGTGCTTGAGGCGCGAGAAGAACCACTGGGTGTAATCGTCGGCGGCCTGCTGCAGCCGGCGATCTTCGGGTTCGAGGCGGGTGTAGCGCAGGACGATGGTCTGCGGGAACGTGAGCGTCGCCTCGCTGCGGTGCATCCAGTCCAGCCAGAGGCCGTAGTCCGCTTCCTCCGGCGATACCGCCAGAGGGGTCGGGCCGTAACGCGTTGCCAGATACTGCGGGATGGCGCTGGACTCGGTCATGCGCGTGGTGCCGTCGACGAGCAGCGGGATCGTGCCGAGCGGGTTCTGCTCGAGGTATTCCGGCACGCGGACGCGCGGCGGGAACGGCATCGTGTGGAGCGTATAGGGCAGCCCCAGCTCCTCGAGCGCCCAGAGCGCGCGGAACGAGCGCGCATCGCGGCAATGGTAAAGTTCGATCATCGCGTCAGATCAGCCCGCGGCTGATGAGGCATTCCTGCACCGCGCGTTCGCCCATGTCGATCGCGGTGTTGGTGAAGGCGCTGCCCGCCGCATCGGCATTGGCGATGGCGATCCGGCCGAAGGTCTGGCGACCGATCACGTGGGGGCGCAGTTCATCGGGCACATCGGGATCGCCGAGCGTGTCGTAAGTATAGGCATAGCCGTGCGGCCAGCGGTTGACGGTGATCGCGGCGATATCACGCGCGGCGTTGAAGCCGGCGCCGCCAAGCATGCGCTGGAGCTGGCTGCGGATCTCGCGCTCGATGGTGGTGTAATCCTCCGCCAGCATAGCGGCGCGGCCGAGGCGGTTCTGCTCCTTGCGCGGGAGGCCGGGCTGGTTGGGGTTGCGGGTCATGTGGATCACCACCGGCTCATCGGGCGTGAGCGCGCTCTTGTAGCCACCGATGTCCATCGGATAATCGAGCGAGGCGCCGATATGGTAGCCGTTGGGCGCACCGATCGACTTGACGCCGAGCTTGGCCCAGGGGCGCCAGTTCTTGAGCAGCACGTTGGTGTACTGCATCGGCACCTTGGACGCGTAGTGCAGCGCCTCCTTCTGCGCGGCCGGCAGATCGGGGACGATGAACGGGATCACCATGTTGAAGCAGGCCATGATGCAGTTGGCCCCGGTAACCGCGACGCGCTTGCCATCCTTCACATAGACGATGCGCACCGCCTTCTCGGTCTGCCGCGCAGGCTTGCCGATATGTTCGGCGCGGATGACCATGCTGGAGAGGCGGATGCGCGTGGGGTTCGCCGGATTGTCGAGCGCAGCGTAGCGTGCAGGCGCGAGGACGACGCTTTCCTGATCGAGCTTGTCAGACGGGAAAACGCCCGGCACCAGCCGGCTGACGAGCAGGCGGGCGACAGTGGCGTTGCCGTCCGGCCAGTGGAAATGCTGCGCTTCGGCGGTGATCTGCTGCGGAAGGTCCATGCCCGCAAAGCCCGGCATCCGCCCGCCGAGCGCAGCTTCCCACGCGGGGAGCGTATCGACACGCTTGTTGTTGCGGAAGTAGTGGCCGAAGAAGAACGGCAGGCTTTGCGGCAGCACGCCCGCGTGCTTCACGAGGTAATCCTGATAGCTGATGTGGCGCAGGTATTCGGCGCGCGCCTCGGGCGTGAGGTCCGGCAGGTAGTTCTTCTTCTCGGTGTAGAGCCGGGTGAGATCGGCGCGCACCGCGCCCGTAAGCGGGGCTTCGGCAAAGAACTGCGGCCAGGGCTTGGTGCCGGTACCGGTGACGAGCTTGTCCGCAAGGAAGTGCTCCTTGTCGAAGAAGGTCGCTGAGCCGAGGCCATCGTAGGCCTTGGTTTCGTAGCGGTGGTAGCTGGAGAGATCGACGCCGAGGTCTGCCAGCAGCTTCTTAGAGGTGAAGCTGTAGGGGAACGGCGATTCGATGCTCATCGTGCCGCCGTAGGCCAGGATCTTGCGGCCTTCGTAGGTGAACTCGTTGCGCTTGGCGTGGCCGCCGAAATCGTCGTGGTTGTCGAGGATCAGGATCTTGCGATCATCGCCCAGCGCCTGCCGGTAGAAGTACGCCGCCGCGAGGCCCGAGATGCCGCCGCCGACGATGACGAGATCATAGTGCTCGCCGCTGTCGTCCGCCGCGAGGGACCCGGCGAAATCGCCGTCGCGCGCCATGTGGGCGGCCTCGAACGAGCCGGGATACTGGCCGCGCAGGCCGGTGAGCGACGGGGGATAATCAGCAGAGCCGGCAGGGGTTGCCGATGCCGCCTCAGCCATCGCCTTGGGCGCCGCCGCCAGAGCCGCGCCTGCCGCGACGCCGCCGATGAAGTCACGCCGCGCGATCGGCAAATGGAGTCCGAGTTCCTTGTCCGACCATTCGCCCATGCCTGCGTCCCCCAATCCTGTCCGGCGCCTTGCCATGATTTGTAATCGCAAAGTGGCCTTGCGCAATCGCCGAAATTGCGGCCTCATCGCGCAGACTTCGACAGGAGACCGCCGATGCTTCGTCCGCTGCTTGCCGCCACCCTCGTTGCCCTAGCCGCACCCGCGGCCGCGCAGACCGCCGATACCTGCAAGAATGATCCCAAGTTCCGCGAGCTCGATTTCACCGTCGGCAGCTGGGACGTCTATACCGGGACCACGAAGACCGACGAAGTGACGATGACGCTGATCCTCAACGATTGCGCGATCGAGGAGCATTGGAAGAAGACCGACGGCCACCCCACCGGCAACGGCATCGGCCTGTTCAACTATTCGCGGCTGCTCGGCTCATGGGGCTATACCTGGGCCACCGATGACGGCGCGGCGACCGTGTTTCGCGGCAATCTCGTGAAGCCCGGCGAGATGCGTTACGTCACCGAGAAGCCGCTGCCGGATGGCCCCAATGGCGAGAAGCGGGTGCGGCTGCGGCACTGGACGCTCTATGCCATGCCCGACGGCACGGTGCGCGAACTCGCCATCGGCAGCAACGACGGCGGGGCCACGTGGACGACCGACTACGACCTCAAGTGGGTGCGCAAGAAGTAACCGGCGTCAGCGCCCCGCGAAGAACGGCAGCGGGGCCCCTGCCCCGGCATCGAACGCGCGCCAGTCCTCGCCCAGCGCAGCAAGTGCGCTGGCGGCGATCTGGCTCTGGGTGAGGCAGGCGGTCTTGAGCGGGAGTTGCGGCGCGGGATGGACGCCGGGGCCGATGGCGGCGAACCAGATCGCGTCAGAGCCGGTGAAGCCTTCGGGATCGGCAATCGTGTAGTCCTGCGGCGCCAGTTTCCATGCCGCGGCGCTGCCATGCTCAGTCCAGTAGGCGCCGGGCCTGGCCCCGCGGCCATGGTCGGTGGTGACCATCAGTGTCGTGCGCCCGCGCCATGCCGGGTCCGCCTGCGCCATGCGCCAGAGTTCGGCGATGAAGTCGTCGTCGCGGTTCATCGAAGCGAGATACTGCGCATAGTCGCCCTCGTGCGCAAACTCGTCGGTATCGCCGAGCGCGACATAGAGCACGCGCATGTCGGCGGCCGAGCGCAGCGCATCCTGCGCCATGCGCATCGTGCGGGTTTCGGTCGGCAGCGCGCCGGGCGCTTCACCATTCACCGGAACGCCGCTGCGCTTGTCGTTGATGATATAGGGAAACACATCCCAGGTGCCGTACATGCGCACTTTCCCGGCAAAGCCCGGACGGCGATTGAGCCATTCGAGGAAGGTCGTGTTGCGGTTCCAGGTCTTGTCGTTGGTTGTGATCGCGGGATCGGGACGGCCGGTCAGCAGTTCGTTGTAGCCGGGATAGGAGAACCACATCGGATTGGTGACGCGCATGCACTGGCCGGTATCGCGGTTGCCGTGGAGCACGCCGCCCTGTGCGGGCAGGCTGTGCAGAAACGGCATGACCCCCGGCCCGGTGTCCCATGCCTTCTCGACGGTCTCCTTCCAGTCGGGATGGGTGAACTTCGGCTCTGCCACCAGCGCCTTGTCGGCCCCGCGGAACACCTCCTGCCAGCGCGTGCCGTCCATGGTGACAAGGATCAGGCGCTGGTCCGCCGTGGGCGCCTCGGCGCGAGCCATCGCGGGGGCCATTGCGGGGGCAAGCAGCAGCAGCGCGAGCGCCATCAGCAAACGGTTCATTCCCTTGTCTCCCATCAGAAGCGCCGGCCAAGGCGCAGGCTCACGAAGCGGGGGCGCAGCGGGTAGACCACGATCGATCCGGGGCCGCAAATCGAGATCGAGCAGGTCACGCTGCGGCTCTGCTGCGCGCGCTTGTCGCCCACGTTTTCGACCGTGAGCGAGGCAGACCAGGTCTCGCGGCTCACACCCGCCGAAAGGTCTACCGTGGTGTAGGTCGGCTGGTGGCCGATCAGCCGCGCCTCCGCGACATCGAGCGAGGAGCTGACGCTCGATTGGTGGAAGGCGGCGGCCTGCATGAAGGCATCGAGCTTGCCGAGGCTGAACTCGTAGCGCGTCATCGCCGAAAGCTTGAAACGCGGGCTGCCGGCAAAGCGCGTGCCGGCGGGCGCGCGCAGTTCGTTCGGATTGCCCGAGGCGCTCGGGATCGTGCAATCGAACGCGGCATTGGTGTACTTGCACAAGTCGGTGGTAATTTCCGCATCCACCAGCGTGCCCGAAGCCTGGAAGGAGAGTCCGCGCATCGGCATGACGGTGAGATCCGCCTCGATCCCTTTCGAGCGCGCGCGGCCGGCGTTGACGATATCGGTGATCCCGTTCTGGTCGCTGGTCACCGCGAACTGCGCCTGATTGAGCTTTTCGAGGAACAGCGCGCCGTTGAACAGGACCTTGCCGCCCAGCCAGCTCGTCTTCCAGCCCACTTCGTAGTTGGTAAGCGTCTCGACCGCATAAGGCGGCGCCGTGGGGCGGCGGTTGATGCCGCCCGGGCGGAAGCCGGTGGACCATGTGGCATAGAGCAGCTTGCCCGGCGCCGCCTTCCAGCTGAGGTTCAGCTTGTGCCGCACGCCAGAGCCCGTCGCCTTGGTGTTGATGTTGTCGCAGGGGCGCTGCGTTCCATAGGCGCCCACGGTGCCGGGAAAGCACAGCGCCTCGCCCACCGCGCTGCGCGTCCCGTTGAAGCCGAAGAAGCCGATCACGTTGTTGTCGTACTTGTAGGCGCGCAGGCCCCCGGTGAGCGTGAGCGTCGGCACGATATCGAACGCGGCCTCGGCAAAGGCGGCGTAGTCGCGGTCGGTGCGGAACTGGATGTTGGCGTAGTTCACTCCCGGCAGCCCGGTGACGGACTGCGCATCGGCAAGGTTCGGCACGGTATAGAGGTTGCGCCAATTGTTGGTCTGGCGCTGGTAGAACAGTCCCGCCACGATCCGCAGCCGGTCGGTCGCGGGTGAGGCGATGCGCAGCTCGTGGCTCTGCTTGGTGAAGCGCTCGTCCTGGCTGACGATCTGCGCGGGGTTGATCAGCCGGCCAGCGTTGTCCTTGAAATTGTTGCCGAAATAGTCCGGCGTGCTGGCATAGTAGCTGTCATAGAGATAGGCGTAGTCCGAATAGTCGGACGTATAGGCCGCCTTGCGCTCGAAATAGGCGCCCGCGTAGGTGAGGTCGAACGAGCCGAGCTTGCCCTCGATCGCGAGGCTGGCCTGATACCACTCGTCCTTCTGTGCCTCGGGAAAGAAGCGCGTGGTCTTGAGATCGCCGACCGAGGGCTTGAACGCGAAGTTGCCGTTGGAGGTCTGGCGCTGGCCCATCACGCCGGCGGTCGCGGTCCAGTTGTCATCGAGATCGACCTTGAGCGCCGCCCGCCCGCCATAGGCCTCGACCGAGTTCTGATCCTTGCCGACGAGCTTGCGGTTGTCGCGCACCGCGCCCGAGGTTGGATAGGTCACGCCCTTCGGCGCGCGCACATTGTCGATATAGCCGCCGTCATACTGATAGAAGCCGACCACGCGCAGCGCCGCGTGGCTCGATAGCGGGATGTTGAGATAGCTTTCGGCGATGCCGCCGGGCATGCCGTGTGCCACCTTGTTGGCGGTGAGATCGACCGAGCCCGAGAACGCCTTGGTATCGGGCTTGTTGGTGATGATGCGCAAGGTGCCCGCCTCGCTGCTCGCACCGAACAGCGTGCCCTGCGGCCCCGCCAGCGCCTCGACCCGCGCGATATCGTAGATGTGGACGTCGAGCGTCGTGCCGATGGTGGTGACGGGCTGCTCGTCGAGATAGACGCCGACCGTGGGCAGCGATCCGGTCGAAAGCCGGTTGCCGTTGGAGAGCCCGCGAAAATAGACTTCGGCCTGGCCCGGGCCGTAGCTAGAATAGGAGACGCTGGGCAGGAACTTGGCGTAATCGTTGAAGGTGCGCACGTTGCGCGTCGCGAGCGCTTCGGTATTGAGCGCGACGATCGAGAGCGGCACGTCCTGAAGCTTCTGCGCACGCTTCTGCGCGGTCACAACGATCTCGCCGGGCGCGCCGGTGGCGGTGGAATCTTCCGAAGGTGGCGGTCCGGCGAGCACTTGCGCATGCACGTGCGCCACCGATGCGAAAGCCAGCAGGGACGCACCGCCCGCCCAAGTCCACCTGTCCATCTTCGCAGCCTTCCCCATAGGGTCCCCGAGGGATTAGTTAGCCGCGATGACGCTGCGATTACAGGGCCTTTGCGTAGCGACAAACACGCACAGCCTTCCAGGATCGCACCGTTCCGTCACAGGGCGATAGGCATGGACTTGAGCCCGACATGGTGGAACTAAGCGTCTGTCAGAAGCGCCAGCCGGAGATTGCATCCGTGACGACAAGGACCGTTCTCGCCGCCGCATTGGCGCTCGCCCCATTGGCGCTCACACTAACCCCCGTCGGCGCGCACGCGGCAGAAACCGCAGGTGCTCCAGCGCCGAGCGCTGGCCAGCTCGCCTTCCGCGACCTGTTCCGCGAGCTCGTCGAGACCGACACCTCGGTCGCCACCGGCAGTTGTACCGCGCTGGCGGGCAAGATCGCGGCCCGCTTCCGCGCCGCAGGCTTTGCCGAGGATCAGCTCGCCGCGTTTCAGGACCCTGCCTTTCCGCTCGACGGCGGACTGGTCGTCACCGTGCCCGGCACTTCGGCCAAGGCAAAGCCGATGCTGCTGCTCGGCCATATCGACGTGGTCAACGCGAGGGCCGAGGACTGGGTGCGGGGTCCCTTCCAGTTCATCGAGGAGGGCGGCTACTTCTACGGGCGCGGCACGTCCGACATGAAGATGCTCGATGCGATCTGGATCGACACGCTGATCCGGTTCAAGGCCGAAGGCTTCAAGCCGAAGCGCACGATCAAGCTGGCGCTCACCTGCGGCGAGGAATCGGGCGCGCGGATGAACGGCGCCAAATGGCTCGCCGAAAACCGGCCCGATCTGATCGCCGCCGCGTTCGCACTCAACGAAGGCGGCAACGGAGCGACCGATGCGCACGGCAAGGTGCTGAGCCAATCGATGCAGACGGCTGAGAAAGCCAACCGCAACTTCGAGCTGCAGGCGACCAATCCCGGCGGGCACAGCTCGATCCCGGTGGACGACAACGCGATCTACGAACTGTCGGACGCGCTGGCGCGCGTGCGGGCGCTGAAATTCCCGGTGCACTTCAACGATACGACGCGCACCTACTTCGCCAAGGTCGGCGCCGCGCGCACGGATGCGCTGGGGGCGGCGATGGTCCGCCTTGCTGCCGATCCGGCAGACCGCGAGGCGGAGCGGCTCGTGGCCAGCGACCGCACGCTGAATTCCATGCTGCGCACCACCTGCGTTGCCACGCTGCTGGAAGGCGGCCACGCGGCAAACGCCCTGCCCCAGCGCGCCAAGGCCAATATCAATTGCCGGATCGTGCCGGGCGAAGATGGTGACACCACCCGCGCCGCGCTGATCGAGGCGATCGGCGATCCGCGCATGACCGTTACCCCGGTCGGCCGCGTGCGACCGCTCGCCGTCCCGCCGCCGCTCGATCCGCGCATCATGGGTCCGGCGGAGAAACTCGTCGCGCGCCATTATCCGGGTGTGCCGCTGGTTCCCGCGATGATGACCGGCGCGACCGATGCGACGTACCTCGGCCCGCTGGGCATCCCCACTTACGGGGTGCCGGGTCCGCTCCTCGAACCGGACGGCAACGGACTCCACGGCCTCAACGAACGGCACTCGGTGGAAGGGGCCTACCGCGCGCGCGATTTCCTCCACGATCTGGTGAAGGTCTACGCCGCGCAGGAGTGAGCGATCAGGGCCGCACCAGCATGTTGCCGGTGTGGCCGCCCGCGAAGAGCAGCAGCAGCGCTTCGGCGAAATGGTCGATGCCGTCCACAACGTGCTCGGGCAGATCGATCTTGCCCTCCTGCATCAGCGCGGCAATCTCTGCCTTAGCCTCCGGGAAGCGCGCGGCGTGGTGGGTGACGACGAAGCCGCGCATCGTGGCATTGCGCTCGGCAAGCTTGAGGTAATTTCTGGGGCCGCGCACATTGCCGAGATCGGAATACTGCGAGATCGCGCCGCAGATCGCGATGCGCGCATCCGCCGGCGCAAGGTTTGCAAGCGCGACGTCGAGGATTTCGCCGCCGACATTGTCGAAGAACACGTCGATCCCGGCAGGCGCCGCCGCAGCCACTTCGGCAGCCAGATCAGCGTTCTTGTAGTCGATGGCGACATCCGCACCGAGCTTGCCCGTGAGGTAGCGGCACTTGTCCGGCCCGCCGGCAATGCCGATCACCCGGCCCCCGCGCGCCTTGGCAAGCATGACCACCATCGAGCCGACGGCGCCCGCCGCGCCCGATACCAGCACGGTATCGCCCGCCTTGACGTCTGCCACCGCGATCAGACCGACCCAGGCGGTGAGGCCGGTGGTGAGGCCGAGCGGGCCGACATAGTCAGCGGGCTTCAGGCTGTTCGAGAGATCGAGCCGGGTCATCGCCGCAGCAGGCACCAGCGCATGGGTCTGCGCGGCAAGCATCCCGTAGACCCAGTCCCCCACCGAGAGCGCGGGATCGGCGCTCTCCACCACCTGCCCCACGCCAAGCGCGCGGATCGTCGAACCAAGCGGCGCGGTCTCGTGGAAACTGCCCGGTGTCAGGGTCGTGCGGATCCACGCGTCCATCGAAAGGGTATCGACTTTCACGACCACATGCCCGGCGGGCACCTCGGTGATCTCGAGATCCTCGATCCCGAAATCTTCAGGCTGCGGCATCCCTTCGCGGTATTGCCGGATGAAGACGCGGCGGTTGGTGTGCGGCATCGAAAGGCTCCGTGGCGGGTGGTCGACACCCGTGGCTAGGTGGCGGGCGAAGGCATCGCCATTGCCATTTTGATTAGCCTGCCCCTTCGTCCCGAAACGGCTGGCAATGCCCTTGCCGAGCACGGCACGGCAGCGCAGACTGCAGCATGGGCAAAAGCTGGGGATGATGGCCGTGCGCACGAAGACAGTCTGGCTGGGAGCAACCGCCGCGGCGCTGGCTGCGGGAACGGCCTCGGCGCAATCGGCGCAGGATGCCGGCGCCCTGCTTGGGCGCATCCTGAGCTCGGGCACGGCCGCGCCCTCCGCGCCGACCACCGCCCCGCCGCCCGGCGTGACCAACTCCGAGGCCTCCAGCGGGCTCAAGCTCGCGCTGGGCAAGGCGGCGGAGCGGGTTGTGGCGCAGCTGGGCAGGCCTGGCGGATTTGCGGATGATCCGCGCGTGCGGATCGGTCTGCCGGGGCCGCTGGGCAAGCTGAACGGGCTGTTTTCGACACTCGACCGCGCCGGGGTGGGCGGCGGGCTGTCGGCCAAGCTCAACGCGGCGGCGGAAGGCGCGGTAGGCAAGGCGCTGCCGCTGCTCAAAACCGCGATCACGCGGATGACGGTGACCGACGCGCTCGGGATCGTGACAGGCGGCGACACTTCCGCCACCGACTATTTCCGCCGCACGATGGGGCCGGACCTGCAGCAGGCGATGACACCGGTCGTGTCGAAGTCGCTCTCGGGGGTAAAGGCGTTTCAGGCGCTCGACCGGTTCAGCGCGCAGAACAGCCTCATCGCCGGGCAGTTCGGCGCGCGGGACCTGACCGGCTATGTCACCGAAAAGGCAAGCGACGGGGTGTTTCTCTATCTCGGCGAACAGGAGCGCGAGATCCGGCGCAATCCGCTGGGAACCGGGAGCAAGCTGCTGGGCAGGATCTTCGGCAAAGGCGGCTAGGTCCTGGCTCTGGCCTTCACCCCACCTTGCGCTGATTGGCGAGCGGATCGGGGAGCGGCGCCAAGGTCGACCTGATCGCGACGGCGGCGATGCGGCCATCCTCGTCGAGGCGCAAGGGCTGCGAGAATTCGACACCCATGCGATCATCGCTCGCCCAGCGGCAGGTTGCCGTCACGGTGTGGCCGTCCGAGAGCTGGATGCGGAAGATCGTACCGGGCGGGACGTTCCACAGCCCTTCGATCAGTGCGCCAGTCAGCGACATGTTGCGCACCGTGCCGTTGTAGCGGTGGCCGCCGTGATCGAGCACCACGCGGCGCAGCATGGCCTGGCGCGAGGCGCGGGCCGAGCGCGGACCGCGGGCGATGGCCATGAGACCTGTGCCAAGGCGCGAAAGCGTGGCCGGCGCGGAGAGCGGGCGTTCGTAGATATAGCCCTGCACGTGGCTGCAGCCGAGCATGCGCACGAGATCGAGCTCGTCGAGCGTTTCCACGCCTTCCGCGGTGGTTTCCATGCCGAGCGCTTCGGCAAGGCTGACGATCGAGGAAATGATCGCGCCGTTGCGGCTGCCGGGCTGCGTCGCGCCGCGCACGAAGGACTGGTCGATCTTGATCTTGTCGAACGGCGCACGCTTCAGATAGCCCAGCGAGGAATAGCCGGTGCCGAAATCATCGAGCGCAAGGCGCACGCCAATGCCCTTGAGCGCGCGGAACATGGCCTCGGTCGCCTGGTCATCGCCGAGGAAGACGCTTTCGGTGATCTCGAGCTCCAGCCGGTCGGGATCGACACCGGCCGAAGCCAGCGCGCTGGTGACCATCGAGGGCAGCGCCGGATTGGCGAACTGCAGCGGCGAGACGTTGACCGCGACGCGCACATCGTCCGACCATTTGGCAAGGTCCTGGCAGGCGGTGCGCAGCGCCCATTCGCCGATCGAGACGATCAGCCCGGCATCCTCCGCGATCGGCACGAACTTGGCCGGCGAGATGAAGCCGTGCTGCGGATGGTTCCAGCGCAGCAGCGCCTCGAAGCCGGTGATCCGCTCTGTCGCGGTCTGCACGACGGGCTGGTAATAGAGCTCGAGATTGCCGTGGGTGATCGCGTCGCGCAGGTCTTCCTCGAGCTGGCGGCGCTCCTCGGCATCGCTGTGGAGATCAGCCGCGTAGAAGTGGTAGCGGCCGCGCCCGGCATCCTTGGCGGCATAAAGCGCAAGGTCGGCGTTGCGGATCAGCGCCTCGCTGGTCACGCCATCGTCGGGCGCAAGCGCGATGCCGAGTGAGGCACCGATCATCACGCGGCTGCCTTCGATCGAATAGGCCTGACTGAGCTGTTCGATGATCCGCTCGGCGAGATGGCCAAGCTGCTCGCGCGCGATCTTGCCGGCAAGGATGACCTGGAACTCGTCGCCACCGAGCCGCCCGACGCGGCCGACGGTGCCGATCACGCGCTCGAGGCGCTGTGCCACCTGCTTGAGGAGGGCATCGCCGGCCGGATGGCCGAGCGTATCATTGACCTGCTTGAAGCGATCAAGGTCGAGCAGGAACACGGCGCAGGCGCGGTGCTGCTCGCTCGGCGCGGTAAGGATCTTCTCCAGAGTCTGGGACATCTGGAAGCGATTGGAGAGGCCGGTCAGCGAATCGAAATGGGCCAGGCGCGAGGCGTGCTCCTGCGAGCGGCGCTTTTCGGTGAGATCGGTGCCCGAGCCGCGGAAGCCCTGAAAATTGTTGAAGGCATCGTAGGTCGGGCGACCGGTGACCGACCACCAGCGCTCCTCGTCATAGACCGCCGCGCGCACCGCCAGTTCGCTGAAGCTGGAACGGGCGGAGAGATGGAAGGCGAGCGTCCGTTCGCCCTCGCCCGATTTCTCCGAGAGGTTGAACAGTTCGGCAAAGGGGCGCCCGAGGCAGTCCTCGACCTTCTTGCCCAACACTTCGGCAACCGGGCGGGAAATGTAGGTGATGAGGCCGCGGCGGTCGGTTTCCCAGAACCAGCCCTGCCCGGTCTCCTCGTAATCGGCCAGGATCTCTTCGGCGCGGGTCTGGATGCGCACGCCTTCCTCGACCGCGAGCCGCACCTTCTGGTCGATCTCGCGCTGGCGCAGATAGGCCGCGACCGCAATCACCGCACCGATTACCAGCGAGAGGATGCCGCCGGCCGTGTTCGTTACCCAGGTGACGCCGGACCACAACGCGACTTCGGCGGTGAGCATGCCGGCCAGGCGGCCCGATTCGGTAACCGTTGCGAGCAGCGAAATGGTGACGAGCAGCGCCAGCGCCTGAACCCACGGGACCGTGCCGCTGTTCGCCCACAGGCCGATCGCGTAACCAAAGATAAAGAGGGGAATACCGATCGAGGCGCCCATCAGCGCCATGCGCACGGCGGTCGAGTGTTCGCGCCTTTCCTCGTAGGTCGAGGTGAAGCGTGCGACAAACAGCAGCGCCGACGCCAGTAGCGCAAGGAGCGGCGCAATGATCGGGCGGATGGTAAAGTTGGCAATGCTAAGGCCGAAGACGCCAAGCACCATCGGCAAGGCCATGTGCGGCCATTCGCGGGCGATCAGCCCCCGGCCGGGGCCGGTGCCGAAGAGGAACGCCGCGCCGGCCACGTCCGCACGGTTGATCGCCGCCGTCGGCAAACGCTCGCGGCGCCGCTGCGTCCGCGCGAAATCGCGCGCGACGCGCGTCGGTGCGGCCTGCGATGCGGCATTGTCCCCGGGCGTTTCGGTCATCAAACGTCAATTGCGCTTAACTGCTTTGAGAAACCGTTAAGCGCGCGCCCAGATCGGACCTTTTTTCCGCAGATTTCCTTAGGTTTGCTTTCACTGGTCTTGCCCAGATGCTAGGGGCGGCGCCGATCCGTTGTTTTACCAGATTACCCGGGGATTTCGCGTGGCAACGACTGCCAGCTTTTCGATGATCGGCGTTGCCGGACGGCGCCTTCGGGTCGGGCAGTGGCACGTGCAAGGCGCGCGGCATGCCCAGCCGGCAACGCGTGGCGCGTCCGCGCGGCCTGCGCTGCGGCCGCTGGTGATCCTCAGCGGCATCGGCATGAACATGGAAATGCTCGAGCCGATGGCGAGCCGCCTGCCGGACCGCAGGATCATCAGCTTCGACATGCCCGGCATTGGCCAGTCGCCCGATCCGATCTTTCCCTACACGATTCCGCATATGGCGCTCACACTGGCCGCGCTGCTCGATAGGCTGCGGATCGATAGCGTGGACCTGCTTGGCATCAGCTGGGGCGGCGCAGTGGTGCAGCAGTTCGCCTTCCAGCACCGCGCGCGCACCGGCAAGCTGGTGCTGGCGGCAACTTCAGCGGGCGGCACGATGATCCCGGGCAACACCTCGCTGCTGGGCCAGATGCTTGATCCGATGGAATATTCTGTCGAGAAGACGCTGCGCCGCAACCTTGCCATGTTCTACAACGGCGGCGGCGCGGACCGAGTTTCGCTCAATGCTGCCACGGCCCCTTCCCCGCTCGGCTGGAGCTGTCAGCTCGCCGCGTTTGCCGGTTGGAGCAGCGCGCCGTTTCTGCCGCTGCTGAGCATGCCGGTCATGGTGATGGGCGATGAAGACGACCAGCTGGTCCCGCCCGCGAACGCCCATTTCCTCCACAACGCCATTCCCGGCAGCACGTTGGAAATGACCGTGGGCGGCGGGCACTTGTTCATGCTGGCGCGTCCGGATGCCTTCATCGAGAAGCTGACCGGGTTTCTCGACGCGTAACGCGGCCCCAAGCAGGCGTTGACCGCAGCGTGATCCTCTGACTTAATCGGGCAGTTAAACGCGACGGCCTCCCGCGATGAGTCGGCCGCGCGGGGATAGAGGAGCCGAAAGATGCCGACCTATGACCTCATCGTACGGGGAGGTACCATCGTTGATGGTACAGGCCGTCCGCGTTTTACCGGCGATGTTGCCGTGCAGGGCGGTCTGATCGCCGCCGTTGGCAAGGTGTCGGGCGCGGCAAAGCGCGAGATCGACGCAGGCGGCAAGGTCGTCGCGCCGGGCTGGGTCGACATCCACACGCATTACGATGGGCAGGCGACCTGGGATCAGGAAATGGCGCCAAGTTCGTGGCACGGCGTGACGACGGTGGTGATGGGCAACTGCGGCGTGGGTTTCGCGCCTGCGGCGCCGGACCGGCATGAATGGCTGATCGGCCTGATGGAGGGCGTCGAGGATATCCCGGGCACTGCGCTGGCCGAAGGGCTCAAGTGGGACTGGGAAACCTTCCCCGAATACCTCGATGCGCTGGAGCGCCTGCCCCGCAGCGTCGACGTCGCCACGCAGGTTCCGCACGGCGCGGTGCGCGCCTATGTGCTGGGTGATCGCGAACAGCCAGGCGCTATTCCGACCGATGAAGATATTGAAAAGATGGCGAAAATTGTAGAGGACGGGGTCCGCGCCGGCGCTCTCGGCTTCTCCAGCAGCCGCACGATCATCCATAAGAGTAAAGATGGTGAAGTTGTCCCCGGCACCACCGCGACGGCAGACGAACTCATCCGCATCGGCCGCGCGATGGGCCGCGTCGGCCACGGCGTGTTCGAGATCGCCAGCGACATGAAGCGCGAGTGGGACGAGTTCGGCTGGATGGGCGCACTCAGCCGCGAAACCGGCCTTCCCGTCACCTTCGCGGCACTGCAGTCGATCGCCAAGGAGCTGCCGCTTTCGGAGCAGATCGAGGAAATGACCCGCCAGAACGCGGCAGGCGCCAACATCGTCGCGCAGATCGCGCTGCGCGGCAACGGCATCGTGATGAACTGGCGCGGGACGGTACATCCCTTCATGTTCCGGCCGACCTGGGCCGCGCTTGCGGCGATGCCGTGGGAAGACCAGCTCATCCACCTCGCCGATCCGGTGTTCAAGAACATCATCCTCTCGGAGAAGAACGTCTACCCCGATACCGACATCGTCCACCTCTACCGCGTGATCGGCGAAGGTTGGGCCAACCAGTACGAGATGGACGGCGAGTTCGATTACGAGCCCCAAGCCGAGGCGAGCATCGCCGCGCGCGCGGCGGCCAAGGGCGTTTCGGCGGAGAGCTATGCCTACGACCTGATGCTGGCGGATGAGGGCACCGGCTTCATCTACCTGCCGATCCTCAACTATGCCGATGGCAACCTCGATTTCCTCGAGGAACTGCAGGCGCGCGACGACTGCGTGAACTCGCTTTCGGACGGCGGCGCGCATTGCGGCACGATCTGTGATGCGGCCTCGCCCACCTTCATGCTCCAGCACTGGGTGCGCGATCGCAAGCGCGGGCAGCGGCTCAGCCTCGAGCAGGCGGTGAAGCGCCAGTGCCACGATACCGCGCGGCTCTATGGCATGAACGACCGCGGCGTGATCGCGCCGGGCGCGCTCGCCGACCTCAACGTGATCGACATGGAGGCGCTGAAGCTCGGCAAGCCGTGGCTGGCGTTTGACCTCCCGGCGGGCGGCAAGCGGCTGCTGCAGAAGGCGGATGGCTATCTCTACACGATCAAGTCCGGCGAAGTGACCTTCGAGAACGGCACCTGGACGGGTGCAGTACCCGGCGTGCTGGTGCGCGGGCCGCAACAGGCCGAAATGCTGGAGGCCGCAGAATGAGCAATGCCGCGATCCGCATCGGCGCCCCGGCGACCCTCGACAGCCTCTATCTCGATCAGCTCCCCGATTGCGGCGATCCCGGTCCCGGCGAGATCCGCGTGCGGCTGCGCGCCTCCTCGCTCAATTTCCATGACTTCGCGGTGGTCACGGGCATGCTGCCCGCCCCCGCCGGGCGCATTCCGATGTCGGACGGCGCCGGCGAAGTCGTGGCGGTGGGCGAAGGCGTGACTGGCTACGCACCCGGCGATCTCGTCGTGTCGACCTTCTTCACCAACTGGGACGACGGAACCCCGCCCGCAACCGCCTTCACCACAGTGCCGGGTGATGGGATCGACGGCTATGCGCGCGAAGAAATCGTCGCCTCAGCCAATTGGTTTACCCGCGTGCCCAAGGGCTATTCCGCCGCCGAAGCGGCCACCCTGACGTGTGCGGGGCTGACTGCGTGGCGGGCGCTGTTCGTGGACGGTGTGGTCAAGCCCGGCTCGACCGTGCTGGTTCAGGGCACCGGCGGCGTGTCGGTCTTTGCGCTCCAGTTTGCCAAGGCGGCGGGCGCGCGAGTCATCGCGACCAGCTCATCCGATGCCAAGCTCGAGCGGATGCGCGCGCTCGGGGCAGACGAGCTTATCAACTACAAGGACGTCCCGGCCTGGGGCGTTAAGGCGCTTGAGCTGACCGGCGGCGCAGGCGTGGACTGCGTTGTCGAAATCGGCGGCGCGGGCACGCTGGATCAGTCGATGATGGCGAGCCGCGTGGGCGGCCATGTCGCGCTGATCGGTGTGCTGGCGGGCTTTGCCGGGCCGGTGCAGACCGCGCTGCTGATGGCGAAGAACCTGCGCGTGCAGGGGCTGACCGTCGGCTCACGCGCGATGCAGCTCGACATGATTGCCGGGGTGGAAGCCAATGGCATCAGGCCGGTGATCGACAGCCACTTCCCGCTGGCGGGCCTCGCCGATGCCTTCCGGCATCAGGCGAGCAACACCCACTTTGGCAAGATCGTCGTCGATATCTGAAGCGATGCCATCTGCTGCATTGGGGCGCGCTGCCTGAAGGTCAGGCAGCGCGCTTCAGCACATGCAGCTTGTTCGCGTTTTCCAGTTTGAAGAAGCTGACGAGGCTCGCCATGCGGTCGGCTTCGCTTGCGAGGCTGTTGGACGCGGCGCTCGCTTCCTCGACCATGGCGGCATTCTGCTGAGTCATGCGGTCGAGTTCGCGCACCGTCTCGCGCACGTCGCTGATGTTGGTCGCCTGCTCGCTCGCCGCGCTGGCGATCGTGCTGGCAAGCGCGGCCACTTCGCCCACCTTGTTGACGATACGCGCAAAGGTATCGCCGGTCTGGCCGACCAGTTCGACCCCGCGCTCGACCTGGCTCGCGCTCTCGCTGATCAGCTTCTTGATATCGAGTGCCGCATCAGCCGAGCGTTGGGCCAGCGCCCGCACTTCGTTGGCAACTACGGCGAAGCCGCGCCCGGCCTCCCCGGCGCGCGCCGCTTCGACGCCCGCGTTGAGGGCGAGGAGGTTGGTCTGGAAGGCAATGCCGTCGATCAGGGCGATGATCTGGCCGATCTCCTGTGCGGAATCGCGAATATCGCGCATGGCGCCGACGGCATCCTCGACAACCGCACCGCCTGCCTGCGCCTCGGTGTGGGCCTGCGCGATCGAATCATGCATGTGCGCTGCGTCCTTGGCGGTGCGCGCCACGGAATCCGAAAGATTGGCGGTTGCGGCTGAGGCCTGTTCGAGGCTGGCGGCCTGCTGCTCGGTCCGGCGGGAGAGATCGAGCGAAGCCTGGCGAATATCGCGCGCGCCCACATCGACCGCTTCTGACGCCGCCCCGGTCTGCAGCAGCGTTTCGCCAACCTTCCGGCGCATCTCCTCGAAATCGTGATGAACCTCTTCATAGCCGGGCCCGAGTGCTTCGAGCGGCGTCGAGAAATCGCCCTGGGCCATGCGGCGCAGCGCGGTGCCAAGCGTCTCGGTCACCAGCGCGCGCGCCTTCTTCTCGGCAGCCTCGAAGTAGGTCGAGAGCGCAATGTCCATGTCGAGCATGGCCATCTTGATCAGGGTCCCGATGATCCGCGCCTGGCGGCGGCCCATCACGCCCGACATCGCGACAACGACTTCATCGAGCACAGCCGCATAGGCGCCGATGTAGAACTGCGGTTCCAGCCCGATGCGCGAGTGGACATGGCCGATCTTGGCACCGCTTTCGAAGGTATGCGCATCGACCCGGCGCGAGAACATTTCCGCCCAGTGCTCAAGCTGCTTGGCCTTGGCGTGATCCATCATCGCGCGCGAAGAGAAGAAGCCGGCGGTCTCAGGCGTCGCCGCGATCTGGCGATAGAGCCGTTCCAGCGCAGCCGGTGCGTGACGTTTGATCTGCCGGCCCGCTTCCGCAAAACGAGCTGTATCATCTTCTGCAATGTTGAAGAACGCGACTTTGCGGCTGACGTCTTGGTGATCCATGCGGCTCCCCCCGGGGGTTGAATTGCCCCCCGTTGGTATTGGCAAAGTCCTGCCATGATGGATCGTTCGGCTTCGGGGAAAACCCGGAGTGGACCAAATCAGTCGGATTAAGGAATTAAATCAAGCCGCTTGCATGAGGAGGGGTGCGCCAGGGGGCTTTCGATCCTCCAGCGCGAAGCGCCCGACCAGCGCGGCCATGCGGTCTGCCTCGCCAGCAAGGTTGCGCGAGGCGGCCGTCGCCTGTTCCACCATCGCCGCATTCTGCTGGGTCATGACATCAAGTTCGCGAACAGTCTCGCGAACGTTGCCGATATTGGCGGCCTGCGCGCTGGCAGCGGAGGCAATGTTGCTGGCAAGGCTGGCAATCTCGCCCACCTTGCCGACAATACGCGCAAAAGTATCACCGGTCTGGCCGACCAGTGCGACGCCGCGCTCGACCTGCAGCGAGCTCTGGCCGATCAGGGTCTTGATATCGAGTGCGGCTTCGGCGGAGCGCTGGGCGAGCGCCCGCACTTCATTCGCGACCACGGCAAAGCCGCGTCCCGCGTCTCCCGCCCGCGCCGCCTCGACCCCGGCATTCAGAGCCAGCAGATTGGTCTGGAACGCGATCCCATCGATCGTAGCAATGATCTTGCCGATTTCCTGCGCGGAATCGTGAATGTCGGTCATCGCATGGACTGCTTCCTCGACCACACTGCCGCCGGCCTGGGCGTCGCCGTGCGCGGCTTGCACCGAATCGTGGAGATGGGCGGCGTCACCCGCCGTGCTACCGACGCTGGCGGCGAGCGAAGTCATCGCGGCGGAAGCTTCCTCGAGGCTGGCAGCCTGCTGTTCGGTGCGGCGCGCCAGATCGTCCGAGGCCTGGCGGATTTCCTGAGCGCCGAGGTCGACCGCGTGAGAGGTCTGCGCCACATCGCCGAGCGCGCTGCCGACCTGCGCGCGCATGGTCTCGAAATTGTGATGGATCGCAGCAAACTCTGGCGGCAGCTGTTCGAGTTTGGTGCCGAAATCGCCGTCGGTCATGCGCTGGAGCGCGGCGCCGAGCGCATCGATCACCGCGCTGCGGCGCTCTTCCTCGACGGCGAAGTAGGTCTCGACCGCGATCTCCATGTCGAGCAGCGCCATCTTGACCAGCGTGGCGATGCGCTTTGCCTGTCCACGCGCGAGGGGGCCGGCCATCTTCCCGATGATCGGGCCAAGGACGCTTGCATAGGCGCCGATATACCACTGCGGCGAGAGGCCGATGCGGGCATGGACCTTGCCGACCTTCTCAGCGCGCTGGAAGTATTCTGCCGTGGCACCACCGGAGAACAGCGCATGCCAATGCTCGATCTGCTTGATCCGCGCAGACTCCATGGCAGCCCGCGACGCAAAATGGCGTGCCGTCTCGGGCGTCGCGGCAATGCGATCATAGAGGCCGTCTAGCGCCTTGGGACCCGCCGACGCGACAGCCTTGCCAATGGCGGGGAACTGGACGCGATCGTCCTGTCCGATCGAAAAGAAGGCAAGCTTGGCAGCAATATCGCTCGGTTCCATGGGTCTGTCCTCATTAGAAAACGACCCAGCAATATTACGATACAAAGACAGCGCATGCTCTAAGGGGCAATCCCGTGTAACTACGGAGTGCTCATCGCTTGCCTCGGCAATGTTTGCGCCAATGCGACAAGCTGCAGCTGCCTGCCCGGCTCACACCCGCATCGGCATCAGCACATAGAGCGCGGCCGACTTGTCATCCTTGCGGATCAGCGTAGGCGCCCCGGCGTCGGCGAGGTGGAGCTCGACCATGTCGCCGTCGATCTGGCTGAGGATATCCTTGAGATAATTGGCGTTGAAGCCGATCTCGAAGCCCGCCGCGCGGTACTCGGCGGCGATTTCTTCCGCCGCGGTGCCGTTTTCCGGGCTGGTGACCGAGAGCGTGACCTTGTCGTTCTCAAGCGCCATCTTCACCGCACGGGTCTTTTCGGTGGCGATCGTGGCGACACGGTCCACGCCTTCAAAGAAGCTGCGCGGATCGAGGCGGAGCAGCTTGTCGTTGCCAGTGGGGATCACGCGGCTGTAATCGGGGAATGTGCCGTCAATCAGCTTGCTGGTGAGGACGACACCGTGTTCGCCGCCGAGGGTGAAACGCACCTTGCTGGCGGACAGGTCAACGAGGACGGCAGTATCGAGCACGTCTTCGAGGAGCTTCCTGAGTTCGCCCACGCATTTGCGCGGAACGATCACATCGGGCATGCCCTCCGCGCCATCGGGCCGGGGTATGGTGTAGCGCGCAAGGCGGTGGCCGTCGGTCGCGGCGGCCTTGAGCACCGGCTGCGCTTCATCGGCAACGTGCAGGAAGATGCCGTTGAGGTAGTAGCGGGTTTCCTCGGTCGAGATCGCGAAGCGCGTGCGGTCGATCAGCTCGGCAAGGACGCGCGCGGGCACTTCGAAGCTCGTCGGCAGATCACCCTCGACGATCACCGGGAAATCATCGCGCGGCAGCGTGGGCAGCTGGAAGCGGCTGCGCCCGGCCTTGACGACCATGCGGCCTTCGGCAGCATCGAGGCTGACCTGGCTGCCATCGGGCAACTTGCGCGCGATATCGAACAGGAGGTGGGCGGACACGGTGATCGCGCCGGGGCGCTCCACCTCGCGCGCGGGCATCGTCTCGATGATCTGGAGATCAAGATCGGTCGCCATGAGACGGACCGAGCCATCGGGCGACGCCTCGATCAGCACGTTCGAGAGGATCGGAATGGTGTTGCGCCGCTCCACCACCGATTGCACGTGGGACAGGCAGCGTAGCAAGGTCGCGCGTTCGATCGTGGCCTTCATTCTCGTCTCGTGTCCCCTGCCCGGGCCGGTCCGCATGCAGGACCGGTCAGGGCCTTCTAGCTGGCATTCCCGCACGCCAAGGAATCGCGCGAGGGAACGGGTTGTTGCTGGACCATCTTCCTTAACGCGCGCCCCGCCGCGGGCAAGCGCAAGGCGCATCCGCGGCGGCGAAGCTGTGCATAAATGCAGCGAAAACGGCGTGTCCGGCCCGCAGGCTCAATCCAGCACGCGCAGCGCGTCGAACATCTGCGCGGTGGCGGCGATCCATGCGGTAATCAGGCCCCATCCGACGGGGGTAACCTTGGCCGGATCGCGGCCATCCTCGGTGAGCGCGGTGGCGACGCGGCGCAGATCGCCCTGGGTCACTTGGGTTGCAGGATTGTTGGCGTTGCCAGGGCCGATATCGAGCGCCTTGTCGATCAGATCGGACGGGATGCCTTCGCCCTTGAGCCGCCCATCCAACCCGTCACGCGCCATGCGGCCTAGCACGTAGCTGAAGTAGGCCTCGCGCTCCTTGTCGCCAAGGAACTGGTCAGCCGCGCAGCGATCGACGAGGGCGTGGAGCGTATCGAGCGCGGGCTTGCTGCGCTCGGCATCGAGGGTGAGCATGCTGTCCGCAAGCTGCGCGTCGAGCCCCTCGGGTGCGGCGATGACAGCGCAGGCGAGCGCCTGGGGCGGGCGCGCCTGCGCTGAAACGGGCATGGCGGCCAGCGCCAGCAGGAGCGCGGCGCCCCGCATGGCAATCAGGAGAGCATCGCCATGCCGCCATTCACGTGCAGCGTCTGCCCGGTGACATAGCCCGCATCGCGGCTGGCGAGATAGGCGACGGCGGCGCCGATATCACCGCCCTCACCCATGCGGCCCATCGGAATGCGCGCGTTGAGCGCGTCCTTCTGGGCATCGGGGAGGACGTCCGTCATCGCGGTGCGGATGAATCCGGGGGCGACACAGTTCACCGTGATGCCGCGCGTCGCGAGTTCCTGCGCAAGGCTCTTCGACATGCCGACGAGGCCGGCCTTGGCGGCGGCATAGTTGACCTGCCCCGGATTGCCCGTCGCACCGACGACGCTGGTGATGGTGATGATGCGGCCGAAGCGCGCCTTCATCATCGGCTTCGACGCGGCGCGCATGAGGCGGAAGGCAGCTTCGAGATTGACCTTGATGACCGCATCCCACTCCTCGTCCTTCATCCGCATCGCGAGGTTATCGCGCGTGATGCCGGCGTTGTTGACGAGGATATCGACCTTGCCGAGCGTATCGATCGCTGCGGGCACGAGATGCTCGACCTGCTCGGTGTTGGAGAGATCGCAGGTGATCTCGACATGGTCGTGCCCGTAGGTGTCGTTCAGTTCCTCGCGGAAGGACCGCAGCTTGGAAGGATTAGTGCCCGAAAGCGCAAGGCGCGCGCCCTGCCGGGCGAGCGCATGGCTGATCGCCGAACCGATGCCGCCGGCAGCGCCGGTGACGAGGGCGGTCATCCCAGTGAGATCGAAGAGGCGGTGTTCCATGGCTTAGAGCTCCTTCGCGAAGGCTTGGATATCGGCCATGCCGACCACGCTGGCAACCGCCACGTCAGCGACGGTGCGGGTGATCATCGGGCCGACGACCTTGCCACCGAGCTCGACGAAGTGCTCCACGCCCGCAGCGCCAAGCGCGATCATGCTTTCGCGCCAGCGGACGCGCCCGGTGACTTGCTCGACGAGGAGGCGGCGAACCGCTTCGGGGTCAGTCACGGGGGCGGCGGTGACGTTGGCCATCAGCGTGATGCGCAGCGGGCCCGGGGGCGTGCGCTCCAGCGCCTCAGCCATGGCGTCGGCGGCCGGCTGCATCAGCGGGCAGTGGAAGGGGGCGGAGACGGGCAGCAGCATGCCGCGCTTGATGCCGTGTTCCTTCACCCCGGCGATGGCGCGCTCGATGGCGGCGGTGTGACCCGAGAGCACGACCTGTCCGGGTGCATTGTCATTGGCGACAGTGCAGACTTGCCCCTCGGCAGCGGCGTCGGCGAGCGCGGCGGCTTGATCGATCTCGGCGCCGAGCAGCGCGCACATCGCGCCTTCGCCCACTGGCACGGCGGCCTGCATGGCAGAACCGCGCAGGCGGAGCAGACGCGCCGTATCGGCAAGGTTGAACGCCCCGGCGGCGCAGAGTGCAGTGTATTCGCCAAGGCTGTGACCCGCGACGAACTGGGCCTTGTCAGTGAGGACGAGGCCGCATTCCTTTTCCAGCACGCGCAGCACGGCGATGGCGTTGGCCATGATCGCGGGCTGGGCATTGGCGGTAAGCGTCAGTTCGTCTTCCGGCCCCTCGGTCATCAGCGCGAAGAGCTTCTGGCCCAGCGCATCATCGACTTCCTCGAATACCTCGCGCGCGGCAGCACTGGCGGCGGCGAGTTCCGCGCCCATCCCCAGTTTCTGGCTGCCCTGCCCCGGAAAAACGAATGCCCGCATCAACACACTCCTGCTGTGAAGAAGGGCGCCTAGTGATTCGCGCGAGGTGCCTCAAGCCCGAATGCGACAATCTTGTTATCAACATCGTGCCCGATATCGGCGCGACCGAGGAAGGGAATGCCGGTGCGCGCGCACCAGTCACGGGCGATCGCCTCTTCGTCAGCGCCAAAGGGAACGTCGTTTTCCGGCACGTCACCCACCCGGCCGAGGCGCAGGCCGGCAATGCCGCGAAGATGTGCGGTGACGTGAAAGAACAGCCGGTCCACCGCGTACAAATGCTCCGAGACTTCCTCGACCATCACGACGTGGCCAGAAAGATCGGGCATAAGCGGCGTGCCGCAGAGCATGGCGAGCGTGGTGAGATTGAAGGCTGCGCGAGGAGCGGCGCCTTCGCTGGCCTGCGCGTCAGAGCGGTCTCCGGCCAGCCAGCGCAAGGAGCGGCGAACCGCCTCGGCCCCGCCCTCGCGGCGGATATCGCCGGGCATCGGCGCGTGGACGCTGCGGCCAATTGCTGCGCGGTAGAGCCCCGCGAGCAGGTAGCCGGTATCGGAATAGCCGAGATACTGCTTGCCGCGCGCTGCCTCACCAAGCCGGGCAAGCGCGGGCCCTGCGATGCGGTTCGAGCCATAGCCGCCGCGCGCGAACCAGACGGCATCGAAGGCCGGGTCATTGGCACATTCGGCAAAGGCTTCAAGCCGCTGCGCATCGGTGCCGGCGAAATGGCCTTGTTCGAGAAAGCATTGCGGGTGGAATGCGAGGTCGAGCCCCGGGAAATCGGTGGCCAGTGCGAGGACCGCGGCAGCATCCTGTTGCGTGATCGGGCGGGCGGGCGCGCAGATGGCGATACGGGGCATAGTGCTTCCTAACCCGGTTGCGCCGAGCCGCAAGGGCGCATACCGCTTCGCGCCATGAGCACGGACGACGCCCCAGACCTTACCGATAGCCTGATCGACCGGCCCTGGTTCTTCTGCGGCATCGGCGGTTCGGGCATGTTGCCGCTTGCGCTGATCCTGAAGGGCAAAGGCGCGGCCATCGCGGGATCGGATCGCAGCCGGGATCAGGGGCGCACGCCGGAAAAGTTCGCGTGGCTGGAAAGCCTTGGCTTCCTGCTGCATGCGCAAGACGGCAGCGGGATCACCACGGCCGCGCAGATCCTCGTCGCATCTGCCGCGGTTGAAGAGACCGTGCCTGAAATGGTGCGCGCCGCCGAACTGGGCTGCCGGCGGATGCGCAGGGCGGAGCTGCTCTCAACTCTGTTCAACGCAGCACCGGTGAGCATTGCCGTGGCCGGCACCAGCGGCAAATCGACCGTGACCGGGATGCTGGGCTGGATCCTCACTGCCTGCGGGCGTGATCCGACGATCATGAACGGCGCGGTGATGAAGAACTTTGCCGGGCCGGATGCGCCCTTTGCCAGCGCGCGGGTCGGCGCGGCGGGCGGCCCCTTCGTGTCAGAAGTCGACGAGAGCGACGGTTCGATCGCGGCCTATCGTCCCTCGATTGCGGTGCTCAACAACGTCAGCCTCGATCACAAGAGCATGGAGGAACTGCGCGCCCTGTTCGGCGATTTTCTGGCGCGGGCGGGAACGGCGGTGGTCAACCTCGATGATGCGGAAAGCGCCGCGCTCCTAGACCGTGCGTTAGGTAGAGCCCTCACTTTCGGCATAGCGACAGACCGTGCCGATATCGGCCTCACCGAAGGCAGTATTACCGAATCGCCGCTCGGCATTTCCGCCATGATCGAGGACCGCCGCAGCGGGGCGCACCACCCCCTCGCGCTCAACGTGCCGGGCCGGCACAACCTTTCCAATGCGCTCGCAGCGCTGGCGGCAGCAGAAGCCGTGGGCGTGCCGCTAGGTGATGCCGTGCGCGCGCTGGGGGAATACGCTGGCCTCGCGCGCCGGTTCGACGTGGTGGGGACGAGCCCCGGTGGCGTGACCGTGATTGACGATTTCGGGCACAATCCGGAAAAGGTTTCGGCAACGCTCGCGACGCTGAAGGCCCATCCCGGCCGGGTGATCGCATTCTTCCAGCCGCACGGATACGGGCCGCTGCGCCAGATGGGCGCGGAGCTTGCCGAAGTGCTGGCGACCCGGCTCGGCGCGGAGGACACCGCGATCCTGTGCGATCCCGTTTACTTCGGCGGTACGGTCGACCGCTCGGTGGGCAGCGAACGGATCGTTGCGCTGATCCGCGCACATGGGGGCACGGCCGAGCACATTCCTGTGCGCGCCGATTGTGCGGTGCATATGGCGGAAATTGCGCGGCCCGGCGACCGCATCGTGATCATGGGCGCGCGGGACGACACCTTGTCCACCTTTGCCCGCGATCTGCTTGCCCGCCTGCCCTAGAGGCTGACCAGCCGAGGCCGACGTCAGCCCAGCGGGCCGATTGCATCGAGCAGGGAGTTGGTGAGCCTTAACCCGCGCGAGGTGAGGCTGACATAGCGGCGGCGGGCATCTTCCTGATCCGCTACTCGAACGATCAGGCCTTCCCGTTCGAGCCGCGCGATCCAGCGCAGCACGGTGGTGGAAGGCAGGCCTGCGCCCGCACACACGCTGGATACCTGCAAGGCCGCGCGGGTTTTGCGAGCGATGAACAGGTCAAGCAGGATGTCCCAGCCGGGCTCCCCGAAAAGGCCCTTTATCGGGCTGGCTGCATCGCGGCGGCGACGCGCTTCATAAAGCAGTTTCGCGATGCGAAGGGTTTCCGCATCAAGATCGACATGACCGTCCAAAGCCAACTCCTCGCATTCCAAGGAACGTTCGCCACCAGGTCCTTGCGCCCCGCCGCTGGGCACCGGGAAACCTGGTCCTGACTGATATTGCGGTCAGTCTTGTCGTTACGCGACCCTTGGGAAACTCATCATCAAACAACTATCAAGGTTGATGTATATGTAACCATATTGCGCAATAGAGGTAAGACTGCCGTGCAGGAATATAGTCCGGATCGGTTGTAACTTTAGTTATTTTTCATAACTCAGCCATGTCAGCAGGTTAATACATAACGAGCAACCGATGTTACCAGCCCCCACTTGGCAGCGAAGCGCCTCTGCGGCATGAGCTCAGCATGATCGGATTTCGCCGCTCCGCCCCCCCGGCCAAGGACGCGCCTGCCCTCGCCAAAGTGGGCGAACGGGTGCGTGCGCGGCTGGAGGCTGATCCGAGCGTCTACCGCCTGCCGGTCGATGCGATCGAGATCTACGGCGTCGCCGATTTCTTCACGGGCGAGGAATGCGCGCGGCTGATCGAGATGGTCGATGCGGTGGCGCGGCCCTCCCCCACCTATCACAACAACGCCGACAGCGGGCGCACGAGCTATAGCGGCGATGTCGATCCCGATGATCCGTTCATCCGCATGCTGGAGCGGCGTATCGACGATCTTCTGGGGATCGAGCATGCGCATGGCGAGGTGATACAGGGCCAGCGCTATGAGCCCGGCCAGCAGTTCCGCGCCCATTTCGATTACTTCGATACCGCGGCGAGCTACTGGCCAACCGAGGAAGGCCGCGGCGGGCAGCGGACGTGGACGGCGATGGGCTACCTCTCCGCCGTGGAGGCGGGCGGCGCGACCGAGTTTCCGAAAGTGCCGATTGCGGTGCCGCCGCAGAAGGGCGCGCTGCTCGTTTGGAACAACATGGGCCGCGACGGGAAACCGAACCCGCTTACGCTCCACGCAGGGCGGCCGGTGGAGAAAGGCGTCAAGTACATCGTCACGAAGTGGTACCGCGCGCGGCCGTGGTATTAGGCGGCGTTCGCCTCTAGCGCAGGTTGCGCGATGCGTCGCGGAAGGAGACCATCCCTCGCCGCTCTTCGTCCCACAGCGCGAGGTTCAGGGTGCCGCAGGCTTGCACTGCCGTGAACCGGTTCAGATCACGCAGGGACGGATGCTGTTCGAGCACTTCAGGCAAGCGGTAGAACGGGATCCTGCTCGCCAGATGATGGACGTGATGGATACCGATGTTGCCGGTGAACCAGGCGAGGATCGGCGGCAGGTGAAGGTAGGAGCTGCCCAGCAGGGCTGCATCGTGGAACGACCAGTCGTCGGCACGATCCCAGTGCGCGTGCGCAAACTGGTGCTGGACATAGAACAGCCAGACACCCAGCGATGCGGCGCTCAGCAGTACGGGGAAGAACACCATCGCAGTGACGGCAAAGCCGGCAAAATAGAGGGGAATGGCCAGAATTAGCGCGGTCATCAGATTGGTGGCGATGGCGCTTAACCAGTAGATGCCGCCTTCCCGCATCAGGCCGATGGGAAGCCGGTGGCGCAGCAGGAACAGGTATGCCGGGCCGAGGCCGAGCAAAACGACGGGGTGCCGGTAGAGCCGATAGAGAAACCGCTGCAGCCATGGGCGCTCGCGGTATTCGCGCACCGTGAGCATATCCACATCACCGGCGCCACGGGCATCCAGATTGCCGGTGGCGGCGTGATGGAGCGCGTGCGAACGGCGCCAGCAGTCATAAGGGGTCAGCGTGAACACGCCGAGGGCACGTCCGATCCAGTCGTTGCTGCCCCGCTTGCGCAGGAACGCGCCGTGGCCGCAATCGTGCTGGATGATGAAGAGGCGCAGCAGAAACAGACCTGCCAGCGGGGTCGCGGCAAGGGCCAGAAAGTAGCCGGACTTCACCGCGATCGTGATCAGCGCGAACAAGATCAGGAAAGGAAGCAGCGTGATCGCCAGTTCCCAGCCGCTGCGGATCGGCCGCGGATCGCGATAAACCTGCAGATCGCGCATGAGCTTGCGGGGATCGATCGGTGCGACGGCGCTTGCCCCGGCGTTGTCGAAAACGTGCTCTTGGATGTCCGTCGCGTTCACATCGATTGCGCTAATTGTCTTCACTGAGTTTGTCACGCCAGTTCCAATAGAATCCACAATTCGGTGATCGTCATAGACGGTTATCGTTCCAGCCGGATGACGTGGGCATCAGATTGGCAGAAACGCCTGATCGTCTCGATGGCCGTATTGAAACGGGAAGCTAGACTTGGGCAAATGCCAGGAGCGTTCGGCACAAAATAACGATACACTTGCCACGTGCTCAAATCGATCAGTCTCTCCTGCGCCATTTTCATTGGCCTGCTTGGCACTCCGGCAGTGGCTTGCCGAGGGACCCAAAATAACTACCGGGTGTCGGTTGTTAGAACGCAGCTTCCTGCCCAACTCCCAGTCGATGCCTTTGTCGCACGTATCGAGATCGAGCATCCGGGCGGCGAATTCAGCGAACTCGCCAAGGGCGTTCGGGTGCGAGTGACGGGCGTTTTACAGGGTACGTACCTCGGCGTGGATATGATCGTGCGAGGTCAAGGCGGGCCGAACGAGGTGGTGATGACCAGTTGTGCTTTCTACAGCTTCGGAGGACCGGCGGGTTACATAATTGGCAGGCCGGTGGGATACGAGAACGGCGTGCTCGTGATTCAGCCGACATTGCTGCAAACGGGCTCGCGCGGTGCGTGGTTGACCCTGTCTGACCTCACCGCAAAGCCGATCAGCCTGGCTCTGCCGGCACTTCGACGCCTTCCAGCGCTTCCGCGATCAGCCGCCGCGTCCCGGCGATCCCGTAGAGCGCGATGAAGCTGCCCATGCGGGGGCCCTGGCTCGACCCGAGCAAGGTTTCGTAGAGCGCCTTGAACCAGTCACGCAGCGCGCCGATGCCGTAATGCGGGTCCTTGCCGATCTCGTAGACGAGGGTCTGGAGGTCTTCGGCGCTGGCGCTGTCGTCGGTCGCGGCGAGTTCGGCGTCGAGTGCGGCGAGCGCGGCGGCCTCATTGGGTTCGGGCTTGCGGCGCTTCAGCGTCGGGGCGACGAAATCGCGGTTGTAGGCAAGGGCCGAGGTGACCAGCGTATCAAGCGCGGGGTGTGCGGCGGGATCGGCGTTCTCGACGTAGTTGCCGAGGTACGACCAGACCTGCGCCCGCGTCGCTTGCGCGCCGAGCACGCCGACGAGGTTGAGCAGGAGGCCATAGGTGACAGGAAGCGTGTCACCGTCTCCGCCGTGGTAGCCATTGGCGCGCAGCAGGTGCCAGACGGGGTTGCCGAGCTGCTGTTCGACCGGCTGGCTGGGGAGCTTTTCGCGGAACTGCCAGTATTCATCGACTGCGCGCGGGATGACGCCGGCGTGGAGCGACTTGGCGCTCTTGGGCTCACGGAACAAGTAGAAGCCGAGGCTTTCCTCGCTGCCGTATTCCAGCCACTGCTCGATAGTGAGGCCGTTGCCTTTAGACTTCGAGATCTTCTCGCCGTTCTCATCGAGGAACAGCTCGTAGATCAGGCCCTCGGGGCGCTTGCCACCGAGGACCTGCGTGATGCGGCCAGACTGGGTGACGCTGTCGGTCAGGTCCTTGCCGCACATCTCGTAATCGACGCCGAGCGCGCACCAGCGCATCGCCCAATCGACCTTCCACTGCAGCTTCGACTTGCCGCCGAGGATCGACTGGACGACCATTTCACCCTGATCCTCGAAGCGCACAAGGCCGGCCTCGGCATCGACGACTTCGATCGGCACCTGCAGCACTTCGCCGTTCTTCTCGCTGATCGGGAGGACGGGCGAATAGGTGCGGCGGCGCTCTTCACGCAGGGTGGGCAGCATGATGTCCATGATCGCATCGTACTTGCGCAGCACGTTCTTGAGCGCCTCGTCGAACTGGCCGCTGTTGTAGCGGTCGCTCGCGGAGACGAACTCGTACTCGAAGCCGAAGCGGTCGAGAAAGTCGCACAGCATCGCGTTGTTGTGATGCGCGAAGCTTTCGAACTTGCCGAAGGGATCGGGAATGCGGGTCAGCGGATGGCCGAGCTTCTCAGCCAGAACCTGCTTGTTGGGCACGTTGTCCGGCACCTTGCGCAGGCCATCCATGTCGTCCGAGAAGGCGATGAGGCGCGTGGGATGGCCACCGGTCAGCGTTTCATAGGCGCGGCGCACGAGCGTGGTGCGCAGCACTTCCTGGAAGGTGCCGATATGCGGGAGACCCGAGGGGCCATAGCCCGTCTCGAACAGCACGGGCACGAGATCGCCGTTCGCATCGCGCTTGCCGCCAGGAAAACGTTTCACGATCTTGCGCGCTTCCTCGAACGGCCAGGCCTTGGAAGTCTGGCTGGCGGTGAAGACATCAAGCGGTGCGGGGTTTTCTGCGTTTTCCATAGCGGGCTCCCTTTTGCGGATGGCCCACTTGAGCGCAAGGAAAAGCTTGTGCGGTGGGGTGCCGGCTGGCTACCGCCAACGCAAACAGGGTTTGGGAGACGGTATGGAATACGATGAGGTCATGCTCGGGCGGCGCAGCATCCGGGGTTACAAGCCCGACCCGGTGCCGCAGAAGTTGATCGAGGAAGTGCTCCACATCGCCATGCGCGCGCCGACTTCGATGAACACGCAGCCGTGGAATTTCTACGTGATTACCGGCGAGCCGCTGGCGCTCATCCGGCAGGGCAACACCGAGCGGATCCTCGCCGGATTTCCGGACTCGCGCGAGTTCCGCAAGGGCCAGCCGTTTGCGGGCATCCACCGCGAGCGCCAAATCGGCGTCGCCAAGCAGCTTTTTGCCGCGATGGGCATCGCGCGCGACGACGCGGAGATGCGGCAGGACTGGGTGCTGCGCGGCTTCCGCCAGTTCGACGCGCCGGTCTGCGTCATCGTGACCTATGACAAGGTGCTTGAGGGCAGCGACGATACGCCGTTCGATTGCGGCGGCGTGGTCAATGCGCTGGTCAACGCGGCATGGTCGCGCAGCCTCGGCACGGTGATCAACAGCCAGGGCATCATGCAGAGCCCGGTGGTGCGCGAACATGCCGGGATCGCGGACGATCAGGTGATCATGAAGAGCATCGCATTGGGCTGGCCGGACGAGAGCTTCCCGGCGAATGCCGTGGTCTCGGAGCGCAAGTCTGTTGCCGAGGCGGCGACCTTCGTCGGGTTCGAATGAGGCTGTAACGCCCTCCTAACCGGCGCGTGGCATAACTGCCGGCATGGAAACGCCAAACCTGCCGTCGCCTGAACTCGAAATGATCCTGCGGCGTGAACTCATGCCCGGGGAACGCCTGCTGTGGAGCGGCAGGCCCGATCCCTTGCGGCTGCGCGCCATATTCGGGATCTGGTTCTTCGCGGTGCCGTGGACGGCCTTCGCATTGTTCTGGGAAGCGATGGCCCTGCTGCCGTGGATGGCGAGTTCGCACACCCCGCTCGGCATCCAGTGGAGCTTCGGGATCGTGTTCCCGCTGTTCGGCCTGCCTTTCATCGGCATTGGCCTTGGCATGCTGTGGCTGCCCTTCAAGGTCCGGCGCAAGGCGGCGGAGACGATCTATGGCCTGACCGATCGTCGGATGCTGCGCGTGACCGCCGGCACCAAGCGCGAAAGCGCCAGCGTGCTGATCAGCCAGATGGGCCCTATCGACGTGACCGCAGATGCCGATGGCTACGGCACCTTGCGCATCCAGACCGGCACCCGCCTCGATAGCGATGGCGACAAGGTCACCGAACGCTTCGAGGTCTCAGGCGTGCCGGGGGTAAACCGGCTGGAAGGCCTGCTGCTGGAGCAGAAGGCAGCGCAGTAAACCCCCTCTCCCAACCCTCTCCCCCCGCCCTCTCCCCTCTGGGGACGAGGGCTAGTGGCTTACTTGAGCAGCGAGAGGACGTTCTGCTGGGCCTGGTTGGCCTGTGCGATCATCGCAGTAGAGGCCTGGCTCAGGATCTGGGCCTTGGCCATCATCGTCGTTTCCGCCGAATAGTCGGTATCGAGGATGCGGCTGCGCGCGTCAGACAGGTTCGTGACGTTGTCCGTCAGATTGTTGATCACCGATTCGAGGCGATTCTGGCCCGAGCCGAATTCGGCGCGCGCAACGTTGATCGCGGTGAGCGCGGCATCGACGTTGTCCATCGTCGTACCGGCGAGCGTCGCGGTGCTGACATCGATCGCCTGCGGGGTCGTCGCCGGATTGTAGGTCGTGTTGGTGCCGCCAAACAGCTTGGTGCCGTCGATCGCCTTGCTGCGCAGGTCCACAGTATCGGTGGTGTTGCTGCCCGTCTGGATCGAGAAGGTGGCATCGTCCGAACCATTGGCCGCCGGGGTCGCGCCAACCACGGTGAACAGCTTGGTGCCGTTGAATGTGGTCTTCTCGAGCACTTCGCTGACCTGCGCGGTGAGGTTGGCCACTTCGGACTGCATCGAGGTGCGGTCGGTGTCCGTGTAGGTCGCCGACTTCGCCTGGATGGCCAGTTCACGGATGCGCTGCAGCATCGCGGTCACTTCGTTGAGCGCGCCGTCGGCGGTCTGCGCGAAACTGATGCCATCGTTGGCGTTGCGGATCCCCTGGCTCATGCCCTTGATCTGCGAGGTCATGGTGGTGGTGATCGCAAGGCCTGCGGCATCGTCCTTGGCGCCGTTGATGCGCTTGCCGGTCGAAAGACGTTCCATTGCGACGCCCGCCATTTTCGAAGCACTGTTCGAGGCGTTCGACGCACGGATCGCACTGATATTGGTATTGATGACTGCCATGATTCCCATTCTCCACTATGGGCCGGAGCGTGGGGCTCCGTTCATGTCCCGAAAGGCCAGAACGGCCGAACCTTGCCGGGTTTAAGGCATGCGCCCTGCAAGGCCGTGTCGTGTCCCATGGGGGAAAGCACGTAGGGCCCCGGCTTGCCCTGCCCCCGCCTTTGCTCTCTAGTGACGGGGCGATGGCTGCCTCCTCCCTACCCTCTCCCCCTTTGGCCGCGATCCATGCCAGCCACAGCGGCTGCTGGCTGCGCGACCTTGCGGGCACGCGCCCGGTGGGCAAGGGAGAGGCGATCATGGCGGCGGCCGATACACCGCTGCTCATGCTCAATGCGCCGCTGGTGGCAAGCAGGCTGGGCTATCCGGATCTCTCCGGCCTCGATCTGCTCGAGCTCTTCGCGTTCATCCACCCGGCGCGCTTCATGGTGCCGACGCCCAAGGGACTGGCACAGGCGCTGGAGCTGACCGAGCCTGCTAGCGACGATGCTGTGCCCGAACTGCTGCAGGCGGCGGCCGATGCGCTCCTCGCTGCGTGCGAGGACCCCGCCTGGCCCGAGCGCGAAGGGGCATGGAGCGCGCTGCAATCGCTGGTGCGGCTGCGCTGGCCGTGGGCTGGTCTGCTGACGCCGCGTATTGCCCAGCCGCAGCGGGCGGAGCGTTGGCTATTTTCACGATTGCCCGAATGGGAGGAAGCGCCCGAACGGCCGCAGCCCGCGCAGATCGTGCTGCAGGATGATGCCATCACGGCGCGGCTCGCCGAGCTGACCGGCAGCGGCGCGGAAGCGCGGCCGGCGCAGCAGGCCTATGCACGCGCCGCGGGCGGAATGTTTGCGCCGCGAGGGAGCCAGCGCCAGCCACACATGGTGCTGGCGCAGGCGGGCACCGGCACCGGCAAGACCTTCGGCTATCTCGCGCCTGCCTCGCTCTGGGCCGAACAATCGGGCGGGACAGTCTGGGTTTCGACGTACACCAAGGCGCTGCAACGGCAATTGCGCCGCGAGAGCCGGGCGGCCTTTCCGCCGGAGCGCGCGGCGCAGGCTGGACGCATCGGCCCGCCGGTGGTGGTGCGCAAGGGGCGCGAGAACTACCTTTGCCTGCTGAACCTCGAGGATGCGCTGCAGGGCGGCTTTACCGGGCGCCCTGCGATCATGGCGCAACTGGTGGCGCGCTGGGCGGCGTACTCGCAAGACGGCGACATGATCGGCGGTGATCTGCCGGGTTGGCTCGGCACGCTGTTCCGCAAGCGCGGGATAACCGCGCTGACCGACCAGCGCGGTGAATGCGTCTATGCCGGGTGCCCGCATTTCCGAAAGTGCTTCATCGAGCGCGCGGCGCGTGCCTCGGCAGGGGCGGAACTGGTTATCGCCAACCATGCGCTGGTGATGATCAACGCCGCCCGCGCGCGCGAGCCGGCGCAGCGGCCGACGCGGATCGTGTTCGACGAAGGACACCATGTATTCGAGGCGGCGGACAGCACCTTTGCGGCCGCGCTGACCGGCGCGGAGACGGTAGAGCTCAGGCGCTGGGTGATCGGCCCCGAAGGCAACCAGCGCGGGCGGCGGCGGGGCCTGGCCGCACGGCTGGCAGACGTCGCCAGCTATGACGATGAGGGCGCGCGCGCGATTGCCGATGCGCGAGAGGCGGCGAGTGCGCTGCCGGGCGACGGCTGGCTGGCGCGCGTCGTCGAAGGCGCGCCGTTCGGGCCGCTTGAGGACCTGCTGGCGGAGACCCGCGAACTAGTGCTCGCACGCGATGAGAGCGGCGGGCAGGAAGCGGGCTATGGGCTGGAAACCGAGGCGGCGCAGCTGGGCGGCAGCTTTATCGAAGTGGCAGGCCGCGCGCAGGAAGCGCTGGAGGCGCTGCGCCAGCCGCTGATGCGCCTTGCGCTGCGGCTCGAAGCGCTGATCGAGGACGGGCCGGACTGGCTCGACGGTCCGGCACGGGCGCGGATCGAAGGCGCACGCGGGGCTATCGGCTGGCGCACCGATCTGATTGGGGGCTGGATCGCGCTGCTGGCACGGCTGGGCGGGCCGGGCGATCCCGAATTCGTCGACTGGCTGGCGCTGGAACGCTCCGAAGGGCGCGAGTGGGATATCGGGCTCCACCGCCGCTACCTCGATCCGATGAAGCCCTTTGCCGAGGCAGTGCTGGCAGGTGCCCACGGCGTGATGATGACCTCGGCCACGCTCTCCGATGGCGCCGAGACCGCGAGCGGCGACTGGACCAGTGCGGTGGAGCGCAGCGGTGCACCGCATCTGGGCGTGCGGCCGCAGGTCTTCGCGGCGGCGAGCCCGTTCGACTATGCGCGCAATGCCGAAGTGCTGATCGTGACCGATGTTCCCAAGGGGGATATCCCGGCGCTCGCCAATGCCTATGGGCGGCTGATCGAGGCCTCGGGCGGCGGTGCGCTGGGGCTGTTCACTGCGATCCGGCGGCTGCGCGCGGTCTATGGCCGAATCGCCGACCGGCTGGCACGCGGGGGCCTTCCGCTGTTTGCCCAGCATGTCGATCCGATCGACACCGGCACGCTCGTCGATATCTTCCGCGATGATCCGCGCGCCTCGCTGCTCGGCACCGATGCCTTGCGCGACGGGGTGGACGTGCCCGGCCATTCGCTGCGACTGGTGGTGATGGAGCAGGTGCCCTGGCCCAAACCCTCGATCCTCCACCGCGCGCGGCGACTGGCGCATGCAGAGAAGTTTGGAAGTGGTGGTCAGGCGCATGACGACCGCATCATCCGCGCGCGGCTGGCGCAGGCGTTCGGGCGGCTGATCCGCACGGGGACCGACAAGGGCCATTTCGTGGTGCTCTCCTCGGCCTTCCCTTCGCGGCTTCTCACGGCCTTTCCACCCGATACGCCGGTGCGCCGCGTCACGCTCGATGCGGCTTTACAAAGCGTGGCTGGCAGTGTTTCTGGCGCCGAGGGCGCACGCGCGCCGCAGGACCAGACCGACGAGACTCGCCCTTGAAAAAGCTCGCTCTTCTGCGCCACGCGAAGTCCGACTGGTCCGACGCGCGGGCGCGCGATTTCGACCGGCCGCTCAACGCACGCGGGGTGCGCGGGGCGCAGGCCATGGGCGAATACATCAAGAGCACCTGTCTGCGCTTCGATCGGATCATCGCCTCGCCCGCCGTGCGCGTCGCAGAGACGATCGAGGAAGCGAGCAAGGCCTGGGGTCACAGCTTCCCGGTCGAGTGGGACCGGCGGATCTACCTCGCCAGTTCCGCGACGCTGATCGACTTGCTGCGCGAGCTTTCAGGGGAACCGGAAAGCGTGCTGATGATCGGGCATAATCCAGGTCTCGAGGATCTGATCTTCGATCTCGTGCCCGATGACGGCAGCAGCCCGCTACGCGAGGAAGTGGAAGTGAAGTTCCCGACCGCGACCTTTGCTGTCATGGAACTCGCCATTGAGCGCTGGGCCGATCTGGATGAACGCTGCGGAAAGCTGGTTGCGATGAAGCGCCCGCGCGATCTCGATCCGGCGCTGGGGCCGACGCTCAACGATTAAGCTTGCTGGGTTGGCTCAAGGCTCATCCTTCAAGCCCTTAGTGCGAACGGTCGATGGCACGCTTGTACGCCGCGCGGCTCATGGTGCGCGCGAGATAGGCTTGCTCGGCGTCGCCAAGGGTAAGACCGCAGGGCCCTTGGGCGAGATTCAGGGCATAGGTTACGGAGATATCTGCGGCAGTGAACATGTCTCCGGCAAGGTAGGGCGCCCTGCCCAAACGCTCGCCAACAAGTGCAAGCCGCTTTTGGAGGGACTGCAGACACCAGTTTGCGGCCCAGTTGTTCCGCTCTGCGTCGGGCGCAAGGAAACCGCTCACGATAACCGGCATCATCAGCGTGGCTAGGCCTGCCTCACCGAGATGCAGAAACTGCTGATAGGCCGGGAAACACGGCGTATCCGGTGCGGGTGCGAGCGAGGTCGGCCCGTAGCGCGCCATCAGGTATTCCATGATCGCGATCGATTCGACCATGACGACGTCGCCGTCCTCGATTGCGGGTAGATAGTTGGCGGGGTTGACGGAGAGGAACGCTGGGTCCGGCTCGGCTGCCAACATGTCCACAGGCCTCACGCGGTAAGGAAGGCCCATTTCCTCCAGCAACCAGACGACCCGCAGCGACCGCGAGGTTCCTCCGCCCCAGACCTTGATCATGCGCCGTTCCTTCAGGAATTCATCGATCATTGATCACGGGTGTTGTCCACATGAGGGAGCACATTCCAGCGCCTATCGCCGAACCGCCCCGCTGCGGGGGCGCGGCGCGTGCCGAACGCCCCCTTAATCCTCCAGCGCGGCAACCAACCGGTGGCGAATCGTCTCGAGGTGGCGGCGCAGGATGCGGATGGCGGAAATGATTTCCTCTTCCGCAGGCATCTCTGAGGCGCGCGCAGGTGTCTCCGCGAGTGGGCCAGGCTCGGCTTGCAGCGGGGCCGCAGGCTTGGCGGGGCTCTTGCCCGAAAGCGCCAGACGGGCGCCGCGGATGGTGTAGCCTTCACGGTGGAGGAGCTGGTCGATCCGGGCGACGAGCGCGATGTCTTCGGGCCGATAGTAGCGGCGGCCGCCCGCGCGGGTCAGCGGCTTCAGCATCGGGAACTGCTCTTCCCAGTAGCGAAGCACGTGCTGCTTGAGGCCGAGCGCCTTCGCTACTTCGCCAATCGTGCGCAGGGCGTCGGGCTCCTTGCCATCATCGAAGGCAGGAGTGGCGAGCGGCGTGGACCCCGGGGTATCAACTGCTGGCAGCAATCCGGTCCTTCAGCATCTGGCTTGCGCGGAACGTCATGACGCGGCGCGGGGTGATCGGCACTTCCACACCGGTCTTGGGATTGCGACCGATGCGTTCGGCCTTGTCCCGTAGCAGAAAGGTTCCGAAACCGGAAATCTTTACATTCTCGCCCTCTGCGAGCGCTTCGCACATATGGTCGAGGATAGCCTCGACCATGCCGAGCGAATCGGCGCGAGACAGGCCGACACGGCGATTGATGCTCTCTGCAAGATCAGCGCGAGTAAGGGTCCCTACTGAACGCATCCCCGATTCCCCCGATATAAAAAGCGACAAGCTGACTTGACACCATACAGTGTCCGCCGCGCTTTACAATCCGCTTTCCACATTATTTTATCGGCCAATCCATTGGTCCGCAACGAAAACTGTCTCGGCGCACGCCCGGAACTGGGTAAATCAGATGCGGACGAGGCTGGCACCCCAGGTGAATCCACCGCCCATCGCCTCGAACATCACGAGATCACCGGGCTTGATCCGGCCATCGCGGACTGCGCAATCGAAGGCGAGCGGGACCGAGGCGGCGCTGGTATTGGCGTGGCGATCAACCGTCACCACCACTTTTTCCTCGGGCAGCCCCAGCTTGCGCGCGGTGGCATCGAGAATGCGGGCATTGGCCTGATGCGGCACCACCCAGTCGATATCCGCCGACTGGTAACCGGCGGCATCAAGTACTTCCTCGAGCACGGCGGCGAGATTGACCACGGCGTGGCGGAACACCTCGCGACCCTTCATGCGCAGCTTGCCGACTGTGCCGGTGCTGGATGGGCCGCCATCCATGTGCAGCAGATCATTGTGAGCGCCATCGGCGTGGAGCCGCGTGGCGAGAATACCGGGTGCCTTCGGATCGCTGTCATCCACGTCCACGGCTTCGAGCACGACCGCGCCGGCGCCATCGCCGAAGAGAACGCAGGTCGTGCGGTCCTCCCAATCGAGCAGGCGGCTCATCGTCTCGGCGCCGATCACCAGCGCGCGCTTGGCCATGCCCGTGCGCAGCAGCGAATCCGCTGTGGCGAAAGCATAGAGGAACCCAGAGCAGACCGCTGCGACATCGAACGCAATGCCGCCGCGGCAGCCGAGCGCGTTCTGGACGATCGTGGCGGTGGCGGGGAAAGTCTGGTCCGGACTGCAAGTGCCAAGCACGATGAGATCGATCGAGGCAGCCTCAATTCCGGCGGCCTCGAGCGCCTTGCGGCAGGCCTCTGTGGCCAGCGTCGCGGTGGTTTCACCCTCGCCAACGATGTGGCGGTTGCGGATGCCGGTGCGCTCGACGATCCATTCGTCGGTCGTATCGACCATCGTTGCCATCTCGGCATTCGACACCGAACGCGCCGGGAGCGCTGAACCGCTGCCGCGAATGACCGAACGCAGTGTCATGCCGGAGCTCCGGGGGTTTCAGGCGCGGGCCGCACGCGCGTCGTGGCACCGCTGATCGCGTCCTGCCCGGCCTGGGCAAGGTCTGCCGCGATCCGCTCGGTCAGTCGCTCCGATAGCAGCCGCGCGGTCACCGCGACGGCGTGGGCAACGCCGAGCGCCGAGGCACTGCCATGGCTCTTCACGACGACACCGTTGAGACCAAGGAACACCGCGCCATTGTGATTGTTGGGATCGAGATGATGTTTCAGAAGCTCTGTCGCCGGCTTGGAAATGAGGAAGCCGAACTTCGAGCGCAGTGAGCTGGAAAAGCTGCGGCGCAGGAGATCGGCCACGAAGCGCGCCGCACCTTCCATCGCCTTCAGAGCGATATTGCCGGTGAAGCCATCGGTGACGACGACATCAACATCGCCGCGCGAGAGCTTGTCGGCTTCGGTAAAGCCGTCGAACCGGAAGGCGAGCGCCTCGCCCGCCTGCTTGAGCATCGCGGCAGCATCACGCAACTCGTCGGTGCCCTTGATTTCCTCGGTGCCGATATTGAGCAAACGTACGCGCGGTTCGGCCAGACCGTGGACGATGCGGGCATAGGCCGCGCCCATGATCGCGAACTGGACGAGATTGCGTGCGTCGCATTCAGTGTTGGCACCGAGATCGAGCATGACGAGATCATGATCGCCGAGCGTGGGCACCAGCGCGGCAAGCGCGGGCCGGTCGATCCCCGGCATGGTGCGCAGTGCTACCTTCGACATCGCCATGAGCGCGCCCGTGTTGCCCGCGCTGACGGCAGCGCCGGCATTGCCGCTTTTCACCGCCTCGATCGCGAGGCCCATCGACGTGGTGCGCGCGCGGCGCAGCGCCTGCGTCGGCTTTTCGTCGCCGGCGACGACATCGGGTGCATGGAGAATTTCGGAAGCAGCACGCAGGTTCGGGTGCGCCTCGAGTGCCTGCTTGATGGCGGTTTCATCGCCCACGAGCAGGAACTTGAATTGATCGTGCTGGCGACGCGCAAGTGCCGCGCCCTCGACCATGACGCGCACGCCCACATCGCCGCCCATCGCATCGACGGCGATACGCGGCAAAGCCATAATCCGGCTGTCTCCCCCCTCAGCCGAAATCAGAGGCCGACGGCGATGATCTCGCGGCCGTTGTAGTGCCCGCAGGCACCGCACAGCATGTGCGGGCGCTTGAGCTCGCCACAGTTGGGGCACTCATGGAAGGCATCAACCTTCAGCGCATCGTGGCTGCGACGCATGCCCCGGCGAGAGGGCGAGGTCTTTCTTTTGGGGACGGCCATTGCGGCACCTGTTCCTGATCTTGAAGTCGTCTACGGGCAAGCGCGATAGGGAAAACCGGACCGGCGCACAACCCCTGTCGGTGGCGCCTCAAGATGGCAGCCCGACAAAGTTCGGCAGCAAGCTGGAATCGCCGATCGCGGGCGAAGGCGCGCCTATACGGATTTTTGGATGCTTTGCAAGCTCCGGACGGCTAGGAGGGCGCCGGGGTGTAACAACAATACCAAAGGGGAGATAACCTGATCATGACCTTGCCCATCACACTCAGCGCCGTGGCTGCTGCCGCGCTGATCAATATCTGGCTTTCGATCCGCTGCGGCCAGGTCCGCACTGCCGAAAAGGTTTCTGTCGGTGACGGCGGTAACGAGAAGCTGATCCGCCGCATGCGGGCCCACGCCAATTTCAGCGAAAACGCCCCGATCGTGCTGGTGATGATCGCCGCGCTCGAGTTTGCACATCCGGGGAGCACCGTGCTTGCCGGCGTGGCGGGCCTGTTCATGCTGGGCCGCGTGGGTCACGGTCTTGGCATGGAAGGCGGCAGCTTCGGCCCCGGCCGCCTAGTCGGCACGCTGATCACGCTGCTCACCCAGCTCGGCCTTGCCATCTGGGCGATCATGAGCGCGATGGCGTGAGATTCACTGCATCAGATTGTAATCACTGACAAAGCTGTTGGTTTGACGTTCCCGGCCGAAGGTGCTGTTCGGACCGTGGCCGGGAACGAACATGATATCGTTGCCAAGCGGCCAGAGTTTCTCGGTGATTGAGGCAATCAGCTGCGCATGGTTGCCCATCGGGAAATCGGTGCGCCCGATCGAGCCCTGAAAGATCACATCGCCCACCACTGCAAATCGCGAGGGCTGGTGGACGAAGACCACATGGCCGGGCGTGTGGCCGGGGCAGTGGATCACATCGAGTTCGACTTCGCCGACCGTGACGGTGTCACCATCGCCGAGCCAGCGATCGGGCTCGAACACTTCGCCGCGGATGCCCCAGCGCTTGCCATCCTCGTCGAGCCGCGAGATCCAGAAACGATCCGCCTCGTGCGGACCCTCGATCGGCACGCCAAGTTCCTTGGCAAGCACGCCGGTGATGCCGCAGTGATCGATATGCCCGTGGGTGACGAGCAGCTTCTCGATCGTGACGCCGGACTTCTCGATCGCCGCGCGAAGCCGTTCGATATCGCCGCCGGCATCGATGAACGCACCACGCATGGTCTTGGTGCACCAGATCATCGTGCAGTTCTGCTGCAGCGGCGTGACGGGAATGATGGCGGCCTTGAGCGGCATTTCGGTCGTTTCGGTCATGCTCTGCAAAGTGGCGGCTGGGACGCCCCAACGCAAGAGGCGCAAGAGGCGGGAAAAATCCTAGATGCGGCCGCCCTTCCAGACGACGCGGCCGAGCACCGCGACATCGGCGCGGGGGCGCTCCATGCGCGGATAGGCCGTATTGTCGCTGATGATCTGGACCGTGCCCGCAGCGCCCGGCTCAAGCCGCTTCACCAGCAGCACATCATCGAGCCGGATCACGTGGAGCCCGCTGCGCAGCGGGCGCGGTGAACGATCGACGAGGATCTCGTCGCCATCGCGCAAGGTGGGCTCCATCGAATCGCCCTCGACCTCGATCACGCTGAGCATGCCGGGCTCGAGCCCCTGCTGGCGCAACCAGCGGCCGGAAAAGCGGAGGCGGTCGATAGGGGCCAGATCTTGCGCCATCGTACCCGGCCCCGCCGAAGCACCCAGCGGCAGGCGCGGGATGTCGGCCCAATCGGCGGTGCGGACGCCCTGCCCGGCCCCGCCGGCGCTTGCCACCGTCAGCACCGTCTCACGCACCGGGGCGCCGAGCTCGGCCTCGTCGACCCCGAAGAATTCGGCGAGCGTGCGGCGGTCGTTCTCCTCCAGCTTGCGCGGAGATCGCTTGCGCACGAATTGCTGCAGATAAGCCGCGTTGCGCCCCAGCAGCGCCGATAATGCCGCGAGACTTACCCCCCGCTGCGCTGCCAGCGCGACAAGCCGCGCGCGGGGTGGATCCATTGCCGGCTCTTCGCCCGCACCCAGTGGTTTTTGCGTCTCGATTCGGGAATCCATGGGCTTCCTCCATATTCGAAGGATTTTTCCTAGACCTGTAGGATTAACGCGTCAACATAAGAAAAATCTTACAACGAGTCGTCACGGAGGTCCAGCCATGCTGATCAGGAAGATCGAACGGTTTCTTTCCCACCATGGCATGCCGCGCACGAAGTTCGGGCGCCTTGCCGCGCACGATCCGCGCTTCGTCGACGACTTGCGTAATGGCCGCGAACCCCGTCCTGCAACGGCAGCACGCGTGGAACATTTCATGAACAACTATCGGAGCACCGGCCATGTGGCTTGATCATCTGTTCCCCGCCCTCCCCCTCGAGCGCAAGTCCGAACCCGAAGCGCGGTCCGCGCCGCATCCACGGGTACGCATCAGCCCCGGCGAGCGCCTGCTGCGCGCCATCACGGCGCTTGCCGGCCCCCACGCGGAGCTGATGGAGCACCACGAGGCCCCCTGGGCGAGCGTGACTTTCGCCGGCACGCGCCACACCATCGTGCTGCGCTACGAAGGCTGGGAAGCCTGCGACGCCGCCGAGGAATTGATGGCCGAGCTGCCCGAGCACGAGTTTACGATCCCAAGAACGCTGGTCGCCGATGCCGCCGTGGTGCGGCTCGACCAGGTGCTGCTGCCCGAGCCTTGCATGACGCTGGAACTGGCACTGCTGCTGCTGGACGATGCCTGAGAACTGAGGGCTTCGGGCCGAGATCAGGGCCGCGCCGCCATCAGCTGCGGCGCGGTCTTCGCACCAACCCACATCGTCATGTCCACGGCATTGCTCACCTTGAACGGCGCACCGGCCTTGTTGAGGAAAAGCTCCTCCATCTCCTGCCGGTTGAACGGCCGCGAGCCGAGACGGCCGAAGATCGCGATCTGGCCGCCAGTCTCATCAACGCCGCGGTCGCGATCGAGGCCCTTGGAAAGCGCGAGCGCGGGGCTTGGCGTATGCGCCCAGGCAATCAGTTCGGGCTTGGGTTCAGGCGAGAAGCCGTAGAAGTTCGGCTGGCTGCCGGGCGAGGTCAGCTGCAGCACCTTCACCCCGTTCACCCCGTCCGCGACATAAGCGAAGAGCGAGGCATTGGTGGAGGCAACGATCACGTCCTCGGCATCAGTCAGCTGCCCGTCTGCGGTAAAGGCCTGATAGATCGAAGGCCGCGTCGGCGCCGTGATATCCACGATAACAAGGCCCTGCTTCTTCGCGGCGACATAGGCATAGGTGCGCGCCAGATAAACGCGGCGCGCGTCTTCCAGCGGCACCGTCGCTGATGGCACCGACACGGGCTTGGCGAGATTGGTCACGTCCATGAGCTCGAGGCCGTTCGCCGTCGTCACCCAGAGGTAGCGGAACTGCACCGCCGTGGCGCGCGGATCGCGCAAGGGAACGACCGAGGTGATCTTCGGATCAAGGCAGGTCTCGCCGCCCTTCTTGTCCGATACCTCGCAAGGTGCAGCGGGGGACCACGGCTTCGTGAGGTGCACCGTCACCAGCGCCTTGTCGGTCACGATATAGGCATAGTCGCCCGCCAGCGTGATGTGCCGCGCGCCCGTCAGCACGCCGTCCGGATTGAACGTGACGGCGCGGCGGAAGAAGTTGTTGCGGAACTCGCCGTCGGCCAGGGTATCGACGTTGACCGCGATCAGGCCTTCGACCGCATCGGTGACGAAGGCGTAGTGATAGATCGGCGAGAACGGCTGCTCCTGGTTCGCCTCGCGCATTTCGGGCGTGTTTCGCGTGGGCGCGATCGACTGGTTGGTCGGCAGCGCCATGCAGGTGGCGTCCGCGGTATCGATGTGCGTGTCGTGACCCAATGGCGAGAACGGCGCGGTGACGATGCGTTCGGAGAAGCCCTTGTCGCCAATCGCGGCAATATCATAGGCGCGGAAACCACCCCTCCCTTCCGCGACGAACATGTATTCGCCGCGCATCTGCAGGCAGCGCACCGCATCCGAGGTGCCCTTGGTCACGTTGGTGAACTCTTCGCGCCCCGTGGTCTCCCCAGCGAGCTTCTTGTCGAAGATCGCGCCGCGCGTCCAGTTCTTGAGCTCGCGGCCGTTCTTCTCGACGTGCTGCTTGTAGAAATCCGGATAGGCATAGCGATGGAGGTAGCTGCCAATCACAGCCTGCGGCTCCTCCCACTCGGTGACGCGGACGGCTTCGAAGCCGCCATCGAGACCGAACCAGGCGTTCATGCCGACGAAGTTCACGTAGTTGGTACCGAGCAGCAACAGCTGCGCCATGATCGCGTTGTTGTCGTCATCCTTGCTGAGGTGGCAATCAGTGCACTGCTTGGTTTCCTTCGTGCGCACGGTGTGCGGGAAGTGCGGCGCGAAAGCCTGCGAGGAATAGCCTGGCGAAGAAATCGGCGGCTGCTGCACGTAGATCCGCTCGCGGTTGATGTTGGTCGAGGAAAGGATCAACGCCGAGGTCGAGCGGATCGGCGCTGTGATCGCCTTCCCGCTTATCGGATTACCTGACGCATCGAACTGCACCGGGTCCGAGCCGGAGGACTTGTTGCGCTGGTGCTTGCCGAGCTGGAACATGTCGTCGCGCGCGACCTGCGGGTTATAGGTCGCGTAGTTGCGGGTGTAGTCTTCCTCGTACTTGTGCGTGGCAGACTTCCAGTTTGCCTCGATCGGCAGATGGCATCCCGCGCACGAGGTGGTCCACGAGAGGTGGCAGGTGAAGCAGGCCATGTCGTCATCGCCATGCGCGCGCTCGGCCTTGGGCACGCCAAGGCCAAAGCGGAACATGCCGTCTTCCGCACCCGACTTCGCCATCAGCTTGGCCCGGGCGGCCTTGGGATTGAACACCGGCTTGCCAGAGGGCTCGGTCACGCCCTGGTACTGCGGATCGACCGATTCCTTGACGAGGCTGACGCGCCACCAAAGCTTGGGATCGATGATCGAACGCTGGATGAGCACGCGCCGCCCGTTTTCCATCGACCACTCGAAGCGGCGCTGACCATCCGCGTTGCGCAGCAGCGCCAGATTCTCGCCCTTCTCCGGCGCGGCAAGGTTCGAGGTCATCAACGTGGGATAGGCATCGGGCGTGCCGTGGCAATCCTTGCAGCCGATCGAGACGGCATTGGCGACTTCGCCATAGATCAGGCCATTGCCGTGGCTGTCCTGCGCGAAGTGGCAATCGGCGCACTGCATGCCGAGTTGCGCGTGAATATCCATCATATGGACCGACTTGCCGGGATTGTCCGGCCCCACATCGACGAACTTGCCCTCGCTGCCTTTCCGCCACTTCTCCGGATCATCGGGCGAGATGATATGCGCCTTGTCGGTGCCGTAGGAGGACATGTCGCCATCGTCGTCGAGCAGGTTGCCGCGCCGGTCGCGCTTCAGGATCGCGCGGAAGTTCCAGCCGTGGCCGTGATAGTCGGCGAATTGGGTGTCCTTGTTGTCCTTGTTGAGATCGTAGACGTTGCGCAGGAATTCCACGTCGCGCCAAAGGCCGCGCGTGCTCGCGCCTTCGGGATTGCGATCGAGCACTTCGCGCTGCTCGGCCATATTCGGGTGGAACTGCTTCTTGAACGCCTTCTGCCAATCGGCATCTGTGGCGCCGGCGGGCTTGGGCGCGGTGTTCTCCGGCCCGGGCCACATGCGCGGCGCATCGGATTCGTAATCCCACATCGTGTAGCCGAGGAACGAGTTCAGGAAGATGTTGGGCTGATGCATATGGCAGTTCATGCACTGCGCCGTCGGGATCGCGCGGGTGAAGGCGTGAACGAGCGGATGGCCGCGCTCCCGCTCTGCCATGGGCACGGGGCCAGCGCTCGCCCCGTGCCCATTGTGGTCGAGCCCGGCTGCAGCATGCGCTTCGGCCTGGCTCATCTTGTGCTCGTCCATCGTGCCGTGCGGCGCTGCACCTTCCGCCGGCGAATAGACCAGCTGTTCGGCTGACTCGATGGCGCGGGCGCAATCGCCCTCGCGGTCCGCGCTCTCCTCGGGATCGGTCGCATCGCCGCCCAGATACTTGCCACGCCCGCCGAGTACAGTGCCGCGCACTCGCGTTTCGTGGCCATGCTTCGCCGCGTCATAGGTGCCATAAGCCCCGCTGCGGTGCTCACCTTCGCGCAGGGAGTTGATGGTCGGGTCCGCCGTGATCGTCTGCCCGTCACGCCCGCACCTGGCGTAGTTCAGGCTGTGACGCGGCTCGCGGTCGTTGGCGTAGATCACGTGGCACGAGGCGCAGCCCGAGGAGCGGTAATCGCCCGGCTGGTCGTTGGTGCCCATCTGGAACAGGAACGGATCGTTAAGGCGCGTCTTGTGGATATTGAGCACCGGGATCGCGACGCGCAGACCGGTGGCGGGGCCACGGTTCGATTGCTTGAGGTCGGGGCGGCCGGGCTCTTCGAGCCGCTGGATCAGGCCGGTGGAGTTCGGCAGGCCGATCTCGGGGAACTGCGGGTTGATCGTCCGGCCGCCATCCTCGAACACGCGGAAAATGTCGCCCGGCGGGATCGTATGCCACTTGGGCAGCGGATAGAGGATCGGCAGCGCGCCGCGCGCCTTTTCGGCCGGCGTGACCGTGCCCCACATCGGCTTGCCATCGGAGCCGATCTGCTTCGAGGCGGATTTCAGCAGCGCCGGTTCGCCTTGGCGGGTGAAGCTCTCGCCGAACATGTAGTTCTTGAAGGGCACGATGCCGTTGTTATAGGCGGCGCCGCCCCAGAGCATCGCCCCTGTCGCCATCAGCGAGCGTTCGGACGCCTCAATGATCGACATGTGGCAGGCCCCGCAGGAATCCCGCGCCACGCGGTAGTCCGAGGGGTTCACGAAGCGGATGAACTCGGGGCTTTCCTTGGCCAGCAGCGCATAGGAGCGCTTGGGGTTTGCCGAGCTGGGCCAGCCCCAGGCAACCGGGAACTTCGGCAGGACATGCGCATCCTTCATCGCCGCGACATAGTCCATCGAGCCGCGCGCCCAGCGGCGGTCCGCGATCACCTTGGTATTGCCGCCATGGCAATCGGCGCAGGATAACACCACCGCGGGGCTCGCGTGCATGGTGCGGTGGTCGCTCTTCGTGTGGCAGCTGATGCAGCCGGCGTTCTGCTTGTCGACGTAGGCCCATTGCTCGGCCGCCGTCTCCCCCGGCTGACCGCGCGGGGCGGGCGGCGCGCGGGTATAGGTGATCTTCTGGGCGGCCTCCTCGCCCGAGGCCCAAAGCGCAGTGGGCACGCCCAGCGCGCCGATCAGCAGTGCCAACCAGATCAGCCATGATTTACGAGAAGGAGTGTGCATGGCCGTGCCCATCAGAACGAAAGGGTCGCGTTGGCGAGGACGGAATAGAACTGCCGCCCATGAGCCCGCTTGTCGAAAAGGTCCCTGAAGCCCTTCCCGGCCTCAAGCACGGCGCCCGACAAGCGGAACACCACGTTCTGCGCCGCCTTTGGCCGCCAGATCGTCGCAACCGAGAGGTCCCAGCCGATCGAGCGGGGGATGGAGCCTTCGTTGCGCAGCACCTGCAGCACCCGGGTATTGGCGAACCAGAGGTGGTTGGCATTGGCGGTCAGGCGGAAGTTGGGGGTGAGATCGAAATCACCGCCCAGCCCCGCCAGCGCGGTACCCGGATTGATGAAGTTCGACTGGCCCTGCTCCTTCGAGGAGCGCAGCGAATTGAGAATGCCGTTGCGGCCGTTCACGGAGATGACGCGCCCGCCGCCCGCGAAGGGGATCGTCTGGCGGATCCAGTAGGAGGTATCGGCACCGGCAAACTGCGGGTTCTCGAAAATCGCGTCAAAGCCCTTCTCGATGTTGTCGTAAGGATCGCTATCCCCGCTGGCATAGAGCGCGGAGGCGCGGAAACGCGCCCAGTTGCGATCATAGCTAAGCTCCGCCGCGCCGAAGAAGGCACGGATCTTGGCAGGCTCGCTCGTCAGGTAGTTGTTCCGGTCCTTGCCGAAGGCGCCGTAGATCTGCCCGGTCAGGTTGAGCCGGCCGATGTGCCCATCCACCCCGTAGCCGAGATACAGCACCTGGTACTTGCGCGGCCTGAGATCGCCGATCAGCGCGGGCCGGACAGGGAAACCGTTGGCATCTGAAATGATGCGCGTGTCGCGGTTGATGTTGTAAGTGGCCGAAATCTGGCTGGTGAGGCCGACCACGGGGAAATCCTGGCGATAGAGGTTGCCGGTGATGATCCAGTCCCGTCGCAGCGGCGCGGCGATGTTGTTGAGGCCCGAGTTGGTCTCCTTCTCGATCCGCCAGAACGCAGCGAGATTGAACTGGACGCGGTTGTTGTCGCGGTTGCCGAACAGGCGAATGCCCAGCTGGTTGTCGTTGAACAGGAAGCCGCGAAAGTCCGACTGGAACGGCTGGATACCCATGCGCAGCGACACGAAGTCGAACCGGTTCGTATCGAACCGGCCGATATGGTAATCGATGAAGGCTTCCTGCAGCCCGATGAAGCCATCGGTGCGCTTGGTGCCCTTCGAAGGTTCGACGTAAAGCACGCGCCGCTCGGGCACTTCGACGTGGTTGATGTTGCCCGCGATCGCTACGCGGTATTCCACCACCGGCGGCTTGAATGCGGTCTCGCCCTTGAGCAACGAGAAGCCGGCGATGAAGGTCTGCGACAGCACAAGGCTGTGGCTGCGGCCGAAGGTATCGTTGGAATCGGGATCGGTCGTGGTCTGGTTGCCGACGGGAATCGGGAAGCTGCGCGGCTCGACCACCGTGTCCGACACGGCATTGGCAATGAAGTACCAGTCGTCGCCCTTGAGGAAGCCGGGCTTGGCGCGCTCGGAAATCGGCCGGTCGCCCTTCAGCGTGTTGTGGTGGAAGGGATCGAGCTGCGAATGACACATGTAAGCGAGCCGCGGAAACAACGTGTAGAGCGCGCTGTTCACCTTGCCGGTGGCCGTATCCTTCTTCGGGCAGAGCGAAGACGTAATGCGCCAGCGATCCGGCACGCCGGTATCGACGACAAGGTCGGACGGGCTGCCCTCGCCATCCCACTTGTCGTAGAACGCCTCGGGCGGCGGCGCGTTCACGGCTCCGGGATTGTCTTGCTCGACCTTGTCCGGCAGCGTCTTCTGGTAGCCTGGGCGGCGACGGCCATCGATCAACGCTTCATCGGCGGTTGTGGGCTCGACGGCCGGTCCCGCCTCGGCGGTCGGGGCCGCACCAGAGGTAGCCGGTTCAGCCGGCGGCGCCTCGGTAACCGGCGCGGCGAGCGCGAGCATCGGAGCAACAAGGGCGGCCAGCAAGGTCACAGCCCCTCGCAGACGTTTTGCGCCGAGGTATCGAGGAAGGGCGCGAAGGGGCAGTTCACATAGCGCAGCCGCACGCCCACGCCGACTTTCACCACAATCCGGTCAGAGCGCATGGCCTTGGGCGCATTGCCGATGCCGCCAGCTTTCTTGCCGCCGTTGTTGGCGCCAAGGAAGGCGATCATGTCGTCCTGATCGATGCCATCGCCCGAAACGCCGATCGCGCCGACCAGCCTGTTGCCGCGATAGATCGGCACCGCGCCGGGGAAGATCTGGATGCCGTTGGCAAGGCGCTGCTGGCCGCTCGGGGCGGCGGGAACATTGGAGCAGCGGTCCGCGCCAAGCGTCTGGGCGATCAGCGCCGTCTGGAGGCCGGTGGCAAACGGACTGAACTTGGCGATCGGCATCGAAAGCGGGCCGTTCGGGCGGCCGACTTCGCCGTCGGGGAAGTAGGGCCGCGCCAGATTGCCGATTGCGCGAGCGGAAAAGGCGGATTTTCCGGTGAGCGCCGCGCCGTCGGCAAGGAAGCTGCGGGTTGCCGCGACAGTGGGGGCGACGCCGGCATCGGGATCGGCCAGCAGCAGCGAGCCCGCCTTGGGGTTCGAGAAGAAGGCCGCCGTGCGCGCCTTCTGGAGCGACACATCGGTGCCAAAGATCGGTGCATCGGGGCTGCGGACGAGGCCCAGCACCGTGCCCCAGCTATCGACCACCGAGATCGTCACTTGCGCCGGGGTATCAAGCGGTCGGCGGATCTGCGCGCGGGCGCGGCTCATCACCGTGAAGGCTTCCTCAAGCACTGCGCGCACTTCGGCCGGGCTGAGCGCGGTGCCCACGTCGGCCGCGTCTGTGCCGCCGCGGATCGGGTAGCGGTTCACGCCCCTGCCATTGCTGAGTACGAAAGCCTGAGCGTTGCTGAACTCACTCGCCTTGGCAAAGCGGATGCCGCTCCGCTCGGTGCCGTAGGCGACGCCGGGCAGGATCGCATCGCCGGCATAGAACCCCGCTACCGCAAGCAGCGCCCCCGCCCCTGCACCAAGTGCAGCAAAGTTCGACTGGAGCGGGTGAAGCTGGCTCGCCTTCGCATCGGAGAAACGCAAGGTCGAGCCGTCGACCGGAATACGGTCCGCGCGAATGGCGTCCGGCGGCGCAAAGCCCTGCAGACCGGCAAACGCGATCACTTCATCGAGATCATTGTCGAAATCGAGGACATTGGGATCGAAGCCGTAGATCCCGTCGGCCAGCACGCCGATCCCGCCGACAACCACACCCTTCTTGTAGAGCGGCAGCCCGCCAGGATCGGCCGCAAGGCCAAGCGGCGAGCGCTTGGGGCCGATCATCGCGGTGGGTGCCGCGGCATTGCCGGGGAAGCGTGTGTTGAGGTCCGAGCATGGCAACTGGCTGAACTGCACCCCGAACAGCGGCCCGCTTTCCAGCCCCGGCGTGCTAGGTGCCGGGGGGAAGTGCTGCTGCACGATCATCGAGGCGGTGCGCGTCGAAAAGGCGTTACCGCTCGAAGAAAGGTAGGCGCCGGTGATGGCTTTCGCGATGGCGCCGAATTCGGCGGGGAGCGCGGGTGGCAGCGGCGGCACGAGCTGCGTCGGCACGCCAGTGGGAAAGCGCATGGTCGCCCTCGCCCCGGTCATGCGGTAGACCGCCAGGACGTTGCCCACGCGGTCGACCACTGCGATGGTCGCCTTGGCATTGCGCGCCTTCGCCTCGCCCACGGCCTGCGCGATGATCTTCTGCACATCGGCAATGGTCAGCGCCTGGCGCGAAGGGGCCCTGAAAGTCGCGGCAGCAGCACTGCCGGCTGCGACGGGAGCAAGCCCCGAAAGCACCATGCTGACCAGCGCGAGCCATGCGGCAAAATGCGCCGTCAGCAATCGGGGCAGTTTCCGCAGAGCCATCAGCGCAGGCTCCGGATCGAACGGACGGCACCGCCCAGCGCGCGGCGGAAGGCGATCGGCTGGAAGGCATTGGGATCGCGCACCGCGGCATAGGCCTGGTTGATCTGGATGCGCAGGTTGCCGGCGCCTCCCGCCGTCACCATGCCTGCGTTGACCATGCCATTGAGCAACGTATCAAGCGCCATGACTGACTGGACCGAGCCTTCATAGTCGGTGAAGCGCTCGGAAATCGCGTCGCTGGCGATCGTGTCGATGACCGTGAAAGCCTGATCCCGGCTGAAGGCGGTGACGGCAAATCGCGCGGAAAGCGCCTCTGCCGCCTGCCGCAGCGCCTGCGCCGCCGCCACTGTCTCGCTCCGACCCGCCCCCATGGCGCGGTGGAAAGCCTTTGACCGCGCATCGAAGGTCGCCGCCTCACCCGGCGCGACGACCCGCGCGGCCGCGAGCAGCAGGATCATGTTCTCGTCGTTATACGGCGGCATCCCGGCGTGGATCGGGCGGCCCGGATTGGGCACCGCGCTGACGTTGGCCTCGTCGCTGTCATAAATGCGGCGGTGGCACGAATGGCAGTCGTAGAAGGTGAATTCGGGGAACACGCCATCATTCGCCTTGGCGGGCTGCATGTAGAGCGAGAGCCCGCGCGAGACCGCTTCGGCCTGCCCGATCGCCCACATCTGCATCGAATTGGTCTTGTGGCCCTTGCGCGTGACGTAATCGGCATCCTCGTCGTGGTGCTGCTGCAACGTGCTGAACAGGTCCATCTCGAACGAGATGCGCGGGTGGCCCGCAGCCATGATGCGGTGCGCGATGAACTGGCCCTGCCCATCGCCCGAAAGATGGCAATCGAGGCAGACCCCGGCGCGGACGCGCGGAACCGTGAGGTCGGTCATCCCCTGCGCCACATTGCGCGCATGGCTGGTGCCGACGGTGTAATGCGTGGCGAGCCAGCCGCCGGCGGGTCCGGCGCCGGAATTGCCGTGGCACGCCTCGCAATCGACGCCGTCTGCCAGCTTGGCCGCCCCCTGCGAGGCATGGCAGCCGGCGCATTCGCGCACGAGCCCGGCGCTGTCGAGCCCAAGGCGGCGCGCGATGGCTTGCCCCCGCGGTTCGCCGATCACGCGCCAGGCGCGGCTGTGCGCGCCGGTGGGGGAGCTTTCCTCCTGCCAGCGCAGGAGTTCGTCCTGACGGACCGGGGTGCCGCTGGCGACGCTGCGGCCGTGACAGGTCGATCCGGCGCAACTGGAGACGCCCATATGCGCGCGAAGGGTGCTGCTATCGGCGGCAGCTTCGGCCTTGATCGGTGCGGGATGGAGCGCGAGCGCAGCACCAAGCGCCAGCAAGGCAAGCGCCAGACACGCGAGGCCTGCCACGAACGGGGCTCCCTGCCCACGGCGAACGACAGCCCCGAACGGCCGTGCCAGTGTCGAAATGCCCCGCATTGCCCCTCGTTCCCAACGCCCGGCGCTCAATGCGGAGGAACCATTGCGGACCTCACCGCGCGCAGGACGAGACCTAACAGGGCGACCCTTAAAGCATTGGTTACGCCAGACTGCGCGTGCCGTTCAAGCGCGGAATCGCATCGGCTTTCACCAATTGCGTAATGCCCGCAGCGCCTGTCCCGCGGAGGGACGAGAACCGGCGGCCAGCCACCACTCAGACCCTGCGAATGACCAGATTGCGAATCTCGCTCATGTCTTCCATCGCGAAGCGCACGCCTTCTCGGCCCAGCCCGGAGTCCTTCACCCCGCCATAGGGCATGTTGTCGACCCGGTAGCTCGAGACATCGTTGACGACCACACCGCCGACCTCGAGGTGATCCCAAGCCTCTAGCACTTTGTGAATATCACGGGTGAAGATACCGGCCTGCAAGCCGAATTTGCTATCATTGACCTCTTCCATCGCCGCCTGCCAGTCGCTGAACTTCGAGAGGATAACGACCGGGCCGAACGCTTCCTCGGTATAGACCGCCATGTCGCGGCTGCAGCCTTCGAGCAGTGTCGCCTCGAGCATCGCGCCGTCGCACCCGCCGCCGGCCAGCACTGTCGCACCGCCTGCCACCGCCGCATCGATCCAGCTTTTGAGGCGCTGCGCTTCCTTGGCCGAGATCATCGGTCCGATGAAGGTATCGCGCGCCTTGGGATCGCCCGAAATCAGCGTTTTCACCTTTGTAGCCAGCATGTTGCGGAAGGTTTCGTAGATGCTTTCGTGGATGATCACCCGCTGCACATGGATGCACGACTGGCCCGACTGGTAATACCCGCCAAACACGATGCGGGCGAGCGCGTGGTCGAGATCGGCATCAGCATCGACGATAACGGCCGCATTGCCGCCGAGTTCGAGCACGACCTTCTTCTTGCCGGCCTTGGCCTTGAGGTCCCAGCCAACTCCCGGCGAGCCGGTGAACGACAGGAGCTTCAGCCGCTCGTCGGTGGTGAAGAGGTCGGCGCCGTCGCGGCTGGCAGGGAGGATCGAGAACGCGCCTTCGGGCAGAATATCGCACTCCGCCAGAACCTCGCCCATGATGATCGCGCCGAGCGGCGTAAGGCTGGCCGGCTTCATCACAAAGGGGCAGCCGACCGCGATGGCCGGAGCGATCTTGTGCGCGGCGAGGTTGAGCGGGAAGTTGAACGGCGAGATGAAGCTGCAGGGCCCGATGGGAACCCGTTTCCACATCCCCATGTAACCCTTTGCCCGCGCAGAGATATCGAGCGGCTGGACTTCGCCGTAATTGCGCGTCGCCTCTTCGCTGGCGATGCGGAAGGTATCGATCAGACGGGTAACCTCGCCTTCCGCGTCGGCGATCGGCTTGCCGGCTTCGACACAGAGCGCATAGGCGAGTTCGTCGAAGCGCTCGATGAAACGGCGCACGCAATGCGCGAGGACATCGCGCTTCTCGTAGCTCGCAAGGCGCGCCATCGGTTCGGCCGCGCGGACCGCGCCGGCGATCGCTTCGTCGATCACATCGGGCGTCGCCAGCGCGGTGCGGAAGGCGACCTCGCCGGTGAACTTGTCGGTCACGGCCAGATCGGTGTTAGGCTGCACCGCCTTGTTGTTGAGATAGAGCGGATAGACGTCTTTGAGTTGAACCATGGTCGATAGCTCCCCCCTCCCGCCACCTTGATTTTATGGCTCGGGAGGGGTTGGGGTGTGCTTTGGAGCAGGCGCGCGTCGCTGGCCCACCCTTACCCCCTCCCAAAAGCGGGAGGGGAACGTTCAGAGCGCCTTGGACAGCGCCTTGATATCCTTGTTGAGGATCTGGTCGTTCTCCGAATAATCGACCGGGCAATCGATCAGGTGCACCCCCGGCGTATCGCGGCAATGCGCCAGAAGTTCCTTGAGGTGCGCCGAACTTTCAACGCGGTGGCCGTGCGCGCCGTAGCTTTCGGCATACTTCACGAAGTCCGGGTTGCCATAGGTCAGCCCAAAGTCTTCAAAGCCCATGTTGGCCTGCTTCCAGCGGATCATGCCGTAGCTGCTGTCGTTGAGGATCAGCACAGTGAGATTGAGGCCGAGGCGCACCGCGGTTTCCATCTCCTGGCTGTTCATCATGAAGCCGCCATCGCCGCAGATCGCCATGACCTTGCGCTCGGGATAAAGCATCGCGCTCATCATCGCCGAGGGGAGCCCTGCCCCCATCGTGGCGAGCGCGTTATCGAGCAGCACGGTGTTGGGACGATAGGCGGTGTAACCGCGCGCGAACCAGATCTTGTAGACGCCATTGTCGAGGCAGATGATCCCATCGTCCGGCATGGCATCGCGGATCTGCTGCACGAGGTGCGGCGGGAAGATCGGGAAGCGCGCGTCGGCCGCGAGCGGCGCCGTGTGCGCGACTTCGGCGGCGCGGTATTCGAGCATCTTGCCGCAGGTCCAGCTGCCAGAGGGCACGATGTCCTCCTTCATCTGCCAGATCGCGTTGGCGATATCGCCGATGACCTCGATATGCGGGAAATAGACCGGGTCGACTTCGGCGGTCTTGGATGAGACGTGGATCACCGTCGGCCCGCCATCACGCATGAAGAACGGCGGTTTTTCAATAACATCGTGGCCGATATTCACAATGCAGTCGGAGTCTTCGATGGCGCGGTGGACAAAATCTCCGGCCGAGAGCGCAGCGCAGCCGAGGAACTTGGGATGCCGCTCGTCGATCACGCCCTTTCCGAGCTGGGTGGTGAGGAAGGGAATGCCGGTCTTCTCCACGAACTGGAGCAGCATCCGCCCGGTCATCGTGCGATTCGCACCCGCGCCGATCACCAGCACCGGCGACTTCGCGTTCTCCAGCGCATTGACCGCCTGACGCACCGACTTGGGATCGGCGCTCGGGCGGCGGACCATCGAGCGCTTGAGGGGCCGCGAATCGGTATGCTCGTCGGCAATATCCTCGGGCAGCTCGATGTGAGTCGCGCCCGGTTTCTCCTCCTCGGCCAGACGATAGGCCTCACGCACCCTGCTCGGGATATTGTCCGAGCTTGCCATCTGGTGGGTGAACTTGGTGATCGGCCCCATCATCGAGACGACATCGAGGATCTGGAAGCGGCCCTGCTTCGATTTCTTGATCGGCTTCTGACCGGTGATCATCAGCATCGGCATGCCGCCCAGCGTGGCATAGGCGGCGGCGGTGACGAAGTTGGTCGCGCCCGGCCCCAACGTCGCGATGCACACGCCGGTTTTGCCGGTATGGCGGCCATAAGTCGCGGCCATGAAGCCCGCGCCCTGCTCGTGCCGCGTCAGCACCAGCTTGATCTTGGTTGAGCGCGAGAGCGAATCGAGGAAATCGAGGTTCTCTTCCCCGGGCACGCCGAAGATGTATTCGCAGCCTTCTTCCTCAAGGCATTCGATAAACAGGTCAGACGCTTTTTTTCCGGAACCTTCGCTCATGTGATCGCTCCCCTGGGGAGCACGCCGGAGCGTCTCCCTCTCCCAATACGGTCGCGACCACCGGGCGGTTACAGCGTGCCGCCGTCCCCCTTGCCCCAAGGGGTAACAAAGGCCCGCGCGCGAGTCACGCCCTGCTTGTCAGTATCCGAGCGCAAGATCGACCTGGTGCGTGAGCGGCTCGCCGCGATGATAGCGATCGAGATTGCCGAGGAAGCGCTCGACCGCGCGTTTGAACATCTTGCCCTGCGCCCGGCCTGACAAGTGCATCGTGATGTGGACATTGGGCATTGACCACAGCGGATGGTCTGCCGGCAGCGGCTCGGGGCTTGTGACATCGAGGAACGCGCCGCCCAGCCTCTGCGCGGCGAGCGCTGCAGCCAGCGCATCCTGATCTACCACGCTGCCGCGCGCGACATTGACCAGCACGGCGGAGGGCTTCATCGCCGCGAGCTCGGCCGCGCCGATCATGCCTTCGGTTTCCGCCGTGCCCGGCACCGCAAGGATCACCCAGTCGAACTCGCCCAGCCGCGCACGCCACTGATCGGGCAGGAGCGTCCCTTCACCGGGCGAACGGCGCACCTTCGTCACCGCGACACCGAAGCCCTGGAGCGCGCGGTCAACGCGCTGGCCGATTTCGCCATAGCCAAGGATCAGCGCTTTCGAATCGGCGAGCTCCAGCTTGCCGGGCGAATCGGTCAGCCATTCGTGCCGGTCCTGCGCGCGCACGACCTCGCGGTAGCCCTTGGCCACATTGAGCATGCCCATGACGACATATTCCGCGATCGTGATCGCATTGATGCCTGCGCCATTGGTCATCACCACGCCGCGCTCGGCCATGAGCGCAAGCGGCAGCCCATCGACGCCTGCGTAGATGCTGGTGAGCCACTTGAGCTTGGTCGCCCGCCGGATAGCCTCGGCCATCGGTGCAGTGTCTTCCAGATCGAACCAGCCGATCTCGGCCTCGGGCGCGAGCTCCATCAGCTCGGCGGTGTGGCGAAAGAAGCGCGGCTCGATCCAGTCCGGCAAGTGCGGCTGCACCAGCGGCGCGGCGAGCGCGTTCATCACGAGAATGGTCATCAGGCTGATCCTCTTGATTTATCGGTGTTTGCGCAGTGCAATGTCCGCCGCAGTCGTGCGGAAAAGACTGGCGCGGAGGCCGCCGCGAAAGCCACTCGCGAAAATGTCATCGACCAGCCAGCGTCCGCCCACGCGCTCGAGCACGAAGCGAAGCGTCTCGCGCCGGCCCGGCGCCTTCCCCAGTTGCACCGAGATCACGCGCCGCGCGGGCAACAGCACGCGCCGGGCGATGATCCGCTCGTGGAGGCCGCCTGCATCCCAATCCTGGCACTGGCAGAGCCAATCGAAATCCGAAAGGTCGTCGACTTCATCGCTGGGCGTGACGGCGCGCCACTTCGCAATGAGCGCCTTGAGGCGCGGCGTGAAGATCGCCCGCTCCCACGCCGCATCACGCATGTCAGCCTGCCGGAACGGCGCATAGATGGCAGCGATGGCCGCTTCGGGCGTGGGCGCCGGGGTAGCAGCCAGTGCGAGTGCAGCGAGGATCATGCGCTTGCTCCATAGACGGCCTGCATCGGGGGGCGATGCAGGCATTCGGCAAAGCTGAAAGGACGGGTGCGTAGCGCATCGAAACGGCTTGCATCGGGATGGCGCGGATTGAACAGCAGCACATCACCTTCCGGAAGGACCTTCGAGGTGACGGCGGCGACCAAACTACGGCGCTGCATGAGCCATTCGGTGACCCAGCTGCGAACTGCGGGCTCGGCAAGGTTTGCTGGCACGCGCTCCGGCTCGGCATCGACTTCGATCCAGCCCAGCACCATATCCGTTGCTGCATCTGCAGGATCGGCCGGCTGATAGCGGAGCGCGATCAGCACCGCGAGCGCTGCATCCGATGCAAAATGCACCACCGGAAAGCCGGGAGGCGAATAGCGCGCACCGTGCTCGATCGCGCCTGCGCCATCAAGCGCAGTGTGGGCCGAGCGGGTGACGCGCCAGAGCTTCATGGCGCCAGCTTCCACTCCCAGCCGAGCGGATCGCCGTCCATGACCTCGACACCGCGGCCTGCGAGTTCATCGCGCAGCGCATCGGAGCGGGCGAAGTCCTTGGCAGCGCGGGCTTCCTTGCGCGCGGCGAGGGTCGCTTCGATTTCGGCTTCGGTGATGGTGGCGGACTTGGGGCGGATGCGCAGGTCGGCGCGAGTGAGGTTAAAGACATTCAATCCAAGAACGGACTCCATATGTTCGGCAATCGACATTTTCCAACCGGGACCAAGACCGGGTGCGCTTAAGACCTCTTCGAACACCGTCAAAGCTAACGGAGTGTTCAAGTCATCAGAGATAGCTTGGTCAAAGCGATGTCGAAAATCCGCTTCGCGCTTGGAGATATCGCCCTCACCTGCCGGGCGATCAGATTTCGCCAGTGCGATGAGCATCCGCTTCAGCCGCGTCAGCGCTGCCCCCAGCCCTTCCCAGCTGAACTCCAGTTCGCTGCGGTAATGCGCCTGCAGGCACAGCAGCCGATACGCCAGCGGGTGGTAGCCCTTGTCGATCAGCAGTTGCAGCCGCAGGAACTCGCCCGACGACTTCGACATCTTGCCGCTGCGCTCGACGAGGAAGTTGTTGTGCATCCACACCTTGGCGCCCGAATTTGCCGCGTCGTCGAGGCCATTCGTGCAGCAATGCGCCTGGTTCTGCGCGATTTCGTTGGGGTGGTGGATCTCGCGGTGGTCGATGCCGCCGGTGTGGATGTCGAACGGAAAACCCAGCACCGCGCCCGACATGACCGAGCATTCGAGGTGCCAGCCCGGCGCTCCCTTGCCCCAGGGGCTGTCCCATTCCATCTGGCGCGTCTCGCCCGGCGGGGTCTTGCGCCAGATCGCGAAGTCGGCAGCGTTGCGCTTGCCCTCGACAACCTCGATCCGGCCCTCCCCCTCATCGGTCTGTGCGCGGGCGAGGCGGCCGTAGTCGGCCACCGTCGAGACGTCGAAATAGAGGCCGCTATCGAGTTCGTAGCAGTGCTTCGCCGCGATGCCCTTCGCGAAGTCGATCATCTGCGCGACATAGTCGGTCGCGACCGTCCACTGCGCCGGCTGGCGGATATTGAGCGCGTGCACATCGGCCCAATAGGCCTGCTTGTAGTGCTCGGCCACGTCCCAGATCGACTGCTTCTGGGCCGCTGCCATGCGCTCCATCTTGTCCTCGCCATCGTCCGCGTCGTCGGTCAGGTGGCCGACATCGGTGATGTTGATGACATGGGTGAGCTTGTAGCCCTTGAAGCTCAGCGTGCGCCCCAGCACGTCGGCAAAGACATAGGCGCGCATATTGCCGATGTGGGGGTAGTTGTAGACCGTCGGCCCGCAGGTATAGACGCGCGCCTCACCTTCGTGGACCGGCTGGAAGGGCTCGGCGCGGCGGGTCAGGCTGTTGAACAGGGTCAGCGGGGCAGAAGGTTCCATGCCCCGCGCTCTGCCAGCCCGCCCGCCTGCCGGTCAAGCGCGACCGGTCATTCCGCCGGGGCTGCGGGCGCACTCGCCAGCACGTCGATCTGCGCGGTGCAGCCCTTTTCCGCCAGCAGCGCGGCGACCGCGACCGGGTCTTCCGGCACGTCACCCAGCAGCCGCGTGGTGATCTTCACCGTCTGCCCAACGGGACTCGTGAAGCGGTAGGTCTGGCCATCAACCACCGGCATGGTCGCCACCGGCCAGAGCTTGATTGCGCTGCCGGCGCGGAAGGTCACTTCGGCGGGAGTGTTGTCGGCGCCGTAGAGCGTGCCGTTGCCGGTTTCCGCCCGGTTAGGCCGCCAGAGCACGACCTGTGCCGGATCAGCGACGCAGACGGTGCCGCCCCGGCTCACGTCGATGTACCACACGTTGTCAGGCCGCACGGCTTCGGTCGGCACTTCGGTATCGCCGCGCACAGCTCCGGTGCGCGTGCGCGCGCCGCCGCGGGCGACCAGCGCGGCAAGCGCGGTGTTGGTGCCGCCGGCCGCATCGCGGTTCACCGCGCTGTCGATGCGGAACGCGCCTGGACCCGAAAGCACGCGCGAGCCGGCTTGGTCGATCACGGTGACTTGATCCCCCGCCTTGAGCGTGACGGCAGCGCCCGCAGGCAGCTTGCGCCCCATCGGATAGGCCGCCGCCGAAGGCCCGGTCGAGCGGATCACGACCGCCTGCGCCCCGGCCGTCACGCTCCAGCCGAAGCTGGCGCCGATCAGCGCGGCAGCAGCGAGGGTGCATCTAGCCAAGGACATAACTCTCTCCATCATCCAGTTCCGCAAGGCGGCGCGCCAGATTGGCCAGCGCGGGATCCTTGTGGCCTTCCGCCGTGATTCGCGCTGTGAGCGCCTGCACACCCGCGCGATCTCCCGCAGCATGCGCGGCGACAAGCGCCTCGGCAAGCGTGCGCGTTTCGGGCGCGCCGCCCGGCACCGGCTCGAAGACCTCTACCGGGGTGGCCCGGCCGCGCAGGCTCACCGTTCCCATCGGGCGGAATCCGTAAGCGTCAGACGAATCCGCACCGCAGCGCTCCATCGCCTCACGGCTGACGAGGATCGTCGTATCGAGCGGCTTGTTCGCGCTTTCGAGCCGCGCCGCCGTATTCATCGCGTCGCCAAGCGCGGTGTACTGGATCCGCCCGTCGCCGCCGAAATTCCCCACAATCGCCTCGCCGAAGTGAACGCCGACACGGGTGCGACCGATGGGCGGAACCCCGGCCGGGGCCTGGCGGCGGAATTCCTCGCCCGCCTGATACATCGCGATGGCCGCTTTCACCACGCGCGCGCCGTCGTCCGGATAGGCAATCGGCGCGCCCCAGAACGCTACAACAGCATCACCGACGAACTTGTCGAGCGTGCCGCCGTGTTCGAGGACGACGGCCGACAGCTTGTCGAGATACTCGTTGAGCAGCCGCGCGATCATTTCCGGCTCGACCGCATGGGTCAGCTTGGTGAAGCCCTCGAGATCGCTGAACAGGCAGAAGATCTCGCGCTTTTCGCCGTGGAGGCGCAGCCGTTCGGGATTGCGCAGGATTTCGCTGGCGACCGAGCGCGGCAGGTATTTGCCGAGCGCGCCCTGGGCAAACTCGCGCTGCGCCGCATTGATCGCGCGCAGCGCCGCGCTGACGGCAACATAGGCGATCAGCCAGCCGGCCGGCCAGCCGACCGCGGGAAAGCCCAGCGTATCGAAGCCCGCCCGGGCGACAAGGAACGGGAACGCGGCAAAGGCGAGAAGCTGCGCCGCAACGCCCAGCGCCAGCTGCCACGGCCGCGCCCGGGCTGCTGCGGTGGCCATGCCGAGCAGAACGGCGAAGGCAGCGCCCAGCGTCTGCGCCCAGCCCGGCACGCTGCGGGGCAAAGCCTTGTCGAGCAGCTGCGCCAGCATCGATGCATGAATTTCCACCCCGATCATCCGCGAGTGCCCGCCGCGCGGATCCGGGGAGAGGCCGGTGCGCGTAAAGGGCGTGTCGAACTGGTCGAAATCGGCAAAATCGCCGCCAATCAGAACGTAACGGCCGCGGATCGTTTCGGCGACAAGCGGTGCGGTGGCCGGATCGGCCAGGAGGTCGATCGGGATCTTCTCGAAGACCGGGCGGTCCTTCGCGGACGGCAGGCGGTAGCGGATCGGACCGGTGAAGCTGGAAAACTGCGGCGCAGCATCGGGTGTCCCTGCCGTCAGCGCTTCGGACAGCAGCGGCGGCAGGCCCGCATAGTGGCGCGGCCAGCGGCGGGCGGCGCCATCGTTATCGGTGACAAGGAGAATGCTCGCAGGCCTCGTCGTCTCAGTACGCACCGCCGCGAGATAGCGCCTGAGGTCCTGCTCCTGCTCCCAGGTGATGGCCTCGGGATTGGTGCGGTTGCTTGCGAAAGCGAGATAGACCGGCGTCGTCATGCCACGCAGCGCGGCCTGCAGCAGCGGGTCATCGTCCTGCGCGCTGTCGAGCAGGATATCGATGCCGATGCCCTTGGCGCCCATTCCCTCGATCTGCGCGAGCGCCTCGGCCAGCACGGTGCGGTCTACCGGAGAAATCTGTCCGGTCTTGCGGTTGGTATCGTCGGTGTAGACGACAAGGACGATGCGCTTGTCGGTGTCAGCCCGCGGCGCGAAACCGGCGGCGCGCACATCATAGAGCGCGTTCTCGGCATTGCTGAGCAGCGGCAGATCCCAGCTGCGCAGCGCGGTGAACAGCGCGAGCGCCAGCAGCAATGCCGCCACGGCAAGCCGCTGCCAGCCAAGCTGGCGCAGCCCCTGAGACAGGCTGTGCCGTAGCGCCTGCGCCGATGTGCCCTTGGAATCAGGCATCGCTCACCCCCTGCTTCATGCAGGTGATTAGCGGCCCTGTGCGCTGCTGCCTATGCCGCAGCGCACTGAACCTCATCAGAAGCCGAGGAACTTCACATTGCCGTCGACCGGTTCGCGCTCGCGTTCGAAATGGTTCACCGGGTTCTCAGCCTCGCGGTAGCCGATGGCGATGCCGCAGAAGAAGATGTGGGTTTCATCCGAAACGCCGAGAAAATCCTTGATGAGCTTGGCGTAGACGGAGAGGAATTCCTGCGGGCAGCTATCGAGCCCCTCGCCGCGCAGCAGCAGCATGATCGTCTGCAGCCACATCCCTACGTCAGACCACTGCGGCGGGCCCATGCGGCGGTCGAAATAGCAGAGCAGCACGGCAGGCGCCCCGAACGAGACGAGATTGGCGCCCATGAACTTGGTGCGCGCCTCGACGTCCTCGCGGCCGATGCCCATCGCGGCGTACATCGCCTTGCCCACGCCGTGGAGGCGCGCCTTGCATTCGGGGATCACTTCGGGATCGTCCCAGCTGTACTCGCGCGGGTTTTGCGGCGGCGTCACGGCCATCTTGGCCTGCAGTTCCTTGAGCGGTTCGCCGGTGACGATGGTCGCTTCCCACGGCTGGAAGTTGCAGCCCGAAGGCGCCCAGCGGGCGGTATCCATCACCCGGCGCAGCACATCGAGCGGAACGGGCTTGTCCTGAAAAGCGCGGATCGAACGGCGCGTGAGGACGGCTTCGGCAACGGTCATTGTCTGGGTCATGCCGATTTAACTGACCGATTAAGGCGATGGTGTCAATCACCCTCCAAATCCAGAACACCTCCTCTTGAACTTTTCAGAACGTTCAATTAAATTCAGAACGTTCTTAATGGAGGAGAGCTAGCTATGCGCTCGATTGACGTTTCAGTTGGGGTTTTTGCCCAAATCTGGGCCCTACGCATTGACGGTGAAGACAATGAAGATCAGATCCTTTCCAGAATTCTTCGCGTAGGAAGCTCAAAACGCCCAAAGAAATCGACAGATCGCATAGCGCCTCCCACAGATGACTGTGATATCTCATCACAGAAGATTCTGTGGCGCGAAGATATCGTTCATGCATTGGAAAACCTTGGAGGTTCCGCGGAACTTTCCGACATCTACAAAGAGGTCAGGAAAATTCGTCGAGAAGGCAATAGAACACTCCCGCCATCAACTGAGGCCGTTATAAGAAGAGAATTAGAAAATAATAGCAGCGACTCAGAATCATTTACTGGTACGAGAAATCTATTTCGTTCGGTAAATGGGATAGGTCAAGGACACTGGGCACTAAGAATTTAAAAGAAAAGCGGAGTTTCTCATACTTTCCGAGGCCATACGAACTCAATCCTTCCGCATAAAAGCATGCATTAGGCAGCCGCCCAGATACGGTTAATCGTCCTCGAACAGGCCCGCCAGCTGCTCCACCATCGTGCCGCCAAGCTGCTCGACATCCATGATGGTGACGGCGCGCCGATAATAACGCGTCACGTCATGGCCGATGCCGATGGCAACGAGCTGGACCGGGGATTGCTTCTCGATCCAGTCGATCACGCGGCGCAGATGCTGCTCAAGATAGCCCGCCGAGTTGACCGAGAGCGTGGAATCGTCGACCGGCGCGCCGTCCGAAATGACCATGAGGATGCGGCGATCCTCCTGCCGCGCGAGCAGGCGGGTGTGCGCCCAGAGCAGCGCCTCGCCGTCGATGTTCTCCTTGAGCAGCCCCTCGCGCATCATCAGGCCAAGGTTCTTGCGCGCGCGGCGCCAAGGCTCATCGGCCTTCTTGTAGACGATGTGGCGCAGGTCGTTGAGGCGGCCCGGGTGCGCGGGTTTGCCACCCGAAAGCCATGCCTCGCGCGATTGGCCGCCCTTCCACGCGCGGGTGGTGAAACCGAGCACCTCAGTTTTCACACCGCAGCGCTCCAGCGTGCGCGCCATGATATCCGCGCTGATCGCCGCGATCGAGATGGGGCGCCCGCGCATCGAACCTGAATTGTCGATCAGCAGCGTGACAACGGTATCCTTGAACTCGACATCGCGCTCGATCTTGTAGGAGAGCGAATGGCCGGGCGAGATGACGACACGGGCGAGCCGCGCGGCATCGAGCAGGCCTTCCTCCTGGTCGAAATCCCACGAGCGGTTCTGCTGCGCCATCAGGCGGCGCTGGAGCCGGTTGGCCAGCCGCGTCACAATGCCCTGAAGCCCCTTCAACTGCGCATCGAGATAGGCGCGCAGGCGGGTCAGCTCCTCTTCGTCGCAGAGCTCGGTGGCGGAGACGACTTCGTCGAACTGGGTGGTGTAGGCCTTGTATTCCCAGCTTTCCGGCAGATCGGTCCACGGCCGGTTGGGGCGCGTGGGCAACATGCCCTCGTCGCCCTCGTCGGCCATGTCGGCATCGGCGTCCTCGTCCGAGGCTTCCGTCTGCTCCTGCTCCTCGCCCTCTTCGTCACCCTCGGTGGTGTCACCGGCGACTTCGCTCGGCTGCTGTTCGGCGCCGTCGTCGGAGGCGTCGGGCTGGTCTTCAGCCTGGTCGTCCGCCTGTTCGCCTTCGTCCTCGTCGCCGCCATCGTCCGCGTCGTCGGGCGACTTGGTGAGGTCGAGGTGGCCAAGCATTTCGAGCGCGAGGCTCTGGAACGCCTTCTGGTCGCCCATAAGGTCGGCGAGGCCTTCGAGATCGGCCCCGGCGCGCGCCTCGATCCAGCTGCGCACCATCGCCGTGCCGACTTCTGCAGCGGCGGGCACCGGTTGGCCGGTCAGCTTTTCGCGCAGCAGCATGGCAAGTGCGGTGGGCAGCGGCACGTCCTCGGGCCGGATCGCCCGCGCAATCGGATCGGAGGCAATGCGCATGGTCGTCGCGGCATCGAGGTTGCCGCGGATGCCGGCGTAGCCGTCCGAACCCAGCGCTTCGTAGCGGACCTGCTCGACCGCATCGTAGCAGGCGCGCGCAAGCGGCTCGACCGGCGCGCTGCGGCCATGCAGCGCTTCGTTGTGCAGCCTGAGCTTTAGCGCCATGCCATCGGCAAACCCGCGCGCCTCGGCCACTTGCGCCGCAGGCAGTGCGCGGCCCGGCATCGGCAGGCGCAGGTTCGTCCCCGTCTGGCTCGGCGCATCGGCGGTCCAGGCGACTTCGAGCTCGGGCACATCAGCGACCGCGCGGGCGGTGCCGGCGAGCACGGAGCGGAACTGGTCGAGGGGGCTTTCGTCAGCCAAGGTCTGTCTTCATCCGTCGAGAGTTTATCAACCGATTGTCTGCCCGGTCTTGGCCCAGTCCGCAAGGAAGCCCTCGATGCCCTTTTCGGTCAGGACATGCTTGAACAGGCCCTTGATTACGGCGGGGGGCGCGGTGATCACGTCGGCGCCGATCTTGG
>NZ_JAIXZS010000054.1 GCF_027489515.1 Novosphingobium sp. | reverse complement strand
CTCAAGGACTGGCGACGCATCCATACCCGCTACGACCGATGCGCCCACACGTTCATGTCCGCCATCTGCATCGCCGCAACCGTCATCTTCTGGCTCAATCAATGAGTCCTGAGCCTAAGCCACCTCGCCCCGCTCCAGCAGCCCGTGCTTCTTCAGGCAATGCCGCAGCTGGTCATAGGTCAGCCCCAGCGCCTTGGCCGTTTGCCGCTGGTTGTAGCGGTTGCGCCCGAGGTGATGCTCCAGAATCGCCCGCTCGTGCGCCTCCACAGCGCCGCGCAAGTCGCTCACGCCGTCCAGATCGTGCTGAACCGCCGGGGCAGGGGCCTCTGCTGGCGCGCCCGCCGAAGCCGTCTTTGCTGCCGCCTTCGCCGGGGCCAGCCCCGCCGGCCGCCACGGGCTTTCGAACGGATCGAACTGGATATGCCCGATCGCCCTGTCCGGATCGTCCCAGCGGTAGACCGCGCGTTCCACCACGTTGCGCAGCTCGCGCACGTTGCCCGGCCAGGCATAGTCTTCCATCTGCTTCGAGACATGCGCGGCAAAGCCCGGCCAGCTCGCCCAGCCCAGCTCAGCCGCCATCCGCCGCCCGTAATAGTCTGAAAGCACCGCGATATCCCCTTCGCGCACGCGCAGCGGGGGCAGCGTGATTACCTCGAAGCTCAGCCGGTCGAGCAAGTCCGGGCGAAAGCGGCCTTCGTCGGCCATCTTCGGCAGGTTCTCGTTGGTCGCCGCCACGATGCGCACGTCGACCATGATCGGCTTGTTCGCGCCGATCCGCGCCACTTCGCCATATTCCACCGCGCGCAGCAGCCGCTCCTGCGCGCCCATCGAAAGTGTGCCGAGTTCGTCGAGGAACAGCGTGCCGCCGTTGGCTTCTTCAAACCGCCCCGCGCGCGCGCGCGTCGCGCCGGTAAACGCACCAGCCTCGTGGCCGAACAGTTCCGCCTCGATCAGCGTTTCGGGGAGCGCCGCGCAGTTCATCGTCACCAGCGGCTCCTGCCACCGGGTCGAGAGGCGGTGGAGGCGTTCGGCGATCAGTTCCTTGCCGGTCCCGCGCTCGCCGATCACCAGCACCGGGCGGCGCATCGGCGCGGCGCGGCTGGCGCGCTCCACCGCATCGAGGAAGGCGCTCGATTGGCCGATGAACTGGACTTCGCGATCCATGGCATGCCCCGCTTCGTAACCTGTCCCAAGGGATAGCAGAATTTCCCAAGCCTAGGCAATAATCCCCACATAATCGTTACCACCAATCCGTCAGAACGCCCGAATTGCGGGCCTTTCGCGATTTGGCACGCCTCCTGCAAAGCAAGGGTCAACCCCCGCAAAGGGGACCAACAGGAGACTACCGATGTACACTGCCCGCTTCTTCTCGACCCAGCTCGGCCGCGCGGCGCTGATCAGCATCGCAGCGATGATGGCGCTCAACGTCGCCGTCGCCACCCGCCCGGTTGCCGCCGCCGCGCCCCAGATCACCGCGTCCAGCGCCGCGATCACGGGTGAGCTCGCCTGATGGGCGCCGACACGCCCGTGCGGCCTTCTGCCGGCGGGCGCCCGCAATCCCGTTTCGAAATCGAGCTTGGTGCGCTACGCCAGCACGACAACGAGACCTCACGGCCATTCACGCCTTTTGCCACCGGAGCCAACCTGATGGGCATCTTCTCCCGCACCCGCGACATCATCGCCGCCAACTTCAACGACCTGCTCGACAAGGCGGATGACCCGGCCAAGATGATCCGCATGATCATCATGGAGATGGAGGAAACCCTCGTCGAAGTGCGCGCCTCTGCCGCCCGCACCATCGCCGATCAGAAGGAGATGGCCCGCCACGTCGGCAAGCTCGAGCGGCTCCAGGCCGATTGGGCGGACAAGGCCCAGCTCGCCCTCTCCAAGGGCCGCGAGGATCTCGCCCGCGCCGCGCTCGTCGAAAAGAACAAGGCGGCCGACATGGGCGCCCAGCTCGCCAACGAGATCAAGGTGCTCGACGATTCGATGCGCGCTTATGAGGCCGACATCGAAAAGCTCCAGACGCGCCTGCGCGAAGCCCGCAGCCGCCAGACCGCGATCGCCGCGCGCCTCGAAAGCGCCGAGAACCGCGTCCGCCTGCGCACGCTGATGACCAGCGAACGCGTGGACGAGGCGCTCTCGCGCTTCGACCAGCTCGAGCGCCGCGTCGATTACGCCGAAGGCCGTGCTGATGCGCTCAGCCTCGCCGATGGCCAGGCCCCCAACCTCGCGGACGAGATCGCTGCGCTCGCGGGGCAGGACAAGGTCGACGAGGAGCTCGAAGCGATGAAGCGCGCGCTTGGCCAGAGCGACGGCAAGGAGGGCTGAGCCATGGACGAGATCGTCATTCCCATGATCGCGATGTTCTCGTTGTTCATCGCCTTCCCGTGGATCGTGCTGCACTACATCACCCGGTGGAAGACCGCCGCCACGCTCACCACCGGTGACGAGGCGCTGCTCGAGGAGCTCTACCAGCTCGCCCGCCGGCTCGATGAACGCATGGACACCGTCGAACGCCTCGTCGCCGCCGACAATCCCGAATTCCGCCCCGGCCGGGTCCTGCCCGACCTTGACAGTGACAATCAGAAATTGCGCGAACTGGACCGTCTGGTCGCGCAGCAGAGGGGGACTTCCAAATGAGCAATCAGCTGCCCCAGCGCACCAAGTTCTATCGCGACAAGGTCAATGGCAAGTTCATGGGCGTCTGCTCGGGGATTGCCGACTACACCGGGGTCGATGTTCTCTGGGTCCGCCTCGGCTTCATCGTCCTCGCCTTCTCGATGGGCTGGCCGTTCCTGATCTACTTCGCGCTGGGCTTCCTCGCCGAGAAGAAGCCGCCCCGCCTCTATGCGGACCGCGACGAGCAGAAGTTCTGGCAGGGCGTGCGCCAGTCGCCGGCCCGCACCGCCCGGGAAGTGCGCAGCACCTTCCGCGATATCGACCGCCGCCTCGCCGAGGTCGAACAGTTCTACGTCTCGGGCAATCCGCGCCTTTCGGCCGAGATCGAGAAGCTGCGCTGATCTCCTGAACCACCTGGGGGAAATTCCATGGACAACGGTACACTCGCACTGATGATCCCGGTCCTCGCGCTGCTGATCCCGATCATCGCAATCTGGACATCGCACCAGCAGAAAATCGAGAAGATCCGCGCCGAAGCGCTGGGCGAAGTGAGCAACCAGGCCGCCGCCCGCGCCGCCGCGCTCGAAGATCGGGTCCGCGTCCTCGAAGCCATCGTCACCGACAAGAGCTACGATGTGGCGAGCCAGATCGAGGCCCTGCGGGATTCGGCGCGCGGTGAAGCTCCGGCCATCGAAAGCAGGAGGAACTGATGGGACCTGAAGAGATCGCGCATCTGACGCAGCTTGGCCCGTTCATCGCCATGGTAACCCTCGTTCCCGTCGCCGGCTGGGTCCTCACCACCTGGCTGCGCATGCGCCACGGCTATCCGCTGGACGGGGCATGGGGGCAGGCGATCTATCCCAAGACCAGCAGCGAGGAACTGGAGCGGATCAAGCTGCTCAGCCAGGAAAATGCCCAGCTGCGCGCCGAACTCGGCTCGATGAAGGACCGCCTCGCCAATGTCGAGCGCATCGTCACCGACAGCGGCTACCGTCTGACTCACGAGATCGAGGCCCTGCGTGGCCAAGGGAGCACCAAGCAATGAACGCCGCCGATGCCATTGCCTTTGCCGCGCTGATGATCGGCCTGATCTCGATCTTCGGGGTCGCCGCCGATGTTTACAAGCGCCGCCTTGCCTTCAAGGAACGCAAGCTCGAACTTGCCGCCAAGGAAAGCGCCGAGCAGGCTGCCAGCTTCGCCGCCCAGGCCCAGAAGCTCGAACAGCGGGTCCGCGTCCTCGAACGCATCGCCACCGATCGCGAAGGTCAGGTAGTGGCCGCGCTCGCCAGCGAGATCGAAGACCTGCGCACCGCCGCTGCCAACTAGGACCGTCAGCTGAGCCTGCCCTCCGCCCTCCAAACAACCCTCCAAGGACTCAACCCATGAGCTTCACGAGCGCCATTGTCGCGATCGTCGCAATCATTGCCTGGGCCTATCTGCGCAGCACGCGCGAGAGCCGCCTCGGCCCGCGTGCCGAACTGCGCGACGCGCTGCCCGCCAACCCCGCGCTCGAACGCGAAGTCGTCGAACTGAGGAAGCGCGTCGAAGTGCTCGAACGCATCCTCACCGATGGCCGCGATGCCAGCCGCCTCGCACAGGATATCGAAGCCCTGCGCGAACATTGATCCACCACGGAGCCTTCGCCATGCCCTTCACAACAGCCGCCGTGCTCGCCGCCGCCACGCTGGTGGCCATCGCGATCCTCGCCCGCACCGCGCTCACCGCGTGGAACGGCTGGCTCGATCTCAAGCGCGCGGAAATCGCCCGCCCTGCCGATGCCGGCACTTCCCAGGCGCTTGGTCTCATCGACCTCAGCGACATCAAGGAACGCCTGCGCAAGCTCGAAGCCATTGCGGCGGGCGTGGATCTGTAAACTCTCCTCCCCGAGCCTGTCTCGGGCAGGAGGCCTGTCGCAGGCGGGTCGGAGGCGGCCTTTCTACCGTCTTGCCCGTCTCGCGCGATCCGCTATGTCCCCCGCCCATGAGCCAGCTCGACGACATTCTTGAAGAGTACGAATTCCTCGACGCGGACGAACGTTATCGTCTGCTGATCGATCTCGGCCGCAAGCTCGAGGCCATGCCCGAAGCGCTCAAGACCGATGCCACCCTCGTGCGCGGCTGCTCGGCCAGCGTCTGGGTCTATCCGGTCGCCGGAAACGGGGATGCCTTGCATTTCCTCGCCGACAGCAACGCCGCGATCACCAAGGGCATCGTCGCGCTCGTCCTCGCCGCGGTGCAGGATCAGCCCGCGAAGCAAGTGGCGGAAACCGATATCGCCGCGCTGCTCGCGCCGTTCGACCTCAAGAATCAGCTCTCCTCGAACCGCACGCAAGGCGTCCCCAACATGATCGCCCTCGTGCGCGAACATGCCGCGCGGATTGCGGGATAGGCATGAAACGCCAGCTCTGGACCGGCGCTGGCCTCTTCTTCGTCGGCGTCGGCGCGGTCGGCGCGGTCCTGCCGCTGCTGCCCACCGTCCCGTTCCTGCTGCTCGCGCTGTTCTGTTTTGCGCGCGGCAATCCGGTGTGGGAGCAGCGCTTGCTCGATCACCCGACTTATGGGCCGCTGCTGCTCGATTGGCGCCAACGCCGCGCCATCCCCCGCCGCGCCAAGTGGGCGGCGCTGATCGCCATGGCCGTCTCGGTCGCGGTCACCGGTTTTACCGCCGGCTGGCCCTGGGTGCTGATCCCGCTCGCCGTGATGGCGATCAGTGGCACCTGGATCTGGACTCGGAACGAATAAGGGCGGTCGCCCTCATACTCTTCGTCATTGCGAGCGTAGCGAAGCAATCCAGAGCGGAAGCGCGCGACCGCTCTGGATTGCTTCGCTACGCTCCTCGCAATGACGACGAGGATAGAGCGGGGCCATAGTATCTCCCCTTCCGCTCGCGGGAGAGGGCGGGGGTGGGACAGCCGACTACTCCACCGCGTCCCGCACCACCGCAATCCCCGCCTCGCGCTGGCGCCGCAGTTCCTGCTTCAGCTTGGCCGGATCGAGCGCGATGATGAAGCCGAAGCTCACCCCGCCTTCCTTGCCGATCGTCGCATGGTGCAGTTTGTGCGCCTGCACCACGCGCTTGAAATAGCCCTTGCGCGGCACATACTTGAACCAGCGCTGGTGGACGAGGCCGTCGTGGATAAGCGTATAGATGATCCCGTAGATCAGCACGCCCACGCCGATCCACGTTGCCGGCCACCATGCATAGGCGCCAGCAACCAGCGGACTGCCGATCATGAACCCGCTGATCGAGATCGCCGCACCGACTACGGCATAAAGATCGTTGCGCTCGAAGAAGCCCTCATGCGGTTCGTGATGGTCGCGGTGCCAGGCCCAGCCGAAGCCGTGCATCACGTATTTGTGGCTGCTCCACGCCACGAACTCCATCGCCCATACGGTCGCGAACACGATCAGGAACTGTATCATGTGCCGCCCTCTACACCTTTGTGCCGCGCGTTCCCAGCCATCCTCTCGGGCAAGTCCGGCATGCCCCCATCGGGCAACAAAATTGCGCTGACGGCCCCCGCCACGCCTTGAAATGCCTCCGCACCGGGTCTAGCGCGCAGGCCATGACCACCAGCACCGCACCCCGCACGCTCTACGAAAAGATCTGGGCCGCCCACGTCGTCGAGGATCGCGACGATGGCACCAGCCTTGTCTACATCGACCGTCACCTCGTCCATGAAGTGACGAGCCCGCAGGCGTTCGAGGCGCTGCGCCTTACCGGCCGCAAGGTGCGCCGCCCCGATCTCACCCTCGCGGTGCCGGATCACAACCTGCCGACCACGATCCGCCGCGATGCCAAGGGCGTACGCGTCCCCATCGCCGACCGCGAAAGCGCCGCGCAGCTCGAAGCGCTCGAAGCCAACGCCCCCGCCTTCGGCATCCGCTATATCGGTGATGCCGACGTCGAGCAGGGCATCGTCCATGTCGTCGGCCCGGAGCAGGGCTTCTCGCTCCCCGGCGCCACCATCGTCTGCGGCGATAGCCACACCGCCTGCCACGGCGGCCTCGGCGCGCTCGCCTTCGGCATCGGCACCAGCGAGGTCGAGCACGTGCTCGCGACGCAAACCCTCCTGCTCAAGCGCTCGAAGACGATGGAAGTCCGCGTCGAGGGCACCTTGCTCCCCGGCGTCACCGCCAAGGACGTCGTCCTCCACATCACCGGCGTGCTCGGTGCGGCGGGCGGCACCGGCCATGTCATCGAATATACCGGGCAGGTCATCCGCGACCTCTCGATCGAAGGCCGCCTCACCGTCTCCAACATGGCGATCGAGCACGGCGCCCGCGCCGGCCTCATCGCGCCGGACGACAAGACCTTCGCCTATCTCAAGGGCCGCCCCTACGCGCCCAAGGGTGAGGACTGGGACAAGGCTGTCGCCTGGTGGCGCAGCCTCGCCACCGATCCCGGCGCGAAGTACGACAAGACGGTCGTCATCAACGCGGCCGATATCGCCCCCAGCGTCACCTGGGGCACCAGCCCGGAAGACGTTCTGCCGATCACCGGCGTGGTCCCCGCGCCCGAAAGCTTTGCCGATCCGTCGAAGCAGGCCGCCGCGCGCGCCAGCCTCGATTACATGGGGCTCGAACCCGGCCAGCCGCTCACCTCGGTCGAGATCCAGAACGTCTTCATCGGCAGCTGCACCAACAGCCGCATCGAAGACCTGCGCGCGGCCGCCGCCGTGCTCCGTGGCCGCAAGAAGGCCGCCAATGTCACCTGGGCCATCGTCGTCCCCGGTTCGGGCCTCGTGAAGCGCCAGGCCGAGGAGGAGGGCCTCGACAAGATCTTCCTCGAAGCCGGCCTCGAATGGCGCGAACCCGGCTGCTCCGCCTGCCTCGGCATGAACCCGGACAAGGTCCCCGCCGGCGAACGCTGCGCCAGCACCTCGAACCGCAACTTCGTCGGCCGGCAGGGCCCCGGCGCCCGCACCCACCTTGTCAGCCCCGCGATGGCGGCAGCGGCGGCGGTGACGGGACGGCTGACGGATGTGCGGGAACTCGTCTAAGCTCCGTATATCCCGTTGACATATCCCGGAGGTGCGCGCACTCTCCAGACTATGAACGCGCCGTCACGCCCTCCCGCACGCGGTTCCGGCCGCGCTGCCGTTTTCAAGTCGAATCGTAGCCAGGCCGTGCGCATCCCCAAGGACCTCGCCTTCCCGGACAGCGTGAAGCAGGTCGTCGTGCGTAAGCAAGGCCGCAGCCTTATCATCACGCCTGTCAACCAGTTCTGGGACGAGTTTTTCGATCAGCCCGGCATAGACATTCAGGAACCAGCCGAACTGCCGTATGATCAGCGCGAAAGTTTTTGATGCTCGTCTCGCTGCTGGATACTAACCTGTGCATCCGTGCGCTGCGTGACAGGCCACCTGCCATTCGCGAACGCCTCAAGCGCGAGCAGGACACCCTGTGCCTTTCGACCGTTGTCCTTTACGAGCTCTACGTCGGCGCCGCGCAATCTAGTGCGCCCAGCGCCAACCGCGCTGTCATCGATGCATTTGTTGAGCCGCTGGTGGTGCTGGAATTCGATGCCGAGGCGGCGTTCCACACAGCGGCGATTCGGGTTGATCTCATGCGCAAAGGCCAGATCATCGGACCGTATGATCTCATGATCGCCGGCCATGCCCGCAGTTTGGGGCTCAAGGTCATCACAGGAAATCTTGGCGAGTTCGGCCGCGTCGATGGGCTACTCTGCGAGGACTGGATCTGATTACTGCCAACGCACTTGCTCTGCGAGATATCTGGCGTTAAGTTGCAGTTCGCAACCTAATCTGATCGGAACCACCATGCGCATCGTGATGACCGGCGCCACCGCCGGCTTCGGCCTCTACGCCGCGGAGCGTCTGGTGGAGGCCGGCGCAACACTCACCATCGGCGCCCGGGGTCCCGCCGCGCTGCCCCCCACGCTCCAAGGCCGCGTCGCCGCGCTCCCGCTCGATCTCGATGCCCTTGCCAATGTCCGCGCCTTCGCCGCCGCGCTGGGGGAGGGGCCGATCGACGTCCTCATCCTCAACGCCGGGCTCCAGCTCGCCAAGCCCGCGATAAGCGCCGACGGCTTCGAGCGCACGTTTGCAGTCAACCACCTCGCGCACTATCTAATGCTGCGCCTCCTCGCCCCGCGCCTTACCGCCGGCGCGCGCGTCATCCTCACCGGCAGCGGCACGCATGATCCGGCGGAAAAGACGCCCGTCACCCCGCCCGTCCACGCCGATGCCATGCGCCTCGCCCACCCCGAAACCGATCCCACCGCAGAGAAGGGCGTCCGCCAGGCCTGCTTCCGCGCCTACAGCACCTCCAAGCTCTGCAACATCATAACCGCGCGCGAGGCAGCAAAACGCCTGCCCGGCATCGATGTCCTCTCCTTCGATCCCGGCTATGTTCCCCACACCGGCCTCGGGCGCGACAATGGCCGCGTGATCGCCGCGCTGGTCAGCTATATCCTCCCGCTGCTGATGAAGCGCGACCGCTCGAGCACGATCCCGCGCTCGGGCCAGTTCCTCGCCGATCTCGCCCTCTCGCCCCGCTATGCCGGCGCGCGCGGGGACTACTGGTCGGTGCGCGGGCCCTCGCTCCTCAGCATCGAACCCTCGAATCTGGCGCGCGATGATGCCGCCTGCGCGCGCCTGTGGGATGATAGTGCTCGCCTCGTCGGCCTGTGAGAGCACCCCGCCGCGCTCCCGGCACGGCTCGTCGACAACGCCAAATCGGGTGGATTCAGACGTTTCTACCTATACGCAACGCCCTGCCGCAGCACCCGCACGGCGCAGCCTTGCCACGCCCCGTCTGAACCGGTCTGTTCATCTGGCAGAAAGCCTGCTCCAGCAGGGAAGAAGGCGAAGTCGTTCATCTTCGCGCGGCGAAACCTTGCAGCGCGCCACCCGGCTTCCCTCGCGGCGCCCCCGCGCGGCGTCATGACAGAGCTTGAAGGAGTAACCCGATGCGTGCCCCCATTACCGGACAGACCGGCCTGATCCTCGCAGTCGCGCTTGCCGCGGCGGTGCCGGCCGGCTCATTCGCGCTGGCGCAGGAACTCCCGCCGGTCGATCAGAGCCAGACTCAGCAGCCCGTCGCCACCGGCGCAGAACTGCGCACCACTGTCGCCCCCGCTGGCGATGTCGCCACGCTCCCCAAAGGGCCAGACATCAAGGGCGTGATCTCGCGCCGCAGCGCCGACCGGATCGAGATCACGGCCGATGATGGCAGCAAGACCATCGTCAACGTCAACGACCTCACCAAGATCCGCTCGAGCAAGGGCCTCTTCGGCATGAGCCGCCAGCAGCTTGCCGCCAACGCGCTGCTCAACGGCCTGCCGGTTACGGTCCACACGCTGCAGTCGGGCGATGCGCTCATGGCGGCCGATATCCAGTTCAAGGACAAGGATCTCAAGATCGCCAACATGATCCGCACCGGCACCAAGCAGGGCTTCGAGGAGCAGTCCGCTGCGACCGCCGAAGTCCGCGCGATGACGGAATCCTTGCGCAGCCGCTTCGCCGATATCGACGAATTCAACATCAAGAGCACCACCAACGTGAACTTCGCCTCGGGCAAGACGCAGCTGACCGAGCAGGGCAAGGCCGATCTCTGCGCCACCGCCACGCAGGCGCAGGGCATCAAGAACGCGGTCATGCTCGTCGTCGGCTATGCCGATAGCCGCGGCAGCGAAGAGCTCAACCAGCGCCTCAGCGATCAGCGTGCCACCCGCGTGGTCAACTATCTGCAGCAGGCCTGCGGCTGGAAGCCCTACCGCATGCTCACCCCCAGCGGCATGGCCACCGCCAACCCGCTGGCCGACAACAGCACGCCCGAAGGCCGCGCGCAGAACCGCCGCGTCTCGGTCAACGTCATGGTCAGCAAGGCCGTCGACGGGCTCTGATCCCGCGGAGGCCGGGGCTATCCGTACAGACCTGCGGATAGCCCCTGCCGCCCGCTTGCAATCGCCGGGCCACGAGGCCACTTCCTGAAGCAGGCGGGATCAAGGAGCACACGCGTGACCAAGAAGACCGACAAGGACAGCCCCAAGGAAGCCAGCTGGACCGGCCCTGCAGCCATCGCTGGCGCGGCGATCGGCTCGGCCGCGCTGGCCGCTGCCCTCCTCTACTCCTCGCGCCGCAAGGAACGCGCGGAAAAGGCGAAGCCGAAGCCCCCCGTCGATCCCATCGACACCGATTGACCCCCAATAGCCCTCTCCCCCTTGGGGGAGAGGGTTGGGTGAGGGGGCGTTGGACTTGCATTGCGGCCATCCGCCAGTCTAAGGCCCGCGCCATGGAACCCGTCAACACCATCGATGGCCGCGCCATCCCGTTCGGCCGCAAGAACGTCGATACCGACGTGATCATCCCCGCCGCCTGGCTCAAGACGATCAGCCGGGAAGGGCTCGGTCGTGGCGCGTTCGAAGCGCTGCGCAAGGATCCGGACAACATCTTCGACTCGCCCACGTTCAAGGGCTCGCCGATCCTCATCGCGGGCGACAACTTCGGCTGCGGTTCCAGCCGTGAACACGCCGCGTGGGCGCTGCTCGATCTCGGCATCAAGGCCGTCATCGCGCCCTCGTTCTCGGATATCTTCTCCGGCAACGCCTTCAAGAACGGCATCGTCACCGTGGTCCTCCCGCAGGAAGCCATCGACCGCCTGATGGAAGTCGCGCAGACGGACACCATCCACATCGACCTCGAAGCGCAGACCGTGACGACGCCCTTCCAGGACCGCTTCACCTTCGAGATCGACGCTTTCCGCAAGCACTGCCTGCTGAACGGCCTCGACGAAGTCGGCCTCACCATGGCCCGCGGCGATGCGATCAGCGCCTACGAAGCCAAGGCCAGCGCCGAGCGCCCCTTCCTCGTCCACCCGGCTTAACCACCCGCTTAAATAGGGCTTCCCAAGCCCGGCAAAACGTGGCTCAAAGGCGCCAACCAGCGCCGCGAAAACGCGCGCGTCCACTTGCCGGGAGAGACCCATGAAAGCGCTTCGCACCCACGCCGTCGGCGGCCCTGAAACTTTGACCCTCGACGAGATCGACGCACCCGTCGCCGGCCCCGGTCAGGTCGTCGTCGCGGTCAAGGCCTGCGCGATCAACTTCCCCGATACGCTGATGATCCGCGACATGTACCAGTTCAAGCCGCAGCGCCCCTATGCGCCCGGCGGCGAGTTCTCCGGCGTGATCGAAAGCGTGGGCGAGGGCGTCACGCAGTGGAAGGTGGGTGACCGCGTCATCGGCATGTGCGGCAATGGCGGCCTTGCCGAAAAGGTTGCGCTCGATGCCGGCCGCATGTTCCCGCTCCCCGATGGCGTCTCGTTCGAAACCGGTGCCTCGCTGCTGATGACCTACGGCACCACGATCCACGGCCTCAAGGATCGCGGCCGGATCAAGGCGGGCGAGACCATGCTCGTCCTCGGTGCTGCCGGCGGCGTCGGCATTTCGGCGATCGAACTCGGCAAGGCCTATGGCAACCGCGTCATCGCCGCCGTCTCAAGCGAGGAGAAGGCTGCCGCCGCGCGCGAAGCCGGCGCGGATGATGTGGTGATCTACGGCCGCCCGCCCTTCGACAAGGACCAGAGCAAGGCACTCGCCGACGCGTTCAAGGCCGCCTGCGGCCCGAACGGCGCAGACATTGTCTACGATATCGTCGGCGGCGACTATTCCGAGCCCGCCTTGCGCGCCATCGCGTGGGAAGGCCGCTTCCTCGTCGTCGGCTTCCCCGCGGGCATCGCGCGCCTGCCGCTCAACCTCACACTGCTCAAATCCTGCGACGTCTGCGGCGTGTTCTGGGGCGCCTTCACCGCGCGCGAGCCGCAGAAGAACGCCGAACATGTCGCCGAACTGTTCGATCTCCTCAAGGCCGGCAGGATCAACCCGCGCGTCTCGGCCCGCTTCCCCCTCGAGCGCGGCGGCGAAGCCATCGCCATGCTGGCGGACCGCAAGGCCGTCGGCAAAGTCGTCGTCACGATGGAGTAAGGCGCCTGCTCGCCCCTCCCCCTTGCGGGAGGGGTCGGGGGTGGGCTCTTCCTTCTACTTCACCTTCGCCCAGACCTGCGTCTTGCACAGCGGCCAGACCACACAGCCCTTCACCACCAGCTCGCCGGGCCCGCGCAGCGAGACCGTTGCCGCATACGTCCCGCCATCATTGGGATTGTAGATCGAACCCTTCCAGCTCCCGCCCGAAGGCTTGAGGCCGCGGAAGATGTACATCCCCAGCAGGGGCCTCGAGCGCAGCGCCGGGTTCTTGTTGTTGCGGTCGTACTTGTCCTCCGCGCTGCCGCCCGATCCGCCGAGGATCTTCCCGCAAAGACCGCCGTCGCACTGCGAAACTTCGATCAAGCCGCCGCGCTCGGGCGTACGCCACTGGCCATAGGGGCTCGCCTGCTCCGCCGCATGTGCGCCCGCCGCCAGCAAAGCCGCACCCGCCGCCGCCATCAGAACCGTTCGCACCGTCATTCTCCCGTTGTCCTCGTCCGTCCATAGGCGGGCAGCGCCAGCTGCCAGTGGATCGCGGCACCGCGCAGGCCAAAGCCCGCGAGCGCCGCGACCAGCCATACGATCATGTTGCTCAGCCCCGCCATATGTCCACCCGCGCAGATCGCCGAAGCGAGCGCGGCAGGCGTCACGTAGAGTTCGGGCCGCATGATGATCGAAGGCCGCCCCGCGATAACGTCGCGGATCACCCCGCCCACGCAGCCGGTGATCACCCCCATCATCGCCGCGGGCACCGGTGCCACGCCCAGCGCCAGCGCCTTGGCGGTGCCCAGCACGGCATAGGCGCCGAGCCCTGCCGCATCGGCCCATTCGATCACCCGCGTGCTCTCACCCTGCCACCAGCGCGACGGGCTGAACCACACCATCAGCGCCACGCCGAGGCAGACAGGCGCCGTCCAGGCATTGTGCACCCAGAACACCGGCGCCCCGATCAAGAGGTCGCGCACCGTGCCGCCGCCCACGCCCGTCACCACCGCAAAGAACGCCATCGTCACGAACGTCTGCCGCATCCGCGCTGCCAGCAGCGCCCCGCTCAGCGCGGTCACCGCAATGCCCGCCGGATCGAGCGCCGCGATCAGTGCGAAGACGTCGGAGGCCGGCACATGCGGCGGCGCGGGCAGGCTCAGGGAAAGGACGGGCATCGGTTCCCTTAACATCGAACTTAGGCCGAAAGTAACCAACTTGCCGCTAGCATGAAGCCGAAACGGTTTTTTCCTCCAATAGGCGCAGTGCTTACGGTGAAGAATCTGCTGAGAACCTGGCCCTATGACCGGCGAGGCAACAAGCCTCAGCCCGATGCGCCCGCGCTTGGCGACGCGGCGCACCGGCTCGCTGTGTTCGAGGATATCGAGCGCGGCCATTCCGGCTGGTTCTGGGCCACGGACGCCGCCGGCTGCCTCACCTATATCTCCCCCGCTGCCTGCGAACGCTTCGGCCTCGCCGCCGAAACGCTGATCGGCGAGCCCTTTACCAGCCTGTTTGAAACCGATCCCGAGAATCCCGGCGAGCGCTCCGCCCGGCCGCTGCAATTCCTTCTCGGCGCCCATGCGCGCATCGCCGATGTCACCGTCCGGCTTGTTCCCGATCGCTGCGCACCCGGCACGCAGCCTGCGTGGTGGGCGCTGTCTGGCCAGCCCAAGATCGACGTGGCCAAGCCCGGCTCTGATGGCGCCTTTCACGGCTATCGCGGCAGCGCGCGCGATATCACCACCGAATACCAACGCCGGATCGAGGATTCGCGCCTTGCGGAGTTCGATTCGCTCACCGGCCTTGCCAATCGCCACCGCATTACCCGCCGGTTTGATCAGTTGCTCGCCGCGTTCAAGGGCACCATGCGCCCCGCCACGCTGATGATGCTCGATCTCGACCGCTTCAAGCACGTCAACGACACGCTCGGCCACCCGGCGGGTGATGAACTCCTCCGCCAGGTCGCGCAGCGCCTCACCCGCGTCGTCGGCACCGCCGGAGAGATCGGCCGTCTCGGCGGCGACGAATTTCAGATCTTGCTCGCCGATCAGGAGGATCGTGGCAAGCTCGGCGAACTCGCCGACAAGATCATCGGCCTCGTCTCGCAGCCCTATACGATCGACGACGACCACGTTGTCATCGGTGTCTCGATCGGCATGGCCATCGCTCCGTTCGATGGTACCGAGCGCGAGGACATCGTCCGCGCGGCCGATCTGGCGCTCTATGCCGCCAAGCACGGAGGGCGCGGCCAGTTCCGCTTCTACTCCTCCGATCTCAAGGACGAGAAGGAAGAGCGCCGCCTGCTTGAAGAGGCGCTGCGCGATGCCATCGCCTCGGTCGATGGGCCAGATGGTCAACCTGATGCGGACAGCTGGGAAGAACCGCAGCTTGGCATGGTCTATCAGCCCGTCGTGCGCACCGATGATCACACCGTCGTCGGCTTCGAGGCGCTGATGCGCTGGGAGCATCCCCAGCGCGGCGCGATCTCGCCCGACGTATTCATCCCTGTCGCCGAAGATACCGGCATGATCCTCCAGCTTGGCGCGTGGGCGCTGCGCCGGGCTGCGCACGATGCTGTCTGCTGGCCGCACCCCTTGCGCATTGCGGTGAACGTCTCGGCAGTCCAGTTTGCGAGCCCCGAGTTTCCCGGCATCGTCGCCGATGTCCTTGCTGAAACCGGGCTCGATCCCGATCGGCTTGAGCTCGAACTTACCGAATCCGTGTTCATGGGCGATGGTGAGACGACCGATACCGCCTTCAAATCGCTCAAGCAGCTTGGCGTGCGCCTCGCGCTCGATGATTTTGGGACCGGCTATTCCTCATTGAGCTACTTGCGTGCCGCCCCCTTCGACAAGCTCAAGGTCGATCGCAGCTTCGTCGACAGCTGCACGCTCAGCGATCAGAACAGCGCCAAGATCATCGCTGCGATCATCGGGCTTGCCGATGCGCTGGGCATGGAGACCACGGTCGAGGGCGTCGAGGCATTCGACCAGCGCGATGTCGTCTGCGCCAAGGGCGCGCGGCTGATCCAGGGCTTCCTCTATTCGCCCCCGCTCGCACAGGCGGTCCTGCTCGAACGCATGGCGGCGGGCGCGCTGCGCATTCCGCCCGAAGGCCCCCAGCGCCACCGCCCGGAACGCCGCTCGGTCTACCGCCGCATCGGTGTGATCCACGAAGACCACCGCTACGAAGCGCTTTTGCGCAATCTCTCGGCCACCGGCGCACGCATCGAAGGCCTCGTCGGCGTCCCCGTCGGCACCAGCCTCGTGCTCGATCTTGGTGCTGGCCAGCTCGCCGTCGTCACCGTCAGCCGCTCAGAAGACGCGACCATCGGCGTCGAGTTCGAAACCCCGCTCGTCAGCGACGGCGCCGGCGGCCTCGTCACCCGCTACCGCGCCAGCCCCTATGCGCTCGCCACCGCCGCGCGCATGGTCAGCACCAGCGCACCGCAGTTCCTCGAAGTAGAAGTCCGCAAACGCGCCTGACAGGTCGGACAACGACAACACTCGTCATTGCGAGCGCAGCGAAGCAATCCAGAGCAGCGCGCACTATGCTCTGGATTGCTTCGCTGCGCTCGCAATGACGAACAAAGGGAAAGGAGGGCGCCCCCCTCAAATATGAATCGGCTTGCCGCCAATCCCCATTGCCGCTTCCTTCAGCGCTTCGGCATGGGTCGGGTGCGCGTGGCAGGTATAGGCGATGTCCTCCGCCGTCGCGCCGAATTCCAGCGCCAGCGCGGCCTCGGCAATCATCGAACCCGCGACCGAGGCAATGCACCACACACCCAGCACGCGCTCGGTCTTGGCGTCCGCGATCACCTTCACGAAGCCGTCGGGCTCGTGGTTGGTCTTGGCGCGGCTGTTGGCGAGCATCGGGAATTTGGAGACCTTGATGTCGGTCCCCGCTTCCTTGGCCTTTTCCTTCGCCGCTTCCTCGGTCAGGCCCACGCCGGCAAATTCGGGGAAGGTATAGACCACGCTCGGGATCACGGCGTGGTTCACGATGCCGGTGTGCCCGGCGATGAACTCGGCCACCGCAACGCCCTCGTCCTCCGCCTTGTGCGCCAGCATCGGCCCCGGGATCACATCGCCGATCGCCCAGACGCCCGGCACCGCGGTGCGGAAATCATGCCCCGTCTCGATCTGCCCGCGCTTGTTCACTTCAAGGCCAATCTTTTCGAGGCCAAGCCCCTCCACATTCGGCCGCCGCCCGATGGCGACGAGCACGCAATCCGCCGTCAGCGTCTCCGCCGCACCGCCTGCCGAAGGCTCCACCGTCAAGGTCGCGGTCTTGCCCTTCACGGCAACGCCCGTCACCTTGGTGGAGAGCTTCAATTCCATGCCCTGCTTCTTGAAGATCTTGGCAGCTTCCTTGCGCACGTCACCGTCCATGCCGGGCAGCAACTGGTCGAGGAATTCCACCACCGTCACCTTCGCGCCGAGCCGCCGCCACACCGAACCCAATTCCAGCCCGATCACGCCGCCGCCGATCACGACCATGTGGTCGGGCACCCGGTCCAGCGCCAGCGCGCCGGTGGAATCGACCACCACGCCCGCGTCGTTGTCCACCGTCACGCCCGGCAGCGGCGTCACGCTTGAACCCGTGGCGATTACCACGTCCCGCGCGGTCACCTTAGCGCCCGCAACCGTCACCGTGTGCGCATCCTCGAACGCGGCATAGCCCTTGAGCCAGGTCACCTTGTTCTTCTTGAACAGGAACTCGATCCCGCCCGTCAGCTGCTTGACCGAATCCGCCTTCTGCGCTTGCATCGCCCCCAGATCGAGCGTCACCGGCCCGGTCTTGATGCCGTACTTGGCAAACGTGCCATCAACGGCCTCGGCAAACTTCTCCGAACCATGCAGCAGCGCCTTGGAAGGAATGCACCCGACATTGAGGCACGTCCCCCCCAGCGTCTCGCGCCCCTCAGCACAAGCCACCTTGAGCCCCAGCTGCGCCGCCCGGATCGCCGCGACATAGCCGCCGGGCCCGGAACCGATGACAAGCACGTCGTAGTCGTATTCAGCCATGTCGAGGCTCTTTCCTTGGTCTTCCACCATCCCTCGTCATTCCCGCGAAGGCGGGAATCCAGGGGCGGCGTAGAACTGGATTCCCGCCTACGCGGGAATGACGAAAGTCTTGTAACAGATCACATATCGATCAGCAGCCGCGTCGGATCCTCGATCGCTTCCTTGATCGTCTTCAAAGCCGTCACCGCCTCGCGGCCATCAATGATCCGGTGGTCATAGCTCAGCGCGATATACATCATCGGCCGCACCACGATCTCGCCATTGCGCACGACCGGGCGGTCCTCGATGCGGTGCAGCCCCAGCACCGCAGACTGCGGCGGATTGATGATCGGGGTGGACATCAGCCCGCCGAACACGCCGCCGTTGGAGATCGTGAAGGTGCCGCCCGCCATGTCGGCCATGGTCAGCGTGCCGTCGCGCGCCTTCTTGCCGTATTCGGCGATGGCCTTCTCGATGCCTGCAAAGCTCATCTTGTCGACATCGCGCACCACCGGCACGACCAGACCGTTCGGAGCGGACACCGCCACCGAAATGTCGACGTAATCGAAGTAGACGATCTCATCGCCCTGCATCTGCGCGTTGACCGAGGGAATGTCCTTCAGCGCCAGCACCGAAGCCTTGGCGAAGAAGCTCATCAGGCCCAGCTTCACGCCGTGCTTCTTTTCGAACACGTCCTTGTACTTGGCGCGCGCTTCCATCACCGCGCTCATGTCCACGTCGTTGAACGTGGTGAGCATCGCGGCAGTTTCCTGCGCCTGCTTCAGCCGCTTGGCGATGGTCTGGCGGAGGCGGGTCATCTTGACCCGCTCCTCGTTGCGCCCACCTGAGACCGCCGCAACCGGAGCCGGGGCAGGGACCGGAGCCGCCACGACCGGCGCAGGCGCAGCCTGCTTGGCCACTGCAGCCGCCAGCACATCTTCCTTGGTCAGGCGTCCGTCCTTGCCGGTGCCCTTCACAGTCGCCGGATCGATCCCGTGCTCCAGCACCGCGCGCCGCACGGCAGGCGAAAGCGCCGCCGCATCATCCGCGACAGCGGCAGCAGCCGGAGCCGCAGTCGCCGCCGGGGCAGGGGCCGCAGCAGCCAGGGCAGGGGCCGGCGATGTCGCCACACCGCTCGTCTCGATCAGGCCCAACAGCGCGCCCACCGCCACGGTGTCACCCTCGGCAGCCACATGCGCGCCCATGATCCCCGCAACGGGGGAGGGCACCTCGACCGCGACCTTGTCGGTCTCGAGGCTCGCGATGGGTTCATCCACCGCCACGGCCTCGCCGGGCTGCTTCAGCCACTGGCCCACCGTCGCCTCGCTGACGCTTTCGCCCAGAACCGGAACTTTGACTTCGATAGACATGCGATTGTCTTCCTGAGAAAATTGCGGCCCTTCAGGCCTTCTTCTTGGTCCGGCGCAGCTCGCCGCGCACCGAAAGCGAAAGCGCGTTGCTGATCAGGGCGGCCTGTTCGGCGGCATGGCGCTTGGCAAGGCCGGTCGCCGGCGATGCCGCCCCCGCGCGCCCGGCATAGCGCGCGCGCTTCACCTTGCTGCCCGAAGCCTTGAGCGCCTCCTCGATCAGCGGCTCCACGAAGAACCACGCGCCGTTGTTGCGCGGCTCTTCCTGGCACCACACCACCTCTTCAAGGTTCGTCATGCGCGAAAGGCGCAGCGCCAGCGGCTCGCCCGGGAAGGGATAGAGCTGCTCCAGCCGGATGATCTGCACATCGGTGATCCCCGCCGCATCGCGCGCCTCGATCAGGTCGTAGGCGACCTTGCCGCTGCACAGCACCACGCGCCGGGTATCCGCGTCCGCCGCCGGATTGAGGTCGGAAAGGATGCGCATGAAGTGCCCCTCGCCAACGAAGTCCGAAGCCTTCGATTTCGCCAGCGGATGGCGCAGCAGGCTCTTGGGCGTCATGATCACCAGCGGCTTGCGGAACGGCCGCTGCATCTGCCGGCGCAGCACGTGGAAGTAGTTCGCCGGGCTGGTGATGTTGCACACCTGGATATTGTCCTCGGCGCAGAGCTGGAGATAGCGCTCCAGCCGCGCGGAGGAGTGCTCCGGCCCCTGGCCTTCGTAGCCATGGGGCAGCAGCATCACGAGGCCGTTGGCGCGCAGCCACTTGGCTTCGGAGGCGGCGATATACTGGTCGATCACGATCTGCGCGCCGTTGGCAAAGTCGCCGAACTGCGCTTCCCACAGCACCAGCGTCTTGGGGTCCGCGCTCGCATAGCCATATTCGAAGCCCAGCACGCCGTATTCGCTCAGCGGGCTGTCATGCACCTCGAACTTGCCGTGGGGCAGCGTGGTCAGCGGCACGTACTTGCGCTCGTCGGTCTGGTCGACCCATACCGCATGGCGCTGGCTGAAGGTGCCGCGGCCCGAATCCTGCCCCGAAAGCCGCACGTTGAAGCCTTCGGTCAGCAGGCTGCCGAACGCCAGCGCTTCCGCCGTCGCCCAGTCGAAGCCCGCGCCATCGCTGAACATCGCCCGCTTGGCCTCGATCACGCGCGCCAGCGTCTTGTGGATGGTCAGCCCCTCGGGCACCGTCGTCAGCGTCCGGCCCAGCGCGTCGAAGCGCTTCTGGTCGATGCCGGTCGCCACGTTGCGCCGCGCGGTTTCGGGATCAGCCGGCTTGTTGAGCCCGCTCCAGCGCCCGCCGAACCAGTCGGCTTCGTTCGCCTTGTAGCTCTTCGCCGCCTCGAACTCGGTCTCCAGCGTCGCGGTAAAGCGGTCCTCGCTCTCGCCCTTCCAGTTCGCGTCGATCACGCCCTGCTCGATCAGGCGGCGGGCATAGACTTCCGAAACGGCGGGATGCTGCTTGATCCGCGCATACATCAGCGGCTGGGTGAAGCTGGGCTCATCGCCCTCGTTGTGGCCGAAGCGGCGATAGCACCACATGTCGACCACCACGTCGCGGCCGAATTTCTGGCGGTAGTCGATGGCGAGCTTGCACGCGAAGGTCACCGCTTCCGGGTCATCGCCGTTCACATGGATGATCGGCGCCTGCACGCCCTTGGCCACGTCAGACGGGTAGGGCGAACCGCGCGAGAACTGCGGGCTCGTCGTGAAGCCGATCTGGTTGTTGATGATGAAGTGGATGCACCCGCCGGTGTTGTAGCCCTTCACACCGGAAAAGCCGAAGCACTCCCACACGATGCCCTGGCCGGCAAAGGCCGCGTCGCCATGGATCAGGATCGGCAGCACCTGCTTGTGCTTGCCCTTGCCGATATCCTCGCGAAATGCCTGCTGCGCGCGCGCCTTGCCGAGCACGACGGGATCGACGGTCTCAAGGTGGCTCGGGTTCGGCTGCAAGCTCATGTGCACCTTGATTCCGTCGAACTCGCGGTCCGTGCTGGTGCCAAGGTGATACTTCACGTCGCCCGAACCGCCGACGTCTTCGGGGTTCGCGGTGCCGCCGGAAAACTCGTGGAAGATCACGCGGTAGGGCTTGGCCAGCACGTTCGCCAGCACGTTCAGGCGCCCGCGGTGCGCCATGCCGTAGATGATCTCACGCACGCCAAGCTGCCCGCCATACTTGATGACCGCTTCCAGCGCCGGGATCATGGATTCGCCGCCATCAAGGCCGAAGCGCTTGGTGCCGACGTACTTCTTGCCGAGGAACTTCTCGTACTGCTCGCCGCGGATCACCGCCGCGAGGATCGCCTTCTTGCCGTTGGGCGTGAAGTCGATGCTCTTGTCGCCGCCCTCGATCCGGTCCTGCAGGAACTTGCGCTCCTCCACGTCGGAAATGTGCATGTATTCAAGGCCGACCTTGCCGCAGTAATTGCGCTGAAGCACGCTCACGATCTCGCGCGGGGTCGCCCACTGCATGCCGAGCACGCCGCCAACGAAGACCTTCTTGTCGAGATCGGGGCCGACAAAGCCGTGATACTCAGGGGTGATGTCCGCCGGCAGTTCCTGCCGCGCAAGGCCCAGCGGATCGAGGTCCGCCGCCAGATGCCCGCGCACGCGGTAGGTGCGCACCAGCATCATCGCGCGGATCGAGGCGCCCGCGGCGGCTTCCAGCGCGGCTTCGTCCATCGGCGCGCCCGCGGCCTTCGCTGCCTTCGCGATCTCGCTCTTGAGCGCCATCGGATCGAGCGCGCGGGTGAGGTCGTCGCCCGCGCCCGGATCGGTCACCGGCCAGCGCTTCGAAGCCCACGAAGGCCCCGCCTGCGGACCCTCCTGCAGCGGATCCACTTCGAAAGCGCGCTCTTCGTAACCCATATCTCACTCCTCTCGCCCCGGGGAGGTTGGGGCTTCGGACCATCCGGCGCGGATATCTCGCTCCGGTCACTTTCCGTGCGGGCCCGTGCGCGGCCCGGAATGCTAACCATGCAAACCCGCGTGATCGCCGGGTTTACCCGTGTCCCTGCAAAAGGAGCGCACTCCCGGGCACACGTAGGATTTCGTAGCTGAACGGGGCGCGAACCTGCTGCGGGCAGGTCTTCGCGCCCCGCAGCTCCATCAGGCGAGCGAGGGGTCGATGCCCTTGCACGCCACCAGCAGTTCCTTGACCGCATCGACCGAGATCTGCAGGCCGGCCTTGTCATCCTCGTCCAGCTCGATCTCGATGATCTTCTCGACGCCGTTCGCGCCGATCATCACCGGCACGCCCACATAAAGGCCGTCCACGCCGTACTGGCCATCGACATAGGCCGCGCAGGGCAGGATGCGCTTCTGGTCATTGAGATACGCCTCGGCCATCGCGATGCCCGAAGTGGCGGGGGCATAGAACGCCGAACCCGTCTTGAGCAGCGCCACGATCTCGCCGCCGCCGCCGCGCGTGCGCTGCACGATTGCGTCGATGCGCTCCTGCGTCGAAAGCCCCATCTTGACGAGGTCGGGCACGGGGATGCCGTTGACGGTCGAATAGCGCGTCACCGGAACCATCGTATCGCCGTGGCCGCCGAGCACGAAGGTGTTCACGTCCTTGACCGAAACCTGGAATTCATCGGCGATGAAGTGGCTGAAACGCGCCGAATCCAGCACGCCTGCCATGCCGACGACCTTGTTGTGCGGCAGGCCTGAAAATTCGCGCAGCGCCCAGACCATCGCGTCCAATGGGTTGGTGATGCAGATCACGAAGGCGTCGGGGGCGTTGTTCTTGATGCCTTCGCCCACGGCCTTCATCACCTTGAGGTTGATGCCGAGGAGGTCGTCGCGGCTCATGCCCGGCTTGCGGGCGACACCGGCGGTGACGATGATCACGTCCGCGCCAGCGATATCGGCATAGTCGTTGCTGCCGGTGATCTTCGCGTCAAACCCTTCGATCGGCCCGCACTGCGAAAGATCCAGCGCCTTGCCCTGCGGCACGCCCTCGACCACGTCGAACAGCACGATGTCGCCGAGTTCCTTCTGCGCCGCGAGGTGCGCGAGCGTACCGCCGATGTTGCCGGCGCCGATCAGCGCGATTTTCTTGCGAGCCATGCCTTTGCATTCCTTTCCCGGATACGCGGGACACGCGGCCATGCATGGCCGCCCGAGAGCTACCGCCATAAGGGCCTCCCGCGTCCCGCATGACGGGAAGGAATCCAAGCGGATAGGTGCGACCTAAGCCCGCAGGATGGTGATTGCAAGGCGCAAAAACCCGCACGCCGCGGGTTTTTGTGATAACAGTTCGCAATAGCAATAGGGCGTGCAGGCGCCTCAGCGCTGCGGGATCGCCTGCACCGCACAGGCGCGTGCCAGCGCCTTGGCCATCGGCCCGTCAAGCATCGCACAGACCGCGATCCACCACTCGGCGCCTGCGCTGTCGCCGCCCGCCGCGGCGATCTCGGCCGCCTCGCAGGCACGCTGCGCCGCCGAAAGGCCATGCGCGGCGAACAACCGAAGTGCGGCCGTCAGCAGGGCGTCGTCGTGCGCCTCGGTGTCGTTGGCGCTCAGCTTGCGCCGGGCCAGTGCGGCGCCGTTGTCATTCGCCGCACACGGGAGGCGCATGGCGCGCGAACGAAGCGTTTTCCGGTTCTGGCCCCAGTGCAGGCACGGCGAGATGATCCCATAACGAGGGGCAAAGTGCAGCATGGGAAGCTCTCCTCGGTTGGTGCGTTGGGGCGGGTATAGCAGCAGGGGGTGAACAGCATCTTCGCCCTTAGGGTAAAGGCTGTCCTAACCTTGTGTAAGTGCAAGAAAAAATATTGATATCAGTGGTTTGTGAGTGGTCGAGCAGACGCCGAAGCGCAATCCGCTGGCCAGTTGTGCCCGAATCGGATTGAATTCAACCGCCCGGCTGGGCGATCCATTTGCCCGCATTCTCGTATGCGGGATTGACCGCGGAACCGCCGGGAAGCTGTCCGGCGCGGTAGAGCGCATCGCCCCCGCGCGCCTCGATCGCCGGGGCAAACTGCGGCCGCGGCTGCTGCGCCTCGCCATTGCCCGGCGCGTAACTGGGCAGCGGCACCTGCCCGAACGAAGCTGCATTGCGTCCGGCTGCCACCGGCGCGGCCTGCGCGGCCTTGAGCGCCTCGATCCGCCCCGCTTCGAACGCTTTTTCAAGCTGGATCGGGTCGGCAACGTCGGCCGCCGCCGGGGTCCACGTGCGCGGATGCGGCGCTGCCACCGGCTCGCCACCCGCATAGACCGCGTTGAACGCGGCGGGCCGCCCCGCGCCGCCGCTCCAGCGATAGAACCGGTGCGCGCCGATCGTCCCGATGAAGGCCAGGCTGTCCGCCCAATAGGGATGCACTGCGCTGGTATGGTAATGCGTGGCAAGGCCCACCGGCGCATAGACATAGCCCGCCAGCGCATCGGCCGCCACGCGCCGCGCCCGCTCCCAGAAAACCGCCATCGGCTTCCTCGCCAGCGATCCGTCGCAGGCAAAGCTGAACTGGCAGCCCGGTCGCTCGGAACCCTGATAGACCACGCCGCACACCGTGTTCGGCCAGGCTGGATGCGCCACGCGGTTGAGCACCACCTGCGCCACGGCGCGCTGCCCCGCATCGGGTTCACTGGCCGCCTCGTAATAGATCGCCGCCGTCAGGCACTGCAGCGCGCGCGATTGGTCAAGGCTCGTGCCCCGCGCCAGGATCGGCCGCGCCGCCGGGCCCACTCCGGTAATCGGGGCCGCATCGTCGCCATGGATCTGCGCCATCTGGGCATCCCATGCCGATTTCGCGGCATCGGGTGCAAGCATGCCCGTGTCATCGCCTGCCAGATAATAGAACGCCGAACCGGGAAAGCTGTCCCCCGGCCGCTCGAACGGCTGAAGCCCATCGCGCGCCTGCGCCGAAGGCACCCCCGGCGCCATCCATCCCGGCCCCGCCAGCCACAGCGCAAAGCCGATGACCGCGATTCCCAGCACGCCAGCCCAGCGCTTGAAACGCCCCTCCCGCCTGCGGGAGGGGCTGGGGGTGGGCCGCGGCACCCCTGGTGTCACCTTCACCGCTTCCTTCACCGGAACCGGCACAGGCGTCACCACCCGCCGAGGCGCGAGGGCCTCGGGCGGCAGTTTCACCGGCTGGTAGTCAATGATCAGGGGCATAGGACAAGCGCACTCGCGGGGATGTGGCAGCCGAGCACTACGCGACCCGCCCAAGCCCTGCATCCCGCCATTTCACCTCGTCCCGCTAAGGCACACCCCCCTGCCAAGCGGTTAACGCCGGAACCTCCCCGGCACGGGGAGGGCGGACCGCTGCCGCAGCCGGTGGTGGAGGGGGCTTGCCCCAAAGTGCAGGCCCGGCTACCTAGTCCCTCGACGCCACCGGTGCCCGCGAAAGCGGGCTAAGAGGGAATCCGGACAAGTCTTCAAAGGCTTGCACCCGGAGCTGCCCCCGCAACTGTGCCCGGATAGCGCCCTGTCCACGATGCCACT
>NZ_JAIXZS010000010.1 GCF_027489515.1 Novosphingobium sp. | reverse complement strand
GTGTCGCCTTCCTTGCCCCAGGTCGAGCGGGTCTCGAACACGGTGCCGTCGGTCATCTGCACCTTGATCATGTGGTAATCGGGGTGGGTATTGGCTTTCATGGGTCTCGCTCCACTAGGTGAAGCCGGTTCCGACCGGCCTCAGGGAATCTCGGAAAGGCGCGCCCTTAAGCGCTTCGCGCGCAAAAGGCAACCAATCAGCTATCCGCGATCATCGCGGTGAAGCTGCATTCGGTCGCGATCTTGTCACCCAGCATCGCCTTGCCGGCAAACTTGCAGACGCGCGCACGCTTCTGGGTGAATTCGACGTGGAGATCGAGCAGGCAGCCCGGCTCGACCGGCGTGCGGAACTTGGCTTCCTCGATCGCCATGAAATAGACGAGCTTGCCGGTGCCGGCGAGGCCAAGCGTCTCCACCGCGAGGACGCCGGCAGCTTGCGCCAGCGCCTCGATCTGGAGGACGCCGGGCATGATCGGACGGCCCGGGAAGTGGCCCTGGAAGAACTGCTCGTTCATCGAGACCGCCTTGATGGCGTGGATGCGTTCACCCACCACCAGTTCGGCCACCCGGTCAACGAGCAGGAGGGGATAGCGGTGCGGCAGCGCCGCCATCACCCCCCGGATGTCCAGGCTGAGCGGCGCCGAGGTGCCGGCTTCTCCGGAAGCTTCGCTCATTCCAGCTTGCCTCACCGGCCTTCGGGGGCCCTGCCCGCAGGCGCGGGAGCGGCAGCCGGAGCGGCGCCCTGTGCGGCGGCCTGCTGGGCGGCGGCTTCACGCTGCGCGCGCGGCATCCAGCCCGCGGGCGGCACGAGCTGCGCGCTGGGGATCAGGGTGTTGAGCTCGGCCAGAATGTCCTGGTTGAGGTTGTAGACACCGTCGGCCTTGAGCACGCTCTGCGAATCGAGCACGAGCGTGATCTTGCGCTTGGTCATCGCCTGCTGCGTGGCGGCGGTGAGCTTGTCGCTGATCTGCTCGATGATGTACTGCTGCGCCACGTTGAGCGGCTCGGCCATCTGCTGGATCTCGCGCTCGGCGGACTGCTCGATCTGCTGGATCTGCGCAGCCTGCGTGCGCAGCGCGGCCTGATCGGGCTTGGCAGCCTTCTGGTCCGCCTCGAACTTGTCGTAGAGCGGCTTCAGCTGCGCGGTGATCTGGTTGCGGCGGGTGTTCACCGCATCGATCTGCGCCTTGTAGGTCACGGGAAGCTGGACCATCGCGGTCTTGTAGGCGGCCGAAGCGCCGACAACGGCTTGGGCGTTGGCATAGGCGATGCCAGGGGCGACAATGCCGCCGGGCGTGCTCGTAGCCGGAGCGGCAGCGGCCTGCGCCATGGCGTGGGGCGCCGCGCCAAGCGCGAGGGCGGCAATGAACGCCGCAAACATACGGTTTTGCATCAGAACTGGGTTCCTACGTTGAAGTTGACTGTCTGGGGATCGTCGCCATCGACCTTGCTGAGGACTTTCGCCACGTCGATGCGGAACGGTCCGAACGGCGAGTTCCAGTTGACTCCGAAGCCGATCGAGATGCGCGGCTTCGGGCTGTCCCCAACAAAGGTCTCGTCGAACTTCTGTGCCACGTTGTTGGCCTTGCCGGTCGAATCGGCAGCCGCAGTGGTAAGGCGGCCCGTGACATTGTCCTGATAGAGCAGCGTGGTGCCGAACACCGCCGGCCTCGCGACGCTGAACACGGCGCCCGCATCGACAAAGATCGACGGCCTGAGGCCAAGCTCGCGCGCGCCCGAGCCCAGCGGAATCTCGAGCTCCGCGTGGCCAAGGTAATAGTACTTGCCGCCGAGCGCGTCATCGACCCATTGGTTGCGGTCGGTGCTGGTCACGCCGCCGGTGCCGTCCTTGGGATCGAACCCGCTATAGAACTTGCGCAGCACGCGCGGGCCAACGCCGCGAATGTCGAAGCCGCGCAGCTGCGGTTGGCCAAGGAAGAAGCGGTCGGTCAGGCGCACATCGTCGATCGTCGGATCGTTGGTGCGGTTGCCCAGTGCCTTGATCGCGCCGCCCTCACCGCGCAGCGAGAAGACGAAGCCCTTGCCCAGCGCGAAGTACTTCGAGGCATTGGCATTGATACGCGCATAGCGCACCGAGCCGCCGAGCCCGGCAACATCGACACCGACCACGAACTGCGAGCCGCTGGTCGGGCGCAAGCGGTTGTCGAGCGTATCGTAGACGACGCTCGCACCGATGATCGAGCTCGTGCGCTTGCCGATGGCATCGCACAGATAGCGACCGGCAAGGTAGATCGAGCACTGCAGGTTGCCGTTGGCATCGGGCAGGTAATAGGTGTCGCGGTCGAGCGTCACGTTCTCGAGGTTGAGCGTATAGCGCCCGATCAGTGACATGTACTCGGTCAGCGGCAGGCCGGCGCGGACCTGAAAACCGGTTGTCGACTGCTTGTAGGTCGTGTTGCGGTTCGCGTTGAAGAAATTGAAGCTGTTGAAATCACGGCGATATACGTCAACGCCGAGCGAGACGTTGCGGTCGAACAGGTAGGGTTCGGTGAAGCTCACCTGCACCGAGCGCGAATAACGCGAATAGTCGACGCTGGTGCCGATCGTCTGGCCGCGGCCGCGGAAGTTGTTCTGCTGGATCGAGGCCTGGAAGATGAAGCTTTCAAGGCTCGAGAAACCGGCCGAGAGCTGGAGCTGCCCGGTGGGCTTTTCCTCGACGTTGGCTTCGAGCACGATGCGGTCCTGCGCGCTGCCGGGCTTCTGCTCGACCTCGAACTTTTCCTGGAAGTAGCCGAGCGACTTGATGCGGTTCGACGAACGCTTGATCTGGAACGAGTTGAACGCATCGCCTTCGGCCACGCGGAACTCGCGGCGCACGACCTTGTCCTGCGTCAGCGTGTTGCCGTTGACATCGACCCGCTCGACATAGACGCGCGGTGCTTCCGCAATGCGGAAGGTGACCGACATCGTCAGGTCGTCCTTGTTGCGGTTGAAGTCGGGCCGCACGTCGGCAAAAGCATAGCCGAAGCTGCCCGCCGTCTCGGTCAGGCTGTCGACCGTGTCCTCGACGAGCTTTGCGTTGTACCATTGCTGGGGCTTGAGCGGCAGACGCTTGGCCAGCGCATCGCCATCGAAATCGCGCAGCTGGCTGTCGACCTTCACGTCACCGAAATGGTAGCGCTGCCCTTCCTCGACCACATAGGTGATGATGAAATCGCGCTTGTCCGGCGTGAGTTCGGCCACCGCCGAGACGACGCGGAAATCGGCATAACCGTTGGTCAGGTAGAATTGCCTGAGCTTCTGCTGGTCGAACGCGAGGCGGTCGGGATCGTAGCTGGTGCCGCTGGAGAACACGCGGAACACGCGCGCCTGCTTCGTCACCATCTCGGAGCGCAGCTGGCTGGCGGAAAACTTCTCGTTGCCGATGATGTTGATCTGGCGAACGCGCGACTTCGGGCCTTCGTTGATCTCGAACACGATATCGACGCGGTTCTGATCGAGCATGACCATCTTGGGCTCGATCGAGGCAGCGAAGCGGCCCTGACGCTTGTAGAGCTCGATGATGCGGGCCACGTCGGCGCGCACCTTGGACCGGGTGAAGATCTGGCGTGCCGAGAGCTTGATCTCGGGCAGGATCTTGTCTTCCTTCAGGCGCTTGTTGCCTTCAAGGATGATGCGGTTGACGACCGGGTTTTCCTTGACCTCGATCACCACGTCGCCGCCGCTGTCACGCACCTGCACGTCGGCGAACAGCTCGGTCGCGTAGAGGTCCTTGAGCACCTGGTCGGCGGCGGCTTGGGTATACCTGTCGCCTTCCTTGAGGCGGATGTACGAACGGATCGTATCGGCCTCTAGCCGCTGCGCGCCGGAAATGGTCACCAAACGGACGAGTTCGACGGGTGCGGGAGCCGGGGCCGGCGCAGGCGCCGCTGCGGGCGCTGCAGGGGCCGCAGCAGCAGGCACGCCCTGTGCCTGAGCGATGACAGGCATGCCGGCAAGGCAGGTCGTTGCCGCGAGCGCCGCGAGCGTGGCTGCCAGATTGCTCTGGCCGGTCGTGCGCCGCGCGGTCCGGGGCAAGTTGCAAGCATTCATTACCAAGCGCCATCCCGTTTCTTCGTGCAGCGAAGCGGATGGATCCGCTTCGCCTCGCACCATGGCGCGCGACGGCAACAATCCGTCACGCCCCGCGATGCCGCCTCCTGCCCGATGCAGGCCCGCCAATCAAGCAAGCTCACCGCAGCAGACCGTAATTGCCCCGCATTTTGTGGAAAATCCGGCTCGCCCCACCGTCTGGCATGGAAGCACAGACGCGTGTCCCGCTGGGGCCGGTCGATTCCAGTCTCCTCACCCTCCGAAAACGCGCAGCGATGCAACGTCGTTGAAGGTCACGAACAGCATCAGCGCAACAACCAGAGCTAGCCCTGTACGGAAGGCCCATTCCTGCCCGCGCTGGCTGACCGGCCGGCGGCTGACCGCCTCGATCGCATAGAATGCGAGGTGTCCTCCATCGAGGACCGGAATTGGCAACAAGTTGATGAACCCGAGGTTAATCGAGATCAGCGCGATGAACCAGACGTAGTTGGCCCAGCCCGAGACAAGTTGCTCGCCCGAATATTTGGCGATCTTGATCGGTCCGCCAAGTTCCTTGATCTCGCGCTTGCCGGTGATGATCTGGCCGATGCCGGTGATCATCATGCCCATGATATCGCGCGTCTGGACCACCGCGTCGCCCACGGCCTCGACCGGGCCGACCGCGACGCGCTCCGCTGTGGCCGGGCCGATGCCGAGGTAGCCGATCTTCTGCGAGTTGCCGAAGCGGTCGGTCACTTCCTTGTAGGCGGCGACTGCCGGCAGCGCGATGCGCCGCCCGCCGCGCTCGATGACGAGATCAAGCGGCTCGCCCGGATGCTGCGCAACCGCGAGGCGGATCTGGAGGAAGCTGTCGATGGCCGAGCCCTGCAGCGACACGACGCGGTCGCCGAGCTGGACACCCGCCTTCGCCGCTGCCGAGCCTTCCTGCACCATGCCGACAACCGGCGGGATCACCACCTTGCCATAAGCCATGGTAAAGCCAGCAAGGATCGCGACGGCGAGCAGCAGGTTCGTCAGCGGCCCCGCCAGCACGATCAGCGCGCGCTGCCAGACGGGTTTGGCCTGAAAGGTGCGCTCGCGCTCTTCGGCGGGGAGTGCCAGCCATTCGGCGCTCGGCGTGCTCGCCGGGTTCATGTCGCCTGCGAACTGGACATAGCCGCCAAGCGGCAGCGCGGAGAGCTTCCAGCGCGTGCCGCGCTTGTCGGTCCAGCCCGCCACTTCGGCGCCGAAGCCGATCGAGAAGCTGTCCGCCTTCACCCCGAAAAGACGGCCCATCAGGTAGTGGCCCAGTTCATGGATGAACACGAGCGGCCCCAGCACGAGCACGAAGGCCAGCACTGTGAGCAGAATACCCGGACTTTGCACGGCAGCGTTCAGGACACGGACTCCATCGTCTCGGCAGCGCGAATGCGGGCTTCCCGGTCCACCGCGATCACCTCTTCGAGGCTTGCGGGTGCCTTGGGGAGGCCCCTTGCCAACACGTCCTCAGCACATTGCACGATGCGGGTGAACCCGATCTGACCGGCGAGGAAGGCTGCCACGGCAATTTCGTTGGCTGCGTTGAGCACGGCAGGCGCGGCGCCGCCCGCCTTGACCGCCTCACGCGCGACGCGGGTGGCGGGAAAGCGCTCCTCGTCGGGCTTGAAGAAGCTGAGGCTGCCGATGGCCGCAAGATCGAGCGGCGCGCAAGGCGTATCCATCCGTGCAGGCCATGCGAGCGCCGAGGCGATGGGCACGCGCATGTCGGACGGGCCCAGCTGAGCGAGGGTCGAGCCATCGCGGTATTCGACCATCGAATGGACGATGGACTGCGGGTGGATGACGATGCGCAGGCGCTCCACCCCGACCGGAAACAGATGATAGGCCTCGATGAATTCAAGGCCCTTGTTCATCATCGTCGCGGAATCGACGCTGATCTTGGCGCCCATCGACCAGGTCGGGTGCTTGACCGCCTCGGCCGGGGTGGCGCGGTGGATGCGCTCCATCTCCCATTCGCGGAATGGACCGCCGCTCGCCGTCAGCGTGATCGCGTGAACGTGGGCGGGATCGTTGCCGGCAAGGCACTGGAAGATCGCATTGTGCTCGCTGTCGACCGGCAGCAGCGTGGCGCCGGTGCGCTTGACGGCGGCGGTCATGACTTCGCCTGCCGAAACCAGCGCTTCCTTGTTGGCGAGCGCGACGGCCTTGCCGCATTCGATCGCCGCCATGGTGGGCGCGAGGCCCGCGCAGCCGACAATCGCGGCCATGGTGATGTCGGCTCCGCGCGCCGCGGCTTCGATCACCGCATTCGCCCCGCCTGCCGCCTCGATACCGCTCCCGGCTAGCGCCTCACGCAAGGCGGGCAGGCAGCTCTCATCGGCCACGACAGCAACTTTTGCGTCAAATTCCTTCGCTAATTCAGCAAGTTGCGCCGAATTACGATGCGCCGTTAGTGCAATGATCGTAAAGTTCGCCCGGTTGCGCCGCACCAGATCGAGCGTCGATGCGCCGACCGAACCGGTCGCACCCAGAATGGTAATCGTGCGCGTCATGCGCCTCCTGCTCCCACGCCTGCTGCCCCAGAGGCAGCCCACGCTGTTCCCGCTATGATGGCGACCGGCAGCAGTCCGTCAACCCGGTCGAACAAGCCGCCGTGCCCCGGAATGAGCCGGCTGCTGTCCTTCACGCCTGCACGGCGCTTGAGCCAGCTTTCGTAGAAGTCGCCCGCCTGCGCCGCCACCGCGAGCCCTGCGCCAGCGAGCGCCGCCATGCCGAGGCGCGTGGTCCGCAAGGCTTCGGCAAGGCTCGGCCCGGTCGGGCTCATCGCCGAAAGGACATAGGCGGCAAACAGGATGTACAGCATGGCCCAAAGCGCCGCTGCTGCCATGCCGCCGGCAAGGCCGGCCCAGGTCTTGGAAGGGCTGATGCTCGGCGCGATCTTGGGGCCGCCAATGGCGCGCCCGGCAAAGTAAGCGCCGGCATCGGTGCAGATGACAAGGCCGAGCACGGCAATCAGCAGGACTGGCGGCATCACGATCAGCGCGAAGGCCGCCCAGCCGATGTAAAGCCCGCCGGTGATCACCGCCGTCACCATGCGCGCCGGATCGGGCGCGATCTTCGCGGCGAGCGCGACGTACTCGGCAAAGACACCGAAGCCGACAAGCGCGATGAAGCCCTTCAGAACCAATCCGCCCTGCCACAGCGCAAAGCCTGCAATACCGAGCATGACCACCGCCGAGGCGACGCGCACCGGCAAGTCGCTGCGCGGAGCGGCTACGGTCGGCGCGGCCGGTTCAGCGCCCTCCATAGCGGCGCTCGCGGGTGGCGTAGTGATCGAGTGCTTCGCGCAAATGGCCGGGGGTGAAATCGGGCCAAAGCACATCGGTGAACCACATCTCGGCGTAGGCCGCCTGCCACAGCAGGAAATTCGAGAGGCGGACTTCGCCCGAGGTGCGGATGAGCAGATCGAGTGGCGGCAGGTCGGCTGTATCAAGCTCGGCCTCGATTGCCGCAACAGTCACGTCGCCTTTGGCCGCCGCAGCGGCGGCAGCGCGGGCGATCTCCTGCTGCGAGCCATAGTTGAGCGCGATGGCCAGTGTCGTGCGCGAATTGTGTGCGGTGCGCGCCAGGGCATCGTCGATCAGGCCGACGATGTCCGCAGGCAGCATCTTGTAGTCGCCAATGATCTTGAGCCGCACGTCGTTAGCGACAAATTCCTCGATATCGCTGCGGATGAAGGCACGGAGCAGGCCCATGAGATCGGAAATCTCGTCCTCGGGCCGCTTCCAGTTCTCGGAAGAGAAAGCATAGAGCGTGAGAGCCTGCAGCCCCATGTGGCGCGCCGCGCGCACCACTTCGCGCACCGCATCGACCCCTCGCTTGTGGCCGACCGCGCGCGGCAAAAGGCGCTTCTTTGCCCAGCGGCCGTTACCATCCATGATGATCGCGACATGCCGCGCAGGGCCTGTGTAGCCGCCGCCCTGCTGGCCCGCAGCTGCCGTTTCGGATCGAGGCGCCGGGGCCGCGTTCACTTGCCCAGGATTTCCTTTTCCTTCTGGGCGGTGACCTCGTCGGCGGCCTTGATCTGCTCGTCGGTCAGCTTCTGGAGCTCGGTCTCGAGCCGCTTGCGCTCGTCCTCCGATATCTCCTTCTTGTTCTCATCGGCCTTAAGCGCATCCATGCCATCGCGGCGCACGTTGCGGATCGCGATCTTCGCCTTTTCGGAGTAGCCCGAGGCGAGCTTGGCGAGTTCCTTGCGGCGATCCTCGGTGAGATCGGGGATCGGCAGGCGCAGCGTGTTGCCATCATTGATCGGATTAAGTCCGAGGCCAGCCGAGCGGATCGCCTTCTCGACGGGGCCGATGTTCGACTTGTCCCATACCTGCACTGTCAGCATGCGCGGCTCGGGCGCCGAGACCGTCGCCACCTGGTTGAGCGGCGTGTTCGCGCCATAGACGGTGACCGTGATCGGATCGAGCAGCGCGGTGTTCGCACGGCCGGTGCGCAGGCCCGAGAGATCGCTTCTCAGCGATTCCACGGCGCCCTTCATGCGGCGTTCGAGATCGGCCTTGTCATACTTGGCCATGACCTTAACTTCCTTCTCTAAGCACTTGTTTTGCTGACGATTGTCTGAGTCCCCTGCCCAGCCAGAACGCGGGCGAGATTGCCGCGCTCGCGGATCGAGAACACCACGATCGGGATGGCGTTATCACGGCAAAGAGCAACCGCGGAGGCGTCCATAACCTTCAGGTTATCCGCAAGAACCTTGTCATAATCTACTGTTTCATAACGCTTTGCCGCAGCGTTCTTCTTCGGATCATCATCGTAGACGCCGTCGACGCTGGTACCCTTGAGCAGGGCATCGCACTTCATCTCGGCAGCGCGCAGCGCCGCGCCCGAATCGGTGGTGAAATAGGGCGCGCCGACGCCCGCGGCGAAGATCACCACGCGGCCCTTCTGGAGGTGGCGCTCGGCGCGGCGGCGGATCACCGGCTCGCACACTTCGTCCATCTGGATCGCGGACTGCACGCGGGTCTCGACGCCGATCTTTTCCAGCGCACTCTGCATCGCCAGCGCGTTCATGATCGTGGCGAGCATGCCCATGTAATCGGCCTGCGCGCGGTCCATCCCCTTGGCCGCGCCTGCCATGCCGCGGAAGATGTTGCCGCCGCCGATCACGAGGCACAACTCAAGCCCGGTATCGCGCGCCGCTTTCAGTTCCTCGGCCATCTGGGCGACGAAATCGGTGTCGATGCCAAAGGGCTGGCTCCCCATCAGCACTTCGCCCGAAAGCTTGAGGAGCACGCGCTTGAGGGGGGGAAGGCTCATCGTCCGGGAGAACTCGTCAGAAATGGAAGCGCCGCCCTTATACGCACGGGGCGGCGCGTGCCAAGGGCAAGGGGCACAGGTTTGTATACCCGCACATGCCCGCAGTGCCCGGCGGCGCTCCCGGTGGGACCGGGAGACACCGCCGACGCAGTGAACTTATTTGATGCCGGCAGCTGCCGCCACTTCGGCGGCAAAGTCGGTGGCTTCCTTCTCGATGCCTTCACCGAGCTGGAAGCGGACGTAGTCGGTCAGCGTGATCTTGGCGCCGGCGGCCTTGCCGGCAGCCTCGACGACCTGCGAGACCGGGGTCTTGTTGTCCATGACGAAGAGCTGCGAAAGCAGTGCGTTGTCCTTGGCATACTTGGCGATCGCGCCATCGACCATCTTGGCCTGCACTTCGGCGGGCTTGCCGCTTTCAGCCGCCTTCTCCGCCGCGATCTTGCGCTCGCGCGCGATGGTCTCGGGATCGAGATCCTCAGCCTTCAGCGCCAGCGGGAAGGCAGCGGCGATATGCATCGCGATCTGCTTGCCGAGCGGTTCGAGCACATCGGCACCAGCTTCCGATTCCAGCGCAACGAGCACGCCGATCTTGCCAAGCGCCGGTGCAGCGGCGTTGTGCATGTAAGGCACGACGAGACCCGACGAGACCGAGACGGTCTTCATGCGGCGGACCTGCTGGTTCTCACCGATGGTCGCGACGTTGTTGGTCAGCTTGTCGGCAACGGTGCCGCCATCGGGATAGGCAGCCGCCTTGAGCGCCTCGACGTCATCGGCCGAAAGTCCGAGTGCGACTTCGGTGGTCTTGCGCACGAAGTCCTGGAACTGCTCGTTCTTGGCGACAAAATCGGTTTCCGAGTTCACCTCGACGGCCACGCCCCGGGTGCCAGCAACGGCAACGCCGACGAGGCCTTCTGCGGCGGTGCGGCTCGACTTCTTGGCAACGGCAGCAAGACCCTTGGCACGCAGCGCGTCGACCGCGGCTTCAAAATCGCCACCGGTCTCATCCAGCGCCTTCTTGCAATCCATCATGCCCGCGCCAGTGCGCTCGCGCAGGTTCTTCACGTCAGCGGCGGTATAGGCCATTGCGGTGATCCTTCTTGTCTCGTGAATATGGGTGAGGCCGCAGCCCGGTCAAAACTACCCGGCGCGGCCCGTAGGGGGTATCCGGGTCAGTTCGGTGACGGCGCCATCACGGCACCGTCACCATGAACCGACAAGATCAGACGTCGGCCGCTTCGGCCGCTGCCTCTTCGGGAAGCGGCTCGTCCATCGCACCGAGGTCCGCGCCCGAAGCGATCGCGGCATCGCGACCGCCGCGGGTGGCCGCAGCGGCGATGGCTTCGCAGTAGAGGCGGATGGCGCGGCTGGCGTCGTCGTTCGCCGGAACCGGGAACGCGATGCCATCGGGCGAGACGTTCGAATCGAGGATGGCGACGACCGGAATGCCGAGCACGTTGGCCTCCTTGATCGCCAGCTCTTCCTTGTTGGCGTCGATCACGAACATCACGTCGGGAATACCGCCCATATCGCGGATGCCGCCGAGCGACAGCTCGAACTTGTCGCGCTCGCGGGTGAGCTGGAGCACTTCCTTCTTGGTGAGGCCGGTGGTGTCGCCCGAGAGCTGCTCTTCAAGCGCCTTGAAGCGCTTGATAGAGCCCGAGATCGTCTTCCAGTTGGTGAGCATGCCGCCCAGCCAGCGGTGGTTGACATAGTGCTGGCCCGAAGCGCGCGCGGCCTGTGCGATCGGCTCCTGCGCCTGGCGCTTGGTGCCGACGAACAGGACCTTGCCGCCACCCTGGACAGTCGCGGACACGAACTCGAGCGCGCGGGCGAAAAGCGGCACGGTCTGCGAGAGGTCGAGGATGTGGATGCCGTTGCGGGCGCCGAAGATGTACGGCTTCATCCGCGGGTTCCAGCGGTGGGTCTGGTGGCCGAAGTGCGCGCCGGCCTCGATCAATTGCTGCATGGTGACGACGGGAGCCGCCATAGGTCATTCCTTTCCGGTTAAGCCTCTGGAATGCAGGAACCGCATATCGGGAGAAACCCCAGTGCGGCACCGGTATGTGCGCATTCCATGTGGATTGCCGCGCCCGATGCAGACACCGTGTCCGAATCATGACGTAGCGTTGGCGCCGTTAGCGCCGCGGGGGCCCTGCGTCTACAGCCAAGTGCGGACGATACAGGCTGCGATCACGCCACCGTGGTGTCAATTAGCCCCGACAGCTGTCCAATACGTAGTGAATACTACTTGTCAAAGTAAATGGACACTGGCATAAATTGTTGCGACGGGCAAAACCGCCAGTCGCGAAATTGTCCCACGATTTCAGATCGTGTTGGATCAATCGCGGCTTCTCTGGCTTACAACTCCAGCAAGCGGATCTTGCGGAGTGCCAACCGGCTCCCTGCCGGGAATGCCCCTGCCGTTACCTTCGGCTAGCCGACGTAGTTTCGCTTGATTGCCTGATTTTCTGAGATTGGCCGCACACCCACGCGGCCATGCCGGCCGCACACCCAGGCGGCCTTGGCGGTCGCGCCTCGACCCGGCGCCCTCCCAGACCGCCGCTGCGGTCCCCGCGCCCCCCGCGCGCGGGGACCGCTACACGGCAGTCCCGCACGGCAATCAGAATGTAACCGCGTGCAGATTCGGGCCGAATGAGCGCTCACGCGACTGCCGCGGCAACGAGCCCTGCTATCCATTGCTGAAAAATGTGATGCCCCGTACCGAATCGGCTTGACGGGATGGAACAAAAATAGAACATTGAATCCATCAACGGGACAGACTTGGAACATCCGATTCTCTCCCTACTTTATCCACAGGGTATCCACCGCCTGTCAAGCGGTTGCCCACGGTTCGAAAGGCAGCGTTTCCATGTCCATGGTCTCCCTCCTCGCCTCGCTCGTGATGGCCGGCGCTGGCTGCGTGGCCTTTGCGGCCATCGCTGTCACCGCGCGGGCGCAGCTTCCTGCGGTCCGGCGCCTTCTGGCAGATTCGCGCGCGCTCGCAGCTGATCGGGAATTCCTGGTGCAGATCACCGCAACCACGGCTCCAGCCGCGCTGCGTGTTCCCCAGCGGCCTCGCCGGGCGCCAGTACGCCTAGTCAGGCCTGTTCCGGTTTCGACTGGCCGGCGCTGGCGCGCTGCAGCCTGATCCTTCGATAGCGCCACACGCCCACCGGCATCAGGGCAAGATAGATCGCGCATATTCCGACAAGCGTGAGCCATGGCTCGGTCAGCAGCGCCACGGTGAGCATACCGGCGAGCGCAATCACTTCGAGCCGGATGGCGCGGCGCGGACGCAGAGCGCCCCAGCCCAGGGTCGGCAGGTTAGAGATCATCAGGAACGCGATCAGCAGCGCCCAAGGACCCACGACATAGGGCGCGCGCAGCTGATCAAGCCCACTGGCAAACCACAGGTAGAGCGGCAGGAAGGCAAGGCCCGCGCCCACGGGTGCAGGCACGCCAGTCATGAACCCGGCGGATTTGTGCGGCTGGCCGGGCAAATCGATCGACGCGTTGAAGCGTGCGAGCCGCAGGGCGCAGCACACCGCCAGCGCCAGCGCCGCGAACCAGCCGAACCGGGGCGCCGCGCTTAGCGACCAGAGATAGAGGATCAGCGCCGGACCGACACCGAAGGCGATCGCATCGGACAGGCTGTCGAGTTCGGCCCCGAAGCGCGACTGCGCTTTCATCAGCCGCGCGACGCGGCCATCGATCCCGTCAAGCAGTCCAGCCAGCATGACCGCCAGCACCGCCGAATGAAAATCCCCGCCGATCGCGAATCGGATGCCGGTGAGCCCACTGCACAGCGCTGCCGAGGTGATCGCATTGGGTACGAGCGCGCGCAGGGTCAGCCCGCGCGGGAGACGGCGGCGGCCGAAGTCCTCACCTGAAAACACATTGCCAGCCTCGTCACGTGCCGCGCCGCGTTTGCCCGGCGGGGACACCTCGCTCATTGGCGCACGCCCTCGATCATCGGAGTCTGGCCGAGCACGGCAAGCACCGTCTCGCCGGCAACAATCCGCTGGCCGATCAGCACGCGCGGCTCGGTCCCGGCAGGAAGATAGACATCGACACGGCTGCCGAAGCGGATCAGGCCGACACGCTGCCCGCACGCGACAATGTCTCCCGCCTTGACGAAGGGCACGATGCGCCGCGCCACAAGTCCGGCGATCTGGGTAAAGCCGATACGTACCCCATCGCCGCGTTCGACCACGAAATGCTGGCGCTCGTTCTCCTCGCTCGCCTTGTCGAGATCAGCATTGAGGAATTTGCCCGGAATATAGACGACGCGGCGGATCGTCCCGCCGATCGGGGCGCGGTTCACGTGCACGTCGAACACCGACATGAAGATCGAGACGCGCGTCACAGGGCCGTCAGCCAATGCGGGCTGACCGCTACCGTCATCCGCGGTCATCTCGCGCGGGGGGGCAACCGTGCAGATCAGGGTCACAAGCCCGTCCGCCGGTGCGACGATCACGCTGTCGTCGCGCGGTGTCACACGTTCGGGATCGCGAAAGAAAGCCAGTACGCCCAGCGTCAGCACAGCCAATGGCCAGCCCAGCAGCGATCCCCCCAGCAAGGCGCCCGCGATGCAGATCGCACCGGCGATTGCGCCGAACTTGCGCCCCTCCGGATGAATGGCAGGCCAGGTGAACCCGGCCGTACCGCGCCCACGATTGTCTAGAATTTCTCCCGGCATCCTGTCCCTCTAGGCCCCAGCGGGCTTGCGGACAAGCACCCAGCAGGAACGACCCGCATCGGGAGTAGCTCGCACGCCGACTCTTCGTCCTCGCCGCGCGTCCGGTAAGCGGTTGCTGCCGAGGATCGTAAAGTTCACCCTGAAACGGCCTGTTTCGTAACCGTTTCGGACCAGAATTAAAAATATTCGAAGGGGTGCCCGGTAGTTTCCCTAGGTCCGCGTTCGGTAACGTTTGACGGTCCGCCGATTTCTCGATCGGTTTTTTATACCTTATTTTCAATATTTTGCGTGATCTCCTGAGTGGGCCTTACAACGATCGTTGGTTAATGTGCTGACGAAAGTCATGAGCCGCCGATGGCCTCCTGACACGTCCCACCGCCGCGTCGTTCTTACGGGATGTTAACCACGCCCGGTGGAAAGGCCCACGTATGAATACGTACAACACACCCCTTCGCCGGGCCGCGAGCATCGCTGGATGCTCGATTTTCGCCCTCTCTCTCACCGCTCCGTTCGCGGGTACCGCGCATGCCACCGGCGTGCTCGCGGGCACGCTGATCGAGAACACCGCAACCGCGACGTACCAGACCGGCGCCGGCACTGGCACGGTCACGTCGAACAAGGTCACGGTGAAAGTCGACGAGTTGCTCGATGTCGCTGTCGCGACGCTGAGCACCGCACCTGCGACCGCGAACAGCGAACCCGCCGTCCTCGTCTACTCGGTCACCAACAGCGGCAACGGCCCAGAAGCGTTCAACCTGGCCGCCGACCCCAAGATCTCGGGCAACGCGTTCGATGGCACGATCAAGTCGGTCGTCCTCGATAGCAACAACAACGGCATCTATGATCCCGGCGTCGACACCGTCCTCACGTCCGGCGCCCTCGCGACGCCGGTTCTGGGGCCGGACAAGAGCGTCAAGGTCTTTGTTCTCGTCAATCTCCCCGCAGGAGCAACCGACACACAGACCAGCCAGGTCCGCCTGACCGCCACCGCACAGACCGGCACCGGAACGCCTGGCACCAGCTTTGCCGGACGGGGTGAAGGCGGCGGCGATGCGGTCGTCGGGCTTACAACGGCTTCGGCAAACTCGCTGGCCGCCCTGATCGCCAGCCTTGCCAACATCACGCTCACCAAGTCGGCGACGATCGCCGATCCCTTTGGCACGGCAAAGCCGGTCCCCGGAGCGGTGGTCACCTACTCGCTCGCCGCCAAAGTGACCGGAAGCGGATCGCTCGACGGCCTGCACGTGACCGACACGATCCCCGAGGGAACCACCTACGTGCCGGGCTCACTCAAGCTCGATGCCGCGGCGCTGACCGATGGTGCCGATGGGGACGCCGGCACAGGTGGCACCGGCGGGATCGATGTGGCGCTGGGCAAGATCACCGGCGGCACCACTCGTACCGTCGCTTTCTCCGTGAAGATCAATTGATTAGCCAGGAAGACCAACCATGAAGCTTTCATTCCTCGTCAAGTCTCTCGCAGGTGCGGCGGCTATGGTCGCCATGGCCGGTCCGGCCCTCGCGGCAGCCCAGTCGGCGCCCTCTCCGGTCTCGCTCAAGGGCGATGTCATGCTCGAAAAGACCGTGTCCGAGAACGGCGTCAGCAAGGTCCAGCTCGTTGAGCCCAAGGTCGTCATTCCGGGCGACCACCTGCTGTTCACCACGCGCTATCGCAACGAAGGCACGCAGGCGGTGACCAATTTCGTCGTCACCAATCCGCTGCCTTCGGCCGTCACGCTTTCGAGCGACGCCGCGCCGGGGACCGAAGTCTCCGTCGATGGCGGCAAGACCTGGGGCCAGCTCGGCTCACTCAAGGTCGAAGCTGCCGAGGGCGGTGAGCGCGCGGCCACCGCAGCCGATATAACGCACGTTCGCTGGACCATCCCCTCGATCGCTCCGGGCGCTTCGGGTGAGGTCCAATACCATGGAATCGTTCGCTGAAATGGCGAAACGGGGGGTCGCCATGCCTGTGAGCGACCAGAATATTCGCAGGCAACCCAGTGGAGCATAAGAAAATGACGTATCGCAGCAAACTGCTGGGTGCGGCGGGCGTTTGCGCCCTTGCCGTTCTCGGCGCCAATCCGGCCCACGCGGCCGGTACCACCGCCGGCTCGACGATCACCAACACGGTGTCGGTGAGCTTCACCGTCAACAGCATCGCGCAGACCGGCACGACCGCATCCGACACGCTGACGGTCGACCGTCGCGTCCAGCTCACCGTCGCCGAAGTCGGCACGACCACCACGACGGTAACGCCGGGCGCGGTCAACCAGGTGACGGCCTTCACGGTGGTCAACACCTCGAACGCCCCGCTCGATCTGGCACTCGCCGCTGCCCAGCAGGTTGGCGGCGCTGGCGCGCACTCGAACACGGACACGTTCGATGTGACCAATGTGCGCATCTTCCGCGACGTGAACAACAACGGCACCTTCGAATCGGGCACCGATACGGCGGTCACTTACCTCGACGAAGTCGCAGCCGATGCCTCGGTCCAGGTCCTCGTCGTGTCCGATGTGCCGCTGGCCCAGGCCAATGGCGCCGTGGCTGCCGTTGTGCTGACCGCGACCGGCCGCGAAGCCGGTGGTGTGGGTAGCCAGGGTGCGGCGCTGGTCCAGACCTCGGGCGCCAACACCGCGGGTATGGACACCGTCTTCGCCGATGGCGCAGGCGCGACCGATTCGGCGCGCGACGCAGCCTTCTCGGCCCGCGATGACTACACCGTCTCGGCCGCGACGCTGAGCGCGATCAAGTCCTCGCGCATCATCAGCGACCCGATCAACGGTTCGACGAACCCCAAGATGATCCCGGGCGCGACGATCCAGTACTGCATCGCAATCAGCAACGGCTCGGGCAGCGCCACGGCAACCTCGGTTACCGTGAACGACCCCATTCCGGCGAACCTCACCTACGACTCCAGCTTCGGCGTCAAGACCAACGGCACGGCGACGATCGTCAGCGGTGTGGCGACGTGCGCCACCGACACGACCGGCACGGGCACGATGGCGTCCAACACGGTCAGCGGCACGCTGGCTTCGGTGGCCGCGGGCGAAACCAAGACGGTGGTCTTCCAAGCCACGATTAATTGAGCAGGCCCCAGGAAGGCACCTCTCAAACAATCGAGGACTTTGGATGGTCAGGCGGCGGCAGACCCGGGGGTATGCCGCCGCCCCACCCAACTTTTGTCTTGAAAACAAAGAAAAAACGCCATGCGGGCAATGTGGAACAGGATCTGGGCGACTGCCGCGCTGCTCTTCGCAGCGCTGCTTGTCGCGACCAGCGTTCCCGCCGCGGCGAACACCATCACCAACACCGCCCACGCACACTGGAACCAGGGCGAAGCCGAACTGACTGCCGATTCCAACGTGGTCATCTTCGATGTCCTGCGCGAAGATACGAAGATTTTCGTGCTGCCCCTGCCCAATGGCAGCGAGACGCTGGCCATCAACGCCGGCTTTTGCGGCGGAGCAGCCCTGCCGGGCGCCAAAATCGATCCGAAAGGCGCAGATCCGAGCGAACCGGCGACCATTTCGAGCATCACCGTAGGCCAGCCGGTCGTCTTCCGCCTTGTGCTGGGACGCGCTGGGCTGGATGCCGGCAAGATCGATAGCGTCGAGGTCACGATCACCTCGGCGAGCGGCGACAGCGAACGGGTCACCGTCACCGAAACGGCCGCCGATACCGGCGTGTTCTATGGTGCCATCCCGACCAGCGCCATCCCGCCGACGCCGCGCAACGGCGATTGCCGCCTGAGCGTCTCGGGCGGCGACAAGGTTACCGTCAGCTACAAGGGCGCGAGCGGTGACGGCTCGGTCATCAAGACCGACGTCGACGTGCTGGCAGACCCCTATGGTCTTGTTTTTGATAGCGAAGATGCCGCACCGATCAATGGCGCGCGAGTCACGTTGATCGATGTCGCGACCGGTCAGCCCGCACGCGTCTTCGCCGATGACGGCGTGACGACCTGGCCTTCGACCATTGTCACCGGCTCGGTGATCACGGATGGCGCCGGGCGCACCTGGCAAATGCCGGAAGGCGAGTACCGCTTTCCGCTGGCCCCGCTCGGCACGTACCGGCTCGTTGTTGTCCCGCCCGATCCCTATACGGCGCCATCTGCGCTCACGCCCAAGAACTTCGTTGGCTTGACTCGCCCCGATGGGGGCGATCTGGTTATAATGCCGGCATCCTATGGTGAAAGTCTGGCACTTTCGAGCCCCTCTCCGGTTCGCGTCGACATTCCGGTCGACCGGCCACCGGTGTCGGTCAGCCTGAGCAAGGTCGCTTCGCGTCAGGTCGCCCAGCCGGGCGATGCGGTGTTCTACACAGTGACGGTGCGCAACACCGACCCGGGACGGGCAAAGCGCGGCGTCGTGCTGAGCGACACGCCGTCAGCCAGCCTGCGCCTGCGCGCGAACTCGATCCGCATCGACGGCGCCAAGGCCCCGAAAGACACGGTGACGATTGCTCCCGATGGCCGCACCATGACAATTGCCATCGGCACGATCCTGCCGGGGGCAACCCGCACCGTGACGTATGCGATGACGGTGCGGCCCGAAGCGTCCGCCGGCAACGCGCTTAACCGTATTGATGCTGTTGACGCGCGTGGATTAACCGCAACGGCTAGTTCCTCGGTGCGCATCGAGCGCGACAATCTGGCCGCGACCATGACCCTGATCGGCCGCATCACGCTGGGCAGCTGCGACGTCCCCAACACGCGCACCGCCCCCCGCCCGGGGATCGGTGGGGTGCGCCTCGTGCTCGAGGACGGCAGCTTTGCCGTCACCGATGCGGAAGGCCGCTACCACTTCGAAGGGCTGATGCCCGGTACGCATGTCGTTGAAGCACAAGCGGTTACTCTGCCAAAGGGCGGCAAGTTCGTCGATTGCACGCGCTCGACACGCAGCGCCGGCAGCGCCTCAAGCCGCTTCGTGATCGGCCAGGGCGGCAGCCTGGTCGTTGCCAACTTCGCCGCCACCGTACCCGCCGAGACGCTGGCCGCTGCAGCGGCCGCAGCCGAAGCGGCCAAGCCTGCCAACGATAGCGACCGCACTGCTGCGGGCGGCGATACCAACTGGATCGCCAAGGGTGATGGCCCCAACGAATTCCTCTTCCCCACTGCCGACTACAACCCGCGTGCGCCCACCACCCGCGTGGTGATCCGCCACCGCAAGGGGCAGACCGTTTCGCTGAAAATCGACGGCAAGCCGGTCGACAAGCTCGCCTTCGACGGCGCCCAGAGCTCCCCTGAGGGCTTTGCCGTGAGCGTTTGGCGCGGCTTGCCCCTGCCCGGTGAAGATACCCGCTTCGATGCCGAGATCCGCGATGCCGGCGGCGCCGTGGTGCAGACGCTGACCCGCACCGTGCACTTCGGCGCCACCCCCGCCCGCGTCGAACTCGTGCCCGAACGCACGCACCTTGTCGCTGATGGCGCGACGCGGCCCGTAGTTGCCGTGCGCGTGCTCGATCGCACCGGCCGCCCGGTTCACGCCGGCATTTCCGGCCCGATCGCACTTTCCGCGCCCTACGAGAGCGCCGCCGCGCTCGATGCTATGCAGAGCCGTGTGCTTTCGGGCCTCGACCGCGCGGCGCCGACATGGATCGTCAAGGGCGACGACGGTGTGGCGCTGATCGAGCTTGCGCCCACCATGGTCAGCGGAAGCCTTGACCTCACCTTCCAGTTCGCCGACCGCGAAGTAAAGCGCCAGCAGGTCCTCGAAGCCTGGGTCATCCCCGGCGAGGCGAAGTGGACGCTTGTTGGCCTCGCCGAAGGCGCGGTGGGCGCGAAGACCGTTGCCGATCACATGCAGCGCACCGGCAGGTTCGATAGCGATCTCGGCGACCACGCCCGCGTCGCATTCTATGCCAAGGGCCGGATCAAGGGCAAATGGCTCACCACCGTCGCCTATGACAGCGCCAAGCAGCGCGCCGAACAGCGCCTGCTCGGCGGGCTCGATCCCAAGGCCTACTACACCGTCTTCGCCGACGGCTCGGACCGCCGGTTCGATGCCGCCAGCGTGAACAAGCTCTATGTGCGCATCGAAAGCGCCAAGGTACGCGCGCTGTTCGGCGATTTCGACACCGGCTTCGATCACACCCAGCTCGGCCGCTATCAGCGCACGATGACCGGCGTGAAGGCCGAAGCCCGCGCGGGCAAGCTGCGCGGTGAGGCCTATGCCGCCAAGGTCGCCACCACGCACCGTCGCGATCAGATCCCCGGCGGCGGCATCAGCGGACCCTATCGCCTCTCCAGCCGCGCGATCGTGCCCAACAGCGAGACGGTGACAATCGAGGTGCGCGACCGCTTCCGGTCGGAAGTCGTCGTCTCCAGCCAGGTGCTGACGCGCTTCCTCGATTACGATATCGATCTCCTCGCCGGCACGATCACCTTCAAGCAGCCGGTGCTGAGCCGCGATGCGAACCTCAACCCGCAGCAGATCGTGGTCGACTATGAAATCGACACGCTGAACGGCGGCGCGTGGAATGCGGGCGCGCGTACGGAATGGCGCAACAAGTCCGAAAAGGTCCGCCTCGGCGCGACGGCGATCAGCGATGCTTCGGCAAATGCTGGCGCGGCGGTCACGCGCACCAATCTCGGCGCGGTCGATGCCAAGGTCTTTATCGGCACCAAGACCGAAGTGCGCGCCGAAGCCGCGCTGAGCCGCGCGACTGGCGGCAGCCCGGCGGGCAACGGCACCAAGGCGGCCTGGCTCATCGAGGCCGAGCGCCATGACGCGCGGCTCGATGTGCTCGCGTATATCCGCTCGCTTGATGCCAATTTCGGCGTCGGCCAGGTGAGCATCGGCGAACTCGGCCGCCGCAAGATCGGCCTCGATACCCGCTATCGCCTCAGCCAGAAGTGGCTGGTGAGCCTGACCGCGTGGCGCGACCAGTCGCTGATCGATGGATCGCGGCGCAGCGCGATCCAGCTCGGCACGACGTGGAATTCCGCTGGCACTGAAATGCGCCTCGGCGTGGCGCGCTACAGCGAAACACTGGCAGAGGGCGCGGCAGCCGGCCCAACCGGCGCCACGGGCGGCAGCACCACCCTGATCGAGGCTGGCAGCACCAAGCGTCTGTTCGACAACAAGCTGGAGCTGAGCGCCGCCGGCTCGGTCTCGATCGGCAGCCGCGATGCGACCTCGTATCAGGCGCCGCGCTACCGGCTGGGCCTGCGCTATGCGATCACGCCCGACGTGCGCCTCATCAGCGATTATGAGATCGGCAACGGCGGCCAGGGCGAGACGCGCACGCTGCGCGGCGGGCTCGAGGTGCAGCCGTGGACCGGTGCGAAGATCGCTACGGTGATTGGCCAGCAAAGCACCAAGGGTCTTGCCGCGACCGGCGAACAGCAGGCCATCGCAGAGCAGGGCAAACGCGCCTTTGCCTCCTATGGCCTTGCGCAGTCGCTGCCTGTCAGCAAGGCGCTGACGCTCGATGCCACCATCGATGGCAACAAGGTGATCGGCGGCAAGAGCGCGCTTGCCACCAATGGCGGCACCGCCGTGGTCGGCGCAAGCAGCCAGACCACGATTGCCGAAGACTTCACCGCCTATACGCTTGGCGCGACCTGGCGTTCGGGCCGCTGGAGCGCGACCGCGCGCGCAGAGCTTCGCGATGGCGAACTGGCAAAGCGCAAGGGTGTCACTTTCGGCATGATCCGGCAGATGGGCGAAGGCAGCGTTGTCGGCGGGGCGGTGACCTGGTCGACGATGCGCGACGTGAGCGGCGCGGAAAGCGAAGTGGGCAGCGCGGCGATCTCGATCGCCCACCGCCCGGCCACTTCGGCCTTCGCTTTCCTCAGCAAGCTCGAATTCCGCAGCGATCGCATTTCCGGGGTAACAGCGGCGACGGGCACGGGTACCGGCGCGGCAACGGACGGCACTGCGCTGACGGTCGACGGCAATGCCCGCTCTCGCCGGATCGTGGCCAGCTTCTCGGGCGATTGGGCACCGAACGGCCGGGTCGATGGGCAGATGGTCCAGCGCACAGAGATCGGCGTGTTCGTTGCCGCTCGGCACAATCTCGATCGGTATCAAGGCTTTGATCTGGCCGGCACGACCGTGCTCGGCGGGCTCGATGCGCGCATCGGCATTGGCAAGCGCATCGAAGTGGGCGGCAGCGCAACCGTGCGCCGCAGCCTCTCCGATGGAACAACGTCCTACGCCCTCGGCCCGCAGATCGGCATCGTGCCGGCGGACAATGTTATGGTGGTGATCGGCTACAACCTGACCGGCTTCCGCGACCGCGATTTTGCCGCTGCACGCAATACCACCAAGGGCGTGTTCGCGACGATGCGCGTGAAGTTCGACTCGGGTAGCCTCGGCTTCCTCGGACTTGGCCGCTAGGCCCAGCCGTTAACCTTCAGAGTTAGCATGTTCCAACCGGGGACTGCGCCCTCCCGCGTATTGCCGCTGCCCGGGGCAGAGTTTATCAACCATAGCCTCGCTCCGCCACTTGCGCAGGGATGGTCCGTTTGTACCGCGTTCGCACTGCTTGCCCGGACAGAACGATCCGCCAGATGGCGGCGGCTGCGCTGGGCGCGGTCCTTGCAGGTTTGGCCGGCCCCGCCCTCGCCGCCGCGCCATCGGTGACAGTCAACGCAGACCAGGCGCTGCGCTTCGGCACATTCTTCACCGATACGACCGGAACACGTACCGTTTCCGCAACCGGTTCGGTTACAGGTTCTGCGATCATTCCACTTACCGGCGCCGCGCCCGGACCTGCACAATTTACCATCACCTACGATCGCGGTAACAATGCCAACGTGAACTATTCGCTGCTCGTTTCCGTCTTGGTGCCGGGGACGGCAAGCCAGGTCAGCGGCGGCGTGACGGGCACCATCGCGCGCTTCGATACCGATCTGCCGGGACTTGGCACCCTGTTGCCGGGCCAGACCGCGCAGTTCACGCTCCTCGGCTGTCAGCGCCGGATCTGCAGCCGCACCTTCCGTGTCGGTGGAACCTTGCAGGTTGCCCGTACCTCGGGCGGGGCAGACCTTGCCATTCCGCTCCCCATCGTCGTCACCGTGCTGGCTGAGCTGTGAGGCCTGTCCGCCTCGGCCTTGCTGCTTTGGCTGCAGCCGCGGCAACCCCTGCGCTCGGCGCGACCGGCCAGAGCTCCACCGCACTTGGCCAGGCGCAGGCCGTGATTGTTTCGCCGATCATCGCCGTGTCGCTGGGCGACCTCGATTTCGGTTCGCTCACCTCCTCGCAGACCGCGAGCGGAACCGTGACCGTCGGCGCCGAGGGCGGTGCAACATATGCCGGCGGTGCAGGACCGGCCTGCGCCGGCGGGGGCGCCTGCGCCGGCATCGCACCTGCCCGCTTTCTTGTGAGCGGGGAGGCCGGCCGCAGCTACACCGTCAGCGCGCCCGCTGTAATCACCGCGACTGGCACGCTGATGGGCGGCGGAAGTGCCCCAGCCCTTTTGATCGATGCGCTGAGCCTGCATCTTGATAGCCATGCCGGCAGTGTGACCAGCATGGGTCAGTTGGACAACAAGGGCGAGGATCGCATCGCCGTCGGCGGGCGGCTCAATGTGCCCGCCGGCACGGCACCGGCGCACTATCGCGCCACGCTGACGATCATGGTCACTTATAGCTGATTGCGAGGGCAGCTGATTGCAGCGCGCACACGTCCGCGCGCCCCTTCTCGCGGCGCTTACCTTTCATTAACCATACTTACTTAGGAACTGTACGTATGAGGACGCCGGGGATGCCCGGCCCCTCAAGCCCCGCCGCATGTGCGATCCGGGGCAGAATGGGACCAGGAGTTTAACCGGTGAACAAGTCTATTCCCGCAGCGCTTATCGCGCTTGCCACGGCAAGCCCGGCCTTTGCCGGATCGGGCAACCAGTCGACCGCCACGGGCACGGCGACCGCGACCATCGTCGCACCGATCGTGCTGACCCACCCCGCGAGCGCCAGCCTCAATTTCGGCCGCTTTACCCGCGGCACCGGCGGCACCGTGACGGTGACCGCCAGCGGCAGCGGTTCGGTTGGCAGCGACGTCACGTTCATTCCGGGCTCGACCACGGCCGCAGACAGCTTCACGGTGGCAGGCGATGCGAATCGTTCCTACTCGATCGCAACGACCGGCGGCAACGTGACGTCCGGCGCAACGAACCTCGCCTTCACCACCGCACCTTCCGCCGCGACAGGCACGCTGAGCGCCACGGGCACGGGCAGCTTCACGGTTGGCGGCACCCTGACGGTGACCGGCACGGCACCGACCGGAGCCTATAGCGGCACGTATTCGGCGACAGTGGCCTACAACTGAGTTCGCGCCAGAACACCGTTCGCGGGATGCGGACGACGCGCGTGGATGGTTAACGGATCAATAGAAAAATAACCAGGCGGCACGCTCCGGCGTGACCGCCTGGATTGCTTTTGAGCGGCGGCGAAGCCTGCACAGAAATTCACATGATTTCAGTATCATGTAACGGAAATCCGGCTTCTGAAATCGAGTCAGGCCGACAGATTGTTTGCAAATCGTTTCCAGAGGCAAACGCTTTGTTAACCATATCTCCTTAGGACTTTTACCTATCGAAGCACCGGAAAGCGGGGCTGCGATGAAACGGCGTTTACCAGCTCCAAGACCGGGACGTTGCGGGGCGAAACAGCATTCAGGAGCACACGACGTGAAGAAGACCATTCTCGCATCCACCCTTGCCACCGTGGGCGTTCTTGCGATGGCTACCCCCGCCTTCGCCGGCTCGGGCAACCAGTCGACCGCCACCGGCACCGCGACCGCGACCATCGTCGCGCCGATCGTGCTGACCCACCCGGCGGCTGCCAGCCTCAACTTCGGCCGCTTCACCACCGGCACCGGCGGCAGCGTGACTGTCACCGCCGCAGGCGTCGGCTCGGTCGGCAGCGACGTGACCTTCGTGCCCGGCTCGACCAACTCGGCCGACCAGTTCACCGTTGCCGGCGATGCCAGCCGCTCGTTCTCGATCACGACGACCGGCGGCAACGTGACCTCGGGCGCGACGAACCTGGCGTTCACCACCACCGCGTCGGCCGCGACCGCCTCGCTCAGCACCACGGGCACCGCCAGCTTCACCGTCGGCGGCACGCTGACCGTGACCGGTACGGCGCCTGCCGGGTCCTACACGGGCACCTACTCCGCGACCGTTACCTACAACTGAGCCCGGGACTGCCCGGCTGCCGTCCCCAGGGCTGCAGCCGGGCTCTCGCCCGCCCCTGCCCCGTCAAGGCCTGACCATGACCCTCCGCTTTCGCTCCTTGCTGACCGCACTGGCGGTGCTCGCTTTGCCGCTCCCGGCACTGGCGGCGCCCGGCGGTTCGGCGACGATGACCGGAACGGCCAGCGCCACGATCATCACCCCGATCAGCATCGTAGCCACAGCGCCCCTGAGCTTTGGCGTGATGGCCCAGCCGACCGCGACGGGCACAGTGACCGTGAGCACGGCAGGCGTGGTCTCGACCGGCGGCGGCATGGTGGGCAACACGGCGATCGCCCAAGGCAGCGCCGGACCCCAGGCCGGCAAGTTCCGCGTGAGCGGCGAGCCTGGCCGCCAGTTCTTCGTGACCCTGCCGCTCGCGGCAACGGTGAACCGCAGCGGCGCGTCGATGATCATCACCCTGTTCACTGTCGGTGCGCTCACCGGCTCGCCCGTGGGCACGCTCGATATCGCGGTGGGCGGCACGTTGACCGTTGGCGGCGCACAGCCGGTAGGCACCTATTCCGGCACGTACCAGATCACCGCCTCCTACAACTGACCGCGCGCCTCCGCGCCGCTTTCCCCCGCCCGCGCCGACCCGGCTGCGGGCTTTTTTGCGCGCCCTGCTCCGCCCCGGACGGCCTATCCGCGGCCTTCCCGAGGAAAAAATGCTGACGGCAAAAAATTTTTCTCAATTTTTTCCGCCATCTAGAGGCCGATTCCAGCGCCGGCAGACCGGCAAAACCGTGCATGACTAAGCACGAATATTTGCATTGGGTCCGGTACTTGTATGGTTAATTACGAATAAACAGAATTTACTAAGTCATTTATTTTCTCATTTTGGGACATAATTGAAGTAAAAATCAGAATAACTACCCATTAACTCGCCCCGAATACGTAACTCCACGTACCGAGCAACGACGATTCAGTCCGAGTTCGCAGTACTTCAGGTTCGCGGTCGTGTCGCAGCCCAGGGGGGAGGCGCCACAACCACATCTCGGGAGCATACACGTGAAGAAGATCATTCTCGCTTCGGCCATCGTCCTCGCTTCGGCCTCGCCTGCCTTCGCCGCTTCGGGCAACACCTCGACTGCCTCGGGCAGCGCCACCGCCACCATCGTCGAGCCCATCGTGCTTACCCACACCTCGGGCGCCGCGCTCGGCTTCGGCCGCTTCACCACCGGCACCGGTGGTTCGGTCACCGTTTCGGCGGCAGGCGTGGGCTCGGTCGGCGGCGATGTCGCTTTCGTGCCCGGTTCAACCAACTCGGCCGACGCGTTCAGCGTGACGGGCGATGCCAGCCGTTCGTTCTCGATCAGCACCGGCGCGGGCACCGTCACCGACGGCACGACCTCGATCAGCTTCACCACCTCGCCCTCGGCCGCGACCGGCACGCTGAGCAGCGGCGGCACTGCCACCTTCTCGGTCGGTGGCCAGCTGACCCTCGCCGGCACCGAAGCCGCTGGCGCCTACACCGGCACCTACTCGGCGACCGTCACCTACAACTGATCGCACTCAACAGCCGGGGTCGCCTGCAGTGGCGGCCCCGGCCTGTGCACTCCCTTTCTCGGAAACCCCCGATGTCTTCGCCCACGCGATTCCTGTCCGGAATGGCGGTCATGGCCTGTGCCATGGCAGCCCTTGCCGGAACTGCGTTCGCAGCCCCGAGCAGCTCCACCGTGAGCGGCGCGGCGCAGGCGGTCATCCTCACGCCGCTCCAGATCGCGCCGATCGATCCGCTGTCTTTCGGGCAGCTGACCCGGCCGACCGCAGCCGGCACGGTCGTCATGTCGCCCGCCGGCGCGATCACCGCGACGGGCGGCGTCCTCACCAGCACGGCCATTGCGCAAACCGTTCCGCGCGGCCCCGGAACCTTTGCCGTGGTGGGCGATGCGGGCCGCGCGTTCAGCATCGATTTGCCCACGGTCGCCATTCTGCGCCAGGGCTCGCGCAACATGCGGCTGAGCGCCTTCCGCAGCAACTGGGCTCCTGGCGCTGTGTTCAGCCCGACGCGCACTTTCGCGCTTTCCGTCGGCGCCACGCTCAATGTCGGGGCCAATCAGACCACCGGCACCTACACCGGCACTTATGCCGTAACTGTGACTTATCAGTAGTCCGCGATTGCCAGCGAATCAGGGATTCCCCATAAGGGCGTTAACCTATTTCGCTGACACGGGACGTACCTCTTGCCTATCTCCGGACCTCGTGGCCTTGCGGCGACGCTAAAGACTGCCGCGCTTGGCCTCAGTCTCGCATTCACCTTGTCTTCCAGTGCCTTGGCGCAAGCCGCGGGCCAGGCAGATGAACCAGCCGATGCGCCGCCCGCACCGGCTGCGCTGCCTGCGGGCGCGGTAGGCGGCATGGGTGACATCAACCTTTTCCCCAAACGTGTCGTCATAGACGACCGAGCGCGCATCGCCAGCGTCGGGCTCTACAACCGCGCTGCCGCGCCCGGCGAATACGAGATCACCGTTTCCGATATGGCGATGCAGCGCGACGGGCGGCTGGTCGATCTTGCCACGGTGCAAGATACCGCGGCGCGCGATGCCGCGCATACGGCCAGCGGCTTCCTGCGCTGGTCACCGCGCCATGTCGCGCTGCCGGCAAGCGAGGCGCAAATGGTGCGGATCATGGCGCGGGTCCCCCCGGAGCTGCCGCCGGGCGAGTACCGCTCGCACTTCACCGTCGTTTCGGTCCCGCCCGAGACCGGCGGCACCAGCATCGACGAGGCGGCCGGCGGCGATACCGGCGGCGGCATCGGCGTGCGCATCGTGCCGCGCTTCGGCATCTCGATCCCGGTCATCGTCCGCGTGGGCGAGACGACGCTGACGGCCGGGCTCAAGGACCTCAAGCTCAATGCAGCGCCCGGTTCGCCGCTCGCGCTCGCGCTCACCATCACGCGCGAAGGCACGCGCTCGGCCTTCGGCGATATCACGATCACGGCGCCGGGTGGGAAGAAGCCGGTGGCGGAGATCAAGGGCATCGGCGTCTATACCGAGATCCCCGAGCGCGCGGTGCAGGTGCTGATCGATCCCGCCACCGAGCCACGCTTTCTGGCCAAGGGCACGCGCTGGACAGTGAGCTATGTCGATGACGACATGACACCCGGCAAAGTGCTCGCGCGGCAGGAATTCATCGTGCCGTGAAACCACGCGGGGGGGGCCAGCAACGCGGATCCTCCAGTTCGCTGCGGGTCGTGCTGGGCGCTACGCTCGCGCTCGCGGGTGATACCGCGCGCCGGGAGCTGACGCCGCCGGAAGGCGCCGCGTCCGATCCCCCGCGCGAGGCGAAGAAAGCGCGCCGCACAGTAAAGCTGCCGGAACCGCGCTTTGCAGCGGCGGCGGAACAGCAGCGGAAATCCGCACCTGCACCCAAAGCAGCGCCCAAGCGGGCGGTGAAAAAGCAGGCCGCCGCGGCACAATTGGAGCCTCAACCCCTCGCGCCTGCTTCGGCCAAGGCCGCAGCGTCCCCAGCCGCCGAAGGGGTGCTTTCGGAAGCTTTTCGCCGCGCCATCGCGCCTGAGCCGGTCCAGCCCCTGCCGCAGATGGCAGAGGCGGCCCTCGCCCCATCCCCTGTCCCCAAGGCGGCGTCCCCGCTTGCGGAAGCCGTGGCTGCACCCCCGCAGCCCGAGCCCCCCAGTGCGGCCCTCGCGGCCACCGATCCGCTCCCGGTACCGGCCTTCGGCCCGCCCCCTGAGACAGAGCCCGCGCCGGCTATGGCTCCGGCGCTCACGCCTGTCGCGCTGGTGGCGACGCCTGCCGCGCCGCCCCCACCCAGCTCGGTACCGGAGACCAGAGCACCGGAAGCCACGCCCGCGCCCGCCCCGCCGGTTGCCCAACCGGAACCGGTGCCGGTGGAAAAACCTGCCCAAACTGCGGTGGCCGCGCAAACGGCAATGCCGCCGCCGGGCCCGCCTGCCATCGCGCCGCCCCTCCCGCGCCCCGCACCAACTGAAATGGCTGCAACCAAGCCCACTCCGGCGCCGACCAAAGCACCGCCCGCGCCTGAAACGCCCGCGCGTGAGCTGGACATGCCTGCTTCGCCGGAAGATGGTCCGCTCCCGGCCAAGCTTGCCGACGCGCTTCCCTTGCCGGCGTTCGGCGGCGCAATGGTTTCGTCTGCCGCGCAGCCACAGTCGCCTAGGACAAAGCCGGCAAACACCAAGCCTGCACCGACGCGCCTTGCCTATGCGCCGACCGCACTGCCGCTCACGCAGGTCGCGCTCAGCGCTGCCCCCGCGGCCGCCCCTGCCTCCGCACCGACCACGAAGCGCAACCTGGCCGAAACCCGCCGCGCGCTGCCCGAACCCGCCTTCGGGGCGCCTGCCGCCGCAACCAAGCCCGCGCTGACGGCCTCTCCGCTGCGCGCCAACATCACCGATCAGGCCGGGCTCGGCGCAGCGAGCGCCGTCCCGGTGATCAGCGACGACGACGAGCTTATCCTCCAGATCGAGACCGCGCAGGGCGAGATGAGCGACACCATCGTCGCCTACGGCCTGCGCCAGGGTGTCTATCTGCCGCTCGGCGCACTGACCCGCTTCCTCGATCTGCCGATCGCCGTCAGCGACGATGGCCATTACGCAAGCGGCTGGTTCCTCGATGAAAAGCGCACGATCGCGCTCAACTTGCGCGATGGCAGCCTGGTCGTCGCCGGCAAGCCGATCCCGCTCGGCAAGGGCGATGCGGTGGCATTCGAAGGCGAGCTCTATGTGCGCGCCGAGCGCTACTCGGATCTCTTCCCGCTCGATCTCAAGGTCGATCTGCGCAACCAGACCATTGCCGTCAAAACCCGCGAACCCTTCCCTTTCGAGGAACGCATGGCGCGCGAAGCGGATCGCGAGCGCCTAGCCTCGCGCGCCGCACGTGATTCCGGCCGCGACTCAAGCTCCCGCTTCCCGCGCGAGGAAACGCCGTGGCGCGGCCTATCGGTGCCTGTGGGCGAGACCGAACTGCGCGCACTGACAGACGACGATCTTGGCGCACGGCTCGAGGCAGATCTGCGCCTTGCGGGTGACTTCGCCTTCATGACCGCGCGTGCCTATGCCAGCGTCTCGACCCGGGATGGCCTTACCGCCGCGCGCCTCGAACTCGGCCGGCGCGATCCCGATGGCGATCTGCTCGGGCCGCTCAAAGCGACAGAATTCCAGCTGGGCGATGTTGCCACCGGCGCGCTCCCCATCGGCCTGCGCGGGGTGAGCGGGCGCGGCGCCTTCGTCACCAATGCCCCGCTCGAACAAGCCTCGATTTTCGATTCGGTCGATCTGCGCGGCGATCTGCTCGATGGCTATGAGGTCGAGCTCTATCGCAACAACACGCTGATCGGATCGACCCGCACGCCGGTGAACGGGCAGTATGCCTTCCTGCAAGTGCCAGTCGATTTCGGGCTCAATGTGTTCCGCCTCGTGTTCTACGGCCCGCAGGGGCAGCGCCGCGAAGTGGTGCGAAAGATCAGTGTCGGCGATGGCCGCCTTGCGCCCGGGCAGTTCATCTACAGCCTTGGCGCCGCGCAGAAGGACACCAACCTCTTCGGCGTGCGCGGTCCTCGCTTCAGCCCTGCGCCCGATTTCGGCGCCTGGCGCGCGACGGCAGAACTGGGCTACGGCCTCAGCCGCGCGGTCACCGCGACAATGGCTGCAGCGACATGGGATAGCGGGAGCAGAAAGCACTGGCTCGCTGCGGCAGGCCTCAGAAGCGGCATCGGCGCGACCGCGCTGCGGCTCGATCTCGGGGTGCAGAACGGCGGCGGTACCACGGTCGAAGTCGGCCTCGGCGGAAAGCTCCTCGGCCTTGCCTATAGCCTCAACCACGCCGAATACGGCGGCGGCGCGATTGACGAAGTGCGCGCCTTCACCGCCGATCCACTGCGCCGCGCGAGCGAACTGAACCTCAACACGACGCTCCATTTCGGCTCGGGCACCAACGCGCGGATCATGCCGATCACCAGCCAGGTGCGCCGCATCGAGTTTGCCGACGGCCGCCGCCAGACCGACGCCGCCTTGCGCGCCACCTTGCCGCTCGGCGGGGTGCTGCTCTCCAACACCTTCGACTACAACCGGGTCAGCGCGCCAACGACGCCGGCCAGTAGCCGCCTGCTCGGCACCTTTGATCTCGCTACGCTCTCGGGCTCGCGCACACGCTATCGCGCTAGTCTCGGTTATGGGCTTGCGCCCACCGTCAACCTCCAATCGGTGACGCTGGAGGCCGATCACCGCTTCGGAACCAGCACGTTGGTGCGCGGCGGGGTGACGCATACGCTTGTCGATCACCAGACCACGCTGGGCCTTTCCGCGATCCGCCGCATCGGCCCCGTCAACGTGGCGTTCGACGGCGCCTACGGCTTTCCGGGTCGCAACTTCTCGTTGGCGCTCAGGGTCGGTTTCAGTTTCGGGCGCAATCCGCTTTCGGGGCGCGCCTTCCTTGCCCGGCCCGGCCTGACCAGCGGCGGCGCGGTGGCGGTCACGGCTTTTGCCGATGCCAATGCCAACGGTGTGCGCGATGCGGGCGAAGGGCCGGTTGCGGGCGTCACGTTCCTTTCGGGGACCGACGAGAACCGCACCGACGCCGGGGGCCGCGCCTTCATCACCGGCCTTGGCGATGGCGCGCGCGCCTCGGTGCGGGTGGACAGCGATTCCATGCCCGATATCGCCCTTGCGCCCGCGCGCCCGGGGATCGAGGTGGTGCCGCGCCCGGGCCGCATCCACACCAGCGATTTCGCGATCGTCACCTTGAGCGACATCGAAGGGACCGCCTATTTTCGCGCCGAATCCGGCACCCGCGCGGTCTCGCGCCTGCAACTGCGGCTACTACGGCCCGATGGCAGCCTGGCGGCGCGCGCTCGCAGCGAATCCGATGGCTTCTTCCTGTTCGAGCGCCTGCCTGCGGGCGAGTACCACCTCGAGCTTGATCCCCAGCAGGCCGCCAGCCTCAAGATCCGGCTCGAGGGCCCTGTCACGCTGACGCTCGGCGGCAAGTCCAGCGTTCTGCGCCAGTCGATCTATGTGAAATCGGCGCAGTAGCCTTCCCACGGCGGTAAATTTCTCTACCGTTCCGCTTGATGCAGCCTGCGCCCGAGCCCCCACCCCACCATCAGCCCAAGCGCATCCTGAGCACGACGGCCGCTGCGGCGGTCGTCATGGGCATGGTGATCGGCGCGGGCATCTTCCGCACGCCCCAGCTCGTCGCACAGAGCCTCGGCGGCGAAGGCGCGCTGATGCTGGCCTGGGCACTGGGCGGGGTCTTCGCGCTGATCGGCGCGCTTTGCTACGCCGAACTCTCCGCAGCTTTCCCCGATACCGGCGGCGATTACCGCTTCCTGCGCGAGGCATTCGGCGCAGATGCGGCATGGCTCTTCGCCTGGTCGCGCTTCGCGGTGATCTTCTCCGCCTCGGGCGCGCTGCTGGCGTTCGTCGGGATCGATTACCTCGCCGAACTCGTGCCGATGGGCACCTTTACCCGCGCGGCTGTCGCGGGCGGTATGGTCATCCTCCTGACCGCGCTCAACTTGCGCGGAGTCCAGACAGGTACCCGCGCGCAAATCGCGATGGTGGCGATGGACGTCGCCGCGCTCCTCGCGCTCGGCGGCGCGGCGCTATGGCTGGCCTATCACGGCGTCGCCCCGCAGCAGGTCGCGGCGGGCCCCGTCGCCCCCGTCACGCTGGCCGCGTTCGGGCAGTCGATGGTCTTCATCATGCTTGCCTATGGCGGCTTCAACGATGCCTCCACGCTCTCCGCCGAAGTGCGCACGCCGGCGGACATGACGCGCGCCCTGTTCGGCGGAATGGTGCTGATCACCGCGCTCTACATGATCGCCAACTGGGCCTATGTGCGCGGGCTCGGCATGGCGGGCCTGGCGAACAGCGAGGCCCCCGCCGCGGCGCTGATGGCCCGCGCGTTCGGCTCGGCGGGCGAGACGATAATCGTGATCTGCGTCGCCATTGCCGCCTTCTCGGTACTCAATGCACTGATCATCGTCGGCGGGCGCACACTCTATACCGCAGCGGAGGACGAGCCCGCGCTCGCCGCCCTCGCGCAGTGGGACCAGAGCCGCGGCGTGCCCCGCGCGGCGATCCTCGTGCAGACGGCCGTCGAGCTTGCCCTCATCGCGTGGGGCGCGGCATCGGGACGAGGCTTTGCGACGATGGTTGACTACCTTTCGCCGATCTACTGGCTGTTCCTCACCATGAGCGGGCTTGCCGTGGTGGTCCTGCGCCGCCGCCAGCCGGACGTGGAGCGCCCCTACAAGGTGCCGCTCTATCCGCTCCTGCCGCTCATCTTCGCCGCCGCTTGCGCGGGCGTGCTCTACAGCAGCGCGGTCTATGTCGGCTGGTCGGGCTGCCTGATCAGCTTCGGGATGCTGGCGCTCGGCTTCGTGGTGCGGACGGGCTTGCGGATGACGGTCAAAGCTTGACGCGCTTTGCCATTGCGGAAGGGTCCCGCTGTCATGCTAACTGGCGGCATGGTCACTTCGCCTTTTCGCGCCGCTGTTGTGCAGGCGGCATCCGATCCAGCCGGCAGCGGTGCTTCCGCCGCCAAGGCTGCCCGCCTGATTGCCGAGGCCGGTGCCGCTGGTGCCCGCCTCGCGGTGTTTCCTGAAGCCTTCATCGGCGGCTATCCCAAGGGCGCGCGCTTCGGTGCCCCTGTGGGCCTGCGCCTGCCCGAGGGGCGCGAGGCCTATGCGCGCTATTTTGCAGCATCGGTGGCGCTCGACGGGCCGGAGATCGCGATGGTGCGGGAGGCGGCGGAAGCAGCCGGCATGGTTGTGGTGATCGGGGTGATCGAGCGGATGGGCTCCACGCTCTATTGCACCGCGCTCATCATCGATGGTGAACGCGGCGCGATGGCGCACCACCGCAAGCTGATGCCGACCGCTGCCGAGCGCCTCATCTGGGGCTTCGGCGATGGCTCCACTTTGCCCGCCGTGGAGACCGCGCTCGGCACCGTGGGCGCGGTGATCTGCTGGGAAAACTACATGCCGATGCTGCGCATGGCGATGTATGCGCAGGGCGTCACGCTCTACTGCGCACCAACCGCGGACGACCGCGACGGCTGGGTCTCCTCGATGCGCCACATCGCGCTCGAAGGGCGCTGCCATCTGCTGTCCGCCTGCCAGTTCCTGCGCCGGCGCGATCTGCCCGAGGGACAGGAATGCATGCTGGGCGAGGATGCCGAGACAGTGCTGATGCGCGGCGGGAGCCTCATCGTCGGCCCGCTGGGCGAACTGCTGGCCGGGCCCGACTACAGCGGCGAGACCGTGCTCTACGCCGATATCGACCCTGCCGAGATCGCGCGCGGGCGCTATGATTTCGACGCCGCCGGGCACTATTCGCGGCCCGATGTCTTCCGCCTCACCGTTGATCGCCGCGCCAAGCCTCCCGTGGCCTGGATCGAGGACGAAGCCTGATGCAGCTGAGGATGGACGCCCTCAGCGCCGCCGAGCGCTACAAGCTGCTCGCAGGAACCGTGGTGCCGCGCCCGATTGCCTGGGTCTCGACGCTTTCGGCGGCGGGCGTTGGCAATGTCGCGCCCTACAGCTTCTTCAACATGATCTCGGCTGCACCGCCGCTGGTCGTGCTGGGCGCGATGCGCGGGAGCGGCGGCGGCCTCAAGGATACGGCGACCAACATTCTGGAAACCAAGGAGTTCGTCGTCAATCTCGTGAGCGAGCCGATGCTCGAGGCGATGAACGTGACCTGCGTCGACGCCCCGCCCGAAATCGACGAGGCCATGCTCGCCGGGCTCGAAATGCTCCCCAGCGAACTGGTGGCGCCGCCGCGCATCGCAGGCGCGCCAGTGAGCCTCGAATGCCGGCTCTATCAGGCGATCGATGCACCGCCCGGCAGCACGATCATCCTCGGCGAGATCATCGCCATGACCATCGACGACCGCTTTGTCGATGCCGCGACCCTGCGGCCCGATCCGGTGGCGATGCAGCTCATCGGCCGGGTCCACGGCGTCGGCGGCTATACCCGCATACAGACCAACCGCACGCTCGCGCGGCCAGTTTACCAGGCCAGACCGACCAACTAGAACTCGGACCAATCGGTATCGACCGCCAGGTTGCCGTGGCTGATCTGGCGCAGCGGAGCCGGGGCTGCTGCCACCGCAGGCGACGGCACAGCCTTGCTCGGCGCATAGCTCCTCACCCCCGGATTCGCGGCCGCAGGTTTGTCACCGATCCTGAAGCTGGCAAAGGCATTGCTCAACTGCTGCGCTTCCTGCGTCAGGTTCTTGGTTGCGGCATTGGTTTCCTCGACCATCGCGGCATTCTGCTGGGTCATCTGATCCATCGCGCCGATCGCCTTGCTGATCTTGCGCAGCGCCAGACTCTGCTCGCCCGCCGTCTCGGCAATTGTCGATATCGACGCGGTCACCGTGCTCACGCGGCTGATGATCGTCTCAAGCGCGGAGCCGGTTTCGTTGACGAGCGAGACCCCGGATTCGACATGGCCCGTGACGGCGGCGACGCGCTGCTTGATCGCATTGGCCGCCTCGGTCGCCCGCAGCGCCAGCGCGCGCACTTCGGAGGCGACGACCGCGAAGCCCTTGCCTGCCTCGCCCGCCCGCGCTGCCTCGACCCCGGCGTTGAGCGCGAGGAGATTGGTCTGGAACGCGATCCCGTCGATCATCGTGGTGATATCGGAAATCTCCACGCTCGCCCGCGCCACATTGTCCATGGCCTCGATCGCGCGGCTCACCACCATGCCGCCGCTTTCCGCCTCGCCGCGAGCCTCGACCATCGAGCCGCTGACATCGGCCGCAATCTTGGCGTAGTTCTCGATTTGCGTCGTCAGGTGGTCCATCGCAGCCGAGGACGATTGCAGGCTCGCGGCCTGCTGCTCGCTGCGTCCGGCGAGATCAGTAGTCGCCTGCTGGATCTCGTTCGAGGTAAGATTGATCGCGACGATGCTCTGCTGGACAAGGCCCATCGCCTGGCACAGCCGCTCCATCGCGTCGTTGAAATCGTTGGCGACCGACTGGAATGCCGGCGGCACATCGTGGAGCCGCACCGACAGATCGGAATGCGCGACGGCGGCGAGATGCGCGCCGATCTTGGCCATCGCCTCCTCGCGCTCCTTGACGGAACGGTCGCGCTCGAGCGTCGCATCACGGAACACCAGCACCGCGCGCGCCATGTCACCGAGTTCGTCGACACGATCGGTGCCGGGGACCACACCGTTCGTGTGACCCTGGGCGAGGCTCGACATGGTGTGGGTCAGCTCGGTGATCGGCGTCGCGATCGAGCGCGACAGGCGCCGCGCCATGATCACCGCAAGCCCGATCAGTGTCGCCCCGCCGAGGCCGAGCGCAATCCAGGCAAACACGATTGCGGAGGCCTGGCGCTGTGTTTCGACGACGATCTCCTTGGCCTTGGCGTCCCTGATCTCTCGCAAGGGAAGGACGGCATCGGTCACCAGCACCGCCTTGCCAGCGGCCCGGATGGCTTCCTGCGCGGCGTCGCGCTCCCCGGACTTGACCAGTCCGACATAGTTGTCACCCCAGTTCTCGCGCCATTTCAGCGTTTCGGCGCGTGATCGCAGCACAAGATCCTTGAGCCGCGGTTCAGCGCTCAATTGGCCTTCCAGCTTGGCCGAGGCCTTGTCATAATCGTCGCGGCCTTCGTAGTAGGACTTGAGATAGCTCTGGTCGGCCGTCACCAGAAATCCGCGCAACTGGCTGTTCTGGCGCAGCAGCGCCGTCTCCAGCGTCAGCGTGTCGGCAAGAACGTCCTGGCTCGCCGTGTTGCGTGCCGTCACGCTTGAGACCATGGCAAGGCTGGCGCCAAAGACGATCATCATCATTGCCGCCGCGGCAATCAGGGTGACGAATGACAGACCAAGCCTGCGCGGGATGTTCATGCGGTCGAACACGGTATCAAGAATCCTTCATGGCATGAAATGGGTTTGCAGGAGCGGGTGCGGCCCGCATGGCCGGGAAACCATGCGGGCCCATCCCGTCAGAACGCGTAGCGCAGCGAAGCGGTGACCGTGCGGCCGTTCATCACCTGCGCGTTCATCAGGCCACCCGGCGGGATTGCCGCCGAGGCGAGCTGGACAATGGCCAGCTTGTTGAACACGTTGAAGCTGTTGATGCCGATCTGCACCCGCTCCACCGGACGAAACTGCACGAACGGACTGAAGATCACATAGCCCGGCTGCTTCAGGATGTTGCTGTCCTGCGCGAAGCTGCTCGTCGTGCCGTTGATCACGCTGCCCAGCGTCACCTTGCCCACTTCCACCTGCGGGCGGGCCTGGAACGAGAGCGTCGGGATATGGCGTGGGCGGTTGCCATCCAGCGTCGGATCAGTGCGATCCTTGTCGATCTTTGCCTTCGTCCAGGTCGCGCCCAGCGTCAGCGAGAACGGACCGTGACGCGCCTCACCCTCGAATTCGATGCCCTTCGCGCTGTAGGTGCGGTTGACCGGGATCACGATGACCTGGCCGCTGGCATCGGCGCCGATCTGGTAGTTGCGCTCAGCTGTCGAGGCCCAGAAGCCCGTGACAAAGGCGGTGAGGCCGCCCTTGCGGAACTTCACGCCCACTTCAGCCTGCTTGACGGCGCCGTAGGCCACCGAGGGATCGATCAGCTGGCCGGTTGCGGGGTTTAGCGAGGCAGCGCCAAGAATGCGCTCGGCATTGGCGCGCGCGCCGCGGCTGTAGCGCGCGAAGGCGGAGAAGGGTTCGCCGAAGCGGTAGTTCACGCCCGCCGAATAGGAGACGACATCGTAGTCGTAATCGACGGCTGCCGACTTCCCGAGCGTTAGGATGGCGACCTTGCTTTCAACGACCGAGACCGTGCCATCGCCATTGACGTCGATCGCGGCGGTCGACGGACGGGGCTGGCCGAAATCGGAGCTCGTCACGCTGCCGCGCACCTTGCCGTTGTCCCAGCGCAGGCTGCCGCCGATCGAGAGCTTGCCGATCTGGTAGTTGACCGAGCCATAGGGGGCGAGGATGTTGTACTGCACATCGTAGTGGTTGTGGTAGGCCGCTGTCGGAACGCCGAACCCGAAGCCGTAACCATAGACGCCGCCGTCCGACAACGCGGTGCCCGTCGCTGACTTCAGATCGAGCGAAGCGTTGCTGCCGCCACCGGCCAGATCATTGAGCGTGTTGGCAAAGTTCCAGAACATGTCGACAGATTGCGACGACTTGTAGACACCTGCGGTGGTCGTCAGACGGCCGGTGCCAAGGTTCCACACCCGGCTGGCGCGCAGGTCGTTGGTGAGGTTGTCGATGTTGTTCAGCCGCGCATTGATGCGGATCGAAAGCGAAGCGAGCCGGCCATCGGTGATCGCCTGCCCGGCGAGCGGTCCGTTGACATAAGTGAACCCCGCGCCCGGTCCCCCCAGGATCAGCCCCAGCACCGGAGCGGGAGCGGTCACCATCGGGATGCTCTCATTGTATTCACCGCTGATGTCGGAAAAGCGGAAGCGGTTGCTCACCGTCCAGCCCACCACCTCGAACTGCGCTTCGAGGCCGATCGACTTGCTGATGCCGCGAAGGCCATTGCGAGCATTATAGGTCGTGGGATTGTTGTTCTGATCCACGCCCAGGTAGCTCGCGCCAAAGTGCGACTCATATGCATCGCCGCGCACGCTGTTGCCCGGCAGATCCGCCACCTTGGGCGCGTCGTTGGTGCCCGAGACGACAACGGGGAACAGCGAGTAGTTCGGCTGCCGGTCGTCGAGATACTTGCCGTAGAAGCGGATATAGCCGTTGGCGAACTGCTTGGTGACGTTGGCCTTTATCTGGCCGCCACGGAAGCCGTCATAGCCGATGGCGCGCGGCCCTTCTCCCTGGCGGAAGAAGCCGCCAACATGGAAGCGCCAGCCATCGCCGAGCGGGCTGCCATAGGCAAAATCGACCCGCTTGAGATCGTAGTCGATGCCGCTAGAGACCTGGATTACACCTCCCGCAGTCTCGCCCGTCTTCGAGATGAGGTTCACCACCCCGCCCGGCGAGTTTGAGGCAAAGGTCGAAGCAGAGCCGCCGCGGATAGCCTGGACCTGCGACAGGGTCAGATCGGCGCGCACGAACTGGTCGGCACCGGCAAAGTGCAGATCGCCGAACTCGAGCACGGGCAGACCGTCTTCCTGAATCTGCAGGAACTTCGAGCCGTCGGCCGAAAGCGGCAGTCCGCGCACCGTGATCGAGGAGAACCCGTCAACGTCCGAGGTCTCGGCGCGGATGCCTGGAATGTTCTGCATGATCCCCGCGACGGAGCTAACAGAAAGCTTGGCGAGATCGGTCTCGTCGATCACGCTGGCCGAAATCGCGGTATCGAGAAGATCACGTCCCTTGGCGACGCCCGTGCTGAAGGTCTTGCCGCTCGGTGCAGGGGTCTTGGCGGGAGCGGCCGCCGGCTTTGCCGTTTCGCTCGGGTCCTTGGCCTCGGCCGCAGATGCCGGAGTGGCGAGCGCCGTCGCAAGAAGAGTGGAAACCAGTAGATGCCAGTGTCGCATGGAATACCTCATGGGGGAACGTCGAGGCGGGGCGATACCGGCATAGGTTTAAGTGCCGCCGATTGGGGGTTTACGCACTTCTACGATGGTTAATGCGGCAAGAGGCAGGGCTTCCGCATTCGCTTAAGGGCTTTTACGGGGAGGCGCTTTCCCTGAAATTTGGAACGCTATCTCACAGACCGGGCGCCTCTACGGATGTGAAAACGAGCCCCATGCAAACCACTGCCCTCGGGGCCCTGCCCTTAACCCGTCTGCGTCCCGCCTTGCGCGGGGAAGCGCAGCTGCTGCTGGAAGCCGCCAAGGCGCAGCGCTTTGGCAAGCACTTTGTTGCCGCATTGCTCGAATCCCTCGCGCGGACGCTTTGGCAAGCCCCGGCGCTGGTCCGCGTGATAGAGGAGTGGCCGGGCGACCTTGCCAGCGCAGGGGTCATTTTCCGCCTCAACGCCGGTCTTCACGCCATCGCGCGCTCGGGCCGCTTTCCCGACCTTCAGGCCCTCTATACGGCGGCCGAAACCGCCACCATTCCCGATCCGCTGCAACTGGACGCGGCGCTTGCGGTGGTGCTGCACGATGCCGAAGATGATCTGCTGCTCTGGCTCACTGGCCCCACCCAGACCAACGAAGTCGCGCGGATTGCCGGGCTGGCTGCCGCGCTGATGGAGCTTTCGGCCGCACGCGAGATGCCCTGCAGCCTGCTCGAGCTTGGCGCCAGCGCCGGGCTCAACCTCAACCTCGCGCATTATGACCTGCGCATCGGATCCTTGCACGCCGGTGATGGCGCCAGTGACGTCGTGATCGCCCCGCAGTGGTCTGGCCGCACGCCTCGTCCGGGGCGGCTGGCGATCGTGCTGGCCGAGGGTGTCGATCTCAGCCCGCTCGATGTTGCCCGGCCCGGCGATGCGGAGCGACTCCAGGCCTATATCTGGCCGGGCGAGCGCGAACGCAGCGAGCGGCTGCGCGCGGCGATTGCGCTGGCGCGGCGGCACCCGCCCCGCGTCGAGCAAGGCAGCGCCGGGCTCTGGCTGGCCCGCCAGCTCGCTGCACCGCAAGCTACGGGCCAGCGGCGCGTGGTGTTCCACTCGATGGTGCTGCAATATCTGCCCGAAGCCGAGCGGCTGTCCATCGAGCGGCTGCTGTCCGCCGCCGGGGCTCGCGCCGAGGCGGATCGGCCGCTCGTACGCGTCGGTCTCGAATGGAACGAGGGCCGCAGCGCGGTGGAAGTGCGCGTGACCGAGTGGGATGGCAGCCCGCGTTCGGGCCGCCCCCGGCTGGCGGCACGCTGCCATCCCTATGCCGAATGGTTCGAGTGGTTCGGGCTGGAAGACTGAGCGTTCACCGGATTACCGGAACCGGACAGGACGATGATGCCGGCATAGGCTGGGTGGATCGGCGCGGGCGCTGACGCGCCATTCGTGACCGCCGCGATCAAGCATGTGGACGCAGGCCCGTCCGCCGGTCATTGATGGTACGCCACGCCATCGGTGCCGGAGCGCTGGAATGCCACTGAACCCTCTGCTGCCGCTGCTGGGAATACGCCTGCCCTTGATCCAGGCCCCCATGGCCGGCGTTTCCTCGCCGGAAATGGCCGCTGCTGTCTCCAATGCCGGCGCGCTCGGCGCGATTGCGGTCGGCGCGGGCGACGCCGCAGCGGCACGCGCCATGATCCGTGCGGTGCGTGCCCGCACGACCGGACCATTTGCCGTCAACCTGTTCTGCCATGCGCCCGCCGCCGCGGACCCCGCAAGAGAGGCGGCATGGATCGAGCGGTTCAGGCCCCTGTTCGCCGCCCATGGCGCGGAGCCGCCGGCACGACTGCGCGAAATCTACCGCAGCTTCGTGGTCGATGATGCGATGCTGGCGATGCTGCTGGAGGAACGCCCGGCAGTGGTCAGCTTCCACTTCGGCTTGCCCCCTGCTGCCGCGATTGCCGCGCTCAAGGCCGCCGGTATCGTCCTGCTCGCAACCGCGACGAACCTTGCCGAAGCCCGGACGATTGCCGCCGCCGGTATCGACGCTGTCGTCGCGCAAGGGTGGGAAGCAGGCGGCCACCGCGGCACCTTCGATCCCGACGCGCCGGACGAGATGCTCGGGACCCTGTCGCTCGTCCGGCTGATCACCGCCGCGATTGATGTGCCGGTCATCGCGGCTGGCGGCATCATGGATGGCAGGGGCATTGCAGCGGCGCTGGCGCTGGGCGCATCGGCTGCGCAGCTCGGCACCGCCTTCATCGCCGCCGACGAAAGCCTTGCCGACGCCGGCTACCGCGCTGCACTTGCCACAAGCGGCGGCGCGCGAACCACGATGACACGCATGGTTTCCGGCCGCCCTGCACGCATCCTGCCCAATCGCTTTGCCGCGCTGAACGGCAGCTGCGAGGATGTTGCGATCCCCGCCTACCCGATCGCCTACGATCTCGGCAAAGCGCTCCACGCCGCCGCAAGAGCAAGGGGCGAGCATGGTTACGGCGCACACTGGGCCGGGCAAGGCGCCCCCCTTGTGCGCGCGAAGCCGGCAGCCGACCTCGTTCGCATGCTCGCAGAGGAACTGGCGCTGGTCCTTGCAGAAGGAGCCACCGCGTGATCGATTTCGCCACCGCACTGGACCGCCTCGGGCCGGTGCAGACCCGGCCGCTGTTCGTCATGGACGTCACCGTTGACCGCATCCACACCGTCGGCGCCCCTGGCGGCACGGACCAGCGCGTCGGCAACATCGCTGGCGGCCGCTTTGCCGGTGAGCGGCTGTCGGGCACGATCCTGCCCGGCGGTGCCGATTGGCAGACCGTCCGCGCCGATGGCACTGTCCTGCTCGACGCCCGCATCGTGCTTGCCGCCGACGATGGCGCGGTGATCGGCATGACCTATGAAGGCATCCGCACCGGTCCGCCGGATGTCCTCGCCCGTCTGGCGCGCGGCGAACCAGTCGATCCCGAGGCCTACCATTTCCGCACCACCGCGCGCTTCACCACATCGGCGCCGCACTACGACTGGCTGAACCGGGTGATCGCCATCGGCCTCGGCCACCGCTTGCCGGGCGGTCCGATCTACAGCCTGCACGAGCTGCTCTGAACGCTCGGCTGCCGCCGCACATCACAGGGCATGAAGGCATCCGGCCGGGCCCGACGCCTGGCGGAAATGGCGGTTGACGTCCCGGTCGCATCTGGCGTTCCTGCGGCACCCCGTTGCAAGGAGCGATCGCATGACCCGGTCCTACCCGCTATTCCAGCAAGCCTACTACGTGCAGAGCATCGATGCGGCGGCGCAGAAATGGGCCAGTGCGTTCGGCGCCGGGCCGTTCTTCATGGCGCGCCACCATCGCTGCGAGGAATTCACCTATCGCGGCACCGCGGTCGAGGCCGATGTCTCCTACGCCTTCGGATACCTTGGCGATACGATGATCCAGTTTATCGAGCAGCATGACGACCAGCCCTCGATCTACCGCGACATGTACAAGGCCGGCGAGGAAGGCTTCCACCACATTGCCTACCTCGTTTCCGACTTCGCCGCCGAACGCCAGCGCTGGCTCGACATGGGCTATCCGCTCGCCACCGAACTCTACGCCGACGAAGTGAACGCCGCCTATTTCGACACCCGGTCACTCAACGGTGGTTTTACCGAGATCCACGGCGATCCGCCGCACATCATGGGCATTTTCGGTGTGTGGAAGCGCGCCCACGAAGCGCGTGACGCGGCGACGCCCGCAACGATCGAGTCAGGCTCGATCAAGACCTACCAGCGCGCGCCGCTCCTGCCGAAATAGGCGCAGCTGCGGCAAGGCTGATCTGGCGCCGATCAGCATGCCGCTCTGCACGCGGGGCGCTTGATCCGGTAGCCTCCATGCACCTGCCAAGGCCACTGGCGGCCCAGTCATCTCTGTTCCGCCCATGATCGGCGGGCGGCTGCGCGGACGGCATCACTCGGTCAGTGGTCCTGATGGTGCGGCCTGGCGCAATCGGCGCCGATCAACTTGGCCCGCAGGGAACTTCAGCGGCACTGGCCCATTATCCAGTGTGCTCTCCCCTGAAGGACCCACCATGACCACCAGCCATTACGCCGACAAGGCGCCGGGCGCGCCGCTTGCATCGGTGCCGGGCGGAGAGGCCCCTGCCGATCTGCGCTCGCTGCTTGCCCGCCCGGCCCCCGGGCGCCGGCCTGCGATGCGGGTGGCGGTCATCGGCACCTACGCGCCGCGCAGCTGTGGCATCGCCACGTTCACCGCCGATCTGTGCGAGCAGCTTGCCGCGCACTTCCCGGATATCAGTCTCGACGTCTATGCACTCGATGCCGGGGACAGCCGGCTCGCCTACGCCGAAGACATTTCCATCATCGCCGCAGAGACGTGCGGCAGCTATGTCGCGGCCGCGCAGGCGATCAACGCCAGCGGCGCGGATGTCGTGTGGATCCAGCACGAGTTCGGCATCTTCGGCGGAGAAGATGGCGGGCTCGTCACCGTTTTGGCGGACCGCGTCGCAGCGCCGATCATCGTCACCTTCCACACTGTGCTCGCTACCCCCAGCGAAGGCCAGCGCGCGGCGATGGAGCATCTCGTCAAGCGCTGCTCGCGCATCATGGTCATGTCGCAGCAGAGCCGCGAGATCCTCGTCTCGGTCTATGGCGCCCGGCCCGAGATCGTCGACGTGATCGAGCACGGCGCCCCCGACATGCCTTTCGGAACAGCCCACGCAGCCAAGCAGCGGATGGGCCTCGAAGGCCGCAAGGTCCTCACAACCTTCGGCCTGATCGGGCCCGGCAAGGGCATCGATGTGGCGATTGCCGCCATGCCCGCCATCCTCGAGCAGCACCCTGATGCCGTCTATCGCATCATCGGTGCCACGCATCCCGTCACCGCCGCGCGCGAGGGCGAAGCCTACCGCGCCATGCTGGAGGATCTTGCCGAGCGGCTTGGAGTCGCCGGCAGTATCGAGTGGGACAACCGCTTCCTCGCGATCGACGAACTGCTCGGCCAGCTGGAGGCCTGCGACATCTATCTCACGCCCTATCGCAGCCTCGGGCAGACCACGTCGGGTACGCTGAGCTATGCGGTCGCGCTGGGCAAGGCGGTGGTCTCGACACCCTATGTCCACGCGCGCGAACTGCTCGCGGACGGGGTCGGCTGCCTGATCGAGCCAGGATCGCCCGAGGCCATCGCCGAGGCGGCCAACGCATTGCTTTCCAGCCCGCAGCGCCTGCTCGCCATGCAGGAGCGTGCCTATGCGCGAGGCCGGCGCACAATCTGGCCAAACTTCGCGCGCGCCAGCATGCAGCTGCTGCGCAAGACCCAGTCCCCCCGATCCCGCCCGTTGCTGCCGCAAGGCGATCCCGCACCGGCGGCGGTCTGGCACATGAGCGATGCTACCGGCATGTTTCAGCACGCCATCGGCGAAATCCCCGACCGCCGCCACGGCTACTGCATCGACGACAATGCCCGCGCACTCATGCTGATGAATGCCGCCACCTCGCTCGATATGGCAGACCGCCACCGCTGGAGCGTCACATACGCAGCCTTCGTTCAGTACGCATGGAACGAAGACCTGGGCCGGTTCCGTAACTTCATGGCTTATGACCGGAGCTGGTGCGAAGCGGTCGGATCACAGGATTCCAATGGCCGCGCCCTCTGGGCGCTGGGCCACACCGCCGAGAACAGCCCGTTCAAGCCCATGCGCAGTTGGGCCGCGCAGCTCTTCGCCGTGGCTACCCCGGCGCTCGAGGGCGTCTCGTCCCCCCGCGCGACAGCCTTCGCCGCGCTCGGCGCCTCCGCGCTACTGCGCAGCGGAGTCAACAGTCCAGCGGCCGAGGCGCGCGTGGTAAGCACTTGTGATGCACTCACCCAGCTCCTGCAGCAGCATCGGCGCCCTGACTGGATCTGGTTCGAGCCGATGCTGGCCTACGACAACCCGCGGCTGTGCCAAGCCCTGATCGAGGGCGGCCTGCTGCTCGGCCGGCAGGACTGGCTCGACGCTGGCCTCGCAGCCCTGCAATGGCTGGCCGACTACCAGACCGCCGCATCCGGCCATTTCCGGCCTGTCGGCTCGGAAACCTTCGGCCTCGACGCTGCATCGCTGCCGTTCGACCAGCAGCCGCTCGAGGCGCACGCCGCGATCGATGCCGCACGCACCGCCGCGTTGGCGACGCACGATCCGTTCTGGCTGCGCCACGCCGAATGCGCCTACCAGTGGTCCCTTGGCGGCAACGATCGCGGCATCGTGCTCGCCGATCCCGCCACCGGAGCCTGCTGCGATGGCGTCACACCGCGCGGGCGCAACGAGAACTGCGGGGCTGAATCGATCCTCGCCTATCATCTCGGGCACTATAGCCTGAAAGCGCTCTTGCAGGCGGCCGAGGCACGGCAGCCGCTTGATCGGCCCCCGGTCTCCCGAACAGGCACCAGCGCGCTCATGGCCTGAGCGCGCCGGCCCTTCACCATGTCCGATCCACCCTGTCCCAACCATCCGGCGAGTCCGCTGCGGATTCTCGACTTGCGGCTCCATGCCGATCCCTCGCGCACCGTGCTGCGCCCGTTCCATCTCGGCTGGCAGGCGACCAGCGCGCCTGAAGGACGGGCTCTTGCGCTTGTGCACGATGTGATGGAAATGCCCGAAGCCGAGATCGAGCGCGAGTACCAATCCGTGCTGCGGGACTTCGGCGACCGCCACTGGCAGACCGAACACATGTTCGAGGCGCGCTATCGCGAAGTGGCGGAGGGCCTGCACTTCGATGGCAGCAGCCTCTCCGTTGCGCGCCGCCGCCTGCTGGGCGCTTATTTCTGCCACGAGTATACCTATGCCGCCGCCGCGCTGATGAACCCCAGCATCGTTCCCGCCCCCGACCAGACGGGCATGGAGAACGGAGCGGTGCGCTTCGTGCTCACGCTGCGCGCGGTCGGTGAAGGTCACATCAGCTCGATCGCCTTTCGCGACGGCATCGTGCAGTCAGACGGCACCTTCACGCTTTCGCCGCAGTCGGCCTTCGCTACCAGCGTGCAGCGGACCGACGACAATCCGCGCAGCGATCCGGATGCGACGGTCACCGTTGCACGAAATGCCGAAAGCTCGCTGCCCAATACCGTCATCTTCCCGATCACTGAACAGCAGGCCAACGGCCTCGAGGATCTGCGGCTGACGCGCTTCGATCACGGTGATGGCGATTTCGAGTGGCTCGGCACTTACACTGCCTATTCAGGGCGTTCGATCCGTTCCGAACTACTGAGGACGCGCGATTTCCGCAGCTTCGATCTCACCCCGATCAGGGGCAGGGCCGGCCGCAACAAGGGCATGGCGCTGTTTCCGCAGCGGATCGGCGACCAGTATTGCATGCTTGGCCGGCAGGACGGCAAGAACCTCTACTTGCTCCGCTCGGACCGGCTCGACACCTGGGATGATGACGGCGTGCTGCTGATGGAGCCACGATTTCCGTGGGAATTCATTCAGATCGGCAATTGCGGCAGCCCGTTGCTGATCCCGGAAGGCTGGCTCGTGATCACCCACGGCGTCGGCCCGGTGCGCAAGTACGCGCTCGGGTGCGCCCTGCTCGACCGCGACGATCCCAGCCGCGTGCTCGGCCGCTCGGCCTGCCCGATCCTCACCGCAGAGGATACCGATCGCGCCGGCTATGTGCCGAATGTAGTCTACAGCTGCGGCGGCATGCTGGTGGGCGAAGACCAGCTGCTCCTGCCCTACGGCATTTCCGATATCGCGGTCGGCTTCGGCCTCGCTCGCGTGAAGGATATTCTTGCCACGCTGGTGTGATTCCAGCTGGCTTCGGAAAACCGGTTTGCAGGCACAGGCCGCCAGAGCAGGCGTGAGAGCCCCTGGAGGGCGGCAAGGGTACAACCCCGGATGTCCAGCGCTGACCCGCGTCTCCCCTGGCGCCGCGAAGTTCGCCGCCGTCCGCCCGCGATGTTCTGCAAGCAAACAGCAGGCGCGCAAATTCCCCGGAAAAGCCGGGGCTATGGCAATGTTCTGGGAACGGCTGGTGGTGGACAGGGCTAGATTCGAACTAGCGTACGCTTGCGCGGGCAGATTTACAGTCTGCTGCCTTTAACCACTCGGCCACCTGTCCACACCAGTGCTGCCGGTCCGGGAGCAAGCTCCCGATTGTGCGCCGCCTTTCGGTTAAAAAGGGCGGCTCCGGCCGAGTGAGGCGCCCCTTTGGCGAAGCGCTGCCCGCCTGTCAACAGCCTTGCCTGTCCAAGGGGCGGCTGGCATGGGCCAAGCGACATTTTGCAAGCATGGAAAGCCAGGCAATGCCCAAGCGTGATGAAAACACCGGCCGCTCGAAGCCCATGCGCGGACGGGCCGGGCGGATGCAGGGCGGGCGCGGCTCGGGCCGGGCCTCGACCGGTGCGGTGCGGCTGTGGGGCCGCCATGCGGTCGAAGCTGCGCTGACCAACCCGCTGCGCACCGCAAAGAAGCTCTGGGGCACGCGCGAGGCAATCCAGGCGCTGCTCGACGACAACGATGCCGAACTGCCGGCCTCGCTCCCCGTCGAATACGCGCAGGCCGCCGATCTGGCCCGCCTTGTCGCGCGCGATGCGCCGCATCAGGGGCTTGTGCTCGATTGCCTTGCGCTTGAGGATGTCGCGCTCGCCGACGTGCTCGACGAAGCGGACGGGCGCACGTTGGTCCTGCTCGATTCGGTGACGGATCCGCACAATGTCGGGGCTGTTCTGCGCAGCTGTGCTGCCTTTGGTGCCGCCGCGCTGATCACGCAGGATCGGCACGCGCCGCCGGAATCGGGCACGGTCGCCAAATCCGCATCGGGCGCGCTCGAAATCGTGCCCTGGGTCCGCGTCGTCAATCTTGCGCGCGCGCTCGAACAGATCGCCGAGGCGGGATACTGGCGGATCGGGCTCGATGGTGATGGCAGCGCGGTTTTCCCCTCGGCCGTGCCCACCGGCCCGGTGGCGCTCGTGCTCGGCGCGGAAGGCGAAGGCCTCCGGCACAACGTGGCGCAGCACTGCGATGCCATCGCGCGACTGCCGATTGTTTCCGCTATAGAAAGCCTGAATGTTTCGAATGCTGCAGCGATTGCGCTCTATGCTGTGGCGACTCGGGGCGAGGCCGACTGATCCAGCCGGCGCTCATCCCGCAAGAAGGGGGATGAGCCATGAAATGCAATCGCCGGACCGCCGCCGTGATCGGCGCCGCTGCCATGCTTATGCTGCTGGCCGGGTGCATGGTCCTTCCCGGCAAGTTCGCAAGCGATCTTTCGCTGCGCCGTGATGGCACCTTCAGCTTTCACTACAAGGGCGAGATCATTCTTGCCGCGCTCGCGCAGGGTAGCAAAGGCGCAAAGGCAGAAGAGGTCCCGGCCGAGCCGTTTGAACAGCAGCCCTGCACCGATCCCAAGACCGACGAGGCGCACGATTGCAGCCCGGCCGAAATCGCCGAGCAGCGCGCCAAATGGAACGACGAGCAGAAGGCGCGCAAGGCCGCCAAGGCGGGCGAGGACGCGCAGAACCGCAAGATGATGCAGGCCTTCATGGGCGGGATCGATCCCGATGATCCCAAGGCCGCCGAAGCCTTTGCCCAGCGCCTCGCGCGCCAGCAGGGCTATGCCTCGGTCATCAGCAAGGGTGCGGGCAAGTTCGAGGTGGACTACACCGCCACCGGCCGGCTCGACCACGATTTCACCTTCCCCACGATCGAGCGGTTGCCCATGGTCATGCCGTTCGTATCGGTAATCCGCCGCGCCGATGGCAGCGTACGGGTCGATGCACCCGCGTTCAGCACGGCAGCGGCGAACCCGGTGATGCCGGGGCTCGGTGCCATGGCCGGAGCAATGGGCGGCATGAAGACCGCAGGCAAGGCTGGCTCGAAACCCGGCAGCGATGGCCCGCCGATCGCCGAGGGCACCTTCAGCCTGCGCACCGACGGCCAGATCCTTGCCAACAATACCGACGAAGGCCCGCAGGCCGATCCCGCCAGCGGCCTCACCCGGCTGGACTGGAAGGTGGATGTGCGCACCGCCGCCGCCCCTACCGCGCTGATCAAGTTGAAGTAGGGCTTCTTCCTTTTTTGAAGGAGCGCCCACACCAAAAACGCCGCTCCGGCATCCCGGCGCGGCGTTTTTGGTGCAGTTCGCGCGCGACCCCCGAAGGCTTCGCGCAAATACCTTGCGGTCTTAGTTGACGGCGTCCTTCAGGCCCTTGCCGGCCTTGAACTTCGGCTGGGCCGAGGCCTTGATCGACATCGGTTCGCCCGTGCGCGGGTTGCGGCCGGTCGAGGCCTTGCGCTTGGCGACCGAGAACGTACCGAAACCGACGAGACGCACTTCATCACCCTTGGCCAGCGCAGAGGTCACGCTGTCGAAAACGGCTTCAACCGCCTTCGTTGCGTCACCCTTCGAAAGACCGCTCGCGTCGGCCACTGCGCTGATCAGATCGTTCTTGTTCATTGCGGAACCCCCATTGGCTTTTATGCAAACACCGGCTGCCTGAATCGAAATTCGGGTGCCGGGAAGAGAGCCGAGAAAGAATTCCCTGTCAAAGCCAAAAACGCCGGGATTCGCCGAAAAAACGCCGGAATATGGCCCGTTTCTGACGTTATGAGCAGACGCTTGCCGCAGGAAGATAGGGCCCGGCGAGCCGAAGGTTAATGCTGCAGTGCAAGGGTGCAGCATGACAACTCATGCTGCACCACAGCAATCGTTCTGGCTCAGTGCGCGGTCGGTACGCTCGCACCTCCGCCCAGTGCCGCGACCGGCCCAGCCGCCAGTTCATCGGCCTCGGTCCATTCGATCGCCTCGATCGGCGCCGTCAGCGCGCGCGCGAGCACTTCGTCGACGTGGCTCACGGGGATAATCTCCAGCCCCTCGCGGATGTTCGCCGGGATCTCGGTGAGGTCCTTGCGGTTCTCTTCCGGGATCAGGACCGTCTTGATGCCACCGCGCAGCGCGGCGAGCAGCTTTTCCTTGAGCCCGCCGATCGCCAGCACACGCCCGCGCAGAGTGACCTCGCCGGTCATGGCGACGTCCGCACGCACCGGGATGCCAGTGAGCGTCGAAACCATCGCCGTCACCATGCCGACGCCCGCGCTCGGCCCGTCCTTGGGCACAGCGCCTTCGGGCAAGTGGATGTGCAGGTCCTTGCGGTTGAAGATCGAAGGCTTGATCCCGTACTGGGGCCCGCGCGCCTTGACGAAGCTGAACGCCATCTGGACGCTCTCGCTCATCACTTCGCCAAGCTTGCCGGTGGTCTTGACCGCACCTTTGCCGGGCACCGTCACGCTTTCGATCGTCAGCAGTTCGCCGCCCACTTCGGTCCAGGCCAGACCCGTCACCGCGCCGACCTGGTTTTCCTCGTCGGACATGCCGTGACGGAACTTGCGCACGCCGGCAAAGTCCGGGAGGTTTTCCGGGGTGATGGTAACCGCGGTGTCCTTCTTCTCCAGGATCCGCCGCAGCGCCTTGCGCGCCAGCCGCGCGATTTCGCGTTCCAGCGTGCGGACGCCCGCCTCGCGCGTGTAGAAGCGGATCAGGTCGCGCAGCGCCGCCGGTTCGAGCGTAAACTCGCCCTGCTTAAGCCCGTGCGCCTCGATCTGCTTGGCGATCAGGTGCCGCTCGGCAATCTCGACCTTCTCGTCCTCGGTATAGCCCTCGAGCCGGATGATCTCCATGCGGTCGAGCAGCGCCTGCGGCAGGTTGAGGCTGTTTGCAGTGCACACGAACATCACGTCCGAGAGGTCGATATCGAGCTCGAGGTAATGATCCTGGAACTTGGAATTCTGTTCCGGATCAAGCACCTCGAGGAGCGCCGAGGCGGGGTCGCCGCGGAAGTCCTGTCCCAGCTTGTCGATCTCGTCGAGCAGGAAGAGTGGGTTGGACGTGCCAGTCTTCTTGAGATTGGTCACGATCTTGCCCGGCAGCGAGCCGATGTAGGTGCGGCGGTGGCCGCGAATCTCGGCCTCGTCGCGCACACCGCCCAGCGACTGGCGTACGAACTGCCGCCCAGTGGCCTTGGCGATCGACTTGCCCAGCGACGTCTTGCCGACGCCCGGCGGGCCGACGAGGCACAGGATCGGTCCCTTCAGCTTGTTGGTACGCGCCTGCACCGCGAGATACTCGATGATCCGGTCCTTGACCTTGTCGAGCGCATAGTGATCGGCATCGAGGATCGCCTGCGCCGCCGCGATATCCTTCTTGAGCTTCGACTTCTTGCC
>NZ_JAIXZS010000115.1 GCF_027489515.1 Novosphingobium sp. | reverse complement strand
TATGCCGCGATCGATCTCGGCACCAACAATTGCCGCCTGCTGATCGCGCGGCCTTCGGGCGATCACTTCATGGTGATCGATGCGTTCAGCCGCGTCGTGCGGCTGGGCGAGGGCCTCGCGCAATCGGGCAGGCTTTCGGATGCGGCGATGGACCGGGCGCTGGGCGCGCTGCAAATCTGCGCCGACAAGCTGCGCAAGCGCAATGTCCACCTCGCCCGCTCGGTCGCGACCGAGGCCTGCCGCCGCGCGTCCAACGGCGCGGACTTCATCGACCGGGTCTACCGCGAGACGGGCATCTGCCTCAACATCATCACCGCCGAGGAAGAGGCGCGGCTCGCCGTGCTGGGCTGCCACATCCTGCTCGAACCCGGCGAAGGCCCGGCGATGATCTTCGACATCGGCGGCGGATCGACCGAGATGGTCCTTGTCGATACCAGCACCGCAGTTCCGCGCATCGTGGATTGGCAATCGGTGCCCTGGGGTGTTGTCTCGCTCACCGAAAGCATCGGCCCGATCGAACTCACCGCAGAGGCCCGCGCCGCCGCCTACACGGAAATGCGCGCGCGGATCACCGAGGGCTTTGCCGGTTTTGCGGAGCGGGTGGCCCCCGCGCGGGTTCAGGCGGCCGGCAGCTCCGGCCTGCGCCTGCTTGGCACCAGCGGCACTGTCACCACGCTGGCCAGCCTCCACCTCGGCCTGCCACAATATGATCGCAGCGCGGTCGACGGCCTGATCGTGCCCACCGCCTCGATGCGCGAGATCAGCCAGCGGCTGGCGCATTACTCCCCGGCCGAACGCGTCGCCGTGCCCTGCATCGGGCGCGAGCGCTCCGATCTGGTGGTGGCGGGCTGCGCCATTCTCGAATCGATCTTCGACATCTGGCCGGCCGAGCGGCTCGGCATTGCCGATCGCGGCATTCGCGAGGGCATCCTGCGCAGCCTGATGGCCGCCGGTGGGCTTGGCGAACGGCGCGGTGAAGACCTGCAAACCAAAAGCCAGCAAACCAAGGGAACAAGCCTGTGAGCCGCAGTGGACGTGATCCGGGCGAGCGGGTCAAAACCGCCAAGGGGCGCACCGCCTCGTCCAACCGCTGGCTCGCGCGCCAGCTCAACGACCCTTATGTCAAACAGGCCAAGGCCGAAGGCTGGCGCAGCCGCGCCGCGTTCAAGCTGATCGAGCTCGACACACGCTTCACCCTGCTGCGCGGCGTCGAACGGGTGGTCGATCTCGGCATAGCGCCCGGCGGCTGGGCCCAGGTGGTACGCAAGCAGGCCCCGAAGGCGTGTGTGGTGGGCATCGATCTCCTGCCAACCGAGCCGATCGAGGGCGTGACCATCTTCGAGATGGACTTCATGGCCGACGAGGCCCCCGCCGCGCTGACCGAAGCGCTCGGCGGCGCGCCCGATCTGGTCTTGTCAGACATGGCGGCCAACACCGTCGGCCACAAGGCCACCGATCACTTGCGCACCATGGGTCTCGTAGAGACCGCCGTCGATTTCGCTGTGCAGACCCTCGCGCCCGGCGGCGCGTTCGTTGCCAAGGTTTTCGCCGGGGGCACCGACGCGGCGCTGCTCACCATCCTCAAGCGCAACTTCACCACAGTGAAACACGCCAAGCCGCCCGCCAGCCGCAAGGATTCGTCCGAGTGGTACGTGATTGCCCAAGGCTTCAAGGGCCGGCGAGACACCGAGACGCAAGACTGAACGTTCTTCCCGACATTTCCACAGGCTGGATTTTGCGCGAATCACACCGCGCGCCCTAACGGGGCACAACACGCACCCCACCGGAGATTTTCACGATGGCCGATTCCGCCGACGACCGCCTGCGCCTCCTGATCGAGCGCATCGAACGCCTCGAGGAAGAAAAGAAGGGCATCGGCGACGATATCAAGGACGTCTATTCCGAGGCAAAGTCGACCGGCTACGATCCCAAGATCATGCGCCAGATCGTCCGCCTCAGGAAGCTGAAGCCGGATGACCGCCGCGAGATGGAAGCCATCCTCGATACCTACAAGAACGCGCTCGGTCTCGAGTAGGCCGAGCCGCCGGGCGGGAGGTGCGCATCATGCTTGAGCCCTTCGTCATTCGCCCGGCACGGGCCGAGGACTCTACTGCCTGCGCCGCCATCTATCGGCCCCATGTCACCGAAAGCTGGGTAAGCTTCGAACTTGAAGCGCCCGATGACGCGGAAATGGCCGCACGCATCGCGCGCTACGGCGCCAGCCATGCTTGGCTGGTGGCCGAACGCGAGGGCGCGGTCATCGGCTATGCTTACGCCAGCCCGCATCGCGAACGGGCGGCCTATGCCTCTTCTTGCGACGTGGCGATCTATGTCGGACCGGGCGCGATGCGCAGCGGCGTAGGCCGCACGCTCTATGGGGCGCTGTTTGCCGTGCTGAAGGAGAAGGGCCTCCACGCCGCCTTTGCCGGAATCGCCCTGCCCAATCCGGCCAGCGAGGCGCTGCACCAGGCCTGCGGCTTCACCCCGGTCGGCGTGTACCGCGAAGTGGGCTGGAAGCTGGGCGGCTGGCGTGACGTAGGCTGGTGGCAGCGCTTGCTCTAACGCAGCAACGCCAAACTAATCGCCGTCCCATTCGCGACTGCATGAATGAGGATCGAGGCCACAAGCCCGATCTGCATGCGCGCATAAGTCAGCACCAGCCCGGCCCAGAGCTGCGGCAGCACCATCGGCAGCAGCGCCCACGAAATCTGCGGATAGTTCGTCAGGTGCAGGAGGCCGAACACCACGATCGACAGCCAGACCAGAACCGGGAACGCCGCCTCGAACCAGCCCGGCACGCCGCGGCGTCGCAGCAGCCACCAGCCGATGGGGGCCACCAGCCCCACGGCGACCACGCCGAGCGCCGCCGGCACTTCGGCCACATGGTAGTTCACCATCGCCAGCAGCGCGCCCGCCACCAGCGCACAGCCGAGCAGCCACAGCGCGCGGACCCGCCCGGTCAGCCAGCCGCGAAACACGATCTCCTCGCCCACCGGCGCGATCAGCACCACCAGCGGCAACAGCCAGGCCTTGGGCACCGCGCCGAACGCTGCGGGCTCGGGCAGGCCCATGGCCGACTGCCACATCCCGAGCAGCGGTGAGAGCAAGCCCAGCAGCACGATGAGGTGAAACGCCAGCAATAGCAGCGCCTTGCCCCCCGCGCCGGGCGCACGGAGGCCACTTGGGTCGATGCGCCGGGGGCGGGCCAGATAGCTGGCCATATCACGTAGCAATGGGGTCATGCCGCGCTTGTGGCCCAGCGCGGGTTAAAACCGCGTTTGTCTCGTCCTTGCGCAGGACATTGCCGCGCAGGCGTGTCTCGGCTAGTGGCGCTGCAGCAATCCACCTGAAAGCGCTAAGCAGCAGACCATGGCAGGCCATTCCAAATTCAAGAACATCATGCACCGCAAGGGCGCGCAGGACAAAAAGCGCTCGGCGATGTTCTCAAAGCTCTCCCGCGAAATCACCGTCGCGGCCAAGATGGGCATGCCCGATCCGGACATGAACCCGCGCCTGCGCGCCGCGGTCAACGCCGCCAAGGCGCAGTCGATGCCCAAGGACAACATCGCCCGCGCGATCGACAAGGCCAGCAAGGGCGAAGGCGATAACTACGAGGAAGTGCGCTACGAGGGCTATGGTCCGGGCGGCGTCGCCATCATCGTCGAGGCGCTGACCGACAACCGCAACCGCACCGCCACCAACGTGCGCACCGCCTTTGCCAAGAACGGCGGCAATCTCGGCGCCTCGGGCGCGGTGAGCCACGGGTTCGAACGGCTCGGCCTGATCGAGTATCCGGGCTCGGCGGGCGACGAGGAGAAGGTCCTCGAAGCCGCGATCGAAGCGGGCGCCGAAGACGTTGAGAGCGATATGGGCGATGGCGACGAGAACCCCGGCAGCCACCAGATCTGGGTCGCGATCGAACAGCTCCACCCCGTCGCGCGCGAACTGGAAAAGTCGCTGGGCGAGGCCGAGGGCGTCAAGCTCGCGTGGAAGCCCAACATGACGACCACGGTCGATGCCGATACGGCCGCGACGCTGCTCAAGCTGATCGACGTGCTTGAGGAAGACGACGACGTCCAGACCGTCTGGGGCAACTACGAGATCCCCGACGACGTGATGGAAAAGCTGGGCTGATGCGGGCATTCGCGGCAGCCCTCAGCGTTGCCGCGCTGCTTGCGACAGGCGGATCGGCGGCGAAACCCGCCGCGGCGTCCACTCTCGCATCCGTGCAAAGCCATTGCGGCGCGGGCGAGCGAGTGGTCTGGTCCTGCCGCTTCGGCGCAAGGCTGGGCAGTGTCTGCCTCGGCAAGTCCAGCCTGCACTACCGCTTCGGCCCTGCAGGCCGCGCCGCGATCGACGTGGCCAGCACGCCCGATTGGCGCAACATCCACACGGGCAACAACCGCAGCCACGGCGGGCTCAATCAGGATTCCATCCGCTTCACGCGCGGCATGGTGCACTATGTCGTCCACGCCGGCGAAACCGGCTCGCTGAACGAGAATCCCGGCCGCCGCTTTTCGGGCATCACCGTGCTCGAGGGCGCCGAGGGCGAGAAGCAACTGGCTGAACTGGCCTGCCGCACTGGCGCCGGGTTCACTGCGGGCGCGCTAGGCGCGCTGCACGCCGCAGCCCCGCGCCGGTGGCAGGGCGAGGAAACCTCCGGCAGCCCGTTCGACATGGTCTACTGAGCCGTGCTCCCGCTCGCCATCAAGGCCCTGCTTTCGGGGCTGCTGATCGCGCTGATCTCGGAAATCGGCCGCAAGCTGCCGACCGTCGGTGCGCTGGTCGCCTCGCTTCCGCTCGTGTCGGTGCTCGGCATGATTCTGCTCTGGCGCGCGCGGCCCGATGCCGAGAACATGGCAATCCATGCCGAGGCGACCTTCTGGTACGTGCTGCCCAGCCTGCCGATGTTCCTCGTGATCCCCGCCCTGCTGCGCCACGGCGTGTCGTTCTGGATCGCGCTGGCGCTGGGCTGCGCGCTGACCATCGCGCTCTATCTCGGCATGATGCACCTCGGCCCGCGCTTCGGGCTGAAGCTGTGACCGGCGTTGGAAAGCCTCCCTCCGGTTCAAAGACCATGAAACTGGATGTCGGAGCGTGGTATAACGCGGTAACGGGGCACATCCATATTGCCGCAAAAGGTCAGTTCATTTCGACGGTATCCAACGATCCTCAATCGAAGAGATTTCATCCCAACTTGTATCGTAAGTTGGCCAACTCTCTGAGAAACGCCGGCTTTCCAGCTCCGCCGGAAGACGACCAGTCGTGATCATCATCGGCATCGATCCCGGCCTCACCTGCACCGGCTGGGGCGTGGTGGCGAAGTCCGGCAGCCGCCTCAGCCACGTCGCCAACGGCCAGATCCGCACCAACGCCAAGGCCGCGATGGCTGAGCGTCTGGTAGAGCTCGACGCCGGCCTTGCCGCCGTGATCGCCGAGCACCGGCCTGATACGGGCGCGGTCGAGGAAGTTTTCGTCAACATGAACCCGCAGTCGACGCTCAAGCTCGGGCAGGCGCGCGGTGTTGCCATGCTGGCGGTGGCGCGCGCGGGGCTCGCGGTGGCGGAGTACCCCACCAAAGTGATCAAGAAGGCGCTGGTCGGCACGGGCGGCGCGGAGAAGGCGCAGATCCAGGCCATGCTCAAGGTGCTGCTCCCCGGCGTCGCGCTGGCGGGCGAGGATGCGGCGGACGCGCTCGCCGTCGCGATCACCCACGCCAACATGATCGGCAGCCATCGCTAATCTTGCCAATCCGTCATTTGACCGCCGAACCCGTTCGGCAACAATGGCGCCATGGAAATCGAAGTCAGCGCCGAAGCCAAGGACAAGCGGCTCAACCGCCTCGTCGCGATCACTGTGGTGGTCCTCTCGGTCTTCACCGGGCTCTGCGGCATCAAGGATGGCAACATCGTGCAGGCGATGCAGGCCGCGCAGGCCGCCTCGGTCGATAAGTGGAACCAGTATCAGGCGACCAAGACCAAGCTTCACATGGCCGAAGCGACGCGGCTCCAGCTCGCCACCCTCGCTCCGCCCGGCAAGGCCGATGCGGCCATCGCCGGACTCGACAAGGACATCGCCAAATACAAGGCCGAGGCACCCGATCTCGCCAAGGCGGCCAAGGCTGAGGGCGATCTCTATGATGCCCTCAATGTCCATGACGACCAGTTCGATGCCGCCGACGCCGCGATCTCCACCGCCATCTCACTCGCCGCCGTCGCCGCGCTCGCTGAAAGCACCGCGCTGCTCTGGGGGGCTTGGGCCTTCGGCGTGTTCGGCCTGTTCATGGGGATCGAAGGCTTTGCGGGTGGCAGCTTCCACCCGGCAGTCCTCAGCACATTTCTGGGATAGGGGCTGGCGAACCGCACGGTTCGCTGCCATAGAACAAACCATGATCGCCAAGCTTACCGGCCTGCTCGACGATTTCGGCCCCGACTGGGCCATCATCGACGTGAACGGCGTCGGCTACCTCGTCCATTGTTCCGCCAAGACGCTCGAGCGCCTCGGTATGCGCGGTGACAAGGTCGTGGTCCACACCGAGCTCCAGGTCTCCGAGAACGATCAGCGCCTGATCGGCTTTACCAGCGCCGGTGAACGCGGCTGGTTTCGCCTGCTGACGGCGGTGCAGGGCGTCGGCAGCAAGGTCGCGCTCGCGATCCTCTCCGCGCTCTCGGTCGAAGACCTCCAGCGCGCCTGCGCCAGCGGCGATGCCGCGATGGTCGCCCGCGCGCAGGGTGTCGGCCCCAAGCTCGCAGGCCGCATCGTCAACGAACTCAAGGACAAGGCGGGCGGAATTGGCCCGATCTCCACCGGTGCCGGCACCCCGCCCATCGAAGGCCTCGCCGCCGCACCCGCCGGTTCGGTCAGCGCAGACGCCATATCCGCCCTCCAGAACCTCGGCTTCAAGCCCGCCACCGCCAGCATGGCCGTCGCCGCTGCGGTCAAGGAACTGGGCGATGATGCGCCGCTCAATGATCTCGTGCGCGTGGCGCTGAAGCGGGCGGCGGGCTGATGACCGACAACCCCATCCTCACCCCCCGCCGGCAGGCCGATGACGCGGACGCCGCGCTACGGCCCAAAACGCTCGGCGAATTCGTCGGGCAGGAAGCCGCGCGCGAGAACCTTTCCGTGTTCATCGAAAGCGCGCGCCAGCGCGGCGAGGCGATGGACCATGTGCTGTTCTATGGCCCGCCCGGCCTCGGCAAGACGACGCTCGCCGCGATCATCGCGCGCGAGATGGGGGTCAATTTCCGCGCCACCTCGGGTCCGGTCATCGCCAAGGCCGGCGATCTGGCGGCGCTGCTCACCAATCTGGAGAGCGGCGATGTGCTCTTCATCGACGAGATCCACCGGCTCAATCCGGTGGTCGAGGAAGTGCTCTATCCGGCGATGGAAGACCGCGCGCTCGATCTCATCATCGGCGAGGGCCCCTCGGCGCGCTCGGTGCGGATCGATCTCCCCGCCTTCACCCTGATCGGCGCGACGACCCGCGCGGGCCTCCTCGCCACCCCGCTGCGCGACCGGTTCGGCATCCCCGTGCGGCTCCAGTTCTACACCGTGGAAGAACTGGAGCGCGTGGTCACGCGCGGTGCCGGCCTCCTCGGGATCGGCGTCGATCAGGGCGGCGCCAGCGAGATCGCCCGCCGTTCGCGCGGCACGCCCCGGGTCGCCGGGCGGCTGCTGCGGCGCGTCCGCGATTTCGCGCAAGTTGCTGGCGCGGATGTGATTTCCCGCGAAGTGGCGGACCGCGCCCTCACCCGGCTCGAGGTCGATTCGCTCGGGCTCGATCTGCAGGACCGGCGCTACCTCTCGATGATCGCGGATATCTACAAGGGCGGGCCGGTGGGCGTCGAAACGCTGGCGGCAGGGCTTTCGGAACCGCGCGATACGATCGAGGACGTGATCGAGCCCTACCTCATCCAGCTTGGACTCGTGGCGCGCACCGCGCGCGGGCGCTGCCTCAATGATCGCGGCTGGCGGCATCTGGGACTCACCCCGCCCTCGGCCGATCTGCCCGGTCTCTTCGCCGACGACGGAGCATGATGGTAAACGCGATCAGCGTAACGGCTGACGCGAATTCGGTTCCAGTTTGGCACAGACTTGGCGTCGAGCGCCAAAGTGACCCATTTCGGGGCCGCCGGAGGGGGTGAAAACCGGTTAACAGCATTGCCGCAGCCGGTGCGATCTGCGTTGTTCGATCTGTCAGGAGAGGCTTTGTCCACCTTTGCGGGGATAGATGCCGGCTCCCACGGGAACAGAGAGCAACGATCATGTCGGTTCGGATGGCATTGGCAAAACTGGCGGCCTGCGCAGCGGGCGGGGCAGTGCTGGGCGGAGGTGCGGTGCACGTTTCGGAAGCACCTTCATCTGCCGAAATTCACCACGTGAAGCCGATCAAGGTCAAGCAGGTGAAGCGGCACTACGCTGTGGTCAAGCAGCGTCCGGTTCACCGCATGCGCCGCGTGGTCAAGACCACTGTGACCAAGTCCTGCGCCATGCCGCAGCAGCAGATGGCCTATGCGCCAGTGCCCTACATGCCGCCGATGCCCCCGCAGGCAGGCGGTAGCAGCGGCGGCGCGGTGCCGGTGGTGATTGGCGGCGGCGGGATCGGCGGCTTCGGCGGCGGGTTCTTCGGCGGCTTTTTCGGCGGCAGCAGCGGCGGCGGCAGCGTGGTGGTCTCCTCGACCAGCACCGGCTCGACCTCGACCTCGGGCGGTTCGACCTCGACCGGCGGCAGCTCGACATCGGGTGGCTCCACCTCGACGTCCGGCGGTTCGACCTCGACCTCGGGCGGCTCGACCTCCACCTCGAGCGGCAACATCTCGACCTCGACCTCGAGCGGCAACGTCTCCACGAGTTCGGGCGCGGTGACGAGCAGCACCTCGACCTCTTCAGGCAACGTCAGCACGTCCTCGGGCAATGTCTCGACGAGCTCGGGCAATGTCAGCACCTCGTCGGGCAACGTCTCGACCAGTTCATCGACCTCGACGAGCTCGGGCAACGTCTCGACCAGCTCCTCGACGTCGTCATCGACGTCCTCGTCGTCTTCGACGTCGAGCTCGACCTCTTCCTCAACCTCGAGCAGCACCAGCAGCTCGACGTCCTCCTCCTCGAACGGCAGCACCGGCAGCACCACGTCGACCTCGTCGAATGGCCACACCGACGTGCCTGAACCGTCGATGGTCCTGCTGTTCGGTGCAGCCGCAGCCGGGCTCGTCGCGCGCCGCCGCCAGGGCCTCAAGGCCAAGGGCACGACCGCCGCCTGATCGGCCACAAACTGCTCCCGCTCCCGCAGCGGGCAAAAGGAAAGGGCGGCTCCGGGGGGAGCCGCCCTTTCTGATTCCAGCAAGCGGGCAGGTCAGCCAAGATCAAACATGATCTCCAGCAGCGCAGACCAATCCGCAATTACCTGAAAACGGCTTCTCGCGACATCGCGAAGGGCCGGTCGCAGCCCCTTCGTTTGCTGCATGTCAGCCTTGGTATGGCGCGTAATCTTGTCACCCAGCGCAGGAAGCGGAAGCCCGGCCTTGTCGCCGAACCAGAGCAGCTTCTGGATATTCAAGGTCATGGGATCGTGAATGAGCCAGACAACGCAGCCGGATGGCCTGTTCCCAAGCTTGGTGTGGATCGCGACCTTCCTCGTATCGGCGGTGCTATGCGAGGCTTTCAGCTGAATATGACGGGTTAAAGCACCCACTTCCGCGATCAGGTCAAAGCCGCTGCTATCGACCTCGCTCCTGGCGATGACAAAATCGAACACGCCGCGCGACCAGAGGCTGCTGGACAGCTCGGCAATGAACCTGTGTTCGAGGATCTTTTCCCGCGTGCTCGAAAAGGTGGAAAGGGCAAGGACGAAGTCAGCGTTGCTGATCTGCGCCATTGTCCTCTCCAAAAACCTTCATCAAGCCGCGAGGTTGCGCAGCACGTAGTGCAGGATGCCGCCGTTGAGGTAGTACTCCAGCTCGTTGGCGGTATCGATGCGGCACAGTGCCTTGAAGGTGAAGCTTGAGCCGTCCGCACGGGTCACCTCGACCTCGACGTCCTGACGCGGCTTGAGACCGGCGACACCGCGGATGGTGAAGGTGTCGTCACCCGTCAGCCCCAGCGTCTCGCGCGATTCGCCTTCGAGGAACTGCAGCGGCAGCACGCCCATGCCGACGAGGTTCGAGCGGTGGATGCGCTCGAAGCTTTCGACGATCACCGCGCGCACGCCGAGCAGGTTGGTGCCCTTGGCCGCCCAGTCGCGGCTGGAGCCGGTGCCGTATTCCTTGCCGGCAATGACGACCAGCGGCGTGCCGTCGGCCTTGTGCTGCATCGCGACGTCGTAGATCGCGCCGACGTCGCTGCCATAGCGGCTCATGCCGCCTTCGATGCCGGGCACCATTTCGTTCTTGATGCGGATGTTGGCGAAAGTGCCGCGCATCATCACTTCGTGGTGGCCGCGGCGCGCGCCATAGGAGTTGAAGTCCGCCTTGGCGACCTGGTGCTCCATCAGCCACTTGCCCGCCGGGCTGTCGGCCTTGATCGAACCGGCCGGCGAGATGTGGTCGGTGGTGATCGAATCGCCGAGGATCGCCAGCGGCTTCGCCTCGATGATGTCGCTCACCGGCGCCGGAGTCATCGTCATGCCCTCGAAGTAGGGCGGGTTGGCGACATAGGTGCTGCCCGCGCGCCAGCTGTAGGTTTCCGAGCCAGTCACGTTGATCGCCTGCCAATGCACGTCGCCCTTGTAGACGTCGGCATAGCGCGCCTGGAACATCGCGCGGTCCATGCAGCCGGTCATCGTCGCATAGACCTCGGCGTTGGTCGGCCAGATATCCTTGAGGTAGACGTCGACGCCGTCCTTGCTCTGCCCGATCGGGGTCGAGATGAAGTCCTCGATCACCGTCCCCTTGAGCGCGTAGGCGACGACCAGCGGCGGGCTGGCGAGGAAATTCGCGCGCACATCCGGCGATACGCGGCCTTCGAAATTGCGGTTGCCCGAGATCACTGCCGCGGCGACGAGGCCATTGTCGTTGATCGCCTTGCTGATCGGCTCGGCCAGCGGGCCCGAGTTGCCGATGCAGGTGGTGCAGCCATAGCCGACGAGGTTGAAGCCGACCGCATCGAGGTGCTCCTGCAGCCCGGCCTTGACGAGGTAATCCGTCACCACCTGCGAGCCCGGCGCGAGGCTGGTCTTGACCCAGGGCTTGGGCTTGAGGCCCAGCTCGTTGGCCTTCTTGGCAACGAGGCCCGCCGCCACCAGCACGCCCGGGTTCGAGGTGTTGGTGCAGCTGGTGATCGCCGCGATGGTCACGTCGCCATCGCCGATATCGAAGTCCTTGCCCTCGACCGGAACGCGCTGCTGCGCCTTCTTGTAGGTCTGGGCCATATCGGCGTTGAACACATCGTCGACATCTTCGAGCGAAACGCGGTCCTGCGGGCGCTTCGGTCCGGCGAGGCTGGGCACCACGGTGCCGAGGTCGAGTTCAAGCGTCGAAGTAAAGATCGGCTCGATGGTGGGATCGATCCAGAAGCCCTGCGCCTTGGCATAGGCTTCGGTCAGCGCGATCTGGTCCTCGTCGCGGCCGGTCAGCCGCATGTAGTCGAGCGTCTTGTCGTCGATACCGAAGAAGCCGCAGGTCGCGCCGTACTCGGGCGCCATGTTCGCCAGCGTCGCGCGGTCCGCCAGCGTGAGCGAGGCAAGGCCGGGGCCGTAGTATTCGACGAAGCGGCCGACCACGCCGTGCTTGCGCAGCATGTTGGTGCAGGTCAGCACGAGGTCGGTCGCGGTCACGCCTTCCTTGAGCTCGCCGGTGAACTTGAAGCCGACGACTTCGGGGATCAGCATCGAGACCGGCTGGCCGAGCATCGCCGCTTCGGCCTCGATCCCGCCGACGCCCCAGCCCAGCACGCCGAGGCCGTTGATCATCGTGGTGTGGCTGTCGGTGCCGACGCAGGTGTCGGGATAGGCAACGGTCGCGCCATCCGGCCCCTCGCTCGTCCACACCGCCTGCGCGATATGCTCAAGGTTGACCTGGTGGCAGATGCCCGTGCCCGGAGGCACGGCCTTGAAGTTGGCCAGCGACTTCGAACCCCACTTGAGGAAGTCGTAGCGCTCGCCGTTGCGATAGTACTCGATCTCGACGTTCTGCTCGAAGGCCTTGGGGTGGCCGAACTCGTCGACCATGACCGAGTGGTCGATCACGAGGTGGACGGGCACCTGCGGATTGATCCGCGAGGTATCACCGCCGAGCTTGGCGATCGCATCGCGCATCGCCGCGAGGTCCACCACGCAAGGCACGCCGGTGAAATCCTGCAGCAGCACGCGCGCCGGGCGGTACTGGATCTCGCGGCTGCTCGAGGGATCCTTCTGCCAGTCGACCAGCGCCTTGATATCATCGGTCGAAACGGTGAAGCCGCCATCCTCGAAGCGCAGCAGGTTCTCCAGCAGGACCTTCATCGAGAAGGGCAGGCGCGAGACATCGCCATACGCGGCTGCGGCCTTGCCGAGCGCGTAATAGGCATAGTCCTTGCCACCAACAGTAAGCGTGCTGCGCGCGCCGAGCGTGTCCTGTCCGACCTGGGTCATGGCGATGCGTAATCCCTTCTAGCTGATGCCGAAATACGTGCCGGGGCCGCCCCCGCGACATCGAGCCCGATGCGCCGAGAGAGCCCGCGCGTCAAGGCTTGCGCGGCGCATGAAATGCATAGCTCCCGGCGTGACCACCCGCAGGCCCCTGGTCAAATGTTACACTGATGTGTCAGTCTGATTTAAAGTTTCGCCGCGAATGTCTCATGATCTAGATTTCAGGCCTTGATCGTTGACCGCAGCGGAGCACGCGCCATGCCTCATCGTCCCTCGACACACCGCCGCCACCCGGCCTTTGCGCCGCGTCCGGCGCCTTCAGGCATTCATTCCTCGCAGCTGGGGGCACAGCTGATCATCGCTGCCTTGTCGTTCGCGGTGATCGTCGGCGCGGCCTTCCACGCGTTTGGAAGTTCGCTGGCGAACTGACCGTACCGGCAAACCGCTCAGGGTTCAGGCGCGTTCGGCCGCGGCCTCCGCTGCCGACTTGCGCTGCAGCGCGATCAGACAGCCCGCCACGATCAGCACCACGCCGGCCAGCGTGCGCACGGTCAGCGGCTCGGAAAAGACCACCCAGCCCGTCAGCGCGGCCCAGATGAACGCGGTGTATTCGAGCGGCACCAGCACTTGTGCTTCGGCGCGGGCATAGGCCCAGCCAAGCAGCATGAGCGAACCGGTCGAAAGCACGGCAGAGGCCGACAGCACCAGCCACATCTCCGCAGGCGGCGGCGGCGCGAACCACCATGCGCCAAGCCCCAGCAGGCAGAAGATGAAGAAGGTCTGGAAGAACGAGATCTCCTCCGGCCCCGCCAGCTGCGATTGCCGCCGCTGCAGCACGAGGTTCACCGCGTAGAGCACCGCCGAAAGCAGGATCGCGATCAAGCCGTGCACGCTTTCGGTGTTGTACTGCCCGCCGAACTTGCCCGCTGCGATGACGCCCACGCCGCTGAGCGCCAGCACCGATCCCGTCACGGCGCGCCGCGAAAGCTCCTCTCCCAGCGTCAACGCTGCAAGATAGAGCGCAAGCAGCGGCGCGATGAACGACAGCGCCATGGCTTCCGCTACGGGGGTGCGCGCCAGCCCATAAAAGAACATCGTTGCCATGACGCCCGCAACTGCAGAGCGCAGCAGGTGCAGACGCATCGCCGGCCAGCGCGGCAGCCCGCGGCTGCCATCCTTGTTCCCGCGCACCAGCCAGATCGGCAGCATGATCAGCGAACCCACAAGGTTGCGCCAGAACATCGCCGAGTAAGCGCCCAGCGCCAGCGCGGCTATCTTCATGAAGCCGTCCATCACGCCGAAGCAGGCGAGGCCGGTCAACGCGACGAGGATCGGGAGCAAGGGGGCAGAGCGCTTCATCGCCCGCCCATAGCGACCCGGTCGGCCGAGCGCAAAGGGCCGTCCGTTCATCTGGCCAGGATGCCGGCGCTGATTCAGCATACAGTCAGCCGCCTTGCTTGATTGGAACAGCCGCTTGGGGCAGGAATTGATGCAGGACCGGGCGAAGCACAGGGAAAGAGTTCAGCGCATGCACATGATCCATCGGGCCAGTCTCAGCGGCATGCTCTGCACCGCCGCCATCGGCTGGGCCGTGCTCGCAGCTCCCGCTGCAGCCCAACAGGGTCCGGTCGATCTCACCGCGACGGTGCAGCCTGCAAAGCCCGCCGCGCCAAAGCCCGCTGCCCCCAAGCCCGCCGTTCCCAAGCCTGCACCGACAGCCAGCGCCACCGCGCCGGCGGCGAGCGCCTCGGCGCAGCCCGCGCAGGCTGCCACCTCACCCACGGCATCAGAGCCGGTGCCCGTCTTCCAGCCGGCGCCGCCACCGGTCGCGCACTGGACGTTGGCGGATGCACAGGCGCTGCTCGCCGCGATCAAGGGCATCGGCCACGAAGGCCTCGCGCCTGCAGACTACGAACCCGCCAAGCTCGCCGCCCAGATCGCCAAGGGGGAAGGCGATGATCTCGATGCGCTTGCCAGCCGCCTGTTCGTCTGGCTCGCCGAGGACCTGCGCGATGGCCGCACGCCGATGCCCGCGCGCGTGCAGTGGTTCGCGGTCGATCCCGATCAGGACCTGCACCCCAATTCCCAACTCCTCGCGCAGGCGACCGAGACGCATGACATTCCCGGCGTGCTCGATTCGCTCAATCCCACGCACCCCGATTACGCGCTGCTGCGCGATATGCTCACCAAGGCCAAGGACCCGCGCCAGATCGGCATGATCAAGGCCAACATGGACCGCTGGCGCTGGCTCGCGCGCGACATGGGGTTGCAGTACCTCATCATCAACGTGCCCGAGCAGGAGCTCCGGCTCACGGTGAACAACAAGATCATCCGCACCTACCGCGCGATTGTCGGCAAGCCGGGCAAGACGGCGACGCCGCAGCTGGCCGAGCAGGTCAAGAACGTGGTGTTCAACCCCACGTGGACCGTGCCGCAGTCGATCGTGGTCGGCGAAGGCCTCGGCCAGAAACTGATTTCCAGCCCCGCGCTCGCCAAGCGGCAGGGCTATGTCGCCACGAAGAATGCCGATGGCACGATCACCGTGGTGCAGCAGCCGGGCGACAATAACTCATTGGGCCGTGTGAAGCTCGACATGCCCAACGAGCACGCGATCTACATCCACGATACGCCCAACCGGAACCTCTTCGCGCTCCCCGCGCGCGCGCTCAGCCACGGCTGCATCCGTGCCGAACGCGCAACCGAACTCGCGATGACCATGGCAATCCTCGGCGCCGATCTGCCGCCCGAAACCGCGGTGCAGTACAACCTCTCGGGCAAGTACACCAAGGTGCCGATGACCAAGCCCTGGGCCGTCTACATCACCTATTTCACCGTCGCGCGCGACGTGACCGGCCTGATGCGCAGCTTCCCGGACATCTACAACCGCGACGCCCCCGTCATCGCCAGCTTCACCAAGCCGCGCGAACTCCACACCGACCAGCGCAAGAGCAACGAGGCGATCATCAAGCTGGATAATCCGCTTTGATGCGTTGACCAGGCACGCAGAGGCGTGCCTTCGCGCGGCACCGGCCCGCTCCCCCGCCCGGCCACCCATTCAGGATACTCTCGTGGGTAGCCGGGCGGGGGAGCGGGCCAGTGCCGCCAGCCTTTCGCGGAGGCGAAAGGCGCACCAAACAAGGCTTCAATAAATCCCCAGCCGGTCGGCATACAAAAGCCGCCCGCCCGAAAGGTGCCAAAGCGCCTCGTTGAAATCGGCCTCGCTCATCGCGAAGCAGCCATCGCTGCGCCCCAGCTTGCCCCATTTCTCCAGCATGTCGGGGTTCGCATACCAGGCGGGGTGCAGCACGATCGCCCGCTCCAGCGTGTTGCTGTTCTCGGGGTCGATCCCGCCGAGCCGGATCGAGGTGCCGTATTTGCCCTTGTACCACTCGTAGGTAATGAACGCCCCGCGCGAGGTGGCGAGGCTGCCCACGTCGTTGGAGAAGGTCTTGAGGAACCCGTCATGCTCCGGGTCCGATCCCTTGCCATGCGCGACAAGGAACGATCGCACTTCGCCCTTCTCCAGATCGGCGAAATGGAGCCGCGGCATGGCAGACGGAAGCGCAAAGTCTGCGACACCGACAATATCGGTGCGCCACAGGACCGACCCGACCCGCTGGACCTGTTCCTTTGCGACAGCGAGAATGCGTCGATTCTGCTCGGGAATACTATAGGGCTGGGCAAAGACACGGCGCGGCACTGCTGCAGCAACAACCATCGCCGCCGCGCCCGTGATGAGCCCGCGCCTGTTTACCAGTCCCGTCATATGCCCTGCTTGTACGGCGTTTCAGGCGGATTTTCCACCCTCTGCCCCCCGATCCGCTCCGAGGCGAGCCAGATCTACGCCGTCCACCCGCATCACCGTCCATTCGTCCATCAGCCGCGCGCCGAGCTTCTTGTAGAAGCCGATCGCAGGCGCGTTCCAGTCGAGCACCGACCATTCGAGCCGCGCGCAGTCCCGCTCCATCGCGATGGCCGCCAGCCGCGACAGCAGCGCCTTGCCGAGCCCGCTGCCGCGCGCTTCGGGCCGCACGAAGAGGTCTTCGAGATAGACGCCCGGCTTGCCCTCGAAGGTCGAAAAATTGTGAAAGAACAAGGCAAAACCCTGCGCCTTGCCGTCCAGTTCGCCGATGATCACCTCGGCATAAGGGCGCTCTCCGAAGAGCTTCGCGCCGAGAACCGCCTCGTCAAAGCGGACTGCATCCGCCAGCTTCTCATATTCGGCGAGCCCGCGGATCAGGTCCGCAATCAGGGGAAGGTCGTCGGGGGTGGCGGAGCGGATGGATAGCGTCATGGACGGGCTCTTAGCCCGCAATGATCAGCCGGTCACCCTTCAAGGTCACGCTGCCCAGCCGCCGCAGCGCAGATTGGCCGAGCAGGCTGACCGGCAAGTCAGGCACGACGACCGCCGCGATGCCGGTCAGTTCGCGCCCGCCAATGGTCAACCGGTCGATCTCGACCTGTGCCGCCATGCCGGTGCCCGAGGCCGTCTGGAGCATCGGGCGATACTCGGACGGATCGGGCTTCAAGCCCAGCCGCTCCGCATCGTCCTCCGTCAGCGCCACGACATCGGCACCGGTGTCGATCAGAAAGCGCACCGACTCGCCGCCGACATCGACATCGAGGTTAAACTGGCCCTGCCCGTCGCGCGCGATCTCGACCATTTCGATCGGCACAGCCCCGCGCCCTGCGGGGGGTGCATCCTTGCTCCAAGGTGAGGGCTTGGCGGCCCTGGCCGGCCGCTCCGCCGCTGTCGGATCGACCTTCAGCCGCGGCGCAAGCAGCGCACTACTCAGCAGCACCAGGCCGGCAAGGACGATGAAGCGGTTCATGACGGGCAGCACCCTGCCCGCAAACCGGTTAGCAAATCGCGAAAGCCGCCCTTATTCGGCCGGCACTTCCGCCTTCCCGGCATCGGTCGTCGCCGCTTCCATCTCCGCAGCCTTGGCCTCGACCAGCGCGACGATGTGCTCGAGCATGTCCTCGTCCTGCACGGTATGGTCGGTCACGCCCGAGAGGTAGACCATGTGCTTGCCGTTGCCACCGCCGGTGAGGCCCACGTCTGTCTCGCGCGCCTCGCCCGGGCCATTGACCACGCAGCCCAGCACCGAAAGCGAGATCGGCGTCTTGATGTGGCTGAGCCGGCTTTCCAGCTTCTCGACCGTGCGGATCACGTCGAAGCCCTGCCGTGCGCAGCTGGGGCATGAAACGACACGCACGCCGCGCGTGCGCAGGCCCAATGACTTCAGGATCTCGAAGCCGACGCGCACTTCCTCTTCGGGCTCAGCCGAGAGCGAAACGCGCAGGGTATCGCCGATGCCTGCCCAGAGCAGGCTGCCGAGGCCGATCGAAGACTTCACCGTACCGCCGATCAGGCCGCCCGCTTCGGTGATGCCCAGATGCAGCGGGCAATCGACCGCTTCGGCAAGGCCCATGTAGGCGGCGACCGCGAGGAACACGTCGGAGGCCTTCACCGCCACCTTGTACTCGTGAAAATCGTGGTCCTGCAGCAGCTTGATGTGATCGAGCGCCGATTCCACCAGCGCCTCGGGGCACGGCTCGCCGTACTTCTCCAGCAGGTCTTTTTCGAGCGAACCGGCATTCACGCCGATGCGGATCGCGCAGCCGTTGGCCTTGGCCGCGCGCACCACTTCGGCCACGCGCTCGGAGGAGCCGATATTGCCGGGATTGATGCGCAGGCACGCCGCACCCGCGTCAGCCGCTTCCAGCGCGCGCTTGTAGTGGAAATGGATGTCCGCCACGATCGGCACCCGCGCCGCGCGCACAATCTTGCCGAGCGCCGCGGTGCTTTCCACATCCGGGCACGAAACACGGATGATATCCGCCCCCGCGTCCTCGCAGCGCCTGATCTGGTTGATCGTGGCGACGGGGTCGCTGGTCAGCGTGTTGGTCATGGTCTGCACCGTGATCGGCGCATCGCCGCCAACGGGAACGGATCCGACCATGATCTGGCGGCTCTTGCGGCGCGTGATATCGCGCCAGGGGCGTACGGATGACATGAGGCGGCTTATACCTGCTCGGCCCCGGCAAGACCATCGGTTTCGGGACCCTGGCCTTCGGAGACCAGACGCTTGGCATACAGGAATTCCGGATCGCAGTGATTGCCCACCCAGAATTCGATATCGGCGATCTTGGCGAAGCCATAGCGGTGGTAGAACCGCTGCGCCTCGGGGTTCTCGCTGTAGACCGAAAGCTGGATCTCGTCCGCGCCGAGTTCATCGGCCTGCGCCAGCGCCCAGTGCATCAGCCGTGCACCGAGCCCGCCGCCGATCCGCGCCGGATCGGTATAGAGCTGCTTCAGTTCCAGCGGCGCGCGCGCATCGCTGTGTCCGGTCGGCATCGTGCTCTTGAGCACCAGCTTGCAGAACGCGATCAGCGCGCCGTCCTCCTCGATCACCGCGATGCGCATGCCGGGGTCGGCGATCTCCTTCGCGACCTTGGCCTCGCTGTGCGCCTGGCCGAGGAACGTGGCGAAATCCTCCGGCTTGTAGAGGTGCTGGAACTTGGCGCTGACGGCGCGGCGGCCAAGATCGGCGAGCGCGGCGGTATCGGCAGGGACTGCGGGGCGGAGCTGGATCGTCATGCGCTTGCCCTTATCGCGGCGCACCGAGGATTTCTACCAGCTGTAACCGGCGGCCATGGCGCGGATTTCGGCGGGCGTGCTGACTCGCCCCAGCGCGGCATTGCGATGGGGGAAGCGCCCGAACCGGGCGATCATCCGCCAGTGCGCCACGGCAAAGCGGCGGTTGCGCCGCGATGCAAAGGCCGTGAACAGGACGCAGCTCTCGCGCTGGTCGGCGATGCGCTCCGAATGCATCAACGGCATCAGCACGAACTGGCTGGCCGCGGGCGGCAGCACCTTATGCCAGCCGCGCCGCACCGCGGCCCGCGCCAGCAACCGCGCCTTCCCGTCATGGGCAAAGGCCTGCGCCGCGCCGCGAAACATGTTGCGCGGCAGCTGGTCGAACAGGAGGATGGCGGCACGCATGGTATCGATATCGCGCAGGAACTCGTGCGCCGGCCGTTTTGCCATGGCGCGAAGCACCGTGGCAAAACGGCGCGCGGCCTGCCGGTCAACCGCGGCATCAGCCACAAACCAGTGCTCCGGCCCCACCTCGTGGAACCAGAAATGGAGGAGGTCCTGCGCCCAGTACCGCGGCGAATGGGTCAACCGGCGCCCGTCAGTTCGCGAAGGCGACCTTGGCCGGCTTGGTATAGGGCACGAACTGGTCGAGCGAGACGGATCCGCGGAAGAACCAGCCGTTGCGATCGCGCAGCTGAACGATATCGATGTTGCACAGCTGCGATGTCGTCAGCTGCGTGACGAGGATATCGTTCGAATCGAGCGACGACGCGCCCGATTTCGGCCGCTGCACGTAGATCGTGCTGCCGCTGCCATAAATGATCGCGGTCTTGTCAATCACCTGCGAGGACTGGACGTTGCGCAAGGTGATGCAATTGACCGGCTTGCCGGCCACGCGCCCATCGAGCAGCTTGGCAAGCTGCTCTTCGCCGGTCAGGCGCGGACGGGCATCGGCGGCAGCACCAGCCAGCAGCAGTGCGCCGGCGGCGGCAACAAACCCGAGCTTGGTGGCAAAACGGATCATGACGTGCCCTTTCTCATTCTGGTCGAAGACCAGACTGCGCCGCGCCGTCTTAACCAGCGCTGACTGTAGTTTTCCTGAGGGCACTCTAAAACAATCGGCAGGTCCTACGCCTACTACGTAGTTCTCCTGGCGTCGCATTTCGAGACTTTTGACCCGCTGCCGCGGTTCAGGCGGTGCCGCCCACCGTCAGCCCCTCAACCAGAACAGTCGGCTGGCCTACGCCCGCCGGCACGCTCTGCCCGCCCTTGCCGCAAACGCCCACGCCCTGATCGAGCGCCATGTCATTGCCGATCCCGGTCACGCGGGTCAGCACGCTCGGACCATCGCCGATCAGCGTCGCGCCCTTGATCGGTGCGCCCAGCTTGCCGTTTTCGACGCGGTAGGCCTCGGTACAGGAAAACACGAACTTGCCGCTGGTGATATCGACCTGCCCGCCGCCGAACGACTTCGCGAAGATGCCGTTCTTCACGCGGGCCAGCAGCTCGGCGGGATCATCATTCCCGCCGCGCATGAAAGTGTTGGTCATCCGGGGCATCGGGGCGTGGGCATAGCTCTCGCGCCGCCCGTTGCCGGTGGGGGCCAGCCCCATCAGCCGCGCGCTCATGCGGTCGTGGATATAGCCCTTGAGCACGCCGTCCTCGATCAGCACGGTTTCCTCAGTCGGCGTGCCCTCGTCGTCGATGGTGAGCGAACCGCGCCGACCGGGGATCGAGCCATCATCGACCACGGTCACGCCCGGCGCGGCCACCCGCTCGCCGATCCGGCCGGAGAAGGCGCTTGTGCCCTTGCGGTTGAAATCACCCTCCAGGCCGTGGCCGATGGCTTCATGCAGCAGGATACCGGGCCAACCGGGGCCGAGCAGGACGGTCATCTCGCCCGCCGGCGCATCGACCGATTCGAGGTTGGTCAGCGCCTGCGCCAGCGCCGTATCGATCGCGCGGTTCCATGTCTCCGCCTCGAACAGATCGTCGTAGAGCCGCCGTCCGCCGATCCCGAAGCTGCCTGTTTCGCGCCGCCCGTTCTGCTCGGCGACAATCGAGACATTGAGCCGCACCAGCGGGCGCACATCCTGCGCGACGAAGCCATCCGCGCGTACGATTTCGACCACCGACCAGCTTGCCGCGAGGCTCGCCGAAACCTGCGCCACGCGCGGATCGCGCGCCCGCGCCGCTGCGTCGATCGTCTCGAGCAGCTTGACCTTGGCCGCGAAGGGGATCGCATCGAGCGGCGAGGCATCGGTATAAAGGTGGCGGTTGTTCTGGCGCGGAGCCGGGGCCGGCGCGCCCTTCGCCGGATTGAGCAGCTTCAGCGTTTCCCCGGCGCGCGCGATGGCGGCGGCGGAAATCTCGTTGGCATGGGCAAACCCGGTCATCTCGCCCGAAACCCCGCGCAGGCCGAACCCGGCATCGCGCGAATAGTCCGCCGTCTTCAGCCGCCCGTCGTCGAAGCCGAAGCTCTCGCTCGCGATGAACTGGAGATAGAG
>NZ_JAIXZS010000048.1 GCF_027489515.1 Novosphingobium sp. | reverse complement strand
TTCAGGCGGTGGTCGTTCCAGAAGCAGGTCGTCGCGGCCGACGTGATCGTGATGCCGCGTTCCTGCTCCTGCTCCATCCAGTCCATGGTCGCGGCGCCGTCGTGGACTTCGCCGATCTTGTAGGACTTGCCGGTGTAGTAGAGGATACGCTCGGTCGTCGTGGTCTTGCCGGCGTCGATGTGCGCCATGATACCGAAGTTGCGATAGCGCTCGAGCGGATGGCTGCGGGCCATGGGAGGTTCCTTGGGTTCGGGAGGGGCCGTAAGGTTGCGGCCCGCCCCATAGTGTCTTTAGCGTGACCTTTTCAAGACGGCCGCCAGACCAGTTTGTGACTGACCAGCGGCCTTCTTGGGCAACGCCTCTTACCAGCGATAATGGCTGAACGCGCGGTTGGCGTCGGCCATGCGGTGCGTGTCTTCACGCTTCTTCACCGCGTTGCCGCGGTTGTTGGCGGCGTCGAGCAACTCGGCCGAAAGGCGCGCCGACATGGTGGTTTCGCTGCGGTTGCGCGCAGCGGTGATCAGCCAGCGGATTGCGAGGGCCTGCGCACGCTCGGCACGCACTTCGACGGGGACCTGATAGGTCGCACCACCGACGCGGCGGCTGCGGACTTCGATCTGCGGCTTCACGTTGTTGAGCGCATCGTGGAACAGCTGCAGCGGATCCGCCTTCGCGCGGGTCTGCATGGTTTCCATGGCGCCATAAACGATGCTTTCAGCGACCGACTTCTTGCCGTCGAGCATGAGGTTGTTCATGAACTTCGACAGGATCTGATCGTTGAACTTCGGATCCGGCAGGATCTCCCGCTTTTCGGGACGACGACGACGAGACATATTGCGTACTCCTTCGGAACGCGGCCAGCCCCACCGGGCCTGCCTTGCGGTTCCGATCCCAGATGAAACTTACTTCGGACGCTTGGCGCCGTACTTCGAACGCGACTGCTTGCGGTCCTTGACACCCTGGGTATCGAGAACGCCGCGCAGCACGTGGTAGCGCACGCCCGGAAGGTCGCGCACACGGCCGCCGCGGATGAGCACAACCGAGTGCTCCTGCAGGTTGTGGCCTTCGCCCGGAATGTACGAAATCACTTCGCGGCTGTTGGTCAGGCGGATCTTGGCCACCTTGCGCAGCGCCGAGTTCGGCTTCTTCGGGGTCGTCGTATAAACGCGGGTGCAGACGCCGCGCTTCTGCGGGTTCTGCTCCATCGCAGGGACCTTCGACTTGGTCTTCTGCGGTTCGCGGCCCTTGCGGACCAGCTGGTTGATCGTAGGCATGAAGGACTCTTCACCTTGTTTGCGGGCGCGGCCGGACCGAGGTGAAGGCTTGCGGTGATCTCATCCAGCGGCAGGCAAGACCATTGGCCTTGCGCCCAGGCGCTGCATGAGCCGAAAACACTCCACCCGGGGCAAGTCGCCACCGGGTTACTTTGACGGCTGACGGAAAGACCGGACCTTGCCCCCTGATTCGGAAGCCTGGACCAAACACAAGAGGGACCCGCGAATGGCGGCAAACCGCCTTCGAGGCCCCACTTGCCGCGCACCGGCAATGTTCAGCTCTGTTGAACCGGCGGGCCGACGGCCGTTCGGGACGTGGCGCCCTTAAGCCGGAACCGCCCGCCGGTCAAGCTGCAAGCCATCGGCAGGCAGGACCGGAGAGCGGCTACGCGGCGTCACTCCGCCGCTTCAGCCAGCGGAACGGAGCGGCGGATAATCGATCCGACCGAGTGATCGAGCATGGTGAGCGCCACGTGGAGCCAGTCGTCCATTGCGGCAAGCCCTCGCGACGAGAGGCGTACGAAGGTGCGGCGCCCGTCGCGATTGTCCTCCTCACGTTCGACCAGCCCGCGCACCTCGAGGATGCGCAGCCAGCGCAGCGCGGTGGTGGGCGGGACATTGGCCCCGATGCAGGCACTGGTGGTCGGCACCGGCCGGTTCTCTCGCGTGGCGACGTAGAGATCGAGCAGGATGTCCCACGTCGGTTCCCCGAACAGATCACCCGGCAGGTGCCGGTCGCGCCGGCGGCGGATGGCGTAGCTCTCTCGCGCAAAGGCCAGCAGCGCTTCGGGGGTGATCCGCGCCGAGGATTCGTGCAGGCCGGCCGCGACCGAGGCGGTTACCTCCGCCGCGCCGGCATGCCCGCCGGCAGCGGCACTGTCGAAGACCGCAGCGGCATCACCCAGCGCGGCGGGATTGGCGCGGCGCGCAGCAGCCCGGCGGCGGCCACGATCGTGGCGACGAACAAGGCGCCCGCTCATACAAGCCGCCAGGAATGATAGCGGCCAATGCGGCGCTGGCGCTCGACGTGGGCCCCAGTGCCGATAGCCAATACGATCAGCTGGAACAGGAAAGGCATTTGCGTCATCGTCCAGTAGGCTCGGCGGACCATGTCCACGTCCCAGAGCTTGGCGACATGGCCGAGCACGACGAGGACCTGTGAGGCCGAAACCCACAGCGGCCAGCCGCGATTGGCATAGAGCGCCACCCAGAGAAGGGGGAAAAAAGCCCAGATATCGATCACCAGGTGCCCCGGATTGACCGTGTACCAGGCCGGATCGCCGAACAGCATGTGATTGCCCACATCCAGCGCGAATGTGGAAAGAAGCACTGTTGCCACCAGTTGTTCGGGTTCATCGCCCTTGCGGGCCGCGAACAACACGGTGGCGATCAGCGCGACGCGAAGAATCCAGAGCCAGATCATCGTGCTTCAGGATCCATCGGGGACGAGCCGGAATGACATCAGGCCGCCCGGGATACTTCCGCCGCTTCGGCAAGATCGATCCCTTCGAGAAGAGCGGCCGGCGGGCAGGCATCGTTGCCGCCGCAGGTTTCAACCGCAATCGTGCTGAGACGGCCGTGGACCCGGGCGAGTTCGCCGCCGGCATCGAGCATGGCCTGCTGGCTCTTGACGAGGCGCATCAGCGCTTCCTGGCCAAGAAAGGGAGCAACGCCGGTGCCGCGGCGGGCGCCGACCATGGTCTGAAGAAGCTGTGCCTGGCGGACGAGCGCCTCATCAAGCGCCGCTTCGGCCTGGTGCAAATCGCGCGCGATCCGCAGCTGCGCCACACTGAGCGGCATGTCCTGGGTAGTCTGGGTGGCAAAACCTGTCATCGCTGTCTCTCCGTGTCTGGAGCCCCCCCCGGGGCCCGTTATCTGTTCACGTATGCGGAGAGGTTCGTGCCGGTCTCAGTGCGCGATGATCTGCGACAACTGTGCAAACATCGCGAGACCGCCCATGACGATCAGGATCAGGAACATGGCGAAGACCGCAATGGTTCCGAGCCGGATATAGGTGCCATAGGGCCCGTCGAACATCTCCGGGAGGACATGATGGTAGGGTTCGGCCAGTGCCTCACCGTTCTGGAACACGGCTTTTGAAAGCGCATCCCGGCGGCTTGGCGAGCCTTGTGTCCAGTCCGTCCTATCTTCCCGGATCGGTTCATGGAGGGTATCGACCGGCACGGCGACGTCGGAAAAGTCATATACGGATCGTTCGTATATGGATGTACCGGGCTCGCACTCCGCAAGCAGACGGCGATAGGCTTGCGCCACCTCGCCGCGGGTTGCCACGCCCAACTTGGCCCGTGCCAGCATGATGCGCTGATCAACGGTGTGATGCGAAATGCCAAGGATCCGCGAAATCTCCTTCGAGGTCCTGTGCTCGATCAGAAGATCGAGCACCGCGCGCTGCTTGTCCGTCAGCGAAGTGAGGATCGCGCGGCGATCAGCCGAATCGACCGGTATGGCCCCGGCTGCGCCCGTGCGGGCTGCGCCTGCAGCGGATCCAGCCGTATCGTCCACGTCCGGCAGCGGCGATGATGCGACGCTGCGATCCCCCTTGCCCATGCTCTTCTTACCACGACCCCAAAAGCGCCAATCCGGCGGTAAAAGTGGCGGAATAACACCTCGACCGCAAGTGCAACGCCACAGCAAATAACGATAATAACGGGACCGGAGGCCCTGACGTTGCGGTCAGTAGCAAAAAATCATACCTTCACCTAACATAGGTTAAACAGCATATTAACCCCGGGGAAAGCAGAGCATGAGGCCGCGGATGTTCGCACGGCGAACCGGCAAGGTTCTGGCAACCAGCCGTGCCGCGATGGCGCTCGTGTTCCTGCTCGCGCTCTGGCTCGATCCGACTTCGGCCGGTCGCGGCGGCACGTTTATCTACGTCTTCCTTGCGACCTATCTTGCTGGCGCGGCCGCGATGATCGTGATCGCATGGCGCAGCTGGTGGTGGGAGTTCCGCCTGGCGCCCTGGGTGCACGGGATCGACACGCTCGCCTTCGTCCTTGCCGTCTATTTTTCCGAGGTGGGCAAGGCGGACTTCAACAGCCCCTTCATGTCGCTGACCGCATTCCTGCTGATCAGCGCCACGCTGCGCTGGGGCTGGTTCGCCGTGGCGTGGACCTCGGTCGCGCTGGTCGTGCTCAATCTGGTGATCGGCTCGAGCCTGTACACATTCGGCTTCCCGATCGACGTCTACCGATATGGCCGGCGGCTCATGTACCTCGGCGTGCTCTCGATCATGATGGTGTGGCTGAGCGGCGAACAGCGCGGCCCGCGCTCTGCACCGATGCCGCGCACGCCCGGCACACCGGGCGAACGGCGCAACGCTATCCTTGTCGAAACCCTGACTTTCGCGCGGGTTGCACTGCAGGCCCGTGGTGCCGCCATCGCCGTTCCGCACGGCGAGGAGCCATGGATGGAGCTGCTGCGCGATTCAGGCTACGCGGTCATCGTCGATCGGCTGGGGCCGGAAGTGCTGGAAGGCAGCTTTGGCGAACCCGACCGCGCTGCGCTGATCGATCGCACCCGCGGCCGCCGCATCGTCAGCCGGGCCAATTCCTATCCGCTCGCCCTGCCGGGTCCGGTAAATGCGCCTCTCGCGGTGCATTGCGGCGTGGAAGACGCCATGATCGTGACGTTCGAGACAGCCGCTGGCCCCGGTCAACTGCTGATCTGGGGCATTCCCGACATGTGCGTGGACGACCTGCCGCTGGTCGAGACGATCGGCCGCCACCTGAGCTCGGAACTCGACCGCGAGGATCTGGCCGAGTTGGCGCAGGCCGCGTCTGCCGCGGCGCTGCGCGATGCGCTCGCCCGCGACCTTCACGACAGCGTCGCCCAGTTCCTTGCCGGCACGCTGTTCCGGCTCGAGGCGCTGTCGCGCTGGATTCGCGAAGGCCATGACCCCACCTCCGAGATCAACGACCTCAAGACCGCGCTGCGGCGCGAGCAGGGCGAACTTCGCGCGATGATCCAGCGCCTGCGCCGGGGCGAGGAAGGCGACCGGCGGACCGATCTCGTGGAGGAGCTCGAGACCCTGCTCAGCGAGATGAGCCAGCATTGGCATATCGCCGTCAGTCTCGACGCGCAGCCAAGGCCGATGGCGGTCTCGATCGGCCTTGCCCATGAACTGCGGCAGGTGCTGCGCGAGGCTGTCGCCAATGCTGCCCGCCACGGCAGCTGCCGCAAAATCGCGGTGGCGCTGAGCTGCGGCGGATCCGGCCTGACGCTGCGCATTTGCGACGACGGCGATGGCTTCCCGTCAGACCGTCCCCCGCCCCGCCCGCGCTCCATCAGTGAACGGGTCGAGGCTCTGGGCGGAACGCTCTCAATCTGCCATAATCACCCCGGCGCGCTGCTCGACATCGCCTTGCCCAATAGGATTGCCTGATGATTCCCGTTCTTGTTGCCGATGATCACGGCTTCATTCGTGCTGGTGTGGAAGCCGTACTGCGTGGCAGCCGCTTTCAGGTCGTCGCCGCGACGGCCAGCGGCGAGGAGACGCTCGCGGCGATTGCCACGCACGATCCCGCCATCGTCCTGCTCGATATCAACATGCCGGGCATGAACGGGGTTCAGGCGCTCGAAGCGCTGCGGGCCAAGGGTGACAAGCGCGCTGTGGTCCTGCTGACGGCAGGGATCAATGATCGCCAGCTGCTCGCCGTGATGCGCGCGGGCGTCGAGGGCATCGTCTACAAGGACGGCGCCGAGGGCGGTCTCGTCGATGTGCTGGAGAAAGTGCATTCGGGCGGCCGGGCGATCGATTCCGCGCTACTGCAGCGCGCGCTTGACCTGTCGCTCAGCACCGAAACCGGTGGCCCGCTCGAACGGCTCAACCAGCGCGAGCGGCGCATCGCGCGGCTGGTCGCGCGCGGGATGCGCAATCGCGATATCGGCACAGAGCTCGGGATCGGCGAAGGCACGGTCAAGGTCTACCTTCACGCGATGTACCAGAAGCTGGGGATCGAGAACCGCACCGAGCTTGCCCTGCTCGCCGTCAACGATCCGGGCGAATAGGCACATCCGGCGCAATCGCCAGCGCCGAGGGTTCAGGCGGGTTCAAGCACCACGGTGGCTGCGGCAGTATTGCTGATCGGCACGTGATAGTTGCGCATGACCATGGTCTGCGGCGCATCGCCAAGCGCGCCGCGCGCCGCGATCCAGTTGAGAATCTCCACTCCCTGCGTGCCTGCAAGTTCAGCGACCTCCTCGGCGGAATGCGCGGTCAGCGCAGCCGGGTCATCGGCCAAGTGATCAAGACAGAAGCGATCGTAATCAGGATTGAGAAACCCGGCGCGCGCACCCTCCAGCTGATGCGAGAGGCCGCCGGTGCCCATCACCACGATGCGTTCATTGCCTTGCCAGCTGCGTAGCGCCCGGCCCACCGCGCGGCCGAGCGCGAGGCATCGGCGCGGCGAAGGCAGCGGAAACTGCACCGTGTTGATCGCGATCGGGACAAGCCGCACCGGCCAGGTTTCGGCATCGGGCCAGGCCAGCTCGAAGGGGATCGAAAGGGCATGATCGACCAGCATCTTCTGGCAGGTGGTGATGTCGAACTCGGCTTCAACCAGCGCTTCGATCAGGTGCCAGGAAAGGTTCGGGTGCCCGGCAAAGCTCTTGTACACAGGCAGGCCCCAGCCCTCGTCGGCGTTGTCGTACCGCGCCGCTGCGCCGACCGCGAAGGTGGGCATGGCATCGAGGAAGAAGTTGAGGCCGTGGTCGTTATAGAACACGACCGCGACATCGGGTGCCGCATCAGCGAGCCACTTGCGGACTGGCGGAAACCCGTCGAAGAACGGCTTCCAGTATTCGGCCTGCTGATCACCGCGCTGGATCGCGCCGCCGATGGCGGGAACATGGCTGGTGAAATAGCCGCCGACAACCTGTGCCATCACGCATTCTCCGCTTTACGGACTCCGGTGCCCAGATGAAGCCCGCCGATGGCGGGATCGACCCCGGCGCGCGCCTCGACCAGCATAGCCCTGAATTCAGCGACCGTGCGCCCGGTTTGCAGGGCGCCGAGGTCCTGCACCCCCAGCCCGAAAATGCCGGCGAGCTTGGCGAGGTAATAGATGTTGCCGCCAGCCGCGAGCATGGCTGGCACATCGCGGGCGGCGACGGCTGCGCGCTGCTCCCCGCTCAGGCCATAACGGCAGCAGTAGGCTTCCTCGTCGGCTACGAACGCCGCGCGGTTGCTCGCAAGGTTGAACGAATAGCACATCGCATTGAGGGCAAAGCCGCGCTCTGCAAGTTCGCCATCGAACAGCGCGGTCCCGGGGATCGTGCGGCGCAAGTCCCGCGGATCGGCAGGCGCACGCAGATCGGCTGGGGCATCTGGCTTGGCGCTGGACTTGGTCGACATCGGCACTTCTCGTACAGAAATTCGGCGATGTTCCCGCCTAGCCCATCAGCGGCGCAAGCGATTTGATCGGGATCAATCCAGCTCCCCGCGAAAGTGAAATGACGCACGATAGGCAGTGTTACGTAACAGGGAATGCGGATTGCGCTGCGCCTTGCGCCGCGCCAAATCGCGGGCATGGCTCTTTCCAATGCCGAGCGGCAGCGCCGCTATCGCCAGAAGCTGAAAATGCGCGCTTCGCCCGACGGCGTGGGCGATCTGGCGCGCGTTGCGGTCGAGCGGGCGGTCCATGCGCTGTGGGCGTTTCATCAGCGACCGGGCCCCGGCGGAATCGACTGGGCGGCGATCGACGGTTGCACCACCCTGGCCGATTACCGGTCCGAACTGGAGCGAAGTCCTGGCAACCTGATTCAGGCCGCCCGCGCCTTCCTTCCAGATTTCGAAGGTCTCACGGCCGACGAGGCGCGCGCAGTTGCCATCGTGATCGAGATTTCGGACGCGTTGCGGCTGGCACCGCGCCGCACCCTTGCCGAGCCGGCGCTATCCGCCACGCACGGCTGATGCGGGCTCTTTGGCTTTTCCTTGCCGCTGCCAAAGCGTGCGCATCCAGAAACGCCGCAGCGCGAATCCAAGTTTTCGAGTCGCTCGACGCGTATCTTGATCAGGTCACTTCATTCAGTCTTTACTACGAGCTGTAACAGCAGAGCATCAATACGGCCCGGCGCCATTGAGGATGCAATGGCCCTTGATGGCGCAGTTGCGATGGGTTAGCCGCCGGACGTCAGGAGATTTATGAGCGTCGACCGTCAATTCATGCGGCTCTTTGCGGCGCGCTATCGCAGCGGCCTCATTCTCGTCGCCATCGCCAGCGTCATGCTCAACGTGCTGGTCTTCGCCGGTTCCGCCTACATGCTGCTCGTTTACGATTCGGTCTTGCCAAGCCGCAGCGTGCCCACGCTGATCGGCTTGTTCGGCATGCTGCTGCTGGTCTACGCGTTCCAGTCGGTGTTCGAGGCGATCCGCAACGAAGCGCTGCTCGGCATCGCCAATGGCGTGCATGACGATCTGTTCGAGGCCGTACACTACGCCACGGTCACGCGCCCCTTGCGCGCCGGCGCGGACAAGGGCGACGGCCTGCAGTTCACGCGCGATCTCGATTCCATCCACACGTTCCTTGCCGGGCAGGGTCCTGTCGCGCTGATCGACCTGCCTTGGGTGATCACCTTCATGATCGTGCTGTTCGCCCTCCACTGGTGGCTAGGCGTCACCGCGCTGGCAGGCGTGGTCATCATGGCGGGCATTGCGATTGTCTCCAATCGCCGCACGCAGGCCGGTTCGCGCGAACTGGCAAACATCACCGGGCGCCGCTCGGCCGCAGCGCTGTCCGAAATCCGCTTTGCCGAAAGCGCGCTGGCGATGGGCATGCAGGAACGGCTGGTCGCGCGCACCGCGGGCTGGGAAACCAACTTCATCGAGGCGCAGTCCTATCTCTCGCGCACCGTTTCGCGGCTTGGCGGGGCCAGCAAGGCATTCCGCATGCTGCTGCAATCACTGATCCTTTCCGTCGGCGCGCTGCTGGTGATCGATGGCAAGGCAAGCGGCGGCGTGATCCTCGCCTCCTCGGTGCTCTCGGGCCGCGCTCTGGCGCCGGTCGATCAGGCGATCGCCAACTGGAAGGGCCTTGTCGCCGCGCGCACCGGTTGGGGCCGCATCGCGCAGGCCGTGGCCACTTTCCGCAAGCCACCTGCCCGCGGCGTCACGCTCGAGCGGCCCTCGGCCGAGCTGTCGGTGCGCGACATCTGGGTGGCGCCGCCGGGGACGCAGCGTTTCACGCTCTCGGGCGTTTCCTTCACGCTGACGCCGGGGCAGGTACTCGCGGTGATCGGGCCGAGTGCGGCGGGCAAGACCACGCTGGTGCGCGCGATCCTCGGCATCTGGAAGCCCAACCGCGGCGAAGTGCGGCTCGATGGCGCCACGCTCGACCAGTGGGATCCTGAAACGCTGGGCAGCTATTTCGGCTATGTGCCGCAGACGGTCGATCTCGTGGACGGCACGATCGGCCAGAACATTGCGCGCTTCGATCCGGAGGCGACATCGGAAGGCGTCATGGCCGCGGCCAAGGCGGCAGGCATGCACGAGGTCATCCTCGCCCTGCCCGACGGCTATGAAACGCCCGTCTCGGCCGGCGCGGTGGAGCTTTCCGCCGGCCAGCGCCAGCGCGTCGGCCTTGCCCGCGCACTCTATGGCGATCCGTTCCTGCTTGTGCTGGACGAGGCCAATTCCAATCTCGACGCGGCGGGTGACGCCGCGCTCGGCAATGCCATCGCCGGCATGCGCGCCCGCGGCGGGATCGTGATCATGATCACGCACCGTCCGGCCACGCTCGGCCCCTCCACGCACCTTGCGGTGATCAACGGCGGACGGCTTGTCGATTACGGCCCGCGCGACGAAGTGATGCAGCGCATGCAGGCGCAGGGCGCACCGACTGCCGTCCCGCAGGGCGGACCACAGGGCAGCAACCCGGCCAAGGAAGCCACCGCATGAACATGCCTACCACCATTCCCGATCCCGCGCGCCAGCTGCTGCCGGTGTTCGGCGAGGAAGGGGCGGACAAGGCCAGAGCCCCTATCCTGCTCAAGCGGCTGCTGCTGACGGTCGGCAGCTTGTTCCTCGTACTGCTGCTGCTGGCAGCGCTCGTCCCGATGGGCGGTGCGGTAATCGGCGGCGGCTCGGTCGGCGTGGAATCGCGCGTGAAACGCATTGCGCACCCGACCGGTGGCGTGATCAAGGCGATCTACGTGCGCAATGGCGAACATGTGAAACAGGGCCAGCTGCTGATGCGGCTCGACGACCGTGTCACCGGCGCGGACGCGACGTACTCCAACCTCACGGTCGAACAGCTGCTCGCGCAGAAGGCCCGGCTCGAGGCCGAACGGCTCGGCACAGGCAAGCTGCTGTTCCCGCCTGAACTGACAAACTCGAAAAATCCCAGCGCAGCCAAGGCGATGGCCGACGAGGCCCGCCTTTTCGCCATCCGTCAGACCGAGGAAGCGGGTCTGCGCGCCCAGCTTGCCGCGCGCGTGTTGCAGTACAACGAGGAAATCCGCGGCCTTGAATCGCAGATCGCCGCGCTCAAGCAGCAGCGCAAGCTGATCGAGCCGGAGCGCCAGGGCGTGAAGGACCTGTGGGACAAGCAACTGGTGACGATCAACCGCCTCAACCAGCTCGAGCGCACTGCGGTCGATCTCGACGGCAATGTCGGCTCGCTCCAGGCGCAAATCGCGCAGGCGCGCGCGCGGATCACCGAAGCGCAGGAACAGTCGATCCAGCTTGGCCAAACCCGGCGCGTTCAGGCAGGCACCGATCTCGCGCAGGTCAACACCGCGCTCAATCAGCAGCAGCTGCGCAGCGTCGCCGCCTCGGACCAGCAGGACCGCAGCGAAATTCGTGCGCCCTATACCGGCGTGATCGAGAAGATCGCATTTGCCGCGATCGGCGATGTGGTGCGTCCCGCCGAACCGATCATGGAGATCGTGCCTGACCGCGATACCTTTGTGGTGGAAGCCATGATCAGCCCGTCTGACATCGATCAGACGCTGAAGGGGCAGACCGCGCGGGTCCGCTTCACTTCGTTCAACCGGCCGACCACGCCGGAAATCCTCGGCAAGGTCACCTATGTCGCGACCGATCGCACGGAAAACCAGGAATCCCACCAGGCCTTCTACATGGTGCGGATCGAGGTCGATCTGGCGGCGGTGAAGAAGGAGGGCCTCGCCCTGCGCAGCGGCATGCCGGCCGAAGTCTACATCGAGACCGGGAACCGCTCGATGCTGTCCTACCTCACGAAGCCGTTCATGGACCAGTTCATGCGCGCGTTCCGCGACAACTGATCGGCCCCGCCATGGCCCCCGCCCTTACCCTTCGCGCCGCGCTGCTCGCTGCCTGTGCCGCCTGCGCAGCGCTTGCCCCGGCCCTGGCGCAGGACATGCCGGCGTCCGGCGCTCCGGTGCAGGGCCCGCCCGACACCGCGGCACCGGGTAGCGGCTATGGCACGGACGACCCCGACAGCGGCCGCGACCGGGGCGACGCCGGGGCCGAGGGTGCGGACGGCACTGGCGACAGCGCGGTCTCCGACGCCGACCGCATCGCACTGCGCCCCGAACTGCCCGAAGAAACGCCAGCAGACGTCGCCGAACGCGCCGCGAACGGAGCCCCGGTCACGACGCTGACCGACGCGTTACGCCTCGCCTACTGGACTTCGCCTTCGCTGCTCGCCCAGCGCTCGACGGTGAAGGCCTCCGATTACCGGATCGCGCAGGCGCGGGCAAACTATGGCCCAAAGCTCAACTACAGCCTGGCCTTGACCTGGCAGCGCGACAGCTTCGAACGGTTCCGCGGTGGCTCCTCGATCGCGCAAGGCTGGACGACGACAGCCTCCGCCATTCTCACCCAGCCGCTGTTCACTTTCGGGCGCAATGTCTCGCAGGAACGCAGTTCCCGCGCCCAGTTCGATTTCCAGCGGCAGGTCCTTCGCTCGACCGAGCAGCAGGCGCTGCTCGATGCAATCACCGCCTATATCGGCGTGCTGCGCGACCGGGCCTCGGTGATCATCGCCAAGGACAACCTTGCCGCGCTCGAACGCCAGCTCAACGACAACAAGGCGCGGCTTGCGGTGCGCGAAGTGACCGCGACCGACGTGCAGCAGATCTCCACCCGCGTCTCGCTCGGGCAGGCGCAGGTCTATTCGGCGCAGCGCGATGCCGCGTCGAGCGAGGCAAGCTTCCTGCGCATGGTCGGTGTTCCGCCGGGCGAACTGGTGCCGCCCAATCCGCTCCAGCTGCCGGTCCGCCAGCTTGAGGAAGCCTACGCCTTTGCTGAAACGCACAGCCCGGTGATCCTCGCGGCGCAAGCGCGGGAAAAGGTCTCCCGCGCGAGCGTCGCTGCGGCGAAGGCCGATCTCATGCCCCGCGTCGATTTTCAGGGCAGCGGCAATTACGGCTCGCAAAGCCCCTACAACGACAACCTGCGCAGCAAGGAATGGCGCGGGCAGTTCATCATTTCCGGTCCGATCTTCGAAAGCGGCCTGCGCCGTGCGCGGGTGAACGAGGCGATGGCTGCGAACGATGCCGACTGGCGCCTGCTCGATGCCTCGCTGCGCGAAAGCCGCGCCAGCCTCGCCGCGTCCTGGAACGACTGGCAGGCCCAGCAGGCTGCGATCGCGAGCTACCGGGCCGCGGAAGATTCGGCGCGCAAGGCCTATGAAGGCGCGGTCCTCCAGCAGCGCGCGGGCCTGATCACCACGCTCGACGTGCTCGATCTGGCGCGCGAACTGCTCGTGGCCCGCAGCAACTCCAACACCGCAATCGCCAATGCCTATGTCGCCAAGGCGCGTGTGCTGGCGGCGGCAGGCGCGCTCGAGCAAAGCTGGCTGATGCCCGATTCCGAAGAGGCTGCTGTCGGGCGGGCGCCACGCAAGCCTGGCCACAAGGGTGAAATTCCGGTCGTGGAACAGACACTTCGCGTCATCGACGTAGGAGCGGGGATCCTGCGCGCGATCGACAGCGCGGGCGCAATCGGCACCACCGCGACACGCCCCGTGCGCGACCCGGCTGGCGCCCGCATGGCACCGCCGATCGTGATCGTGCCGGCGGATCAGCTGGTTCCCCCGGCCAGCTCTCCTGCCGACCGGCCTGCTCCTGCGCCCCCGACTCCCTAGCCGCACTGCCGATACTGGCAAAATAGTACTCGCAAGTGCGAAGCGGTAGGAGTAGCGCCGCGTCAATGGACAGCAATGAGACTCAGGGCGAAAGCCCCGAATCCAGCGACGATGGCGCGGCCAATGACAGGGCATCCGCCGTGGCGCTCGGAGCCCTCTCGCAGCCCGAGACGGCCCATTCCGGCGATGGTGACAAGACCGACCACGGGGCCGGCCACGGCCAGCACTCCGAAGGTCTCGCAGCCCTGTCGGTAGGCGCGATCGGCGTCGTTTTCGGCGATATCGGAACCTCGCCGCTCTATTCGTTCAAGGAAACGTTCGTCGGCCACCACCTGCTCAAGGTGGACCAAACCCATGTGTTCGGCGTGCTGAGCATCGTGTTCTGGACGATGATCCTGATCGTGACAGTGAAATACCTGTTCATCGTGTTGCGCGCCGACAACAAGGGCGAAGGCGGCAGTCTCGCCCTGCTCGCGCTCGTCAGTCGCTGCCTTTCGGACCAGCGCTGGACATATGTGATGGCGCTGTTCGGCCTGACGGCAACCGCGCTGTTCTTTGGCGACGCGATGATCACTCCGGCCGTGTCGGTGCTTTCGGCAGTCGAGGGGTTGACCGTGGTTAACCCCGTTTTCGAGCATCTCGTGCTGCCGATCTCGATCGCGATCCTGATCGGCCTGTTCGCGATCCAGTCGCGCGGGACAGCAGCGATGGGCAAGATGTTTGGCCCGGTCATGGTGGTCTATTTCCTGACCATCGCAGTGCTGGGCGTGATCGGGATCATGGAAGCGCCGGAGATTCTCTGGGCGCTCAATCCGGTCCACGGCTTCCGCTTCTTCGCACACGATCCGCTGATGGCCTACCTCGCGCTTGGCTCGATCGTGCTGGCGGTGACGGGAGCGGAGGCGCTCTATGCCGACATGGGCCACTTCGGGCGCCGCGCGATCACCGTCGCATGGCTGGGTCTCGCGTTTCCGTGCCTGCTGCTCAACTACCTCGGTCAGGCGGCGATGATCATGAACCGCCCCGAGACCGTGGTGAACCCGTTCTTCCTGCTTGCGCCCGAGAGCCTGCGGTTGCCGCTGGTGCTGCTGGCCACGCTGGCAACGGTGATCGCCAGCCAGGCGGTGATCTCGGGTGCCTTCTCGGTCTCGCAGCAGGCGGTGCAGCTGGGCTATCTGCCGCGCATTCGGATCCGCCACACGAGCGCGAGCGCGGCGGGGCAGATCTACGTGCCGCTGATCAACTGGACGCTGTTGTCGCTGGTGGTCTTGCTGGTGCTGGGCTTCCGCTCTTCCGGCAATCTTGCCTCGGCCTATGGCATCGCCAACACGGGCACGATGTTCATCACCTCGTGCATGTTCGGCGTGCTGGTGTTCCAGGTGTGGAAGTGGCAGCCGCTGGTGGCAGGCTTTCTGACCTGCCTGTTCCTCCTGATCGACGGGGCCTACTTCACCTCGAACATGACCAAGATTCCGGACGGCGGCTGGTTCCCGCTGCTGGGCGCGATCATCATCTTCACGGCGCTCAGCACATGGTCGACCGGGCGGCGGATCATGCGGGAGAGGCTGGCCGAGGATTCGATGCCGTTCGACGTGTTCCTCGGCTCTGTATGCCAGAAAGTGCGGCGTGTGGCGGGCACATCGGTGTTCCTCGCCTCGAACGCGGAAGGCATTCCTCCGGCTCTGCTCCACAACCTCAAGCACAACCATATCCTTCATGACAGGGTGGTGGTGCTGACGGTGGAAACGCAGAACGTTCCGCATGTGCCGCCCGAGAAGCGGCGCGAAGTAGAGGATCTGGGCCACGGCTTCTACCGCATGATCATCCGCATCGGCTTCATGGACGAGGCCGACGTTCCCGCCGAACTCGCCGCAGAGAAGCGGGCGGGCGGGGCATTCAAGCCGATGGAAACGAGCTACTTCCTCGCCCGCCAGACGTTGATCGCCTCGAAGCGGCCGGGCATGGCAATCTGGCGTGAAAAACTCTTCGCGTGGATGGTGCGCAACGCCGAAAGCGCGATGGTGTTCTTCCGCCTGCCGACCAACCGCGTGATCGAGCTGGGCAGCCAGCTGGAAATCTAGGTCCGGAGCTCCACAACCTGATCGGCGAGGCGCGCGACATCGGCGCGGTCGTGGCTGACGAGGAGGATCGGGAGCCCCAGTTCGCTCCTGATGCGCTCGATGACCGTGATGATCGCTTCGCGCCGCGCATCGTCGAGCGCGGTGAGCGGTTCGTCCATCAGCAGGAAGCGCGGGCCCGAAAGCAGCGCACGCCCGATGGCAACGCGCTGCGCCTCGCCCCCCGAAAGCGTGCGCGGGCGGCGGCCGAGCAGCGGCGCGATATCGAGGAAGGTGGCGGCTTCGTCGAGGCTCAGGAAGCGGCGCTCCGGCGCGGCGAGCTTGAAGCCGTAGAGCAGGTTGTCCCGCACGCGGCGGTGGGGAAAGAGCCGCAGGTCCTGAAACACCATGCCGCAGGCGCGCCGCTCGGGCGGGAGGTCCACGCCGCTGCTGCTGTCATAGAGCACGGTGCCGCTGACCACGATCCGCCCGGCGACAGGCCGCAACAGACCAGAAATCGCCTCAAGCACGCTCGACTTGCCCGCGCCCGATGGCCCGACGAGTGCGGTGATCCCCGCAGCCGCCGAGAAGCGACAGGTGATCGTCCGCTCCCCGCGCTGCAGGGCGAGGTCTATGTCAAAGGACATGGCTGCCGCGCCCCCGCAACTGGCCTTGCCATGACGCCCGGGTCAGCGCCTCGGATGCCACAAGCGCCGCGAGCGAAAGCACGACGGCGATCGCAGCCAGCCGCCAGACCGCGCTGTCTCCGTCCGGGAGCTGGAGCGCGGCGTAGATCGCCAGCGGCAGGGTGCGTGTCTCCTCCGGAATGTTGGATACGAAGGTGATCGTCGCGCCGAACTCGCCGAGCGAGCGCGCGAAGCCAAGCACGGCGCCTGCCACCACGCCGGGCGAGGCAAGCGGCAGGGTGATCGTCGCGAAGGTGCGCCAGGGCCCGGCGCCCAGCGTGCGCGCGGCCTGCTCGAGCCGGGGATCGACGGCTTCAAGGCTCAGGCGGATCGCGCGGATAATCAGCGGGAGCGCCATTACGGCTGCGGCGATAGCCGCGCCCGTCCAGCGGAACAGCACAGTCACCCCGAACAACGCAAGCAGGCGCCCGCCTGGCCCCTCGGGCGCGAAGGCGATCAGCAGCAGCCACCCGATGACGACGGGGGGCAGCACCAGCGGCAGGTGGACAAGACCATCAAGCAGGATCTTGCCCGGAAAGCTCAGCCGCGCGAGCACCCACGCCAGCAGGAAGGCCAGCGGCAGCGCGCCGCACGTCGCCGCGAGGCTGACCTGCAGCGAAAGCATGACAATGCCCCATTCCTCCCCCGTCATGCCCATCCCGGCCTCAACAGCGCTCAGCGGGTGCCGAAGCCGTAGCGGCGGAAGATGCCCTTGCCTTCTGGCGAAAGGAGGAAGCGACGGAAGCCCTCTGCTTCCGGGTTCGTTGCGGCGGCAAGGCGGGCCAGCGGATAGGTGATCGGCTTGTGGGCCGTAGCCGGGATCCAGCCTGCCACGCGCACGCTGCCTTCGGCCCGCGCATCGGTAGCATAGACGATGCCGAGCGGTGCTGCCCCGCGCGCCACCAGCGCCAGCGCCGCGCGCACGTTCTCGGCGCGGGCGAGGCTGCCTTCGACGCTTGCCCAGACCTTGAGATTGGTCAGCGCTTCCTTGGCATAGCGCCCGGCAGGCACCGCATCAGGATCGGCGAGCGCGAGCCGTCCGCCCCCCAGCGCCGGCGCGAGCGCAAAGCCCGGGCGCACGGCAAGGCTCACCTTGCTCGCTGCGGCGCTGACAAGGACGAGCCGGTTGGTGAGGACATCGGCGCGGGTGGAGGAGACGATCAGGTTGCGCGCCGCCAGATAGTCCATCCATTCCTGATCGGCCGAGAAGAAGAGATCGGCCGGTGCCTTGGCCGCAATCTGGCGGGCCAGCGCCGAGGACGCGGCAAACGAAAGTACCGGCCGCGCGTGGCCCTTGCGCGCCCAGCTGTCGGCCGCAGCGGTTAGCGCTTCCTGCAGGCTTGCCGCCGCCAGCACCAGCGGACCGCGCGGCTGCGCCCGGACGGGAACGGCAAGCGCGGCGAGCAGGACTGCACAGAGGATCAGCAGTGGCCGGACGCGGCGGACAAGGGACAACACGGACAAGGCTCCAGTCAGCTATATCCCGAGATATACAAGACCGCGCCAAATTGCCTAGAGCGAAATCGGGGCCTATGCTTTGCGTGATCGGCGATCGACCGCTGTCATGCCTGTTACACAGTTTGAGCCGAAGGCCCGCCGATGCATAGTCTCCGCCAAGTTCTGGGCCGCCCGCTGCTGGCCGCTTGCACCCTTGTTTCGCTCGCCGCCTCGCCGGCTGCCGCCCAGCCCGATACAAGTTCCATCTGGCACAGCGCCGGTGCAGTCGCCCCGGTCGATGCCGCGCGTGAGCCGGTCTACGGACAGCCCGCGAGCGATTTCAGCGTTATCGTGTGGCTCGATCCAGAATGCCCCTATTGCAAGATGCTGGGGCGCACGCCGGAACTGGTCGTTGATGCGAGCGGCGGACGGGTCAACCTCGCCGTCCGTCTGCTGCCGCTGCCGATGCATGGCCGGGCGGCGTTCATGGCAGCGGCCACGGCCCTGTGCATTGGCCAGCAGACTCCGCCTGCGGGATACTACCGTTTTCTGGACCGCTACATGGAATTGACCCGAACCAATGGCGCGGGCCTGCCGGCATCAACCAGCGTGGAAGCGCTCGCCCAGGAGGCCGGCGTGCGCGATCTGCCGAAGCTGGATGCCTGTGTGCATGCGCCCGAGACGGTCCAGACGCTGGGGCAGGAATTCGATGCGGCAAACGCCGCCAAGGTTACCGGGACGCCGGCCATCGTGGTGCGCGATAATCGCACCGGGAACCTTGCCATGACAGAAGGCGCGATCAGCGCGGACGATATCTCGCGCGTCATTCGTGCACTGGGTGCGCAGGGCGCGGATTGAAAAATGGCGGCGGAAGCCGAAGCCACCGCCGCCAAGGAAAAGGGATATAAACGTTCACCTGCCCGACAGGAAAGTGACACACACTTTGTAGGAACGAAACCCTGAACTTTTCGTGAATTAGCTAATTTTCCTTGAAGGCGGCTCAAACACGACCCGTCTGCCGGCAGAACCGCTCTGCGCGAAATGCGCGAAGCCTTGCGGCGCTTCAAACGGAACGATCCTGAGAATAAAGTTTCGCTCCAGAACGGGCTGCCCCCGTGCTGCCTTTCGTCGCACCGCATAGAAAAAGGCGGCCCCGGTTTCCCGGAGCCGCCCCATTCTTCTTCAGGCTGGCAGGATCAGTTGCCGACGCCGAAGGTCGCTTCGCAGGTGCTGTTCGGACCAGCTTCCGTGAAGACCGTCTTGCCCTTCACGGTGTTGCTGACCTTCGAGGCCAGATCGGCGGCCACGAGGACGTTCTTGACCGTCGTGCGCTTCAGACCCGTCGCCTGATCCACCGTGCCGGTGCCCTTGAGGGTCGGCACGCCGTTCTGGATGTAGAGGTTGCGATCGACCAGCAGGCTGCCATCGGCGGCCTTGAGCTTCGAACGGACCAGGAAGGTCTCGTAAAGCGCGGTCGCCCAGGCCTTCGGCAGCGGAGCAATGCCCATCTGCGCCTTGACGCCGAGCGTCTTCACCGCGGTGCCGGTGAACATCAGGCTGAGCGTCTTCTTGTCCGGAACGGTGGTCGCAGCGGCGGTCAGACGGCCGAGCGAACCCGCCAGGAAGGCGACGAGCGCGTTGCGAACCGCAGGATCGGCGAAGCAGGTGCCGGTGACGAGCTGGGTGGTACCCGTGATCGGGTAACCAACCGGCGCGTTGGCGAGGGTCGAGGCGCCCGAGTACAGCGCTTCATACCAGTCGGCCGGGTTCGAGCGGCTGAAGAGACCACCCTTGACATACTTGCCGCCCTTGTCCGATTCCGGCGGAACAATCAGCGTGCCGAAAGCAAGCGAAGCGTTCGCTGCCGTCGGAAGCACGAAGTTCGGCTTCTTGGTCTGCGACGAGTTGCCGACTTCGAGCGCAGCGGCATGGAGGGTCTGGCTCAGCGCCGGACGGACGTAGTCCGCACCGACATAGCCAACCTTACCGTTGAGCAGGAAGGCGCTGTCCGAAGCCGAAGGCACATCCGCAGTCGCTTCGATCGCCGCGGCGACACCGTCGTTCAGGTTGGCAAGCAGGAACTTGCCCGGCGCTTCCGTACCGCTGATGCCCGAACCGATCGTGAAGATCGCGCCGCTGATCAGGTTGGTCGTGCCGGCGAAAGCCGTGCCGTTGGTGGCGGTGGTCTTGTACGAACCGCTGGTCGGCAGGTTGATACCCGACGAGGTGTTGTAGGGCAGCGCCTGCGCAGCGTTCAGGTAGAGGTTCGGACGGCCCGTCCCCATGATGCCGCCGCCGCAGGCAGCCGCGAGGTGGCGGGTGAAGATGTCGGTGGTGCCCGAGTTATCGAGACGGCCGACGAGGCGGATCGGAGCGCCGTCGGTCGACCAGCGGGTCGCCGAGTCAGCGGGGTCACGCAGCGACGTGGCGGTCTTCGCCTTGGGGGCAATGTTGAGCGCTTCGATGCGGACATCGTTCCAGTTGGTGATGTAGCCGTTGAAGATACCGCAGTAGACCTGCTTGGTCAGGCGCAGACCGCCAGCCGACTGGCCATCGTAGCCGAGCACCGGGGTGGCAACGTTGAACTTGTAGTCAACGCCGGCCTTGCGGCCATAAACCGGGTTGTAGGCAATCGCGACGGGCAGCACGTAGAACGGCACCTGGATCAGCGCACCGGCCTTCTTGGTGGCAGCGTTGGTTGCGTAGGTGCTGATGTCCGAGCTCGACATCGGCGAGTCGGTGAAGATGAAGTGCGGGCTCGGCCAGGCAGCGGCGGAAGCGCCGAACTCGGTCGGGAACTTGTTGGTGGCGGTCGTGCCGGGCAGAGCAGAAACGGTGCTCAGGTTGCGCCAGGCGGTGCGGCCAGCGCCCGAACCGGTCGAGATGTACTTGCCGCCCACGTCGGGCTGGATGTGCTGCGTGACGCAGTTGAACGCGGCGCCGGTGGCCGGCGTGTAGGAACCTTCAGCGCTCAGGTTCTGGGCCGAGCCGTTGCTGTCACCGACCTTGTTCGGGCCGGTGCCGGGACCGAAGCAGTTCATTTCGCGCGGCAGAACCACGGCGATCGACGAAGCGCCCATGCCGTGCAGTTCGGCGGCGGGGTACTGCAGCACAGGGGTCGCCTGCGCGAAGACGGCCGTGCTCGACGCGGTGAACATGGCGGTCGCCATGAGCAACTGCGTTTTCAGGTTGTTCGACATTTCATATCCCTTTCATCTCAGTTGCTCCCCGTTTTCCCACCGAAAGGAATCCGGGCTGGCCCTGATGCTGTTGAACTGTTCAGCGCCCTTTTTTCCAAAGGACTTGGCAGGGTCCGAATGCCGCACGTGACGAAGCCTCCCTGGGCAGGATTCTTCGCGTTGTCGGGCGGTTTGATTCGTCCCCCGGGGACCCCTCTATTTTTGGGTGGTGACACTTCTGTGATGAACATTTCACAGTGCCGGGCATGTGACTCGCCATGACACCCAGCGTGCGCGATCGGGCCGCATGCGGCACTGTCAGAAGGCGCAAAGCCGCGAAGCAAACGCCGCAAAAACAGCACCTTCCCGGCCCGCTGGCGGATGCTGCCGCGCGGACCGGATCGGTTCCAATTGGGACTGCAAATTCTACGGAATACTACTTGGCCGGTGCTGGTGCCGCGCCGGACAGATCTTCACGCTGGATGGTGATCGAGGTCAGCCGCGCATCAAGCCCGGCAACCACCGCAGCGGTAAGATCATTGCCCATGTTGCCGCCCAGAACGGTATTGCGATCAAGCAGGAGACCGCAGCCCTTCTGCGTGTAGACCGCTGCGATCACCGGCTGAAGCTGCTGACCGATCGCGTCGATGGCTTTGGCGCGGGTCTTCTCGATCTCGCGAGTGCGCTGCTCGGCCTTGGTCTGGATCGGTGCAAATCGGGCGGCGAGCGCCTTTTCCTGTGCGGCGCGCTGCTCGGGCGTGAGCTTGGCGGCCTGCGCCCGCAGCGCCACCAGATCAGCCTCGATCGGCTTGCGGTCGGCATTGACTTCGGCCTGCGCTTCCTCGGTCAACTGCCGGATCCGCTGCGAGGCGTAGACCCCGACCTTGGCATTGGCGAGCACAGCCTCGCGCGAGAGCAGGCAGACGCCCGCGATGAGCGGCCCACCCAGCGTCGGCGCGGCGGGCGCAGCAGGTGCGGGCGCCTGGGCCGCGAGCGGCGCGGCAGCGGCGGCGATCAACAGGGCGAGTGCGGAAAAGCGAGACGCGATGTTCATGCAGAATGTCCTGATGCTGGGCCTGGTCAGTTGACGCAGCGCCCTTCCGAATCGAAGCGGCCGCTCGGGCAATTGCCGCTGTCGCCGCCAATGAAACCTAGCACATCGACCCGGATGATCGAACGGCGGTCAGCACTGTCGCTGCGCTGCTGCGCGCCCGCCTGCGCGGCGGTGGCGGCGGTGGCGGCGGCAGCGCTCGCCGGCGCGGCGGGCGCCGCGACGACCGCGGTGGTCGGCACGCCGACCGAGACGCCGCCGACCTTGAAGTTGTCCGCGTTGGCGACACGGGCCGCCGCGACGAACACGTCACCCGAGGCGCGCACGCCGGCATCGCCCGCATCGACGGTGCCGACCGGCGCAATCAGCGTCACGCGCGAGGGCGCAACGTCGAGGCTGGGCCTCAGCGCCGCGATACCGGCACCCGAAACGCTGCCGACCGAATCCACCTCGCCCACCGCGTTGGGCGTGAAGCGCAGCACGATCGGCGGGAAGTTCGAAGCCGTCTTCGGGCCCTGGCCCGCATTGAGATCGCCGTTCGACGACCACATCGTGATGTCGCCGCCCGCCAGCGTGAAGAGGCGGCTCTGATTGAGGCGGAAGTCGCCATCGGTGAACGACTGGATCGAGCCTCCGCGCAGGCTGAGTACGCCTTCGAAGCCGATCGGGATCGCCTCGATGCCCACTGGCGAGCGATTGAGCCCGAAGCCGTTGCGGAAGAAGTCCACCCCGGTCTGGCTGTAGAGCGTGGTCTTGCGCGCCGCCTGTTCTGAGGTGCGCACGACCGAGCCGGCAATGAGATCGCCGCCGGGCCCGAGGATGTCGATCGTGCCGCCGCGCCCGGTCTCGATCGTGGCAAGGCGCAAATCGACATTGCCGGTGATGATCCGTGCAGCACGCGCAGGTTCGCCATCGACGATCTTCTTCACCGCTTCGCCAAGTGGGTGATCCGCGCTGACCGAGGCAGGATCGGTCTCGAACGTGGCGAGATTGTCGGTGTAGCCCAGCGTCGCCGGGAACAGCGTCTGGATCGCGCGGTAGCCGCGGACATATTGCTGGTAGGAGGCGCCCTTGGGATCCGCGGGCGCCGCGATCTCCCCGAAATAGACCTCGCGAATGAGGAACTGGCGTTGCTGCAGTTCCGACACCTGGCCGGTGAAGGCGGCGTAGAGCTTGTCAAGCCGGCCGTAGGCGGCGGCCGTCAGCGCGTCGCCCGAAAGGCCGGGATTATCGGCGAACACGCTGGCGAAGGCTGTTGGCGCATTGTCCTTGAGCCAGAGCGCCAGCTTGGGTGCATAGATCGGCTTGCTGCGGTCCGGCGTCCGGTTCCCGGCGGAATCGACGTTCTGGACGAAGAGATCGCCGTCCAGCTTCGCAAGATTGGCGGGATCGAGATAGGTCGAGCGCAGCGCGGTGTAGTCCGCGCCCTTGGCCACGCCGAACAGCGCGTAGATATCCGCGCCTTGCGAGGGCAGCCACGGGTTGGCTTCGTTGCCGATGGTGCGAATGCCGCCGGCATAGCTCACCCCGCCAACCGTTGCCGAATTGAGGAACGGTCCGAGATCGCGGCCAGCCTGCACCGTAAGCGTACCGGGGCCGCCGACGACGAAGTTGGTGATGCCGGTGAAGGGACGGCCGGTGAACGCGTTGTTGAGATCGGGCAGCTGGGTCGTGGCAGTGATGTCGCGTCCGGCCAGCACGCTCGTCACGTCCGAAACGGCGAGGTTCTGCCCTTCGAAGTAGAAGTCGACGATATCGAGCCCGGCGTTGATCCGCGCCGCCTTGGCAAGATTGAGCTGGACCTGGCTGATCGACCCGCCGGCAAAGATCTCCGCCACCCGGATATCGCCCGCGTGGAGAATGTTGCGATCGTGCAGCAGGCGCAAGGTTACATCGTCGGTCGGCTGGACCACGCCGCCGAAGGTGAAGCCGAGACCGTTGAGACGCAGCAGCGCGCTCGACTGGCTGACCAGCTGGCTGACGGTGAACGCACCCGGTAGGTCAGACGGATTGGCGTCGCTCATCGCCAGCGCGAAGCGGCCCATGTCGCCACCGGCGACAAGGCTGAGCTGGCCGTAGCGGCTGGGATAAAGCAGCAACGGCGAGCCGTTGCCGAGCTGGAGGTCGCCCGAAAGCGAACTCAGGAGAAGCGAGGGCGGCAGCACGTTGCCGAGCAGGAACGAGGCGCGTTCGGCATCGGTATCCTGCGCGGTGAACAGCACGCGCTGCTCGCGCCGGTTGGCCGCGAGATTGAGCGTGCCCATGGTCGCCGCGCTGAATGAGGCGATCGGGCTGAAGAAGCCGGCCGTGTTCAGCTGGAGGTCGATCGTCGCGGAAGCCTCGTTGGCACCAAGCGCGCCGAGCCCGCCGAGATCGACCGTGCCGCGCGCGGTAAGGCTGACAGTCGCATCACTGACGCGCACGCGCAGCAGGTTGCGCCGATCGGGCGCATCAACGCGGTCTTCGTAGCTGCCCGAGGTCAGGGTCTCACCCGCGGCGCCGACCGAGCGGCCCACGGCAATGCGACCGATACCCTGCGCGAGATCGATCTGGCCGCCCAGCAAGTCGCGGCCAGCGCTGAGCGACAGATTGCCGCCTGCGCTGGTGACCAGCACGCGCCGCCCCTGCCCGTCGGTCTGCGTAACGACCGAATTGTCGAGCGCCACGGTCAGATCGCTCACATCGCGGCCTGCGGTGATGGTGACATCGCCGCCCGACAGCGCGCCGACGCCCGAGGTGAACAGCTGCGGGACAATGGCGATCGTCGAATCGAGCCCGACCCGGCCCAGCCGCCAGCGCTGGCTGGCCGAACCGACCCGCGTGGTATCGAGCGTCGAGGTGCCGGATTCGTAGCCGGGCAGCGTGGTTTCGATATCGAGGCCATTGTCGAGGAAAGTCTCGGTCCAGACATCGCGGCGGCCGATCACATCGCGCCCGGCAACAAGCGTGACATTGCCGCCATTGCCAGTGAGTGCAGAGCCGAAGTCGAGCGCGCCCTGCGTCGAGGGAATGTAGTCGAGCTTCTCGGTACCCTTGTCGAAGGAAGCGGCGTCGAGCGAGACCGAGCCCAGCTTCGCAAGGCGCGTGCCGGCGGTGTAGACCGCCGAACCGCCGACCTGGGCGTTGTCGAAACCGGCTTCGAGCGGATCGCCGAACTCATCGCGCGAAAGGCTGTTGAGATCGCGGTACGTCACGCGGCTGGAGCCGACGAGATCGATATCCCGCGCCGCGGCGATCTTGATGTTGCCATCGCCGGTGCGCACCAACGGGCGGTAAAAGACCTTGGTGCCCGGATAGCTGACGGGCACGTCGGTCTCGATCGAGATATCGGGCGCGACGAGCGAGCGGTAGGTGGTTCCATAGTCGCCCGCGAGGAAATCCGCGACCTGGCCAAGCGAGGCGTAGACCCCGGTGACGACACCATCCTCGCGGATAAAGCGGTTGCCGGCGAAGAAGGTTTGCGCCGCGGCAAGCGCCTCATCCGAAAGCTGGCTGTCGCTACCCCAGGTGAGCTTGGTGTAGAAATCACGCGCGGTAGCGGGATCGGTAATGTCGGCAAAGGTGCGGGTGAAGAAATCGCCGCTGGTATTGCCGTAGATGTAGGTGCCGTCACCCTGATCGAAGCCCAGCTGGACGCCGCCGCCGATGGTGTAGCGCCCTTCGCGCGCGACGACCGAATAGGACTTCTCGCCCGCGATCACCACATCGCCCTTGGACGAGCGATCGAGCTGCGTCGGGTCAGCCGATCCTGCCGCGGCGCCCGCGATGAGACGGATATCGGACGAGGCGACCGCCTTGCCATCGACCAGCGGGAACAGTTCGCCCACACCGATCCCATTGCCGGTGCCATTGGCCGCGACGCTGTTGGCGCTCGCGCTGTAGGGTGAGTGGACGAAGATCGGCGTGCTTTGCGTGCCCTGGACCGGCAAGCTCAGGTCGATGACGATCAGTTCGTCGTCCGCCGGCGGCCGGCGGCCAATGCGCGCGCTGTAGCTGGGCAGCGTATCGTCACACAGTCCGCCGAAGGCACAATCGAGCTGGATCGCCGGGTGGAACGAACGGTCGCCGCCGCCGAGCTGGTGCTGGATGTAGTCCGCATCGGTCCGGTCGTGGAAGGCGAAGAAGCCGTCGCTGATGCTGTTTGCCACCTGGACGCTGCCGCCGGCGCGCAGGGTGAACACGCCTGCCTCGCCGGTCACCTTGCCGCCAACGCGGTAGGTCATGTCGACATACTTGGCGAAGAGTGCCGCTTCCTTGCCGGCAACCACTTCGTAGCGCGGGTTGCCATTGGCGTCCGGGCCGAGTTCGGACGGGACGATGAAGCCATCCGCCAGCGCGCCGACGTAGTCGGTAATCCGGCCCGCGCCGAGATTGATGTTGCTATCGAGGATCACGCCGCGCGTGGCGGAAAGCTCCATCTCCGGCCGCACGCGGATACCGGCAAGGCTGCCGCCGTTCTTGAGCGTGACGGAGAAGTTCCGCACGAACTGCGGGAGCGTGCCAGAGGCCGTGAGATCGGCGAGGAAATTGGGCTTGCCGGTGGCTGCTGCATCGAGGTGGATGTTGCCCCCGCCGTCAAGACTGATCCCGCTGAAGGCCCCGGAGGCGGCAATCGCATCAAGATCGAAACGCTTGAAGGCGTGGATCGCCACTTCGCGTGCGCCGGTGATCGTGCCGCTGCTCCGGATATCGACCTTGCTGTCGTTCTCGATCACAGGTGCCCGGAAGGTGACAGTACCGCCAAGATCACCAGCCGCGAGGCGGAAAGCGGTGGTCTGGGTCAGCGTCGCAGGATCCTTGACCACAGTAGAGACGAGGCGGTCACCGGGACGGGTGGCCGAAACGTCGATGACCGCGCCGGACGCGACAGTGACGGCGGCTGTGTCGGCCGCGATACCGAGCGTGACGTTGCCGCCATGCGCCTGCCGGCTATCGCCCGCACCGTAGCCCGAGGTCCTTGCGAGGAGCTTGCCCGTTGCCGCGAGCGTCACGCCGTCCGCGCCATAAAGCGCGATGTCGCCACCATTCACATCGGCAGTTGCATAGGCTGGATCAGTCAGCTTGAGCTTCGAGACATCGGCGCCCGAGGTATCGATCGTGCCGGCGATGGTGATCCGACCCTGATCGGTGGCGAGCGTGACGCTCCTTGCCTTCACCGTCTGCCCGGCGGCGAGCGCGAGGTTGCCGGTGCCGGTGTGGATCTGCAGCGCGCCGCCAAACTTTGCGCCATCGCGCGAGACGAACGTGCCGAAATCGAACGCGCCGCCGGCGCCATCGGTGATTGCGGCGCCATCGAGCAGCAGCGAGGCGGCGCGGGTTTTGCCCGCACCGATCCCGCCGTTAAGGCTCGCGCCGAGATCGATCGTACCGCGCGCGGCAACGAGATTGAGCGCGCCAGCGCTGCCGATTCCGTTGTCCACGATCAGCGAGGCGGTCTTGGCGAGCGAAACGTTGCCCTGGTTCGATTGCAGGGTGATCGTGCCGCCACCGGCGGTGGCGACAAGCGCGTCTTCGGTGGCACCGATGCGCGTGGTGAAGCCGGGTGCGGCAATCGTGGTTGTGCCGGTAATGGCGATATCGCCGCGCGCCCGCGCCTCGACGATGCCCGCCGTGGCGCGGACCGTGGTGTTGTTGAGTGTAAGGCCGGCGACGGCGGAATCGGCCGAGCCGAACGCGATGATCGATCCGGCCGAAGCGGCGGGTGACGCCGTGGGCGCGGTGCGGCCAGTGCCGTCGACGATGACACGGCCGCGCGTGAGGAAGGCATAGTCCGCCCCGCCCGACTTGACGTCCGCCGCCGTGGTAGCCGAGCGGTCCGCCAGCAGCGGCGTCTTCATGGTCAGCCGCACCGGGCCCGAAGCGTCCGGATCATCGAGCGCGAGCGCGCCCTTCCCGGTGACGTAGATGCCCTTGGCGGCATCGAGCGTCACGCCGCTGTCAAAGCCGTAGAGCCGGAAGGTGCCGCTGCCGAAACTGATCTCGTCCGCCTTGACGGTCAGCGCATTGGCCGAGCCGCAGGCGGCAACGCCTGCCTTGCTGCAGCCGCCGCGATCGGCGCCCGCGTTGCCAAACTCGACCGCCTTGGCGCGCAGCGTGACATCGCTGCCATCGGCGGCAAGGCCGGGGGCATCGATGGCGAGCGTGTTGAACCGCTCAGGCAGTGCATCGCCGAGCGTGATGACCCGGCGCGATTGCAGAGTCAGCCGGTCTGCCGCGGCAAGCTTGGCCGCGAAATCGGCATCGATCCCGCCGCTGCCGAAGCTGATGGCCACGCCGGAAAGGCTGACCGCCCTGGCATCGAGTGTTGCGCTGCTGCCGAACCGCACGGTGCCGCTGGCCCCGAGCGCAACCGAATTGCCCTTGAGCGAGGCGCCGCTGGCGATCCTGAGCGAAGCGCTGGCGAGCGCAGCGTTAGTGGCATCTGGATCGAGATTGCGCGTGACGAGCCGGTCAGGCCCGCTCGAAAGCCGCAGCAATGCGCCGATGCCGGTGTTGTCGAACGCGCTGACCACGCCGGTATCGTTCTTCTCATAGCCGACCACGAAGTTGCCGGTGCGCAGATCGGCAAGCGTACCCGTCGCCGTCAGCGAGGCCCCTGCCCCCACGGTGATCCGCGAATCCTCGCCCGCGACGGCAAAGATCATTTCGGGCAGGCTGAGCGAAACGCCATTCGCGATGGAAATGGTCTTTGCAGTCACGTCGATGCGCGTGGTGCCGTCGGCCTTGTCCTGCCGCACGCCGCCCAGCAGCAGGCTGTTGGCGTTGAGATTGGCCAGCGTCTCGGTGGAAAGCGAGAGCACGCCCGGCGTGTCCGCACCACCGGCGGCGGACCGGATCGCGATGGCCGAGGCGGCAATATCGAACTGCGCGCCGCGGCCCTTGCCCGAAGCACCCACATCGAAAGTGCCGCCCGCCGTGAACGATTCGCCCGGACGGATCACGAAGCGCGCGGCATCGAGCGGCGAACGCGGGGCGGCTCGGCCCTGCTTGTCCGCCAGTTTGTCGAAATTCTCGGTGCCCGACGTGACCTGAAGCTTGGAGTACTTCTTGAACGTGTCGGCGCTCTGCACCGTGAACGAGCGGCGCTGCGAATCGCGGAACGCGGTGCCCGCGGTGCCGAATGTGCCGCCGACCTGCACGCTGCCATCGAGCAGCTGGGTCGATGCGCCGACATAGGGTGCCTGCGCATCGGTGTTCTCGACCAGACGCAGCGCACCGGGCAGCAGCGCGTAATGCGCCGGGAGCAGGAGGAAATCGCCTGCCGGCACGCCCGGTCCGCCATCAAGATGGACGGTGCGGCCTGCCGAGGCTCCGTAGAGATCGCCGGTTCCCGCGCCGTAGTCATCCGAATAGATCGGATCGTAGCCAGCAACCAGCCCGGCCTTCTCGACCGGCAGGATCGCATAGACCTGCCGCCCGTCGGCATATTGCAGACCATCGTTGCTGCTGAAGGCATCGGCGTTGAGGCGCGAGAGCACATCGCGCGAGCCGCCGGTGCCCGAGACGAATTCATAGGCAAACACATCGCCGCCGCCGCGCCCATCGATCTTGGCGCCGGTGCCGATGGTGATGTCCGCGCCCGAAAGCACGAGCTGCCCGGTGGGCGCGGTGGTGAGCGCCGCGCTGACCCCGGGGGCGAAGTAGTATTCGGTGAGGTCAGTCGTCTGGCCATAAGGCACATTGAGCCCGGTGCCGCTGACCGACGTCACGCTGCCGGCGCCGAAGGTGATGCTGCGGGTGGCGGGCGCCAGATTGAGCGAGCCGGGGATGAGCCGCGCCGCCGAGGAACCCAGCTCGATCAGGCCGAGCGGCGCGCGCAGCACGCCGTCCTGCCGGATTTGCGCGGCGAGCACGCGCAGCCAGCTGCCCGCCGAAAGCGGCGAATCCGGCACGGCGCCGCCGTTCGAGGCGAACGAGATCGTGCCGTTTTCAGCAAAGCTCGCGATCAGGTACGGCTGTGCCGCACTGTTGCTGGTGCCGTTGCGCTGGTCCTCGATCAGCGCCTGGAGATTGCCGGTGCCGGTGGTCGCATAGATCTGGCTCGCCTTGAACGCGATATCGCCGCTGGCGACGATGCTGCCGGTGACACCGGTCAGCACAGTCAGGCTGGGCACTGCCTGCTTGACGCCGATCAGGCGCACGTCGCGTTCCGCCTCGAAGCGCACTTCGCCTGCCGAGAAGCCGAGGCCGCCGACGAGATCGACCGACTTGCCGGCGAAGGTCAATTCGCCAGCAGTCCCCGCATCAAGGTTGCCCGGCGCGCTCTGGGCGAGGCTGGACAAGCGGATGTAGGGCGCCTCGATCGCCGCATCGCCGCTGCCGGAGAGGCGGACCCTGACCTGCAGATCGCGGTCGATGACCGAGCTCGTCGGCAGATCGGCCGACGAGAGGATGAAGGCCTTGCCAAGCGAGAGCCGCGTGCCGCCCTCGACCGTCAGCGAGCCGCGCGCGATCATCGTGGTGAAGCCAGCGTCCTCGATCTGCGCTGCCGAAAGCAGTCCGCTCTCGCCGGCGCGGTCGCCGTAGGCCGAGATCAGCGTCGGCGCGAACCATTCAAGCGTGCCGCCTTCCGCCGCGGGTGCACCGCCCGCGCTGCGGATCCGGGCCCCGGCAAGCGAACCGCCCGCCAGCACCCGGATCGAGCCCCCCTTCGACCACTGGTCCGCGAGCACGAAATTGCCGCTCGAATCCTGCTGGTCGAACTGCGCGGCGGCGCCCCGGATGTCGATCAGGGCACCGGCACCCACAGCAATCTTGGCACCGGCCGTGCTGCCGGCATACGTGATCGGGTTGCCGCCGATCAGCACCTGATAGCGCGGATCGCCATAGTTTGGCGTGCTGAACAGCGCATTCGCCGGGTTGACGAAAGTGCTTGCCGTGCTGATCGAGCCGCCGTCGTAAAGCGTACCGCGCGCGAGGCGCCGGCCATCGGCGCCGACGGGCGCACGCGGATCGAACACGGCACCGCCGGAAAGATCGGTCACGCTGCCCGCGTCGAGCTTGATGCCCTGATCCTTGTCGAGCGCGCCAAGGAAGTAGACCGTCTGGTCAGAGCCGGCCTTGGAGAACAGCTCGCCATTGGTGAGCAGCCCGTCGGCATCGCTGACCTTGGACTTGGCATTCTCGCTGTACTGCGGCGAACCGGCACCCTCGATGCGGCCGCCCAGCACGTCGTCGAGACCGCGGCCGCCATTGGCTGCGTCCTTGACGCCGATGGACTGGCCGAACAGCACTTCGGGCAGGACCGCGCGCTGGAGAATCTTGCCGCCGACGATCCGGATCGTGCCCTGATTGAGCAACTTGGGCGCGGTTATCGAAGCCCCGGCCGCGCCGGTGATCGTGCCGCCCTTGGCCACGGTGAGTTCGGTAAGGCCGCCCAGCGTCAGCGTCGCGGCGCGCTGGTCGAAGGCCTCGGTCGGCACGCTTGCGGACACGACGCTGGTGACATCACTGCCGGTGGCGAGCGTCGCCAGTTTGGCAGAGGTGGCCGGATCGACAAAATTGGGGAGCAGCGCCTGGCTGAGGTTGAGCGTCTCACCCTTGCCGATCACGAAGCGTGTCGTCTCGAAGAAGGCCGAGCCGCCGCCTACACCGCCCTTGAACAGATCGTCGTAGACGCGGCTGCGGAAGGTGGTGAGATCGAGCCCGCCAAAGCCGGTCTGTTGCAGGAAATCGAGGCCGAGCCACGAGCCCGTCTGCGGGCGGGTGCCGCCGAGCGCAATCTGCGGCGCGACAAGCTTGAAAGTACCGCCGCCGCCAAAGCTGAAGCCCTTGAAGTTTGCAGCCTCGAAGCTGACGGTGGAGCGCTGCTCGCGCGGGGCAAGCGCGCCGCGCACCAGCTTGCCGTTGTCCGCGGTGTAGGGCGAGAAGGCGACGCTCTGGTTCTCACCGCCCACCGGAAGATCAGTGGTCGAGAGCTCGTTCACATTGGCCGGCGTCTGCGAGAGCGAGGCGTAAGTCGTTGCGTTGATCAGCGAGACGCTGCCACCGCGCGCGGTGAGCGCCAGCGCGCCGGTCGGATCGACATAGCCGCCCGAGGAGACGTTGAGCAGCGCGTCCTTGGCGAGACGGATGCTGCCGGACAAGTCGACAGCGTACGTCGCGCTTTCGAGATCGGTGCCTTCCGCAAGCAGCACCTTGGGCGCCACGGTGAGACTGATCGCGCCGCCCGAGGTCCAGGCTTGGCCCGAGGGCATCTTGCCGAGCGCGAGGAAGTCGTTGCTCCACAGTCCCGCCACATCGAGCGTGCCGTTGACGTTGATGTCGAACAGACCCGGCAGCGCCTCACCGCGCGCATAGGCGAACTTGGCGTCGTCTGCGGTGTCGAAGACCGAACCGGTCGCGGCAATCGAGGAGCGGTAGATCGTACCGGCGAGTTCGTAGGTGCGCGCCGCGATCGAGCCGCCGCGCGCGGTGACGGTTCCGTCGAAATTGATCGTTCGGCCGGCATCGACCGTCAGCTTGCCGCCGTTGGCAAGGACAAGGTTGCTGCCCTCGCCGAACGTCACGCCGCCGCTGGTCTGGAGCGTGAGCGCGGAAAGCCCCGCTTCGCTGAGCTGGCGATCCGAAAGCAGGAACACGCCCTTGCCCGTTTGCAAATCCTGGGCTCCCGCCGCGTGGACGAGGATATCGCCGCCAAGACCGACGCCCGATGGCCCGCTGAACGAGCCCACGCGCAGGAACCCACCCGAGGGCAGCTGCTGCGCGGTGGACTGAAGCTGCCGCGTATCGAGCGCGGTGCCAGGCGCCGCCGTGCCGACCACACCCGCGCGCAACTGGCGCTCCCCGGCAAAGGCATCGCCGTGCAGCGTGCCGCGGATCGAGGCGGTCGAGCCGATAACGACCATGCCGCCGGCATCGCGGCCTTCATCGTAGGACGGATCGAAGCGCTGACCGGCGAGGACGCGGTTGGTAAAGGTATCGGCCTTGCCGAACTTGCTCTGCAACTCGGTGAAGCCATCGGCGAGGCCGATGTAGACGCCGTTGGGATCGGCATCGGCAATATCGACCAGACTGCCGTCAGCCCGGATGAGGCGCGAAGAGCCGACCCAGCCGGCATTGTAGTGAACCCAGCCGCCGGAGAAATCGACGGTTGCGCTCTTCGCGATCTTGACCTGCGGCGTGTTCGCCAAAGTATCGGCGCCCTGCAGCACCGCAACGCCGAATGTGACGGTGCCGCCCTTGGTCATCAATTCCGCCGCGCCCACGCCGATCTGGCTGGCGGCAGAACCCGCCTCGATCAGCGGCGAGCCGATCCACTTGACGCCGTCCGCCCGCACGCCGCTGCGGCGCGGATCGATGGTGACGGTCTTGCCGTTGAGCGTGAAACTGCCGTCAGTGCGCACGTCGCGGTAGTTGGGCGTATCACGCAGCTCGTTGCCCTTGAGCGGCGAGATCGTGACCGCATTGCGGCTCGCCTCAAGCGTGACGTCCTTGATGCCGCTGACATCGATCCGCACACCCTCGCCCACGGTAATGCTGCCGACCGAAACGGTGCGCCCGGTCGAGGCGAGCGCGGCAGCATCGAAGGTCTGCGAAGCGCGGCTGCCGATCGCCACATTCGCGGCCGGCGCCAGCAGCAGCGAGTTCGCGCCGAAATCGACCGAGGCCGGGCCGAGCAGACCCAGCGCGGAGCCGCCAGCGAGGAGCGAAACGTAGGCGCCGCCGATATCGATACGCGAGGTCTTGAACGCAGGCGGTTCGGCCGCGGTCCCCTGCGGCACCGTCTCGGTGCTCGCGTCATTGAGGATCACCAGGCCGCCGGCGTGCGCCGTGTCGCTGCCGCCTGAAATGCGGATCGTGCCCGCAGTCAGTGAAATCGTGCCATTGCGCGAAACGCTGGTCGTCGAGGCAAGCAGGCCCGCGTTCACGACACTTCCGGCCAGGTCCGAGCCCAGCGAGATATAGCCGCGCGGCACGTCGATCAGGCCGGAGTTGACCACAGCGCCGCCATCCTCGGTCAGCGTGCGCAGGATGAGGCCGCGGATATCGGGATCGGCGCCCTTCGCGCTGCCGGTCGAGACGGTGTAGCTGATCGCACGCCCGGCCTGCAGGCTGACCTGGCCCTCGGGCGCGGAGAGCTGGCCGTCGTTGGAAACATTGGGGGCGGTCAGGATGACAAAGCCGCCGCCGCTCGCGCTGATGCTCGCGCCGCGATCGACCACAACATCGCCTTCAGGCGTAGCGCTGAACGCCGCATCCGGATTGGTCACGACATAGCGGCCCGAGCCCGCAAGGCTCGAAGTGAGCAGCGCGTTGTACTTGCCCGGGCTCGACGAGGGGCCGAGCAGCCCGTTCTCGAGATAAGCGGTGTTGCGTTCCTTCAGCGAGAGCCCGGTGAAGAAATTGGCGTCTTCGGCGGCGCGGCCCACATCCTTGGCGAAATTGCCGATCTCGAGGCTGCTGGCGAGCAGCGAGTGGACATTGACCTGCGCGCCATTGCCGAAGATCACGCCCGAACGGTTGAGCACGAGCACCGTGCCCGGTGCCTTGATCGAGCCGAGGATCGTGCTGGGCCGCGCGCCCGGATCGACCACGCGGTTGAGCACGACCCAGTCGGTTTGCGCCTTGCCGCCAACGCTCTGGTCGAACACCAAAGTGGTTTTCGCGCCGATGTCGAAGTTGTTCCACGATAGCAGCGCGCGGGACTCGGTCTGCTTGATCGTGACGGTAAACTTGCCGCCGGCCTCGGTCTGGGTCGGGAGCAGGGCCCCCTGCCAGGTGCCAAGGCCGGTCGCATCGTCGACCGAGGCGGTGACCTTGGTAACGGCGGGATTGAGCCCCTTGATCGAGAGCCCGTCGGTCGGCCGTGCGCGGGTTGCCGCGAGCGCAGCCTCGCGTGCCTGCGTGACGAGGCCGCGCATCGACTTGACCGCATCGCGCGCTGCCTGCTGCGCTGCCAGCGCTTCCTGCATGCGCACCGAACGCTGCGGGAGCGCGGCGGCGGTGCCTCCGGTCGTGCCGGGCGTGATCACCGGCACGGCCCCAACCGCACCCTGCAGCCGCGCCATCTGCGCCTGAGCCGGCTGCACGGTGCAGCCGAGCCCGAGCACCAGCGCGCTGGCGCTGGCGAGCAGCCGCTGACGCCTGCCGGTGCTGTTACCGCTGGCGGATTCGCTGCGCTGGTTCATGCCGGGTCCCTCGGGCTTGTGCTTGCGTGGCGTCTGGTGGTGCGAAACGGGATAGGGCCGGTCGTCAGAACCGGGCCATGAAGTCGATCTGCAGCACGTCGATCGCCAGCGGCTCGCCGGCAATCTCGTTGCCGCTGAACCAGCGGCCGCGCACCGAAACACGGTCGGCAACGCCGTATTCCGCGCCGATGATGTAGCCCTTCACGTTGGTGCCACCGAGGTGAAGGTCGCTATCGGTATAGGCATCGAGCACCGCATCGCTCTGGAGATAGCGATACTCGCCGAACGCGCTCCACGATCCCTTCTTGTAGACTTTCGCGTGGCCGATCGTGGCATTGGCCAGCCAGCCGATATTGCCGCCGATGAAGCTGGTCGGGTTGGTCTTGGTGCAGATGTTGCGCGCCGTGTTCCCGTCGCTGCCGTAGTTGTTGTAGGGCTGAATAAGGAACGCCTCGGGCGTGTCGAACCGGCCCTGGCAGATGTCGCTGCGCTTGAAGCCAAGGTTGCGCAGGTAGTCGCCCGCGATCTTGACCCCGACGTCACCCGAAATCGGCGCGCGCACCGCCAGGTTGAGATCGAGGATGTTGTAATCGAACTTCAGGCCGAACAGCTGCGGATAGACGCCGGTGCTGTTGGCGACGAGATTGCGCAGGGTGAACAGCGTGTTGCCCTTGCGCAGGAAGCGCGCCTGCAAGGCGTCGGTCGAGCAGAAATCGCCCAGATCGAGGTTGCACGGCTCGGACAAGCGGCCCTGCACGTTGGTATAGCTGTGATAGGCCGCGCTGGCATCGATGCTGATGCCGCTCCCCACCGGGGTCTTCAGCCGGACTTCACCCGCAAACAGCCACTTGGTCGGGTAGGCCAGCTTGTTGATCGCCACATTGGGAAAACCCGACGAGCCATAGTCGAGCGGGAAGGCCCCGCCGGTCAGCGAGAGCGCCGAATCCTTGCCCGTCAAGCCGGCCCATTTGACCGAGGCGGACACGCCGTCAAACCGCAGATCCTCGTCGTAGAGCAGCGGAGTGGTGTTGAACGGCGTTTCGAACCGCCCGAACTGCAGCGTCGCCCACTTGAACGGCTTCACGACGATATCGGCGGTATCGATGAAGATCGGGCGCTTCGAGAAGCTGGCACCGAGGCTGGCGTTTTCCGAGATCGGGCTGTTGTCGTCGCCCGAACCCAGCGCGATCGTCGCGGTCACGCCGTCGACGACGTGGGCTTCGATGCCGAGCCGCGCGCGGTAGCGCAGATTGTTGCGGTCCTTGCGGGTGTTGATGAACTGGTACGAAGAGAGGCGGGCCAGATCGATCGGCAGACCCGATGCCGTCATCGATTCGAAGTCGAGGATCTGGTTGGAGTTGGTGTCGGCGAAGAACTCGCCCTGCGCGCGCACGCGAACATCGCCGTACATGCGGATGCGCCTCGTCCATTCGGGCGCGGCCTGGTCCTTCGTCACCCAGCCTTCGGTGGCGGCCTGGGCCATGATCTCGCCGCGGATCTCGTCGCGGATCTGCTGACGCACAGATTCGGGGACGCGGGCCACACGCACGGCCCCTGCCGGTGGAGGCGGGGGCGGCGGCGGCGTGGCGGCGGCCATGCGCGCCTTGTCAGCCTCGGACTGCGCTTGCGCGAGCAGGGCATCGCCATCGGCCTGCGTCAGCGTGCCCTTGGCGACCAGCAAGCGGATGAGGTTGGTCATCGCATCAGCAGAGGGTGCTGCTGCCGCCGCGGGCGCGGCAGCAGCTTCGGGCGCGGTCTGGGCCTGGGCGGCGGTGCTTGCCAGCAACGCGGCGAGCGCTGCGGACAGGCCGGCGCGGCGGGAGGCGGAACGACGCAGCGACATTGCGGGACTCCATGATCGGATAGGGCTCTCGGGCCCGATAGGGTGCAGGTCAGAGGCCACGGCTGCCCCGGACGGTTATCTTTTGCGGGAAACGGAACGAGGCGGGCGGCGCATCCAGCCCGCGGATCGATTGCAGCACCGCAAGCAGGGTCTGGTCGCGCTTGGCATTGCCGCTCGAGCGCAGCAGCTGGACCGCGGTGACCTGCCCGCCCGGGCTGATCGTCACGGCAAAGTCGGCGCTGAAGATCTGGCGATTGATCTTGTCGTTGCTCTGCACCCGCTCCTGCAACGCAGAGCTGAGATAGCGCGTGTAGAACCCGGTCGCGATCGGCGAGCCGCCACCGCAGGGGGGCGCAAGGCAAGTGCCGTTGCTGCCGCCGCCGCCCATGCCGCCGCCCTTGCCGGCACTAAGCCCGAACGCATCGGTGCCTGCCTGCGCAGGCCCGTCGATCTTCATCGGTGCGGGCTGATCGGGCGCAGGCGCGGGCGCAGGCTCGGGCACCGGCGCAGGATCGGGCTTCGCATCGGGCGGCGGCTGATCGGGCGGGGGTGGCGGAGGCGGCGGCGGGGGTGGCGGCGGGGGCAACATGTCCACCGTCTGCGGCGGCGCCTGCTCCACCTTCACGCCCGGCACTTCCGTCACGATCCCGTAGATCCAGTACGCCGCGAGCAGCACAAGCACACCGACGCCCGCCTGGATCAGGCGCAGCTTCGGCGAGGCCTTGACGTTCGGATTGAACGCAGGCGGCCCGGAAACCGAGGATGGATCAGGAGAGGCGGGGCGGCTGGCCATGGCTGCTGGCGATCAGGTCCCTGTGGGCTTGCCGGTCACCAGCCCGACCTTGGACAGGTCGAGCCTGCGGCAGAGATCGAGCACTTCCATGATCTTGCCGTATTGCGTCGTCGTATCGCCCTTGAGCACGATCGGCACATCGGGGTTCGAGGCCTTCGCGTTGCGCAGGCGCGTCTCGAGATCGGGCAGCGTGACCGGGAAGGCATCCATGAAGATCTGCCCCTGATCGTTGACCGTGAGCGCAATGGTCTTGGGCTGGACGAGGCTCTTGGCCGAGCTTGCCTTGGGCAGATCGACCTTGATGCCCTGCACCGAAGCCGTCGCCATGAGGATGAAGATCACCAGAAGCACGTACGCGAGGTCGAGCATCGGGGTGATGTTGATGTCGTCATAGGCCTTGCGGCCGCCACCTACCTGCATGGGTCGCGCTCCTTATTCTGCCGCTTCGCGCATCTGCGCGGCGTCTGCCTGCATTTCGGCGAGGCGGGTGATGAGGCGGTCGATGAACACGCGCATCTGGTCGGCCAGTGCCGAGATCCGCCCGTTCAGATAGTTGTAGCCAAACAACGCGGGGATCGCGCAGGCGAGGCCCGCGATCGTCGCGAGCAACGCTGCGGCGATACCCGGCGCGATCGCGTTCACATTCACGTCGCCCGCCATCGCCACGCCGCCGAACACGGTCATCACGCCGATCACGGTGCCAAGCAGGCCGATGAACGGACCGCCGGAGATCGCGATGGTGAGAATGACCATCAGCTTGTCGAGCTTCTGGTTCTCCTCGACATAGACCGCGTCCACCGCAGCGCGCATCGCTTCCACTGCTTCAGCCGAAAGCGCGCGGGCCGAGCCGTGCTTGCGGCGCACGTCGAGCTCGGCAATGCCCATCTCGTAGAGGCGGGCGAGCGGCGAGGTGGTCTTGATGAAGGCAACTTCCGGCTCGGTGATGCCCTGCACTTGCGCAAGCGGGACAAGTTCCTCGTGCATCGCATTGAAGCGCGTGAAGAACTGGGCATTGCCCTTGTCCGCCGCGTTCAGGTAGCGGATCTTCGCCACCATCAGCGAGATCGCCATGGTGAGCAGGATCATGCACAAGCCGATGATGAAAGCGTCGACCGGCTCGAGCTTGCTGACGATGAAGAACAGCACGCCGCCGCCGTTGCCCTGCTTTTCCGCCGTGTCGGACACGCCGACGAGCTTGTTCGAGGGGCCTTCGGCATTGGCCATTGCGAGCAGCATCGCGGCCGGGCGCGCGGTCTTGGAGAGGCGCACTTCATCGAGCGAGCCGACCAGTGTGCCGCCGAGTGTGATCGGACCTGCAATCGCGGGAAGCGCGACCGAGACCGCGCCCGCCTCGACACCGTTCACGTAGATCTTGAGCGTGGTGCCGTCCGCAACCACGCCGATATGGGTCCAGTCCCCCTGTTTGACCGCAGCCGTCGCTGCCGCGCGGCCGGAACCCACGGCGACGTAAGGCATGCCGGCGCTGATGCCGATCACCATGCCCCCGCGCGAGAACAGCTGCTGGTCGCCGCCGAGATTGTCGGGCTTCACCCAGGCGGTGAAGGTGAAGGGCGCGCCCGGCGTCATCGCGAGCGACGGCGCATCGTTCACCGTGATACCGCCCTGGCCGACGAAATGGCCGCCATGGCCGACGATCGCGCTGTCCTCGATACCAGTGGGCGCGTTGAGCGCATTGTTGCCGTTGGCAGTCTTGTCCTCGGTCGGCTGGCCGGGGCCCTCGGAGAAGTGGTAGGCGAGCGTGTAATCCGGATCGAAGCTGCCCTTGACGTCCTCGCCGACGGGCGCGTTCTTGTTGCCGAAGTAGAGCCAGATCTGCTTCTTCTCGCCGCCGCTCAGCACCGGCAGGCTGACCCACACCGTGGCAACGCCGTTCTTCGAGTCGTAGCTCTCGATATGGTAGGGCAGCGGGTTCTTGTCGTCGCTGTCGACGAAGCGGATGTCAGCCCCGTTCTCGAGCGCATCGGTGAAGGTGAAGTTGCCGCTGTGCAGGCGCACCAGCACCAGCGTGCGGCCGATCGGACCGCTGACGTTGACGCCGCTCGGGCTGGTGTCGATCGTCACCGCCTTGCGATAGGCCCAGTCCTTCTGCCACCAGGCCGCAGCCGGTGAGGCCCATGTCCCCATCATGAGGACAAGGAGCGCAAAGAAGGCCTTCAAAACAGGCCGCAAGGTGCTGGTGTGCATCAGAATTCGCCCCTGGCTGTAAAGACGACGCGGGCCTTGCCGCGTTCGGAATCGGACAATGTGGTGAGCGGGACGCCGACGGTCAGACCGCCGACAAGGTGCTTGAACAGGCGCAGGCGCAGGCCCCCGCCCACGCTGGCCTCGCCAAAGCGCGCGCGCTGGTCGGCCAGCGGGTTGATGATCCCGACAAGGCCGTAATCGACAAAGACATAGGGCCTGAGCTCGCCGACGAAGTCGGGCAGGCTGCCGGCAAGCGAGGGCCCGTCGAGCTGAACCGTGCCGGCATAGCCGCGATCGCCCACCGCCTCGGACTGGAAGTAGCCACGCACTGAGCCTTCGCCGCCGATGCCGAACTGCTCGTTCGAGACGAGGTGGCTGTCGGCATACTGGCCGGCCACCTTGAAGATCAGGCTGACGTCGTCGGCGATCAGCCGGGTCCACGTGATGTCGGCGTTGATATGCGCGAAGTTTTCGCGCGCGTTGAAGTCGCGCAGCGAGAGCTGGTCTTCCAGCGTGCAGTTCGCCGTCTGCGAAAGATCGGCGCAGACGAGGCGCTTGATCACGCGCAGGCCGAGCGTTGCACCGATGTTGATGTCGAGCTCGCTCTTTTCGCCGGGGCGCGTGTAAGAATAGCCCAGAACGAGCGGAATGTAGCGGATCGGGGCCTGGCTTGCGAGCTCGCCCTTGATCACGATGTTCTGTTTGAAGTCCTTGTAATCAAGCCCGAACGAGAATGTCTGATCGGCCTTCTCCCCGGAGAGCCGGTAGATCGCGCGCGCGCCGACCTGATAGCCGTTGCCCAGCACCTGCGTACCGCCGAGGGCTGCGATATTGCTGTTGGACTTGAACCCGAACAGCACCAGCGACCAAGGCGTGCCGAGCAGAGGGGCGTTGTAGGAACCCGAAATTACCTCGGTCTGCCGCCGATCGCGCGGGGCGACGATGTAGGAGCCCGACAGCGTGTGCCCCGCGCCCCACAGGTTGGTGTACCGAAGCGAGGCGGACAGGCGCAGCCGGTCGGTATTCGGACTATTGTCGTTGTTGAGTTCGAGCGAACCGTGGACCGGGAAGCTGTCCTTGACCTTCAGCTCGACATCGATGGCGCCCTCGGTCTTGCTCGGCTTGAACGATGGCGTGACCGTGCGGTCGGGAATGCGGTTGGCCTCGGCCAGTTGCTTCTGCAGGGCCGCGAGATTGAGCGGCTTGCCAGCCTCGACCGAAGGCAGCTGCGCGCGCACGGCATCGGCCGAATGGAACTTGGCGCCGGCCACGCGTACCTCGCCGACCGGCGCTTCGGAAACGCGGATCTGGATATAGCCCTGGGCGAAGCGGACATTGTCCTGCGGCGGGATATCGACGACCGCCGCTTCATAACCCTTGGCAGCATAAACATCCTGCAGCGCCTTGCGCGCGGCTTCGAGATCGGCGGCTGTCTTGTTCTCTCCGGTGTACGGATAGATCGCGTTCTCGATCTCGTCGGCGCTGAGCACGGTTGCACCGACGACATCGATCGCCTCGACCGTAAAGCGTTCGGGCGCCGCCGCAGCGTCCTGCGCGTGCGCCGAGGACGCGCAGAGCGCAGCCGCTCCCACGAACGAAGCATACAGCGCGCGCAGCCGCGCAGATTTAGTATGGCCGCAAGACATGGCGCATCTGTCCGGAAAGACCGACCCCTGACTGACCGGCCCCCCAAGGTCCGATTCACCAAGTCCGCCATTGGGATCCCAATGTGTAACTTTTGCGACGAACCTGCCGACCGCGATGCATCGGCCTTTCACTTGCGCGGATTGCGGAAAGGTGCGTTTTCGGCCAAGTTTCAGTGCTAAACAGCGCGGGCAATGGGGTATGAGGGTGCGCGTGTTGGAAACGGATTTGTCACATGCCGCGCATAAACGCTGCGGCCGCAGCATTGCCGAGTGCAGGTCATGCTCCGCACTGCGCAAGGCTCGATGATCCATGTCTGCTTCCATCAATTCCCTTGCTTCTTCGGCGGATAGCGCCGGGCATGGGGCTGTGAGCGGGCCAGGCAGCGGCTCCGGGCAAAGCTCTGGCCCGCACCCGTCCGGGGCTGCGCGGCACGGTTCAGGCGGAAAAGAATCCGATCCGGCCAGATTCGCGGAATTTTCCGGCGACCCCTCGGATGGCCTCATGGCGATCCTGCGGCGCGAGACCGCGATGCCCGAGGAAGCGCTGGCCCGCGCGCGGCTGGTCGAAAGCGAGACGGGTGAGACGCTCGACAAGATCGTCACCCGGCTCGGTCTGATCTCGGAAGATGCGCTCGCCGCTGCGCTCGCCCGCGCGCTCGATTTGCCGCTCGTCGACGCGACGAGCTTTCCGGCGGAAAGCGCCGCCGTGCCGGAGGTTTCCGCTCCCTTCCTGCGCGATCGCCGCGCCGTGCCGCTGCGCATTGAAGGCACGGCGGTGGTGGTCGCCATGGCCAATCCGCTTGACCGCGATGCGGTAGAAGGCATCGCCTTTGCCACAGGCCGCCGGGTCGAGCGCTGCGTTGCGCGCGGCGGCGATATCGATGCCGCTATCGACCGGCTCTACCGCGCAGAGGCGGCAGCCGAAGTCGAGGACGAAGTCGACGAGGGCGATCTCGAGCGACTTAAGGACATGGTCAGCGATGCGCCGGTGATCCGCGCGGTCAACCGCCTGATCGCCGATGCCGTCGACGCGCGCGCTTCCGACATTCATCTCGAGCCGACCGACGACCGCCTCGCCGTGCGCTTCCGCATCGATGGCATGCTGCGCGAAATGGCGCCCAAGCCTGCCGCAATGCGCGCACCGGTGGTGAGCCGCATCAAGGTCATGGCCAATCTCAACATTGCAGAGCGCCGCCTGCCGCAGGACGGCCGGCTGCGGCTGACGGTGCGCGGGCACGAGATCGATCTGCGCGTCGCGACGGCGCCCTCGATCCATGGCGAGAGCGTGGTCATGCGCATTCTCGACCGATCGAACCTCTCGCTCGATCCCAAGTCGCTGGGCTTTGACGCTGATCTTGAAGCGCAATTCCTTGGCGCGCTGGCGCAGCCGCACGGCATCATGCTGGTGACGGGGCCGACCGGCTCGGGCAAGACGACCACGCTCTATGCCGCGCTCGCGCACCTCAACGCGCCCGAGCGCAAGCTGACGACGATCGAGGACCCGATCGAGTACCGCCTCCCCGGCGTGGTGCAGAGCCAGATCAACCCGGGCATCGGCTACACGTTTTCCTCCGCGCTGCGCTCGTTCCTGCGCCAGGATCCAGACGTGATGATGGTCGGCGAAATTCGCGACACCGAAACCGCGCAGATCGCGGTGCAGGCCGCACTCACCGGTCACATGATCCTCTCGACGCTGCACACCAATACCGCAGCAGGGGCCGTCACCCGCCTGCTCGATATGGGGGTGGAGCCGTTCCTGCTGTCCTCGGTGCTGACGGGTGTACTCGCGCAGCGGCTGGTGCGGCGGCTCTGTCCGCATTGCCGTGAGCCCTACGAGGCGGACCCGGCGCTGCTCGAACGGCTCGGAATCGCAGCGCACGCGCACGAGAGCCATACCTTCTATCGCCCCGTTGGCTGCCCGCGGTGCAAGAATTCGGGCTATGCCGGGCGCATGGCGGTCTTCGAATTCATCCGCATCGACCGCGACATGGCCGCGTTGATCCTGCACCGCGCCGATACGCGCACGATTGCCGAAGCGGCGGCGCGCGCAGGGTTCGGCACCTTGCGCGGCGACGGCATTGCCAAGGCGCGGCTCGGTCTCACCGCGCTCGAAGAAGTCCTGCGCGTCGCGAGCGAGGACTGAGCAGGGTGGCGACCTTCCAGTACCGGGCGCTCGCGGCGAGCGGATCGGCCGTTTCCGGCCAGATCGAGGCGGCCAGCCGCGAAGATGCGATCGCGACGATGCGCAAGTCCGGCATGCGCCCGATCGAGATTGCCGAGCCGAAGGCCGGTGCTGCCGCCGCGCGCAAGCGTGGCAGCAAGACGCCCTCACGCCTTGTCACCAATGTCTTTGCCGAGCTTGGCGTGCTGCTGCAGGCAGGCCTGCCGCTCGACCGGGCGCTGGCCATCGCGGTCGAGAATGTCGAACAGCCGCCGCTGCGCGCGCGCCTCGCCGAAGTGCTCGCCGCGGTGCGTGAGGGCAAGCCGCTCTCCGCCGCGCTTGCCGCGCATCCGGATCTTTTTCCCGGCCTCGCCCCCGCGATGACCGAGGCGGGCGAGGCCAACGGCAAGCTGGGCGAGGCGCTGGCCCGGCTCGCGCAGATGCTGGAGCAGGCCGACGAGCAGCGCCGCCAGATCGGTTCGGCGATGACCTACCCGATCGCAATCGGGGTCATCGCGCTCGGGGTGATCCTGCTCATGCTGCTGTTCGTGGTCCCGCAGTTCGAGGGGCTGTTTGCCTCCGCGCCGCCGGGAAAGCTGCCCGCCGCCTCGCTGTTCGTGATGGGCGCGAGCCAGTTCGTGCGCGCCAATGGCCTGATCATTCTCGCCGTGCTGGCGGGCGCGGGCCTTTCTGCGCGCGCGGCGCTGGCGCGGCCGGGGGGCAAGGCCTGGCTCGACCGCACGATCCTCGACGTGCCGCAGATCGGCGTGCTCGTCCGCAACATCGAGACGGTGCGCTTTGCTCGCAGCCTCGGCGCGCTGATCGAAGGCGGCGTACCGCTGCCGAATGCCCTCGCGCTTGCACGGCGCACAGTGACCAATGGCCACATGAATGCCGGCATCGGCGAGGTGACCGATATCGTGCGGCAGGGCGGAGGTCTGGCCGCCCCGCTCGCCGAGCGGCGCGTGCTGCCGACCATGGCGCTCAGCTTCATCCGCACGGGCGAGGAAACCTCGCAGCTTGGCCCCATGCTTGCGCGGCTTGCGACGGTGCTCGACCGCGACGTCAAGGTTCGGCTGGAGCGGGTGATCGCGGTGGCGACACCGGTGATCGTCGTCTCGCTCGGCGTGCTAGTCGCGGCCATGGTGGCCTCGATCATGTCGGCAATTCTCGGTTTCAACGATCTGGCGGTGTCACAATGAAAATCAGGAACAACATCCCTCATCGCAAGGGCCCCGTCCGCAACGGCTTCACCCTGCTCGAACTGCTCGTGGTGCTCGCCATTCTCGGCCTGCTCTATGCGATCGTCGGGCCGCAGGTGATCAAGTACCTGTCGAGTTCCAAGAGCGAGACGGCGGCGGTGCAGGTCAAGAATGTCGATGCCGCGATGAAGCTGCTGCGGCTCGATGCCGGGCGCTACCCGACCAATCAGGAAGGGCTGCAGGCGCTTGTCACCCAGCCCGCCGGGATGCCGAACTGGCGCGGGCCCTATCTGCCGAACAGCGCAGCGCTGACCGATCCCTGGGGCAACACCTATCGCTATGCCAATCCCGGCAAGCACGGCGAGATCGACGTCTATTCGCTGGGATCAGACAATACCGAAGGCGGCACGGGCGAGGCCAAGGACCTCGGCAACTGGTAAGCGATGCTGCGTGCCTCCGCCCTTCCCCCGGCCAAACGCGCCGATAGCGGCTTCACGCTGCTGGAAATGCTTGTGGTGCTGGCCATCACCGGCCTGATCACGGGGCTGCTCTATCCGCAGATCGGAACCGCAACGCTCGCGATCAGGCAGCGGTTGGCGCGCGAGCAGGTGGCAGCGGGCGTGGAAGCCGCGCGGGCGATGGCGCTGCGCAGCGGCGGGCCGGTGGCTCTGAGCGCAGACCGCGATGCGCCGGCGCTGCTCGTTGGCGGCACGCGCCGGATCACGCTTGATGCGACCGGGCAGATCCGGCTCACGATGCGGCCGCAGACCATCATGTTTTACCCCGATGGCAGCACGACCGGCGGCCAGCTGGTGCTGGGCACGGGGCGCGATGCCGCTGCGTTCGATGTGCCGCGCGCGGGCGCCGGTCTGCGTGCCGTCGGTGCGGGCGGGGCCTGAACGATGCAGACCCGAGCCCTGCAGCCCGATCCGCGCGAGCGCGGCTTTCTGCTTGTCGAAGCGCTGGTGGCGCTGGCCATCGCCGCGCTGATGGCCGCGCTGGTGTTCGATTCGGTATGGCAGATGGGCCGCACTGCCTCGGCCGCCGCAGAGCAGCGGCAGGCGCTGCTGCTCGCCCGCTCGGTGCTGGCGGCAGCCAGCGTGCCAGGCGTGACCTCACCCATTGCGGCGCGCGGGGCCGATGGCCGTTATGCCTGGGCCATCGCGAACGAGGGCTATTCGGGCGAGGCGGCAGATGGCCTCCCGCTCGAGACCGTCAGCGTGGCGGTGAGCGATGCCGCCACGGGCCGCGTTCTGGCGCGGCTGACCACGCTGAAGGCGCAGCAATGATGCTCGCGACTGCCATCAATCCCGCTCGCCGGCGCGATGCCGGCTTCACGCTGGCCGAGATGCTGGTCGCGCTCGCGCTGTTTGGCATGATCTCGGCGCTGCTGGCCGCAGTCATCCAGCTCATCGCCCGGCTCGACGGCGCGTCGAGGCGTCAGGGCGAAGCGATCGAGCAAGTCGTTGCGGCGCAGAATCTTCTGCGTTCGCGGATCGAACAGCTGCGCGCGCTGATCGACGTGCGCGGCCTGGGCGATACGATCGCGATGGTCGGCCGCCGCGACGAGATCACGTTCACCGCCCCGGGCTTTGCCGCCAACGGCGCGCACCAGTTGCAGGCGATCCGTCTGCGGCGCACCAATCGCGGCCAGTTGGTGCTCTACACGGCGCCGCTGCTGGCGGGCAATGATATCCGCTTGCCATCGGTGGAAGGCTGGGATGCCGCGCCGCTGCTCGAAGGGGTGCAGTGGATGGACATTGCCTATTTCGGCGCAGACTGGCTGACCGGACGCGACCTGTGGCAGGACAGCTGGCAGAACCGCGCCCAGCCCCCGAAGCTCGTGCGGGTGCGGCTGGGCTTTGCCGAAGGGGATTCGCGCAGCTGGCCGGTGCTGATGGTGCGGCCGATGAGCGGGGTGCGACTTACTTGCCAGGATGGCCGCAAGAGCCTTGACTGCGGAGAGGCCCAGTGAACCTTTCCGAACTGCTCAATTCCGACATGACGACGCTGGCGCGACTGGCGCGCGGCGGGTTTGACTGGTGGGTCCGCGAACTCGAAGGACTGCTTCCGGCAGGCCTTGTCCGGGGCCGGAGCCTCACCGCGTGGCACCGCTACGAAAACGGCGCGGTGACGGCGGCGAGCCGGGCGGGGGTCGAGGCGCTGGTTATCCCGGGCGAGCTGTGCCTCGTGCGCACGCTGACCCTGCCGCGCATGTCGCAGAGCGATCTTGCCGCACTGGTTGCGCTCGATGCAGACCGCATCATGCCGGTCCCGGCAGACAGCGTGGTGATCGGCATCCGAACGGTGGGCCCGGCCGATGAAGCGGGCACTGGCGCCGATATGCTCCGCGTTCAGGTCGGTGCCCTGCCGATCAGCCGTGCGCGCGAGATTGCCGAGGCCGCGCGCGCGGCGGGGGTTGTGCCAGCGCAGCTGGGCCCGCTCGATGCAGCGGGCGAACGGCTTGATTTCGATCTGGCGCCGGCGATGCGCAAGGCCGGGTTGCTGCCGCCTCGTCCCGCAGTGGCCCGGTTCTGGTGGTCGGCTGTGGCCGTGCTCGTGCTCGTCAACATCGGCACCGCGGTGCTGCGCGATCAGCAGCAGGTGGACCGTCTGCAGGTTCTGGTCGACGCGCAGTCCCCTGCCCTCACCGCCGTGCGGCGGATCGAGGACCGGGTCATGGGCAACGCCAGAGTGGTGCAGGCGCTCAATGCCCGGCGTGCTTCGCACCAGCCCTTGCGGCTGATGGCGATGGTCGGCGGTGCCCTGCCTGCAAACGCGTGGGTGCAGCGCTTCGAATGGGACGGGAAATCCCTGCGCCTCGCAGGCTATGCCGCCCCCGGCGTCAACGTCGTCTCGGTGCTCAAGGCCTCGGGCCTGTTCGCCAATGTGCGCGCCAGCCGGTCCGAAGCTGTGGCCGAAACCGAAACGGGGCGCCCGTTCGATCTGGTGCTCACTCCGCGCGCGGAGGGCGGCGCATGAGGCCGATGTCTGCCCGCGAGCGCAAGCTCATCGCCGTGCTGATCCTCGTGCTGGCCGTGGCGCTGGTGCTGACAATCGTGATCGGCCCGGTCGTCTCGGGCTTCAGCGACCGTGCGGCACGGCGCGAGGCGCTGGTCCAGACATTCCATGCCAACGAGCTGCGCATTGGCTCGCTCGGCGCGCTGCAGGCAGAGGCAGAGCGGCAGACCGGCGAGATTCGCACACTGTTCATGGCCGCCTCCGATGCCGGTGAAGCGAGCGAGGCCCTGCGCGAGCGGATCGAAACCGCGGTGCAGGAGCTCGGCGGCGATATCAAGGCCTCCGAGGCCGTGCCTGCCGAGGAAGGCTGGGCGCGCGCCGCGATCGACATGCGGATGAGCCATGCCCAGCTTGCCGCCCTGCTTGCCCGCCTCAATGCCATGAAACCCGCGCTCGCGGTCGATGGCCTTACCGTTATCGCCGACGACGCCCTGACCAATTACAAATCGGACCTGCTGGATGTCAGACTTGAAGCAACGGCTCCTTTCGTACCGGCCCGATAGGGCGAACGGTGCGCTGCTGCCTGCGGGGCTTGCGCTGGTTCTGCTGGCGGGCGCCGCGCTGCAACTGGCGCTGCCGCAAGGCGCAGCCGTGCCGCCGGCCATCGGCGTTGCGCGCGCGCCGGACCGGCGCCTGCCAGCGATCACCGATGTCGGCGCGCCCGATTTGAGCGGGCGCGCCTCGCTGTTCTCGCCGCTGCGCGTGATCGGTGCGCGGGTGGCTGAACTCGATGCAGCAAGCCCCGGTGCAGTGGCGCCGAAACCGGTCGGTCCGCTCGATGGGACCTTCGTGCTGGGTGCAGCACGCGTCGGCCGGGCACAGGCGCTGCTGCTGCGCGAGGAAGGTGGCCGTGTGCTGCGCATGGCGCCGGGCGGCCTATACCGGGGCTGGCAATTGCTGCGGATCGAGGCGGATGGCGCCCGCTTCCGCAAGGCCGGCAAGATCATGCGCATCGGCTTCGGCGCCAGTGCACCGGCGGGAAATTCCGCCCCAGATTCCAGCGAGAGCGAGAGCGACAGTGAATAAGCACCCCACGATCCACCTGGTCGGCATCTCGGCCCTCGCGCTCGCGGCCGTCACGGGCTGCGCGCCCAAAGCGGCGGTGCAACCGGTCGAGCGGGCGCTGCCCGCCACTCCGACCGCCCCCAGCCCGCGTCCCGAGGGCGTCACCACGGCGCTTGTCGGCGGCACCGAGCCGGCCCCTGCCCTCCCCGGCATCAGCGGCGAGAGCACCCGCACCGCGCCCAAGGGCAACATCGAGTTCACCATCCCCAGCGCCGACGTGCGCACCCTTGCCCAGATCGTGCTGCGCGACACGCTGCGCATTCCCTATACCGTCAGCGTCGAGGGCGATATCGACGTGGGCCTGACGACGGCGGGGCCGGTCAGCCGCCAGCAGCTGCTCGATCTGTTCGAGGCCTCGCTCAAGAAGGCGAACCTCGCGATGGTGTGGGAAGGCACCGGCTACCGCATCATGACGGTCGACGCGGCCAAGGCGCGCGGCACCGAATTCCTCCCCGATCGCGGCTTCGGCAGCGAGACGGTGCGGCTGCAGTTCGCCAATGCCGAGGAGCTCAGGAAGCTGCTCGATACGGTGGTGCCCGGCGCGGTCCAGTCGCTCGATACCACGCAGAACGCGCTGGTGATCGCGGGCACCGAGGCCCAACGCAAGAGCGTGCACGAGGTGATCTCCCAGTTCGACGTCAACTGGCTGCGCTCGATGTCCTTCGCGCTCTACGTGCCGCAGAACCTCGACAGCCGCCTGATCGTGCCCGAGCTCGAAAAGCTCATCAACGCGCCCGATGCACCGACGCGCGGGCTTGTCCGCCTGATCGGCATGGAAAAGATCAACGGTGTGATCGCGATCAGCGCGCAGAAGCAGTATCTTGAGGATGTGCGCCGCTGGGTCGAGGTGCTCGACCGCGAAGGGACCAGCAACGAGGCGCGGCTCTACGTCTACCGCGTGCAGAACAGCCGCGCGCGCGATCTCGTGAAGACGCTCAACGCCAGCTTCGGCCTCGGCGGCGGCGGCAGCAGCGGCGGCCTTTCGGAGAACCCCGATCCCTTCGCCCCCGAACCGCGCAGCGGCGCAGATGGCGCCGCGCAGGGTCAGAACGGACCGGCGCGCCAGACCCCTGCAGCGGGCCAGAATGGCATCGGTAGCGGCGGCTTCGGCGGCAACGGGCAGGATGCCGGCGGCTCTGGCCTCAAGGTCCGCGTTTCGGCGGACGAGGTGAACAATGCCGTCGTCGTCTATGGCTCGGGCCATGACTACGCGATCGTCGAGGATGCGCTACGCAAGCTCGATGTGCCGCCGCTGCAGGTGATGATCGAGGCCGCGATCACGGAAGTCGGGCTCAATGACGCGCTGCGCTACGGGGTGCAGTGGAACTTCCAGCAGGGCAACGCCAACTTCGCCCTCAGCGAAGGCGAGACCGGCGCGCCGACGCGGCAGTTCCCCGGCTTCTCGTTCTTTTATTCGAACCGCAACGACATCCGCGCGACGCTCAATGCGCTGGAGGGACGCACCACGGTGAAGGTCGTCTCTGCGCCCAAGCTGATGGTACTCAACAACCAGACCGCCGCGCTGCAGGTGGGCGATCAGGTGCCGGTGTTGTCGCAGCAAGTCACCCCGCTGGGCGGCGGCGGCGGCTCGGGCAATCTGCTTTCGGCCAACTCGGTCGAGTACCGCGATACCGGCGTGATCCTCAAGATCACCCCGCGCGTCAACGCGAGCGGGGCGGTGCTGCTCGACATCTCGCAGGAAGTCAGCGACGTCCAGCCGACCAAGAGCGGGGTGACCAACTCGCCGACGATCACCACCCGGCGCGTTGCCACCACGGTTTCGGTGCAGGACGGGCAGGTTATCGCGCTCGGCGGCCTCTTCCGCGACAACAAGAGCTTCGGGAAGAACGGCCTGCCGATCCTCTCGCGCATTCCGGTGCTTGGCGGGCTGCTGTTCGGCAACAACGACAACTCGGAAAAGCGCACCGAGCTGATCATCCTGATCAAGCCCCATGTCCTGCGCACGCCCGATGACATGACCGCAATCACCGAGGAACTGCGGGCCAAGATCCAGTCGGTCGAGCCGTTCAAGACCAAGGGCAAGATCCCCTGATGCAGTCCCAGCGCCCCGGACCCCGCGAGCGCGGCTACGCGATGCTCGCCGTGGTGGCGGGCATCGGCGTGATGGCGGCGGTCGCGGCGGGGGCAGCGGCCTTCACCGCGACGCGGCTCGATACGCTGGAGGCGGAAACCACGCGCGCACGGCTCATCGCCGCCGCCGATGCGGGGGTGGAGATCGCGCTCGCCAATCTCACCCGGCCGGGCCTTGCCTCGCGCTGGGCGATCGACGGGCGGACCTACAACGAGAGCTGGGGCGGCGTGCCTGTCGCCATCCGCATCGAGGACGAAGCGGGCAAGATCATGATAAACCGCATCGACGGCGAGAACATCGGCTGGCTGATGAGCGCGCTTGGCCTGCCGCAAGCGCAAGTGGAAACGCTGCGCGACAGCTTCGACGACTGGATCGACCAGGACGACGAGCCCCGCGCGAACGGTGCCGAGACCGATACCTACCTCCCCCGCGGCTTTGCTTCGCGCAACGGCCCGCCGCAGAGCGTCGAGGAGCTCGGCGACATCCGCGGTTTCACCCCCGCGCTGGTCGAGCGGATCGCGCGGGTCGCCACGGTCGAGGTCAACGGAACCTCGTTCGACAAGCGCTATGCCGATCCGCTGGCGATCCAGGTGATGAACGACGGGGATCGCAATTCACCCGACGTGATCGAGCGCCAGCGCGAGATTGCCGGCCAGCGCCCCGCGCTCGCCATCAACGACCCGGCCGACTGGAGCGGGCGGGTGGTGACGATCATCGCGGTTGCGCGCGGCTCCGGGAGCGCGCAGGCGCAGCGCCGCGTGGTGGTGGAGATCACCGGCAAGCCGCGCCAGCCTTATGTGCTGCGCTGGGGCCAGTAGAGCTCAGGGCCAGTGGGGTTCAGGGCCGAAGCGGAAGGCCCCAGGGCGCAAAGGGCCTCGGTGCAGGCTGGGTGGAGGCGGGAGGCGGCAGCAGCGGCGCGGCGCTCGGCCCTTCGTCAACACCGCGGTAACGCGCCCAGGCCCGCGCGATCACGCTGTGATCCGGTTCTTCCCAGGCGGCAGCCTGCCCGGCTATTGCGGCGCCTTCTGCCTGTCCCCCGGCGAGCGGCCGGTAGAAGACATGCGCCCCGATCCGGCCGACCGGATCGAGCGCAGCGGCCCAGCCTGGCTGGACATATGTCGCGTGGTAATTGAGCGCGCCCGCAACCCGGCGCGGCGCTGTGCCGCCCAGCGCCGCCTGCGCCACCATGCGCGCGGCGCGGATCGTGCGGTCGTCCAGCCGCCGCGTCAGCGCCCCGTCGCACACGAACGTGAACTGGCACCCCGTCCCGCGTCGCCAGCCCTGCCAGACAACGCCGCACACGCTCTTGGGAAACGAAGGATGCGCCAGCCGGTTCAGCACGACCTCGGCAACCGCTTCCTGCCCGGCGCGGGGCTGGTTGCCCGCTTCATAGGCGACGGCGAGCGTGAGGCAGCGCGCAGCATCCTCGCGCACGGCATCGGGCGCGGCGCCAATCGAGCCCGGCGTAGGGGCAATCGGCACCGCGAGGGGGGCCAAAAGCGCCGGCTCGGCCTGTGCGGCAATCGGCAGAAGCGCACAGCTCGCCGCTGCCGCGAGGAACGCGCGGCGTGGCGGCGATTTCGGACGTCGGAAACGCAGGCTGGTCACGCGATTCCAGTACGCCGCTTGTGCGACAGTTTCCAGTCGGCCGCCCCACCAGCTGCGCGAAGTGTGCCAGAACGCGCCCGATCTGCGGGCAGACCCACAAGGCTGCGTATCGTCACGGCAGAGTCACGGTTGGTTCCTAGCAGCGCGGGGATGCGAACCCGTCGGATAGCGAACATCATGCCCATTCCCTCGCCGCGTTCCGGCAGCCTGCGCTGCCTTGCCGCCCTTGCCGCAGCGCTTCTGGCGGCCTCGAGCGCCGCCGCCGAGCCGGCGCGGCTACCGGCCCGCCTTGTCACGTGCACGCTCGGCCATGCGACCAATTTCAATCCGGAGCAGCAGCAGACGCTCGACGACATTACTTATGACACGCACCACCGTCTGAGCCTTTATCTGCCCGCTATCGCCCAGCGGACCACGCCGCCGCCCGACGCGACCGAAGAGGCCGAGGCTGTCGATCCCGGCACGCGCGTGACCGAAGATCCCGATGGCATCACCGCCGATGCACCCGGCGCGTTCGACCGCGTCGTCGATCTGTGGCCGGAGCGGGTGGAGCTTGCCAAGACCACGCCGACTGGCCGGTTCAAGACGATCCTGGTGAGCGACTACGATCCGGTCCGTGGCACTGCACGGATGTTCCTGGGCACGGCCGGCGATCTCACGACCTATGACCTCAAGCGCATCTACATGGGTGAATGCACCGTGGCCCTCAATCCGCCCGTGCCGCGCAAGCCGCGCTGAGGCGCAAGCGGTGGTGCGGGGGAAACGGCAACCTGTCCGGATTTGTGACATCGCCCGGTCACCTGACACGCAGCTGTAATCTTACTGTCCGAATCGCCCGATAATACGCACTGGCCCTCAGGGGGGCTGCCCGGGGCTCCACGACAAGCGAACCTTATGAACCGTATGGATATTTGCGGCATGCCAAGCCTTAGCCGAACGCGCCCAAGCGCTGCGCCCGCGAATCTTGCCCTGCGGCGGAGGGGCTTGCTGCTCGTGCTTTCCACTGCGCTCGTGGCACCACTGGGCGGCTGCGGCATTCCCTATGGCACCGGAAGCCGGGTCACGCTCTCGGAAGCGCCGCCTTCGGCGCAAAGCACGCCCAGCGAAGGCATCATGCAGGCGCTGACCTGCATGCGCGACAGCCATGTGCTCAACCGCATCCGCTTCGGCATCGCGGTCCATTCGGACGGCACCGGCAAGTCCTCCTACGGTTATGAAGGCGCGACCGGTTCGTTTCTGCCGCAGGGCACCGCCGCGATCTGGGCATCGGAGGCGGTGATCCGCGCCGGCGGGCTCTCGATGAACTACTACGAGCTCAACACCGAGCGTGCGCTGCGCCAGTTCGGCGGGTCGAGCCTCGATTCCGCACTCGCCACGCAACAGCAGACGCGGGTGCCCAATTTCATCATCTCGACTGCGTTCACCGCGCTCGATTTCATCGGCGGTCCCTCGATGGATGTGCGCGCCGGCGGGATCGGTCCCTACTACAACGTGCGCGGTGCCAGCCTCGAGGTCTCGGCGGAGATGTACCGCCCGGGCGATCGCATGACGATGGCGATCAGCTCGCTCAACCGGCAGGTGTTCTATCGCGATGCCGGCGTGGGCGTCGCCCGCATCTTCGGCAAGGGCAAGGGCGAGCTGGTGACCGGGACGATCGGCTTCACCGATCAGCAGCGTCTGCAGGAAGCGACTCGGGACGTGATCGCGCTGGCGGTGGCCGATGTGCTCGCCAGCATGCCGATCGTGCCCGATGATTGCCGCCGGATGGTCGAAAATCTGAAGGCCGTGCACAAGGTGAAGACTACTGAGGATCGCCCTCAGCAAAAGTCCTCAGCCAGCGCCCATGGCAACCGCCGCGATGTGCCCCCGGCGGCCCCCGCGCCCCAGAATCCGCCAGCACAAGGTGCAGTTACCGGGGTTGCCGGCGATCCCGGCACGTCGCGGCGCAACCAGAATTGATGCTGGTTCGGGGCCCCGTCGCCGTCCCGAAACAGGCTTGGTTACAGATCAATGAAGGAAAAAAACCCGGCCATTCTTCAAACCGTCACCAATGTTTCAACCAAGGTGGCCAATGCGCTCGTGCTAGTACCTACGGGGCTAGATACGGGGTATAAACGAAAGAATAGGGGTATAAACGTGACCAAGATTCACAAGACGAAGCTCGTGCTGCTGAGCGCGACTGCCTTCTTCGCCGCCAGCACGGCGCGTGCGCAGGTTGCTGACAGCTGGGCCATCACCGGCGACGTGACCGTCACGGCCGCCAACACCGCCGACACCACCACGGTCGACCCGGTGAACCCGGGCGCCGTCGCGGGCATCGACACCGCGCTCATCTCGGCCGGCTTCCGCAACTCGATCTCGGGTTCGGCGGTCGGTTCGTCGGCCTCGTCGTCGTTCACCTCGGTGAACAACTCGGGCGTCGGTGGTGCTGCGGCCCTCACCGTTGACGGCACGATCTCTGTTGGCGCGGGCAACGGTTCGGCCGTGCTCAACAACACCGACGTGATCGGCAGCGCCATCATCGCCGACGGCAGCGCCAACTCGATCTCGCTTGCTGCAGTCGGCTCGTCCGCCTCGGTTTCGGGCTCGGCCACGCTGAGCGATGTCGGCGGTGCGGCCACCGCTGGTGAGACCTATGCGTTCTCGGCCAATTCGCTCGCCGTTTCTTCGGGTTCGGCTGACGGCGACGTCGAAGTCGATCAGGGTAGCCTGACCGGCGGTAACGACAACACTGTCTCGCTGATCCTCGCCACCGGCTTCAATGCCCCTGCCGTGACCCAGGGCTTCGGCAACTCGATCAGCGTTGCCGGTGTCGGTTCGTCGGCCTCGGCTTCGTTCTCGGCCACGGTTGGCGGTGATGGCTCGTCGCTTGACTCGTTCGACCTGACGCTGACCGACGGTGCGGCGATCAGCTCGACCAACTCGGACAACGGCACTGTCGCGGTCGGTCTGACCGATGCCGGTATCGTCACCCCGCAGGTCAATGGCGGCAACGGCAACTCGATCAGCGCTGCAGCGCTCGGCTCGTCGGCTTCGTTCTCGCTCAACTCGAGCACCTATGGCGGCGGCGTGATCGGCGAATTCAACGCGACCGTGGGCGAACTGACGGTCGACTCGACCAACGGTGGCAACCTCGTCACCCTCAGCAGCGATGGCGCTGCCGGTACCCCGACGCTGATCAGCGAAGCGGCGATTGCAGGTGCGGGCAACGGCAACTCGATCAGCGCTTCGGCGGTCGGCTCGTCGGCTTCGGTGTCCTACTCGAACAACGTGTATGACACGGGTGCGGGCACGGCTGCCGGTGCGGTCAGCTTCCAGGCGATCACGGTGAACAGCACCAACAACGGTACGATCGGCAACACCGTCGACCTCGGCACCTCGGGCTCGATCGATGGCGGTTCGCGCAACTCGATCAGCATCGCAGGCGTCGGTGCCTCGGCTTCGCAGACCTTCTCGGTCACCGATTACTCGGGCGCCGGTCTGACCGGAGTCGCCAGCACGGCTGAAGGCGGCATCACGCTGACCGCGTTCAACACCGGCGTTGTCGGTGTCTCGGGTGGTCTGTCGAACCCGTCGATTGCCGATGGCTTCAGCAACTCGATCTCGGCGGCCGCGGTCGGCGCTTCGGCGTCGCAGTCGGTTACCCGCACGCTGGTCGGCGCGCAGTAAGCTTGACACGGGTGTCCGCGCTACTGCGGGCGCCCGAAAGACCAAAGGGAGGAGGGGCCACGCGCCCCTCCTTTTCCCGTTTGTGTGAATAGGTGTGAAGTCTGGTTTCGCGTCGTTCGTGAAGGGTTTGAAAATGGCAGATGCACGGCCCGCAATGATTGCCCGCCTTTCGGCGCTCGGCTGCGCCGCAGCGTTTGGGCTGCTGGCCAGCGCGGCTTCTGCGCAGATCGTCCAGAACGGCAACTCCGATCTCAACGCGATCAACTCGGGCGAAATCACGCTGCGGGGCAATGTCACCAATCCGACTATCGCGGGCGGGATCGACAATTCGGCAGGCAACCTTGCTGCGCAGGGCGCCGCCACGAACTACAGCATCAACGATGCGAACATCGGCACGGACGGTCAGCCTGTCGGAACCTATACCGCGAGCGTTTCGAACACGCGCCTCAGCGGCACCAATTCCGGTACGGTCAACGTGCGCGCGACCGTGACGGGCGGTTCGTTTGCCGGCAGCAACAACAGCCAGAGCATCTCGGCGACGGGGCTCTCGAACGTCATTTCCATCAAGACCACCTCATCCAAGTGATCGCCCCAAAGGCAGGAAGGATCATCACCATGAACCCGACCAAGACCACCGCCGCGCTTGCCCTGATCGCGCTCGTGCTGGGCACGGCGCAGGTTCCGGCGCTCGCCGGCCCCGCAACCAGCGCCTGGGGCACGATGGGCGCCAACGGCAGCTCGACGCAGGCGATCAACTCGGCGCTGCTGCACAAGACCGAAGGCGAGAACGCGCAGATCCAGACGATCGGCAAGGACGTGACCTCGATGTATCGCTCGGTGACGTCGTGCGGCTATTGCGTCTACAACCAGATCAATGGCGATTCGAACTCGATCAACGGCAACACCATCACCGGCAGCAATTCCGGCCAGACAACGGCTACCGGCACGTTCAAGAACTGAGCCTGCGCATATGGCGGCAATGGGCCTGCGTCCCTGCGGTCTGCCTTTACTGCTCGCCGCAGCCCTTGTCTTGCCGGCTGGCGAAGGCACCGCGCTCGCCCAGAGCGCTGCGACCTCGCCGGAACTGAGCACCGCCGTTTCGGTGCATGCTCCGGATGAGCCGGCGGCTGCCGAAGTGCCCCTGCCGCTCGATCTCGTGCCGGCACCGCCTCCTGCGCCAACCGCATCTTCCAGCCCACCACCGGCAGCAGCGGCGCTTCCCGCCGGATCGGGCGTGCTCGACAGCGCGACGGTGCAGCGGATTGTCGACCGGCTGGTCAGCCTGCATTTCCTTGCCAATGCAGCCGACGCGCAGGATCCCGATCTGCTGACGCAGGCAATCCGCGAGTTTCAGTCGAACGCCGGGATATCACCAAGCGGGACGCTCGACCGCGACACGGTGGGGCGGCTGACGACACCCTGAGCCATAGCGCTCAGGCCCCGGCTCTCAGGCTTCTGCCCCATCAAGCCGCGGTTCCGCCGACCGGACGCGCGGTTGCTGATCGCCGAGCGCGTAGCCAACGGAGCGCACGGTGCGGATCACATCGGGGCGGTTGTCACTGTTGAGCCGGCGGCGCAGGCGCGTGATGCGCACGTCCACCGCGCGGATCTCGATCAAGCTGTCACGCCCCCAGACGGCATTGCGGATCTGTTCGCGGGTGCGGACCTTGCCGGCGTTTTCCATCAGGTAGCGCAAGATCTTGAACTCGATCAGGCTGAGCCGCACCGGGGCGCCGTCGCGCTTCACCGTGCCGTTGTCGATATCCATCTCGACCCCGGCGATGCGGATCACGCGGCCGCTGATGGCGGGCGCGGTGCGGCGCAGGATGGCGCGAATGCGGGCGAGCAGTTCGGGCAGCGAGAAGGGCTTCACCACGATATCGTCGGCGCCCGCATCGTAGGCGCCGAGCCGCTCGCGTTCGTCTCGCGCGGCCGAAACCACGATGATCGGCAGATAGCCAACGCCATCGGCATGGCGCACCGCGCGACACAGATCGATGCACCCATCGCCCGGCTCGCTCCAGTTGAGCAGTACGAGATCGAGTTCCTGTTCACCGATCCGGCGCGTCACCTCGGCGGGATCGTCTGCCTCGAGGACGTGAAAGCCCTCCATCTCGAGATTGAACTTCATCATTCTCAGGATGGTCAGGTTCGGTTCGTAGAGCAGGATGGATGCCTTGCGTGACATCGCGATTGCGGGGCCTTCCTCTCGCCCGCAAGGAGCCGCGTCCGTCAGGGGCATGCAACTGTTCATCTGGGGTTCAGGCCTAGGTACGGTTTGTTGCAGCACGGTGACCTGTTGATGACAGCGACAAGACGATCCGCCCCGAAGCAGCGGTGATCCGTTCCGGAACACCCGCGCCCTCCCCGCGTTGACGCATAAGCAAGTCTACTGATACCTTCTCCGATGCGTGAAAAAGGGAGAGCAGCGCGATGGCAACCTACAACAGTTACCTCACCGTCGATGACAGAGACACCAATGTGTTCGACGCGGACTTTCTTTCGACCCTCCTCTATTATGCCCCGGCCGGCGCGTATTTGAGCATGGACAACAAGTCGATGGTCTATGACTTCGGCGGCGGCGGCGTGGCGTTCACGACCGACGGCACTTTCGACGGCGCGTGGAACGGCACGGTCAACGCGGTCATCTCCGGCGAGGGCGAGACCATTTACACCATCGGCGCCGGGTACAGCATCGATGGCCTCGCGCTGCGCGACGCGATTGCCGAGGGCGACACCGAGACGATCAACCAGCTGGCGTGGAGCGGCAACGACATCATCACCGGCGGCGACAGCCGCGACACGCTGCGCGGCTACGGCGGGCGCGACCTGATCTCCGGCATGGCCGGCAACGACACGCTGATCGGCGACGGCGGCAACGACACGCTCTACGGCAATGCCGGCAGCGACAACGTGATCGGCGGCGCGGGCAATGACGGGCTTTCGGGCGGCGCGGGCAATGACGTGCTGATCGGCGGCGCGGGCAACGACGTGCTCGTCGGCGGCGGCGGCAGCGACTCGCTCAGCGGCGGCACCGGCGCGGACCGGTTCGACTTCCGCAGCTTCCTCCAGCTGCGCGGCAATGACTACGACTGGGTCACCGATTTCAGCCAGGCCCAGGGCGACAAGATCGACCTGCACTGGATCGACGCCAATACCGGCACCGCGGGCGACCAGGCCTTCACCTTCATCGACAACACCGGCGAAACGCTGACCTCCCCCCCGGCGGCGGGCAGCCTCGTGCTCCAGCTCGGCCTCGAGGACAACACCTACGCCGTCACGCTGGTGATCGACAACGCGGGCACCTCGGAGACGTTCTTCGTCCACGCCGCCGAAGGCACGCTGACCGCGGACGACTTCATCCTCTGACCGCCGGCAGGCGCTGAGCGGGCGGGCCGCGCCGGTCTGCCGGCGGGCAAGTTGACACGGTTGACAGGGTCCTGAAGCGCTTTCGCGGACTTGGTTTCGATGGGCGCTTCGGGACGGATTTCGGGAGGGGTCTCGCCGGCAGGCGGGGCCCCTTCTGCGGGGGAGGACGGGATAACCCCTCCACCACCGCCTGCGGCGGCGGTCCCCCTCCCCATTTCCACTTCGTGAAAACGGGGAGGATCTGAGGGCTCGCTGGCCATTTGCACTTCGTGAAAAGGGGGAGGACCCAGAACGTCGCGTTCTTCGAAGAGCATATCGAGCGCGGCGAGGCGGGCGTGGGCTGCGGCATCCCAGCTGGCGGCGGCGGCGGTTTCGGCCTGGCGCTGGGCGTGGGCGAGCGCATGGGACCAGAGATCGCGCGGATCGATGGCGTCGAGGTTCAGCTCGGCGAGCGTTTCGGCAGGCAGGTCCTCGACGCGCGGGGGGAAGGCATAGAGCGCGTCCTCCCGCGCGGGGTGCGCGGGGGTCCACTGCGGCGGGGCCTCGAAATCGTCGTCCGGCGGCGCGAAGGCGGGTTCGGGGCCGGCCTCCCCGGCGCCATGCAGTTCGGCGAGGTATTCATCGAAGCGGGCGGCGATGCCGGTGGCGGGATCGGCGGCGGCCTGATCGGCGTGGGCATCGAGCCGGGCGAGATGGGCCAGCAGCAGGCGCGCATCGAAGCGGACGCGGCTGCCGACCGCCTCGCCCCGGTAGAAGATCGTCTCCTCCACCCCATGCAGCGCGCGTTCGGCCAGCACCTCCTCCGCCGCATCGCGCGCGAGGAGCAGCGCGGCATGCCAACCATGCGCAAAGGCCGCATCGCGCCGCTTGTGGACATAGGCCGCCTGCGCCGAGACGCCGACCAACGCACAGGCGCGGCGGACATTGCCGGTGACGGCAAGGTGATGGAGAAAGCGCACGCGGCGATCCGGCGTGAAGGGAAGCGACATGCAAAGCCCCTCCCGCAAGCGGGAGGGGTTGGGGTGGGCCGCCCCATACGCCGCACATAGCTCCGGCCCACCCCCAGCCCCTCCCGCAGGCGGGAGGGGAGCGAACGGGTTGCTATCATCGGGCAGCCCGAGATCGCGCTCCATGGGTATCCACCCGCGCCCGAACCCGCTGGAATTGTGCTGTGCCATGCCGTGCGACTCCCTTGGAACAAAACGGGATCATTGTGGCATGGGTGGGGGTGTGTAGGACAGGGGGTATTCGTACAGCTAGCACGGCGTACCGTTTGGTTATCTCAGGAAAAAAACCTTATCCTTCTACTTCGAAGAAATTTCTTATCATGATCTATACTTACATAATAATCGACAATTTTATCTACAAAATATCCCTCAATGCCATCCATTTTCCCAAATTAGGAAGCGGACCCCATTGGGTATTAAAGATCAGCCAATTCAAACCTGTGTCAAAATCATGATTTTTATTTTACGTATTCCCATCCCCAATCCCGCTCCATCAAAATGTTATCTTTCGCATCCACGATAACGGAGAATAACTGCACACAAACAATTCTTCTAGTTCTACCGAGGAATCGCCATATTTCGTTTTCTATTTGAGAGAATATTTCTTGCTCCGCAACCCATTCATGAGGCACCTTTAGAAAAATTGCGCAAGGATACCCTCGAGGAAGATTTCTCGAACTCGCTTCTTTTAAAGAATTTTGAATTCCCTTCTTTGAAAATAATCTATTCTCAATTTTACATTTAGTGTCACAAAAAACAATGTATCCATTTTCTAGCATAATTTCTAAGTCATAGCTTTCACCTTTGACACCTGATGGCCAGATATAACGAAATCTAATTCCTGATTTCTTTAATAATTTTCCAACTTCAAGCTCAGATATTCCCGACTCGATCTCACCATTTGCAATTTGATCAAATGGTGCTTCAACTCCAATAGAACCTGCAAGATTGAAAACTAGTTCGGCCGCTCGGCGTACTCTCTGCATAACGCGAGCTGAGCCATTTATATCAGCGAGCTGCCGCGCAAAGTAGCCATCTTGAGGCTCACTAAGGATGTGCTTCTCAAGCCAATCTTCGCCAAAGCAGAGCCGCAAGATTATCAAGGCCAAAGCGTAGGTTCTGTCATCCTCGCCAGAAAAAGGAATTATCTTAGATAATTGCCGTAGCCGTTCCACTGAAAACACAGGTGTGTAGTAGCCACCTCCTGGCATACGCTGAAAGTATTTTGGTTTCATTGGCATCTGATCACTCTGTCTGATTCACGAAACAGATGGAAGCGCTTTCAAAACGATATTGCGCAATCTTTGATATGTAGGCTTCACTCCCACTTACCTTCGTTGCGTTGGGGCTCTAAGAAGGCCGGCTTTGCTATTTGGCCGATCACGCCATTCTATCCCCTCCGCGTCCCAGTGAGGTTCTTGCTCCTCCGTCAGCGCTTCGGGCCGCCACCTCCCCCTTTTGTGCGTGCCGCAAAAATGGGGCGGGATCGGGCGGCCCTCACGATTTGGTGCGGGGTGAGCGCCCACATTGCCAGTGCCGGGGGTGAAGGGGGCGATGGCCCCCTTCTTTGCTTCTACACCTTGGAGGTTCCTACCGAACCCGCGCGCGGGGGTTATTCGGAGCCGTAGCCGGGATCGCCGTATTGCTTGGTCTGGCTGGTGTAGGAGCGCTCGGCGGACGCGGTGTCTTCCTCATCCTCATCGGCGTCGGGCGCTTCGCCCCAGCCGGAGCCGGGGCCGGTGAGCGGGCGGTTGCTGCGGGGTGGGCCGCTGGTGAAGGTGCCCCAGCCGGGCGCGGTTTCGCGGGAGGCGGCGGCGACCTGATCTATGCATTCGCGGGCGAACTGCATGTGCACTTCGCGGGTGTAGTCTGCGCCCCAGTGGCTCCACTTGTACCAGCGGGCCTTGCCGATCAGGCAGTTGCAGAGCGGGATGCTCTCGCTGCGGGAGAGGCCGGCGGCTTCGACCTTGCCGAAGCACATGGCGCGGAATTCGGTGAGTTTGCTGGGCGGGCTGGCGCGCCACGCGGAGTAGCCGGCGTTGATGCTGCCAAGGGCGATGGCCGGAATCATCAGGTACCACAGGCGCATGAAGATCCCCCTTTGCTGCGCGCGGGGGGAGGATAGGGGGATTGGCTTAAAGGGGGGTTAGCGCCACCATCCCCAACCCCCTCCTCTGAAGAGGAGGGGGCTTTCTTTGGAGGTTATTTCCAGGTGAAGCGGTAGCCGTAGGCGAGGCCGAGGGTGAACTGATCGCGGCGGCCGCGCTGGCGGATGAGGGTGCTATCGGCGACGACATGGCCGAGGCGGTCATAGCCGGCGAGGAGGGTGAGCGCGCCGTGCTGGCCGCGCTTGCCGAGCGGGCGGGTGAGCGTGCCGCCGAGCCCCGCGGAGACGAGGCCGGAGCCGGTCTGGTAGGCGGGGAGGCCGGCGCGGGCGGCTTGCTGCGCCGTCACGCCGAAGTAGACCTGCGTGTATCTGGCGCTGGCGAAGGTGCTGCGCGCGGTGAGCGAATAGCGGAAGGGGCCGGCGCGATCGGTGAAGCGGATGGAGGGTTCGGCGACGAGGCCTTCGTGGCCGCCGGTGCCCTGGCGCAGTTCGGTGCGCAGGGCGAGGCGGCGTGTCGGGCTATATTGCACGAAGCCGCCGAATTCTCCGGCGAGGCCGATGTTGCCGAAGCCGCGCAGGGCCGTGCTGCCGCCGGTGACGAGGAAGGGCGAGCCGCCGGTGCTCTCACGCCGTCCGAAGCGGAGGCGGGCGATGGGGCCGATCTTCCAGCCATCGCGGTTGATGACATTGACGCCGAAGCCTTCCTGCACCGAGGCGAAGGCGACGTCCTTGTAGGCGACGCGGATGTCCGGGAAGATCGAGAGCGCATAATCGCGCGAGCCCTGCCAGGCGGGGGCAACGAGCGGGACCATGCCGACGGTGAGCGTCCAGGTGGGCTGCGGGGGCGGGCCGAGGGGGCGCTGGGGGGCGGCTTGCGGCGTGCTCTGCGCATGGGCGGCGGCGGGCGCGAGGAGGGTGAGCGCGGCCGCGAGAGCGGCGGGGTGGGCGGTTTTCATGGGGCCAGATCCTGACGTCTGCGTCTTGCGGAGTGGGTGCGACTGCGCGGCGCATAGCAGGAGGGCGGCGGCGTTGGTTTGCTGCGGTGTGGCGTTTTGTTGCTTGGGGTGCGGCGCTGAACACCCCCTCTCCCAACCCTCTCCCAACCCTCTCCCCGAAGGAGGGGGGGGAGAGGGCTTCTTGGCTTTAGCGGGAGAGGAGCGGCTTCAGGTAGTGGCCGGTGAAGCTGCGCGGGTTTTTGGCGACGGTTTCGGGGGTGCCCTCCGCGACCAGTTCGCCGCCGCGGACGCCGCCTTCGGGGCCGAGATCGAGCAGCCAGTCGGCGGTCTTGATGACATCGAGGTTGTGTTCGATGACGACGACGCTGTTGCCCTGATCGACGAGGCGGTGGAGGACTTCGAGGAGCTTGCGCACGTCTTCGAAGTGGAGGCCGGTGGTGGGCTCGTCGAGGATGTAGAGCGTCTGCCCGGTGGAGCGGCGGGCGAGTTCCTTGGCAAGCTTGACGCGCTGCGCCTCGCCGCCGGAGAGCGTGGTGGCCTGCTGGCCGACCTTGACGTAGCCGAGGCCGACTTCGTTGAGCATGTGCATGCGGTCGCGGATCGGGGGGACGGCCTTGAAGAATTCCTCGGCGTCCTCGATCGTCATGTCGAGCACATCGGCGATGGAGAGGCCCTTGAACTTCACCTCGAGCGTTTCGCGGTTGTAGCGGCGGCCGTCGCATTCCTCGCAGGTGACGTAGACATCGGGGAGGAAGTGCATCTCGATCTTGATGAGGCCGTCGCCCTGGCACTTTTCGCAGCGGCCGCCCTTGACGTTGAAGCTGAAGCGGCCGGGCTTGTAGCCGCGGGCGGCGGATTCGGGGAGGCCGGCGAACCAATCGCGGATGAGGGTGAAGGCGCCGGTGTAGGTGGCGGGGTTGGAGCGCGGGGTGCGGCCGATGGGGGACTGGTCGATCTCGATCACCTTGTCGCAGTGTTCGAGGCCGGTGACC
>NZ_JAIXZS010000012.1 GCF_027489515.1 Novosphingobium sp. | reverse complement strand
TAGGCTCAGGACCTATTAAAATGCTTGCGTAGCGTGCGATCAGTTGATTCAATGACGGCGCTGAGGAGGCGTTGTCATGAGCGATTTGATCTGGTTGTCAGAGGCGCAGATGCGCCGGATTGAGCCGTATTTTCCGTTGTCACACGGGGTGCCTCGGGTTGATGACCGGCGGATCATCAGCGGTATCATCTTTGTGATCCGTAATGGCCTGCGTTGGCGCGATGCGCCTGCTGAGTATGGCCCGGCCAAGACGATCTACAACCGGTTCATCCGCTGGAGCCGCATGGGCGTGTTCAACAAGATCTTCGCCGCCCTGGCTGCGAAGGGCGGCAAGCCGGATCAACTGATGATCGATGCGACCCACCTCAAGGCGCACCGCACCGCCGCCAGCCTGCTCAAAAAGGGGCTGTACCCAGACGTATCGGGCGCACCAAAGGCGGCCTGAACTCCAAGCTTCACGCCGTCTGCGACGGCAAGGGTCGGCCACTGGTCATGCTGCTCAGCGAAGGGCAGATGAGCGACTACAAGGGCGCGTCGCTGATGATCGACGCCTTGCCCAGGGCCAAAGCGCTGTTGGCCGATCGGGGCTATGATGCCGACTGGTTCCGCGCTGCCCTGACTGAGCGCGGCATAACCCCCTGCATCCCGTCAAAGGTCAACCGCAAGGTCCCCATCCCCCACGACGCTGTGCTCTATCGCCAGCGCCACAGGATCGAGAACATGTTCGGCAAACTCAAGGACTGGCGACGCATCCATACCCGCTACGACCGATGCGCCCACACGTTCATGTCCGCCATCTGCATCGCCGCAACCGTCATCTTCTGGCTCAATCAATGAGTCCTGAGCCTAGGGGCTACTCAGTGGAACATTCGTTCGCTTGCCTTTTGCAGAGCATCGCCCGGGACGTGAGCTCGGTGGCCGAACTTGATACCGCGCTGGCCGACGTAGCAGGCAGGCTCGGCTTTCCCTACTATGCCCTTTCGCATCACGTGGACCTCGCCCGTTGCAAGGATAGTGCAGTCCGTTTGCACAACTATCCCGCACAATGGGCTCAGGATTATGATCGCCGTTCTCTGGGGATCATCGATCCTGTTCACCGCGCAAGCCATGTAACCGCACTGGGGTTTTGCTGGTCGCAGCTCCCGAGCCTCATTCCCCTGACCAGCGAGGACCTGCGCATGCTGGATGCCGGCCGCGAGCAGGGCATCGGTGAGGGTTTCACAGTGCCGGTGCATATCCCCGGCGAGGCACGTGGGACTTGTTCTTTCGCGGCCCCAGCCGGATCCAGGATCGACCCGAAGAAGTTGCTGGAGGCGCAGCTTGCGGGCGTATTCGCGTTCGAGACCGCGCGGAAACTCTGGCTGCGACGCGGCCAGCTGCACCGGCCTCCGCGCGTGGTGCTTACGGATCGCCAGCGCGACTGCGTCCTGCTCATGGCGCAGGGCAAAAGCGATGCCGAGATCGCTACGATTCTGGGAATTTCGAGAGAAACCGCGACGAGACACATTGTGTCCGCATGCAAGCGTTACAGGGTCTACAAGAGACAATTGCTCATCACCCTGACACTGTTTGACGGGACTTTGAGCTTCGGAGACCTCAAACCCTGGCGCCATCCCCATTTCTTGTGATTCCGGGTCGCCTGCCAACCGGTGATCCTTGTTCTGCTGAGGCGAACAAGGAGATCCTGAGTCATGTTTACAGTTGTAACACCCGGTCAGGGGCCGGATCAGCAGTTGTCGCAAGCGATGTTCGCCGCGCGCAAGGCGGTGTTCGTCGATCTGCTCGGATGGAATGTTCCCGTCGTCGACGGCAAGTACGAAGTCGACCAGTTCGATACGCCGAGCGCACGGTATGCGGCACGCTTCCTGTCTCGCTTGATGGCGACGACCGATCCAACGTCCAGGAAGTCTGCCCAATCCTGCATCATCCGCCGTCGCGGTGTGAGGTACTCCGCTGCGTTGTAGGCGCCCCGAACCTCGTTCTTTTCGGAATGCGCGAGCTGCAACTCGACCCAATCTTCGTGGTAACGGCGGATCCAGACTGGCGGATTACCAAACTCGATCAATTGCTCATTCGCCCATGTGCTCGCCAGTCCCCGGAAGCCATGAACCGTCTGCCGGGTGTGATAGCCAAGGCGGTAAAGCGCATAGATCATCGTGTTTTCCGAAAGGGGCTTTTCCAGATGGCTTCCTGGAAACAGGAACTCCCCTTTCGCAGAACCAATCATTGTCCTGGCAATCGTCGCCGCTTGTGTGGGCAAGGGCACGAGGTGCTCACGGCCCATTTTCATTCGGCCTGCCGGAATGCGCCACAATGGTTCGGGACCGTCGAGACCTTCAAATTCGGTCTTGGTCGCAAATCGAAGTTCTTTGGTCCTGACCCAGGTTAACAGGGCAAACATGACGGCATCGCGTGTGATCACGGAGCGCCGCTCGCCCTCCTCCCGATAGGCGCGCAGTTTGTCCAGGAACGTGGGCAGCTCGCTGAGTGGAAGGCGGCTCATGTGCTGAACCCGCGGACGCGGCTTCAAGGCACCGCGAAGGTTTGCCGTCGGATCATGGCTGGCAAGCCCACAAGCAATCGCGAACTGAAAGACCTGACCCACGCCCTGCTTCGCACGCCGGCTTATGTCGAGCGCTCCTCGCTTCTCGATCTTGCGGATCATGGCCAGCACGTCTGGGGGCGTGATCTGGTGAATGACCTTCTGACCGATTGCCGGAAAGACATCCCGCTCCATGCGGGACCACACGCGTTCAGCGTGTGCTGGGTTCAGAGCGGACTTTCGATTCGCATGCCATCGCTTTGCCACTGCCTCGAACGTCCTTTCGTCGTCAGCTTCGCCCTCACCTTTCGCTCTCATAGGATCCTCTCCTTGAGCGAGCTGAGCCTTGGCTGCGAAACGTTTCTCTCTCGCGGCGGAGATCCCCACGGCGGGATAGGCGCCGAAGGACAGCAGCTTCTCCTTGCCCGCAAAGCGGTACTTCATCCGCCACAGCTTCGTGCCGTTCGGCTGGACGAGCAGGAAGAGCCCCTCACTATCGAACAGCTTATATGCGCGGTCGTTTGGCTTCGCGTTTCGGGCCTGAGTCTCTGTTAGAGGCATTGGGGGTATCGCTCCTTTCCGACACTCCGCGAAAATACCCCCAAAATACCCCCACACCAAATCTGGCTGCGTGTGGAAGGCATCGGGTGCATACGGACGCGAATCACCCGCAACCCTCTGCTTTTTATCAATTTATTGGAAAAATGTGGAAGCGCTGGGAAGCTTCCGGACCCGAGGTTGGTAGCGGAGGAGGCGCTATAACTTTCGTCTCAGGCAATTTCAGAGCGTCTCCAACTACTCTGTAAAATCAGCGATTTATCTTGTAACGTGTTCGCGGTCGGTCGCCCTGAATCGCCTGAATTCCCGCTGAAATGTGGGAACGATTGTGGGACCAAATACCCCCGTTTTTGGCGGTATGAATCCCTGACAGGGACTCGAACCTGATGGCGCTGACAGTATTGAAAGTGAAGAACGCGAAGCCCGGTCGCCATGTCGATGGCCGGGGCTTGTGCCTGGTCGTAAAGCCCAGCGGCGCACGCACCTGGGTGCTGCGCATGCAGTTGAAAGGCCATCGCCGCGACTACGGTCTGGGATCGGCGCATGACGTTTCGCTATCCGATGCCAGAACAGGGGCAGCAGAATTCCGCCGCCGAGTTCGTGAAGGCTTCGATCCTGTCGCCGAACGGCGAAAGGCGCGCAAGGTCATTCCGACCTTTGAGGCCGCAACCCGCACATGCCATCAGACCTTGGGCGACGGGTGGAAGGATGGCCATCATGCCCGGTGGCTGTCTGGTTTCGAGCGGCACCTCTTTCCGCGCATCGGCAAAACGCCGGTCGACAAGGTGGACAGCGCCTGCGTCGTCGAGGCGCTTTCCCCGATATGGCTGGAGATACCGGAAACAGCGCGGCGCTTGCTCCAGCGCATCGGCGTAGTGCTCGATTTCGCGCATGTGAAAGGCTGGGTGCCGGAAGAGGTTTCGTTGCGGTCGGTGCGTAAAGGCCTGCCACGTCAGAACGACAAGCGCGGGCACATGGAGGCCATGCCCTATGCCGACGTTCCGGCGCTGATGCAGAAACTTGCCAGCGCCGCCCCGACGACCGGGCGCGACGCCTTGCGCTTCACGATCTACAACGCCGTGCGCTCCAACGAGACGCGCCTTGCGGTATGGACCGAGTTCGATCTCGAAAATGCGGTATGGACCATTCCTGCCGAACGGATGAAGGCAGGCGAAACCCACGTCGTGCCGCTTTCGGCACCGGTTGTGGCATTGCTGCGCAAGCGCTGGAATGAGCGGACCAGCGATACAGGCTTGGTCTTTTCCAACGATGGCAAGAAGCCGATCAGCGACATGACCATGACCAAGCTGCTGCGCGACGATGGTTTCGCCAGCATCACAGTGCACGGCTTCCGCTCCACCTTCACGGACTGGGCCGCCGAATGCACCAACTTCCCCAAGGAGGTCGCCGACAAAGCCCTCGCCCACAAGCTGCCTAACAAGGTCGAAGCCGCCTACCGCCGAACCGATTTCTTCGAGAAGCGCCGAACCCTGATGAAGCAGTGGGCAGACTATCTGGGCAATCGCAGCCCAGCAGCGAATACGGCGGCAGCCGAGCCTACTTCGGCTCGCGCTGCCGCATGACCAGCTCGTGCAGACTGGCAGTCGTGATACGGGTCGATTTGCCGAGCTTGATGACCTCAATTTCGCCCGACGCAATCAGTTCGTAGAGCTTGGTGCGACCGACGCCGATCATGCGTGCAGCGTCATTGACCTTCACGCAGATCGGCTCGACCGGATGCGGCGCTGTCACTGCGCCGCGCTCTCATTTCGATAAGATACCGGATCATCGATCCAGCGGTTCACGGCGGATTCCCGCCAGCCCGCACCGTGAACGCTGATTTTCACTTGGGACGGGAAAGTCCCCTCTGCGATCTTGCGATACATGGTGGAGCGGGACAGGCCGGTGCGGGCGAGAACGGTCTTGAGGCGGATTATCTTGTCAGAGTTGGACATGGGACTTGCTTCCATCCGTTGGCAGTTACTGGTGCCCCCTGATCCAAGAATTTCGCTATGAGGCTTCCAGCGCAACAGAATTCGCAGTCCCTGACACGGCCATCGCAAATGCGGATAGAATAACTTGCGGAAGGATAGGCACGGATACGGAAGAGTAGAGAAGACGGCGGACGCAAACACGGGGTGCCTTTAGGCGGAATTTTTGTGACGTGATCCGAGCAGACGCGGCGTCATGCCGCTAAATCTGCGCACAAGCGGCGGATATTTGCGCCAAAACTAGCGATGCTCGCGCGCGAATCAGCCTTCGCCTTGCGGTTCACGCTGGTGCACGATCCAGTTCTGGCTTTTCAGATAGCCAATAGGCATGTTGTGTCGATGAATGACGAATTTCCTACCCGGCTGCCTTGGCCTGCGAACTTTCCTGACGTGGTCATCCACACAAACGTTCGCACACGTGACAGCCATCCAGGATACGCCGCGGGGAAGAGCGGTGATGCAGACGCAGGCCTAATGCTGGCTGCGGACCTCCTCTCGCCTGACGGGTTGGCTCGAATCCAGGCACTGGTTGGACGCCGACCCACCCTTCTTCTGCCGGTGGTCGCGGACGAATTGACCGGTTTCAACGCAATCCCCGATGCGATGGCCCAGGTTTTGGGGAGCAAGCTTGGTTTGCCGGTGATTGCCGGTGAAATTGTCCAGACGAACAAGGTCGGGCATACCCGTGCTCCGGCATTCCAGCGGTTGGTCACCCCTGCGACGTTTGAAGGGCAGGTCCAACCAGGCGCAAACTATGTGCTCGTGGATGATCACGTCGGCCTAGGCGGCACGCTCGCTAACCTGCGCGGCTACGTCGAGGCACGGGGCGGAGAGGTCATCGCGATCACGACCCTGACCGAGAGCCGGGATGCACGCATAATTTCATTGCAGCCCGCAACCCGAATTGTGCTATGGGAGCGGCATGGCCAAGCACTTGACGACCTCTGGCAAAGCCAATTCGGCTACGGGATCGACTGCCTCACGGAAGTCGAAGCCCTCAACCTATGTCGTCAGCACTCCGTTGCCGCCATCGAGGATTTTCTGGCTAAGGCAGCAGTCGAAGCACGTGGCCGAGGTCTCCAGACAGCGGTTGAACCAGGCGATTGATTGCTAGCCATCGGTGATGGCTTTTGAGCGAAATTCTGGTGCCTTAACGCTTTTCTGATCATGCTCCCCGAAATCTTGCCCGAATCCGCCTCAATTTACTGGTGTTCGCCAAAATCGTGCAATGCTGGTTGCCGCAACTGTGGTCGCCGACCATATTGCGGCAGTTGACAACTGTTGCCGAACGGCAACACGGAGGGTTTATTTCAGCGGGGTGTAAATTTCTCGGCCTCTGAAATGAATATATGCTTTTGAGGGAGGCTTCATGCCCGTTTTCGCTCGTTCGTTTCCCATGATGGCTGATCTTGCCAGGTGGGAAGACCAGAATCCTGATAATGCTGTTCGGTCCTTATTTGCACGATGGGCATTTTCAGGAGTGGAGGCAACGAGTGACGCGCCACTGCGGCTTGGAGTGCGCGACGGCTACGTCAATTTCTATGTGAAAGGGCAGTCCGTAGCCAAGCTGTCATGTGGCCGCGACGGGCCGAAACTTGCTGTTCACCAAGCCTATGTTTCTGGCCGGAGACGTAGTTCTCCGCGTGACGGTGCAGCACTTGAGCAGAACTATGTGCCGTTTGATGCCGCCTCACTCGCCGATCCGGCTACTGCCACCCTAATAAATGGCTGGATCGAAACAGCCGATAGCTACGCCTCAGCCGAGAAGCGCTTTGTTGATGATCTCGCCTCGACCAATCCAGGCATCATCGATCTCGAAATGGGGCTACCCGCAAGCGATACACCTGGTAGCGCACGGGTAGCCCCGCGCATGGATATTGTTATTGCGCAGATCGTGGATGGAACTCCTTCGATTGCGTTTTGGGAAGCCAAGTGCGCAAATAACCCTGAACTGCGGTCGAACAAAGAGTATGAAATTCATGAAGGCGGATTTTCTGGCCCAAAGGTTCTCAATCAGCTTCGGAAATATGTCGACTGGATGGCAGAAGTCGGCAGAATTGAGCAGGTGACTAAAGCTTACAAGACCACAGCCGCCCTTTTGCTTGAATTTCACAGCCTGTTTGGCACGGACGCGAATAGTAGGCTCGATTGCATTTCCATCTGGAAGGCTTTGGCTGATGCCAATGATCCACTCATAGTCGTGCAGCCAGGTGTCGTCATCGGCAATTACTGGCCCGAAGGATGCGACGAGCAGATTGCACGTGACCGTATGCGGCAAGCTTCTGCCAGCTTTGCCAAAAACGGGCACCGTGAGAAGCTTCACCGCAACGGGATAAGTGTCTTTGAAGCCAATGCAACCGGGGTATTGCTACCACACCTCCAGATGGCACGGGTGACAGCTTGACCCTCACAATCACCGTTCATCGCGGCACCGAAACAATTGGCGGCTCGTGTATCGAAATCGCTAGTCAGAATGGCGAACGCCTGATTCTGGATGCTGGCCGCCCCCTTGATGCCCCACGCGAGGCGACGGGCCTGCTTCCCGGAACGCTTGATCTCAATCGGCCTGCGACGGTCGTTTTTAGTCATGGCCACATGGACCATTGGGGGCTGATTCACGAACTACCCGGCGACTGGCCGATCTGGGCAGGAGAAAAGGCAGCAGAAATGATGCGGCTATCGACAGAATTGTTCGGTGGCAGCATCACTCGGCCAATCGAAACTTGGCATAGCCGCTCCAGGCCCTTTCCAGTCCGCGGCTTTACGATCACGCCCTATCTGACGGACCATTCGGCACCGGACGCCTATATGCTTCTGATCGAAGGGAGCGGACGTCGTATTCTCTATAGCGGTGATTTTCGCGCGCATGGGCGAAAAGCCAAGCTGGTGGAAACGATGATCGCTTCGCCGCCCGAGCGCATCGACGTATTGTTGATGGAGGGAACAAACCTTGGCACTGACAAGCCGGTCATTACCGAGAGCGAGCTTGAGGATGCCTTTGTCGCCCTGGCCCTCGAGACTCCTCGACACGTTTTTGTCCAATGGTCAGCGCAAAACATTGATCGGACGGTGACCCTATTTCGGGCCGCCAAGCGCAGTGGGCGTGAACTGGTAGTTGATCTCTATGGTGCAGATGTTCTTCGACGAATTACAGGAGGCACCCGTCTACCCACGCCAGGGCCAGATTTTCATGAACTCAAAGTTGTAATCACGCCCGGCGGGAAACGGCTCTACGGGCGACAGGGACGGGATGATTATGTAGCTGAGATGGCGACAAGTCCATTTGCTACATCCCGAGCGCGGTTGGCAAATAATCGCGCGATCATCATGTTAAGAGATTCAATGGTGCGAGATTTCGAGCGTGGCGGTATTGGGTTCACACCAGATGATGCTTATGCGTTTTCAAATTGGAGTGGCTATCTTGATCCAGAAGACACGAATTCCGGATGGACACGAGCGCAAGCCGCTGGCGCAAAAACGCTAAAATTACACACGTCTGGACATGCGAGTCCTGCCGACCTTGCTCGCTTCGCAGCTGCGATTGCGCCGAAGGCATTGGTGCCTGTTCATGGGATTGCGTGGGACAATCCGCAAATCCCTTTGCCGCCGGTCCGGCGGTTGGCGGACGGTGAACCCTGGGACTTGCCATAAAAAGGTGTGCTGACGGAAATTTTCAATACTGGAGCGCCGATGGCGGGGCACGCAGAAGGTTATTACTGCTGGGCAATGTCGCATCGCGGGCTGGTCCGCGCTGACAATGAAGACACCTTCGGGGTGTCAGCCCATTCGGACACGAATGAGCAATGGGAGGGCGTAATTCCCGCCCATGAAGGCTGGGCAATAATCGCTGACGGTATGGGCGGGCACGCAGCTGGGCAGATCGCAAGCCGCCTTGCAGTGGAATGTCTGCGGGGTGTCGCGGACATCCTTGGCGATGAAGAGGGTATCGAAAACGCGTTAGCGGCGATCCACGGCACAATGTTCTCGGCCATGCGCGAAAACGATGCTTTGTCGGGGATGGGAACTACAGTCGCCGGAGTCATCCTAAGTGCCGACGACGCACTGTGCTTCAACGTGGGAGACAGCCGCATTTACCACATGGGGTCGCATCTAAGCCTTATAAGCGAGGACCACGTGATCGACGGCCACGTGCTTACGCGGTGTATCGGAGGCACGAGTGAACTGGACCTTCCCGAACCGTTCCTGTTGCGTATCATGTGGAAGAAGGGCCAGCGCCTACTCATATGCACAGACGGTTTGACCGACATGCTGGATGATACCGAGATCGCCGCCATCATGGACCAAGAGCGGCGTTCACCGTCTGAGGCACTGATAAACGCAGCGTTGAATGCAGGTGGGAAGGATAATGTCACCGTGGTCGTGCTTGAGCGGCTGGGCTGAAGATTTGGGCATGCCCTCATAAATTATCTGGGCCAATTGGCATCACATGGAATTCGCTCGCAAATCTCGGAAATTAGATTTTCGACCCTTCCGCCCCAAACGCCCGCTTCCCCTTGCGCTTCCAAAGCGCCAGCGCCTGTTCGCGGTCCTCGCTGCGCAGTTTGGCCGCGACGGTGAGGAACGCGCCGTAGAGCGTCGCGCGATCATCGTCGGTAAGTTCGACCAGTCCGGCCTTTACGACCAGGCCGCCCAGTTCAATCAGTTGCCGCGTGCGTTCGCGTCGCTGGACCTGCCATTCGCGCATGTCGGTGCGGGCCATTGCTGCTTCAAGCCGATGCCGCGCCGCCGTCAAGCGGGAGAGTGCCGCCCGGTTGGTGTTCAGTTCCTTCGCCACGCTTGCGCGCCTTGTTTTGAAAGAATGCAGCGCCGCGTTTGCGCCACGCCTCCTTCATTCCAGTGTCAGTGGTATCGGCGATGACGAGCAGCGCACCGGCCAGCGTTTCCGCATCGGTCGCATCGGCGCCGGTGGCGATCACCAGTTCCCCGAGTTGTTGCACCCGGCGTTCCTTCAGTTGCTTCGCCTTGTCGGCAAGTGCCTTAAGTTCCGAATCAAAGTCACGGGGTTTGCGCATCGAAGTTCTCCATTGAGAGGTGATGCGCTGATGTTAATATCGATGCTCTCCCAATGCTGTAGAGTCGTCGAGACGGCCTGATACTGAATAGTCCTGAGCAGGATTTTATCATGGGAGGGCGCGCTTATACGTCGTGCCGACGTGCGCTTGGTGGCGTAGATGGAATGCCGTCATGGCGATCTTCCACCTCTCCGTTAAAGTCATCAGCCGGTCGAGCGGGCGCAGCGCTGTGGCGGCAGCGGCCTATCGTGGGGCCGAACGACTGCACGACGACCGGCTCGACCGTGACCATGATTTCACCAACAAGGACGGAGTTGTCCATTCCGAAATAATGTTGCCGGAAGGTGCGCCGGAGGAATTCGGCGACCGCGAGAAACTGTGGAACGCGGTCGAGGCCGCCGAGAAGCGCAAGGACGCGCAGCTTGCCCGCGAGGTCGAGGTCGCCATTCCGCGCGAGCTGAGTCAAGAACAGGGCATCGAGCTTGCGCGCGAATTCGTCGAAGCCGAGTTCGTCGAAAAGGGCATGATCGCCGACCTCAATGTCCATTGGGATATGGGTGCGGACGGCGAAGCCAAACCCCATGCCCATGTCTTGCTGACCATGCGGGAAGTCGGGGAAGACGGGTTCGGCGCCAAGGTGCGCGACTGGAACAAGGCTGAACTCGTCGAGCAGTGGCGCGAACGCTGGGCCGATCATGTCAACGAGCGGCTGGCCGAACTCGACATCGACACGCGGGTCGATCACCGCAGTTTGCAGGCCCAGGGCATAGCGCTGGAGCCGCAGGACAAGATCGGCCCCGCCGCATCGCGCATGGACGAACGCGGGCTGGAGGCAGAACGGATAGAGGAACACCGCGCGGTCGCGCAGCGCAACGGGATGCGGATCATCGCCAATCCCAACGTCGCGCTTGATGCGATCACGCATAGCCAGGCCACCTTCACGGGCCGCGATCTGGCGATGTTTGTGCACCGACGCAGTGACGGAAAAGAGCAGTTCGATCAGGCGATGAGCGCGGTGCGCGGATCGTCGGACCTGATTGCGCTGGGCAAGGACGGACGCGGCGAAGACCGGTTCACATCGCGTCAGATGATTGAGACCGAACAGCGGTTGCAGCGCGCATCGGAATTGATGGCGGAGCGCGAGCGGACTGGCGTCGATCAGAAAGGCCGGGAAGGAGCGCTGGCGCGCGCCGAGACACGCGGCCTGATCCTGTCCGGCGAGCAGCGCGCGGCGTTCGAGCATGTGACCGATGGGCGGGGTTTGAGCGTTGTCGTCGGTTATGCCGGGACAGGCAAGAGCGCGATGCTGGGCGTTGCGCATGAGGTTTGGGAAAGTGCAGGCTTTACCGTTCGCGGCGCCGCGCTGTCCGGCATTGCTGCCGAGGGGCTGGAGCTCGGTTCGGGCATTGCCTCACGTACCATCTCCAGCCTTGAACATCAGTGGGGTCAGGGCCGCGAAATCCTCACGTCGCGCGACGTGCTGGTGATCGACGAGGCAGGCATGGTCGGCACCCGCCAGATGGAGCGCGTCCTGTCCCATGCCGCCGATGCAGGCGCGAAAGTCGTGCTGGTCGGCGACCCGCAGCAGCTCCAGGCCATCGAAGCGGGAGCAGCCTTCCGCGCGATCCATGAACGGCACGGCGGCGTCGAAATCAGCGAAGTGCGGCGTCAGCATGAAGGCTGGCAGCAGGACGCCACCAGGCACCTCGCAACGGGGCGCACTGGCCTTGCCATTAAGGCTTATGACGAACGGGGCATGGTGCACGCCGCCGAGACGCGGGAAGCAGCGCGCAGCGACCTGATCGAACGCTGGGACCATGACCGGCAGGCCAGCCCCGTCGATACGCGGATCATCCTGACCCACACCAATGACGAGGTGCGCGAACTCAGTGACGCGGCACGCGGAAAGCTGCGCGCCAGTGGCGAGCTGGGCATCGATGTGACCATCCGCGCCGAGCGCGGCGAGCGTCAGTTTGCCAGTGGCGACCGTATCATGTTCCTGCGCAACGAGCGCGGGCTTGGGGTCAAGAACGGCACGCTGGGCAATGTCGAACAGGTGACACCGCAGCGCATGGCCGTGCGCACCGACGATGGCCGTAGCGTCGTCTTCGATACCAAGGATTATGCGCACGTCGATCATGGCTACGCCGCCACGATCCACAAGGCGCAGGGCATGACCGTCGATCATTCCCATGTGCTGGCCACCCCCGGCATGGACAGCCACGCGGCCTATGTTGGGCTGTCCCGCCACCGTGACGGCATGGACCTGCACCATGGCCGCGACGACTTCGCCGATCAGTCAAAGCTTGTCCGCACGCTGAGCCGCGAGCGCGGCAAAGACATGGCCAGCGACTACAAGCCCGAGCGGCAGTTTGCCGAACGACGCGGCATCACCTTCCGCGAACGTATCGTGGAAATCGCCCGGCAATTGCCGGAACGGGCGAAGTCCATTTTTGCGGGCTTCCGCCCGCAGGCCCACAAGCTCGAAGCCCTGCCGACCGAACAGATCGGTCAGCCCCGCGCAGTCGAACGCTACGCGCGTGCCGCCGCCGAGATTGGGCAGATGCGCGAACAAGGCCTGCCGGTCCTGCCACACCAACGCGACGCGCTGGAGAAGGCCGGAAAGGCGCTCGATGCGATCCGACCCCATGGCACAGCCGACCTCGCCAGCGCCTTGCAGCGCCAACCCTCGCTCGCCCGTGAGGCCGCCGATGGTCGCAGCCAGGGTGCAATCCGAGCCATGCAGCTTGAGGCCGAAATCCGCGCCGATCCTATTCAGCGCGCTGACCGCTTTGTCAGCGACTGGCAGCGGCTCGGGCAGGCACGCCAGGCCATGCAGCGCGATGGCGATACCAAGGGCGCGCAGAGGCTCACCAACCGCATGACGGACATGACGAAGGGGCTGGAGCGCGACGCGCAGGTCGAATCCCTGCTTCGCGGCCGCACCCGCGAGCTTGGCATCAAGACGGAACTCGGTCGCGATCTTGCCCGCGACCTTGCCGCTTCCATCTCGATGGAGCGGAGCCGGTCAATCGGCATGGGCCTGTAGGAGAAGCGTAATGGATACCGATACTGATGACGTGGAACTAACCCTGGACCTTGAGCCGGAACCCGATCCCGACCCGCCCGTCCTGGAGGTCGCAGGCGATCCCGCCGTCGAGGCGTTTGCCCGCCTTGAAGGGGAACTGGCCCTCATGCGCAGAGCGGTCCAGCACCTCGCAGCCGAACGCGCTGACATTACCATTCCCGACTACGGTGCGACCCTGACTGACATGGCCAAGCGAATGGGCGCGATTAGCGAGTGCCTGAAGAGCATGGCTGATCATCCGGCGTTGCAGATGACCCCTGACGGCATTGGCCAGCGGATCGCCGCAGCAGCAGAATCGGCGCGGCGCAGCGACCATGACAGGATCAGCCAGGCCCGCAGCGATTTGCAGCAAGCTACGCAGGAAATGCACAGCGTCACTGCCCATGCCCGCACCGCCGCCAAGCAGCGGCAGCAGCTCTACCAGGTGGCAGGCGGAGCTTTGCTGGCAGGCATCCTGCTATGGTCTTTCCTGCCCGGCACCATTGCTCGCACGATGCCAGAAAGCTGGCACTGGCCCGAGCACATGGCCGCGCGGATGGTTGGAATATCCACGCCCTGGGACGCAGGCGCACGGCTAATGCAGAGCGACAGCCCCGAGGCATGGAATGCACTGGTGCAGACCGCTGACATCCAGCGCGACAATCGCGACGCCGTTGACGCTTGCCGGAAGGCCGCTGCAACCTCACAGCAGCCAGTGCGATGCACTGTCAAGATTCGTCCGTACAGCTCAGAGAGGAAGACAGCAACAACGCGAGAGGGCGCCGCGCAACGGTCCCAGAGAGGGGCATAACAGCCCATTCCGACCCGCACAAAATGTGGGAACAAATGTGGTTTCGATATTCCGGAAAAGTTATTTTATCCTTTGAAAAAAAAGCGATAAATGACTTGAATGGTAGCGGAGGAGGGACTCGAACCCCCGACACGCGGATTATGATTCCGCTGCTCTAACCGGCTGAGCTACTCCGCCCCGAGGGGATTTTGCCTGTTGATCGATCTGTCCGATCCCAAGGCAGGCGGGCCTATTAGGCGGGGCGCGGGGCGGGGTCAACAGGGGAATCGGAAGTTCCCTTGTGCGGTGTATCAGCGCTTCTTCCGCCCGCGAAAGGACCAGCGGCCGGCGGCTTCCCACGGTCCGCCGCGGTACCGGTGCAAGGCCAGACCCGCGAAAGCGAAGCGCTCGGTGCGGATCGCTGGGCCGAGTGCGGCTTGCAGCGCTTTCGCCTCGGCGCGCGGGACCTTGTTCTGCAGCGTGACATGAAGGCGCGGCTCGCCTTCATCCTGCAGGGTGAGCAGGCCATGGAAATGCGCCGAGATCATCGCCCGCACCTCGCGCAGCGCGGAGCTTTCGATGGCGAGCGCGGTTCCGCTGCCGAGGTCCATCACACCGGTGATCGTGGCATGTGGCGGCGGCAGTTCAGCCGCTAGTGTGGAGAGCAGCTGCCGTGCTTCGTCCTCCACGAACGGGGGCAGCGCACGCAGCAGAGTGACATGGGCAGGAACGTGATTGCGATCGGGTGGGTAGTGAGCCCGGCGCAAGGCCTCTGCACGGGCCTGCAGCGCAGCCGGCAGTTCGGCCGTCACGATCAGCGGCGCCCCTGCGCTGCGGCTCTCAGGCCTCTCCTCGCCGTCCACTTGTCAGACCTCCCGGTCGCGGGCGCACGCGAATCGCGGCGGCTGCAGCGTAGCGTTGCACGATGCTGCGGGCAGCGCAAAGCAGCCCGGGCGCAGCGCCCCACCGTCCGGTTCAATGCCGGAAGGTTACGTAGATGGGGCCTCGGATCAGGAATATCAGCAGCTTGGATCGAACCGCGCCCTGCGAGCCCGAAGCCCGGGCCTTCGGGGCGTTCGATTGCCAAGGATGGGTCTTTCAGGCATAGTCATAACGGCTAAAAGACGATGTACATCCAATCGCGCAGGGAACTGATCCGATGAGGTTGTTTCGCACCACAGACCTCGTGATGCCGCGGCTCACCGGCCTTGTGGCGATGGCTGCTGCAACCTTGGTGATAGCCCCTTCTGCCCATGCCCAGACGGCCTATGACGTGACGCTGCGTTCGATCGCACCGGCAACGATCACCGCCGCCAGCTTCGACGGGCGGGCACGGCAGGCAACCCTGAGCATCGCCCCCTCCTCGCTCGAGAACCAGCCAAGCATCGTGCCGGCCGTCTACGATCCGTCGCTCGGCCGCTTTGTCTCAGCCCTGGCCAGCGCGCGCGGAGCGATCTCGGTGACCTCGAGCGGCGCGGTATCGGTCATTGTCAGCAACCAGAGCACGACCATGCAACTTGGTGGCGGGCCAAGCGGTGTACCCTTGCGATCGGAAACGGTCGCGAGCCCTGCGACCACACTCACCATGCAGCAGATCAACACCTCGGCAAGCACTGCAAACGCGCGGTAGGGGTCTGCCTTGCCCCGCGGCTTCCGGCCCAGCGCGAGGCTGATGGCGGGAGCGAGGCAGGCATGGTGACTTTCGCGGGGGTGATGACGATGCATCACTATTGGCCGTGCAGACCCTAGAGTTCCCCGCGTGCGCGGCGGATCGCGAACCACCGCGCGACGTTCGCGTTGTGCTCCTGCAGCGTGGCGGCGAAGACGTGGCCGCCTTTGCCATCTGCGACCATGAACAGCGCGTTGGTCCGGGCCGGGTGGAGCACCGCCTCGATCGAGGCCTTGCCAGGATTGGTGATCGGCGCCTTGGGCAGGCCGACCATCGTATAGGTGTTGTAGGAATTGACGGCCTGGATTTCCGACTGGCGGATGCGGCGGCCGAGCGGCTTGCCGCGCGTGATCGGGTAGATGATCGTGGGATCGGCCTGCAGCATCATCCCCTGCCGAAGCCGGTTGGAATAGAGCCCGGCGACCATCCGCCGTTCCGAAGGCTTGCCGGTTTCCTTCTCGACGATCGAGGCGAGGATCACCGCTTCCTCGGGGCTGCGCGCAACCGTATCGGGCGCGCGGTCTGCCCAAAGCTTGGCCAGTGTACGGGCCATGGCCTTCTGCATGCGGGTGACCACCGCGGTGCGGCTTTCGCCGCGCTGGAAGGCATAGCTGTCGGGCAGGATGGACCCCTCGGCCAGGGTCGGCACCGGCCCAGTGAGGAGCGGCTGCGACATCAGCCGTTCCTGCACCATGATCGCAGGCATGCCTTCCGGGATCATGACCAGACGGCGCACTTCGCCGCCCTCGCCCTGGAGGAGGGCGAGCACGGCCGAGCCGCTGGCATGCGCGGGGATAGCGTATTCACCGGCCTTGAGCGGCTCGCTCCCGCCCAGCAGGCGCGCGCGGATGCGGAAGGTATCGGCCGAGGCGACGACGCCTTCCGCCTCGAGCCGTTCGGCGACACTGGCAAGCGTCGCGCCTTCGGGCACGGAGAAGGTGGTCTCCTTGACAAGCGGGCCGCTGCCGTACCAGCCGTAGAGGAAGTGGACGCCATAAGCACCCACTGCCAGCAACACAGCCAGCGCGATGATCCTGAGCCGGCCCGCCTTGCGCATTGAACGCCGCCTCTTGCCCCGCAGGCTCAAATAGCCTTCATGATCACGCTGGCATTGGTACCGCCGAAGCCGAACGAGTTGTTCAGCACCGCGCGCACCACGCGCTTCTTCGCGACCTTGGGCACCAGATCGACACCCTCACAGCCCTCATCCGGATTATCCAGATTCAGCGTGGGCGGTACGATCTGGTCGCGGATCGCCAGAACGCAGAAGATTGCCTCTACCGCACCGGCCCCGCCAAGCAGGTGACCGATGGCCGATTTGGTGCTGCTCATCGAAGCGCCCGCGAGATCGGGACCGAGCACGCGCTTGATCGCGGCGAGTTCAATCGTGTCCGCCATGGTCGAGGTGCCGTGCGCGTTGATGTAGTCGATATCGCCAGGCCCCATGCCAGCCTTGCGTAGCGCCATGCGCATCGCGAGTTCGGCGCCCTTGCCTTCAGGGTGCGGCGCGGTGACGTGGTAGGCATCGCCCGAGAGGCCGTAACCGACGACTTCGGCATAGATCTTCGCGCCGCGCGCCTTGGCATGCTCGTATTCCTCGAGCACGACGACACCCGCACCCTCACCCATCACGAAGCCGTCGCGGTCCTTGTCATAAGGGCGGCTCGCCTGTTCGGGGCGATCATTGTAGCTGCAGTTGAGCGCGCGTGCCTGCGCAAAGCCGGCAACGCCAAGCGGGTTGATCGTGCTTTCCGAACCGCCTGCGAGCATGACGTCGGCATCGCCATCCTTGATCATGCGCGCGGCATCGCCGATCGAGTGCGCGCCGGTCGAGCAGGCAGTGACGACAGCGTGGTTGGGGCCCATCAGGCCGTACTTGATCGAGACCTGACCCGAGATGAGGTTGATCAGGCGGCCATGCACGAAGTGCGGGCTTACGCGGCCCGGACCCTTTTCGTGCAGCACGATCGATTCGCTCTCGATGCCCGGCAGGCCGCCTATCCCTGAACCGATCGAACAGCCGGTGCGCATCTTGAGGTCGTCGTCCATGTCGACAAGGCCGGCGTCTTCGAGTGCCTGACCCGCGGCATCGATGCCGTAGACGATGAACGGATCGACCTGACGCTGCACCTTGAAATCGACGCGCTTGTTGGGGTCGAAGCCATAGGGGTGGTCAGCCGGCTTCACTTCGCAGGCGATCAGGCACTTCTGGCCCGTGGTATCGAAGCGGGTGATCCGCCCCGCGCCCGACTTGCCGGCGATGAGATTGGCCCAAACGGTTTCGACATCGGCGCCCAGCGGGGTGACGAGGCCAAGTCCGGTGATGACGACACGGCGCATTGCAGTCTCCGAAACGTCCGCCCGCAACCGGCGAACGGACCATGAAGCACAACAGGCCCAGACCCCTTGCGGGACCGAGCCTGTCGAAGCCCCGGCGGTTCAGCGCCGGGGAACGACCGCCTCTCCCGTCCTGCTCCGAAGGCGGGGCAGAACGGGAAGGTGCGGACGGGTTGGCAATCCGAAAGGATCAGCCCTTGTTGTCGTCGATGTACTTGATCGCGTCCGACACGGTGGCGATCTTCTCGGCCGCATCGTCAGGGATCTCGACACCGAATTCTTCTTCGAACGCCATGACCAGCTCGACGATATCGAGGCTGTCGGCACCGAGATCGTCGATGAAGCTCGCGTCTTCGGTGACCTTGTCGGCCTCTACCCCGAGGTGCTCGACAACGATCTTCTTCACGCGGTCGGCGGTATCGCTCATTCTTTTGCCCCTTCAAGGAACTGGGTTGGTCTACTCAAATCTGGCCATCGCCCTAATGTCCGGATTGCGGGCTGGCAAGTGGCGCGATGCATAGCAGCTATGTGGACGAAGTGTGCGTGGTGCGTGACGAGCGGTGAACCGAGCGGACGGGCGGGTGCGCAATCCACAGGTTTGCGCCACCTGCCCTAATCCGTTCACCCCTTTGCGGGTTCCACCGTCCGCAAGTGCAATTCCCGCATCTGGGCGTTGCTGGCGGGCGACGGCGCCCCCATCAGCAGGTCCTCGGCGCGCTGGTTCATCGGGAACAGCGTGATTTCGCGCAGGTTCTGCGCGCCGCAGACGAGCATCACGATGCGGTCCACGCCCGCTGCCATGCCGCCGTGAGGTGGCGCGCCATACTGGAACGCGCGGTAGAGCCCGCCGAAGCGCTCCTCCACATCCGCCTTGGAAAGCCCGACAAGCTCGAACGCCTTGACCATCAGTTCGGGCGACTGGTTGCGGATCGAGCCCGAGGCGATTTCATAGCCGTTGCAGACGAGATCATACTGGAAGGCCTTGATCGTCAGCGGGTCCTGGCCTTCGAGCGCGGCCATGCCGCCCTGCGGCATCGAAAACGGGTTGTGCGCGAATTCGACCTTCTTGGCGTCCTCGTCCCATTCGTAGAACGGGAAATCGACGATCCAGCACAGCTCGAAGCGGTCCTTGTCGATGAGGCCGAGCTGCTCGGCAACGCGCGTGCGCGCCGCACCTGCGAGCTTGGCGGCCTGCTCGGGCTTGCCAGCGGCGAAGAACAGGCCGTCATCGGGGCCAAGGCCGAGTGCGGCATAGAGCGCTTCCATGCCCTCGGCGCCGTGGTTCTTGGCGATCGGTCCGCCGAACTCGCCGCCCTTGCGCGTCACGTAGCCGAGGCCGGCATGGCCTTCGCTGCGCGCCCACTCGTTCATGTCGTCGAAGAACTTGCGGCTTTTGTCTGCCGTGCCCGGCGCGGGGATCGCACGCACCGTGCCGCCGCCCGCGACGATCTTCTCGAACAGGCCGAAGCCCGAGGTGGTGAAGTGGCTGGCGACGTCGCTGATGACAAGCGGGTTGCGAAGGTCAGGCTTGTCCGAACCGTACTTCAGCATGGCATCGTCATAGGCAATGCGCGGGAAGCTGCCCGAAGGCGTCACCGGCTTGCCATTGGCAAAGCTCTCGAACACTCCGCCGATCACGGGCTCCATTGTCTCCCAGACTTCTTCCTGGGTCACGAAGCTCATTTCGAGATCGAGCTGGTAGAATTCGCCCGGCAGGCGGTCGGCGCGCGGGTCTTCGTCGCGGAAGCAGGGGGCGATCTGGAAGTAGCGGTCGAAGCCCGCCACCATCAGCAGCTGCTTGTACTGCTGTGGCGCCTGCGGCAGCGCGTAGAACTTGCCGGCGTGGATACGGCTCGGCACGAGGAAGTCGCGCGCGCCTTCGGGGCTCGATGCGGTCAGGATCGGCGTCGAGTATTCGGTGAAACCGGCGCTCTCCATGCGGGTGCGCATGTCGCGGATCACCTTGGTGCGCGTCATGATATTGGCGTGGAGCGTCTCGCGGCGCAGGTCGAGGAAGCGGTAGCGCAGACGGATATCCTCGGGATACTCCTGTTCCCCGGCCACCGGCATCGGCAGTTCTTCGGCGGCCGAAAGCACCGTTGCACTGCGGGCATAGACTTCGATCTCGCCGGTCGAGAGGTTCGGGTTCACCGTACCCGCGCTGCGCGCCTTGACCTCGCCCTCGATCGTCACGACGCTTTCGACGCGGGTGGACTCAAGGATCGCAAGCGCCGCGCTGTCGCTGTCCGCCACGATCTGGGTGATGCCGTAGTGATCGCGCAAGTCCACGAACAGCACGCCGCCGTGGTCACGCTTGCGGTGCACCCAGCCCGAGAGACGCACGTTCTGACCGACTTGCGCCTGTGCCAGCGCGCCGCAGGTGTGGGAACGATAAGGGTGCATGGGCTAAATCCAATTTGGCTGGTCAATCGGCCAGCATTCGGGCAGGGAATGAACGCGGCCAAGAGGCGATGGCCGTGAATTTGTCAAGCCGCAGGCCCCGGACGGGGTCACCACCAGCACCGGCCAAGCATGAGGGTTTGGCCTGGCGCGCAGATAGAAAAGCACGATGAAGATACATCCGCTGATCACCACGACCCCAGCTCTGGCCGACTTGTGCGAGCGTCTTTCCAAGGCCGATTTCATCACGGTCGATACCGAGTTCATGCGCGAGAACACCTACTGGCCGGAATTGTGCCTGGTCCAGATCGCCGACGACAAGGAAGCCGCCGCGATCGATCCGCTGGCGCCGGGCCTCGATCTGGCCCCACTGCTCGAACTGCTGGTCGATAACGAGGACGTGCTCAAGGTGTTTCACGCCGGCGGGCAGGACGTGGAGATCATCTACAACCTGACCGGACGCACACCTCACCCCATTTTCGACACGCAGATCGCAATGATGGCGATCAGCCAATCCGAACAGATCGGCTATTCCAACCTCGTCGAAAGCTGGCTTGGCTTCACCGTCGACAAGGGCGCGCGCTTTACCGACTGGTCGCGCCGTCCGCTGACCGAGCGCCAGATCGAATATGCCATCGGCGACGTCACGCATCTTTCGAAGATCTTCCCGCGCATGCTCAAGCGGCTGATCAAGACCGGGCGCGGCGAATGGCTCGATGCCGAGATGGAAAAGCTCGCCGATCCCGAGAACTACCGCTCCGATCCCGAGGTTGTCTGGCAGAAGATCCGTGCGCCGAGCCGCAATCCGGCGGTGCTCGGGCGATTGAAGGCCATCGCCGCCTGGCGCGAGACCGAGGCAATGGACAAGAACATCCCGCGCGGCCGGATCATGCGCGACGAAACGCTCGCCGATATCGCCAGCCATCCCCCGCGCGAGCAGCATGAGCTCGCCAAGGTGCGTGGGCTTTCCGCCGGATGGAAGGACAACGACATCGGCCGCCGCCTGATGCAGGCAATTGCCGATGCCAAGCCGCTCAGCGACGCCGAACTGCCGCCGCGTGCGCCGCGCGGTGCGCCGCTGGGCAAGGAAGGCGCACTGGTCGCCGATCTGCTCAAGCTTCTGCTCAAGATCCGCAGCCGCGAGATTGATATTGCAGCAAGGTTGCTCGCCCGCAGCGACGATCTGGAAGCCCTCGCTGCCGGGCAGCGCAAGGGCCTGCCGATCCTCGAAGGCTGGCGCTTCGAACAGTTCGGCCGCGATGCGCTCGAACTCGTCGAGGGCAAGCTCGCCTTCGCGGTGGTCAAGGGCAAGCTCAAGATGGCGCATATCGATGATATCGCCGGCGGCAACGACGAGCCGGCCGCCGCTGACACCGACGATGCTCCTGCCGGGGACGACGACGACGGCTTCATGCCCCCGGCTGATCCGGAAGAGCCCGCAGCCGGCGACGACTGATGACCACCTACCTCCCCACCCTCAAGCAGTTGCAGTACCTCGTGGCACTCCACGAGCACGGCCACTTCGGGCGCGCGGCTGATGCCTGCTTCGTCTCGCAGTCGACGCTTTCGGCAGGTCTGCGGGAGCTGGAAACGCTGCTCGGCGTCACGCTGGTCGAGCGCACCCGCCGTGTGGTGCGCTTCACTGCGCTGGGCGATCAGGTCGTTGCCAAGGCGCACCGCCTGCTGCGCGAGGGCGAGGAACTGTCCGCGCTCGTCCAGGCTCACGGCGCGCCGCTGACGGGCGATCTGCGCATGAGTGTGATCCCGACGATCGCGCCGTTCCTGCTGCCGCGCATTCTCCCGCGCCTCCGTCATGAGCGCCCGCAGCTCAAGCTGTTCCTGCGCGAGGAGCCGAGCGCCGCGGCGGTCGAATCGTTGCATCATGGCCGGGCGGACTGCGTCCTGCTCGCCCTCCCTTTCGCGACTGGCGAGGTCGAGAGCGCTCACTTGTTCCATGACCGCCTGCTCGTCGCCTTCCCCAAGGACGACCCGCGCGATCCCCCGCAGAGCATAGCGCCTGCGCTGATCGACGAGGCGCGCCTGCTGTTGCTCGAGGACGGGCACTGCCTCAAGGATCACGTGCTTGCGGCGTGCAATCGCCCCGAACTGCGCGCGAGCGCCAGCGTGATCGGCACGAGCCTGCACACGCTGGTGCAGATGGTCGACAATGGCCTCGGGCTCACCATGCTGCCGGAGATGGCAGTGAAGGCGGGCATCCTGCAGGGCACGCAGATCGTCGCCCGCCCCTTGGAAGCCGAACATGCCAGCCGCGAGATCGCACTGGTGTGGCGCAAGAATTCGCCGCGCGCCGAGGAATTCCGCCTGCTGGCGAGCGAACTGGCGGCAGGATGAACCTTCCCCCGTACCTGGCGCTAGCCATCGCCATCGTGGCCGAAGTGATTGCGACGACGGCGCTCAAACAGTCTGCGGGGTTCACCCGGATGGTGCCCCTCGCGGTTAGTCTCATAGGCTATCTGGTCGCGCTGTTCTGTCTTTCGCTCACGCTGGAACGCATTCCGACCGGCGTTGCCTATGCGATCTGGTCGGGTGTCGGCATTGTGCTGATCACCGCGCTGGCGTGGCTGGTTCATGGCCAACGGCTCGATGTGCCGGCCCTGGCGGGCATCGGCCTGATCATGGCCGGTGTGCTGGTGCTGAACCTGTTTTCCAAGGCAAGTGCCGGCTGAAGGCCGTTCAATCCATGTGCTTGAGGCCGACGCGCAGATAATCCCAGCCGGTGATCACCGTCAGCGCGGCGGCAGCCCACAGCGTGACAAGCCCCACCGCGTGCGGGACGTTGGCGTCGATCCCGGCAATCAGCATCGTCCAGTGCGGCGCGCCCTGCCCCAGAATCAACGCACCGAGCGCGATGAACTGGAACGTCGTCTTCCACTTGGCGAGCCTGGAAACGGGCACCGAGACCTGGATGCCGCCGAGAAACTCGCGGAGACCAGAAACCGCGATCTCGCGGATCAGGATGATCAGGCCCGCGATCACGTGGAGATCACCGACATAGGGCCCGGTCAGCACCCCTTGCGCGGTTAGAACCAGAATCACCGCGGCGACCATGATCTTGTCGGCAATCGGGTCGAGGAAAATGCCGAGCTTGGAAACCGTGCCCTGCGCGCGGGCAAGATAGCCGTCGAAATAATCGGTCACGCCCATCAGGGCATAGACCACAAAGCCCAGCGCATAGCCCGTTTGCCATTGGGGCCACCACAAGAGGCCCGCCAGCACGGGCACGGTGACAATGCGGGACAGCGTTAGCAGATTGGGAAGTGTCAGCATCGTATGGTCACCATAGGCACGATGGCAGCGCGAAGAAACCGCAAGTTGGTCCGCACATGCCCCTTGTCCGCCCCGTGCACGGCGCTATGGGATGGGCGGACGATGCGAAAGCTGGCAAAAACCGAATGACAACGCCCGAATGACTACAACTGCGCTGCTCATCCGGAAACGCCGTTTCCTGCCGCTTTTTGCGACGCAGTTGCTCGGCGCGTTCAATGATAACCTCTACAAGAACGCGATGATCTTGTACGTGGTTTATACCGTGTACAATTCGGAGGCAGCCGAAGCACGGTTCTCGGCAATTGCCTCGGCGGTGTTCATCCTGCCCTTTTTCCTGCTTTCCGCACTCTCCGGCCAGCTGGCCGACATGCGCGACAAGGCGCGGATCATCCGCATCGTGAAGGCGGCGGAAATCGCGATCATGCTGGTCGGCGCGGCGGGGCTGTTCATGGCCTGGCGCGGCATGGCCGTGCAGATCGTGGCAATCCCGTTGATGCTGACTGCGCTGCTCGCGATGGGCGTACATTCCACGTTCTTCGGCCCGATCAAGTATGCGATCTTGCCGCAGCATCTCCATCCGGACGAAGTGCTGGCCGGCACGGGCCTCGTCGAGGCGGGAACCTACATCTCCATCCTCGCTGGCACCATCTTCGCAGGCTGGATCCCGGTCGAATGGGCCGCCGTGATCTGCATTGTGACTGCCGCAGTCGGGTTCTGCACAGCCCAGTTCGTGCCGCCCGCGCCGCCGCAGATGGAGCCCGTGCCGCTTGATTTCAACGTGATCCGCTCCTCGATCACGCTGGTGCGCATGACAACGCGCCACCCGCGCGTGTTCCTCGCGATTGCGGCGATCAGCTTCTTCTGGACGATTGGCGCGGTCCTGTTCATCCAGTTCCCGCCGCTTGCCAAGAACGTGCTCTCGGCCAGCAAGGAAGTGGCAAGCCTCTTCCTCGTGGTCTTCTCGATCGGTGTCGCCATTGGCTCGGTCTCGATCAACCACCTGCTCAAGGGCACCGTCTCCGCGCGGTTCGGTCCGGTCGCGGTGATCGTGATGGGCCTTTTCATCGTGGCTTTCCACGTGGTCTGCAAAACCTGGCCGCACGCCGCCGGCACCGCGCTGCTCAGCGTGCCGCAGTTCGTGATGGAGCCGCTTGCGGTGCCGCTGCTGCTGACCTTGCTGGGCATCGCCATTTCGGGCGGCATGTTCGTGGTGCCGCTTTACGCCTTCCTGACAACGGTGGTCGACAAGGCAGAGACCGCGCGGACCATCGCCGCGAACAACATCGTCAATGCGGGCGCGATGGTCGTGGGTTCGCTGATCGCGGTTGGCCTCAGTGCGGCAGGCGTGCCGCTTGCCGATCAGTTGCTGCTGGGCGCAGCCATGTGCCTTGTTGCCGCGTGGCTGGCGCGCGTGCTCCACAAGGCCGAGAAAGCCCATGTGGGCGAGATCGAGCACACCTTCGAGTAAGCGGTGTTCGATCTTGCGGGGGCTTCAGAAAATGAAGACCGAGACCGCCAGAAAGCAGGCGCAGTAGGCCAACAGGAAATCCATCACATCCTGCCGGGTGATCCGCCGTGGATCGACGGGCGGCGAGCGCACACCCTCGGGCAGCTGCAGCGCCTTCATTGCCGCTTCCACCTCCGGCTCAAACATCGGAAGCGGCCGCAGCACGTGCGCAGGCAGCGTGCGGCGAAAGGGGTGGCCGGCAAGTTCGGGATTGGGGGCGCGCCTTCTCAGCATGGCCCCTTGGTAACGCTTTACTAACCATACGGGGAGGCTGCGAATCGGCCTCTCCCCCGGTCAAAGCGGGACTGTTCCGATCCGGCACAGCCGGCGCGGGTGGCCGATCAGACCGTACCGCCGGCCATATCCAGCACGATATCCCATTCCGATGCGCGCACGGCAGAAACCGAAAGGCGCGAAAGCCGCAGCAGTTCCATCTCGGCCAGCGCAGGATTCGCCTTGATCGCGGCTAGCGTGACCGGCGCCTTGAGCTTGGCGACCGGCTTCACCTTGACCGCCGCCCATTTGCCTTCGGGATCGGTCGGATCGGTGAGGCCAGCAACGCTGATCCGCGCGATTCCAACGATCTCCTTGCCGATGTTCGAGTGGTAGAAGAACGCCAGATCACCCACCGCCATCGTGCGCAGGTTTCGCGCGGCGAGGTGGTTGCGCACGCCGTCCCATGTGCCCTCGCCCTCGGCCATCAGGTCATCCCAGCCATAGACGTCGGGTTCCGACTTCATCAGCCACGCCTGCTCGGTCGCCTCGATTTTGCTCATGCATGCCTTCCGGGATCGCGATATGGGAGGCTCATAATCGCTGACGGAACACGCGCAAGCCATGAACCTCGATACCCTTCCCGTGCTCTCGCTGGCCGCCCCTTCGGGCAATCTGGCCGGGGATCTTGGCCGCAGCTTCCAGCGCTTCGGCTTCGCGCTGGTTGCGGATCATGGGCTCGATCCGGCGCTCGTGGCGCGCGGGTGGGAAATGACCGCTGCGTTCTTTGCGCAGGACGAAGCCGCCAAGCGCCGCTGGTACGTGGCGGGCGGCGGCGGGCAGCGCGGCTACACTCCGTTCGGCACCGAAATCGCCAAAGGCGCGGCAGTGCACGATCTCAAGGAATTCTGGCATGTCGGGCGCGAGCTTGCCTCCGGCGATCCGCTTACCGCGTCAATGCCCGCCAATGTCTGGCCGGACGCGCCCGAAGGCTTCCGCGAGACCTTCACCGCGCTTTATGCAGAATTCGACCGGATCGGCGCGCAGATCCTCTCGCACATCGCGGTCTGGCTGGGCCTCACGCCGGACTGGTTCGATCCTGCCATTGCGGGCGGCAATTCGATCTTGCGCCTGCTGCATTACCCGCCGATCCCCGGCGATACGCCCAATGACCTGGGGGGCGCAATCCGCGCGGGCGCGCATGAGGACATCAACCTCATCACGTTGCTGCTGGGCGCCGAGGAAGCCGGGCTCGAATTGCTCACCCGCGAAGGTCGCTGGATCCCCGCCTCCCCGCCACCGGGCGCGCTGGTGGTCAATATCGGCGACATGCTGCAGCGCCTGACCAACCACGTGCTGCCTTCGACGACGCACCGCGTGCGCAATCCCGATGGCGCAAGGGCCGCGCACAGCCGCTATTCGATGCCGTTCTTTCTGCATCTGCGCAGCGATTTTGCGATCCGTACCCTGCCCGGCTGCGTGAGCGCGGACAATCCGGACCGCTACCCGGAGCCGATCCTCGCGGATGAATATCTCCACGAGCGGCTGCGCGAGATCGGGCTGAAGGTTTAGGCCTTCACATCCAGCACTTCGATCGCGCCGTCCTTGCCGCCGAAGTCGAGCTCGTCGCCGACCTCGGCCCCTAGCAGTGCACGGCTGAGCGGCGCGGTGAACGAGAGCAGACCTGCGGCGGGATCGGCCTCGTCATCGCCGACAAGCCTGATCGTCCGCGCCTTGCCATTCAGGCGGAACGTGACGGTGGAACCGAAGCCAACGGCCGCGCCATCCGGCTTCGGCATGACTTGCGCCGTAGCCTGACGGGTGCGCCAGTAGCGCAGGTCGCGCTTCACCCGCTTGATCTCGGTCTCGTCCGTCAGACCGGCAAGCTCCGCCTCGAGCGCCTCGACCCGCGCGGCGATCAGTGCCAGACCGCGCTCGGTGACGAGATTGGGACCCGGCGGGATCGGCAGCTCGAACTTCGGCTCAAGATGCTCGTCATCGCTTTCGCGGCGGAATGCGACGCTCATGCTTCCTCCCCTTCCGCGACCGTCCATTCGGACAAGTCGGGCGCACTGCCGATCAGGGCAAGGCCATGCGCAATGGACGTCAATTCGTCGCCGCTGGCAATGCGGCTTTCGCCAAAGCGCCGCTCGAACAGCTGGCGGACCGCCGGGATGAGCGAGGAGCCGCCGGTCACGAACACGTGGTCGATCTGTTCGGCCGCAAGGCCGGCGCGCGCCAGCACGCGGTCCACGCCGCGATCGAGTTCGGCCAGATCGGGCGCGATCCAGCGTTCGAAATCGGCGCGGCTGACGTCTGCGGTGACGCTGAGCCCCTCGCCCTCGAACGCGAAAGCCGCATGAGTCTGGCTGGAAAGCGCACGTTTCACCGCGCCAATCGCCTCGTAAAGCCCATAGCCCAGCTCGTGTTCGACCACCGCGATCATCCGGTCGATGGCAGCGGGATCGGTCGCCGCGTGGCGCAGCTTGGCGAGCTGATCGAGCGTGCGCTTGTTGCGCATGAGGGCGAGGCGCGACCAGTCGCTGAAATCGGCGAAATGGCCGGGCGGAATCTCCAGCACCTTGTCGAACGAGCGATACGTGCCACCCTTGCCGAGCAGCGGCAGCACGAGCTGGTCCATGATGCGGAAATCGAAGCGGTCGCCCGCGATACCCACGCCCGCCGAGGCTAGCGGCACGCAGCGCCGCGGCGCATCCGGCGCTTCGACGCGCACGATCGAGAAGTCGCTGGTGCCGCCGCCGAAATCGGCCACCAGCAAGGTCGCCGGATCGGTGAGCCGTGAGGCAAAGCTGTAGGCCGCGCCAAGCGGTTCGTAGACGTAGTGGATCTCACGCCCTAGCCCGGCAAACATCGCCGCGTAGCGTGCAGCCGCAAGCGCCGGATCGGGCCGCGCGCCGACATAACGCACCGGGCGGCCGACCACGATGCGTTCAGGCAGGTCCTTGAGGGCTTCTCCCGCATGCGCGGTCAGATGCTCGAGGAAAGTGCTGCCGAGGTCTTCGAAGCGCAGCCGCTTGGTAAAGATCTGTGCGTGTTCAAAGCTGGTACTGGCGGCGACCGACTTGAACGACTGGATGAAGCGCGAGCCCTGCGGAAAACCGAGAAACTCGGCTATCGCCCATGGGCCTGCTTCGTGCGCCAGACCGCCGCGCACGGCATCCTCCTGCCAGAAGCACAGCGCAGAGCGGAACACGGCCCCAGTCTGATCGGGCCCCGTCTGATCGGGTGCGGCAAACTCGGCCAGATGGACCGCGCCATCGCCCGCAGTCCGCGCGACGACCGAATTGGTCGTGCCGAAGTCGATGCCGACAGCGGGCACAAGGGGTTCGGGGGCGGACATGGAAATCAGAACTTTCGGCAAAGCAGGAGCCACTGCCGATTCGCAGCGGGGCCGACGCCCCTAGCCTGCCGTCTCTTTGGGCACCACGTTATATTTGCGCACTTCGTCCTGGCTCAGGCAGTAGCGCGTTGTCTTGTTGGCAGCGGTGGCCACGGCCTGCTGCTTGTACATCACTTCGGTCAGCAGCTTGCGGCTGATGCCCATCCGGATGAGGAAGTCGTTGTCCTCGCTGGCAAGCAGCGCGCTGTCCTGCTCGATCTGGCCAATCAGGCGCGTCGTCTCGGCGCTGCCTTCCTCGACCGAGATCTCGATGGTGTCGCGGTCGCCGGTGTGGGTGAACATGTGGACCATGAACACGCCGCCCGGATCAACGAAGCGCCGGTCGCCGCCCATGAACACGAAGTTGCAAGCCGAAAAGCATGTCCAGCCCTTGGGAATGCGCGTGACCATGCCGGGATAGCTACGGATCACCTTACCGGCGAGATTGCCCGCGCGCGCATCGCCGCCTCGCGATTTGATCCAGACCTCCTCGATCCGCTCATCGGCGTCCAGCGCAGCCTTGAGGCGCTTCGGCAAGGTCGAATCGATGATGCCATCGGCGATCAGCACGTGCTTGCCGCCCATGTCCGCGGGCGTAAGCGTGATAGCCTTGGCCTGGCCCCAATCCGGCGCGGCAGGGCAGGAAGGATTGTCCTTGTCCATCACGATGGCCGCGGGCTTTGCCGCAACCAGCGCGATCCCGGCAAAGCCGAGGGCAAGGCTGCGCAGCGCTCGCATCAGGCCATCAGCGCATAGCGCGCCTGGCCGGGTTTGCGGCACATGCGCTTGTTGGCAGTGGTCTCCTCGCCGTTGACGATGATCACGTCGCTGACGGTGATGCACTGCATGCCGCCCTGATCGTTGTCGTTGCGCGCGACCACGGTGGACGTGCCGGACACGTTCTCGCGCGTTTCCGAAGTCCATGCTGATGAGGCGCCGACCGGCGGTGGCTCGGCATCCCCAGCCTCACCGCGGGTTGCCTCGATCGTGGCGTTCGCGGCCTGCTTCTGCTCGGCCGGATCGAGCTTGCAGGCGATGGCATTGGTGAGCGTGCCCGCCACTTCGGAAATCGGGAAGTAGCTCGAGACCCCGGCGGAACCGGCCGCACGGCCAATGCCCTGGCCGATCAGCCCGCCGAGCATCGCCGAGCCCTCGCTCTTGCTCTTGCCCTTGGGGCAGCCGTCCGAGCTCTTCGACGAACTCGACGGCGCGCTGGGCAGCGAGGGAAAACTGAAGCCGCCGAACTGCGCGCTGGCACTCGTCGCGACGAGGCACGTGCCGGCAGCGGTGCCGACGGCAGCGCTGAGGAAGCGGCGGAAAGACGGACGAGACGTGTTCATCACCAATGGCACCCCTGATGTGCGCAGCTTGCACTGGTCCGGTCTGCCCGGAGCGATGCCTGCCGCTGCATGGCCTTTGTTATGCGGCGATGCGTGTATCGCCGGTGAACCCGATAGCGCGCATGCCTAGGCAGGGGTGTGATGTGCGTCAATGGCAGCGATTTTCCGCAAGCGGCGCCGCGGCCGCGCAGGCATCCACTCAACGATGGCAAGAGAGAAATGGTGGAGCCTAGCGGGATCGAACCGCTGACCTCCTGCATGCCATGCAGGCGCTCTCCCAGCTGAGCTAAGGCCCCACAATGTCTAGCAGAGGTGCCGCTGGAGGCACCCTGCACCGGCAGCATCCCGCCGGAGGACCGCGCCTTTATGCGAGGCCCGGGGCGCTGGCAACACATTTTTGCACCAGCGCGCAATCGCCGCCGGAGCGCAAGCGGCCCTTTGCCGCCCGCGCTCCGGCAAGCGGAAAAATCAGACTTCCTCGTCCTCGCCGTCGTGGCCAGGAACGCCAAGATCATCATCGCCGCCCAGATCGACGTCGTTGTCGGGCGAATCGGCATCCTCGTCGATGTCGAGATCTTCGTCAGCCAGATCGACGTCGGGCGCGACATCGACCTTCTCCTTCTGGATCTCCTCATAGGGGATCGGCTGCTTGGACTTGAGCACGGGCTCCGGCGTCCAGCTATACTTGCATTCGACGCAGGTGACGGGGTCATCCCTGCCCATGTCATAGAAGCGAGTGCCGCACTTCGGGCAGCCGTGCTTTGCGCCCCATTCAGGCTTGACCATGCGAAATCCTTAAAACTTGCGCCCGCGACAGATGGCGGGAGCATCAATGCATTTTGCTTGATGGGGCCCCACTGGCCGGGAATCAAGCGCGGCGCGCGCCTTGCCATAGGCGCGGGGCGCTGTCAAAAGCGCGGCCGTTCCAGCCCTCCCAGACCCCGGAAAGACCCGCACCCGTGCATTCAGCCGAAACCTCCGCCCCGCGCCCCCGCCGCTTCATCGCCGCCGGGCCGCTCACCGGGCGGATCCGGGTTCCCGGCGACAAATCGATCAGCCACCGCTCGATCATGCTCGGCGCGCTGGCGGTCGGCCGTACGCGGGTGACCGGGCTGCTCGAGGGCGAGGACGTGATGTCCACTGCCGCGGCGATGCGCGCGATGGGCGCCAGCATCGAACGGCTCGGTGGTGGGGAATGGGTCATCGACGGCGTGGGCGTCGGCGGCCTTCTGCAACCGAAGCAGGCGCTCGACATGGGCAATTCCGGCACCTCGACGCGGCTGCTGATGGGCCTTGTTGCCAGCCATCCGATCACCGCCACCTTCATCGGCGATGCCAGCCTTTCAAAGCGCCCGATGGGCCGGGTGATCGAGCCCCTTTCGCAGATGGGCGCCGATTTCACCGCAGCGCCCGGAGGCCGCCTCCCGCTGACGCTGCGCGGCATTTCACCCGCGGTGCCGATCAGCTACCGCCTGCCGGTCGCCTCGGCGCAAGTGAAGAGCGCGGTGCTCCTCGCCGGCCTCAACACGCCGGGCACCACCACGGTGATCGAACCCGTCCCCACGCGCGACCATTCGGAGCGGATGCTGAAGGGCTTCGGCGCGGACCTGCGTGTCGAGGTCGCCGCAGACGGCACGCGCCCGATCCACCTTTCCGGCGAAGCGGAACTGAGGCCCCAGACGATCGAGGTCCCCGGCGATCCCTCCTCGGCGGCGTTCTTCGTGGTCGCGGCGCTGCTGGTGCCGGGCTCCGATCTCGTCATCGAGAACGTCGGCCTCAATTCCACCCGCGCTGCGCTGCTTGATGTGCTGCGTGCCATGGGCGGTCAGATCGAGGAAGTGGACCGCCGCGAGGTCGGCGGCGAGCCGGTGGCGGACCTGCGCGTGCGGCATTCGGCGCTCACGGGCATCGAAGTCGATCCGGCCGTGGTGCCGAGCATGGTCGACGAGTTCCCGGTGCTGTTCGTCGCCGCAGCGCTCGCAGCGGGCCGCACGGTGACGACCGGCCTTGAGGAACTGCGCGTCAAGGAAAGCGACCGTATCGCGGTCATGCGTGCGGCGCTCGAACTGGCGGGAGCGACTGTGAGCGAAACCGAGGACGGCCTCATCATCGACGGCACCGCCGGAGAGCCCCTGCAAGGCACGCCTGAAGGCGCTGCGGTCGCAACGCACCTCGACCACCGCATTGCCATGTCGATGGCCGTGGCGGGGCTTGCCAGCCGTTCTGGGGTGGAAGTGGACGACACGCGCCCCATCGCGACGAGCTTCCCCGTATTTGAAGCCCTGCTCGATCAGGCCAGCAGCGCGGCATGATCATCGCCATCGACGGCCCGACCGCCTCGGGCAAAGGCACCATCGCCAAGGCGCTTGCCGCCCATTTCGGCCTGCCACATCTCGATACCGGGCTACTCTACCGCGCGGTGGGACGGCAGGTATTCCTGAATGCCGGCAATCCCGACGATCCGGACGCGGCGCTGGTTGCCACCGATTTCCCCGAGAGCCTGCTTGCCGATCCGGCGCTGCGCAGCGAGGAAACCGGCGCGCTGGCGAGCCGCGTCTCGATCCACCCCGGCGTGCGTGCTGCCCTGCTCGCCCGCCAGCAGGCTTTTGCCCGCCAGCCCGGCGGTGCTGTGCTCGATGGCCGCGATATCGCGACGGTGATCGCACCCCAAGCCGAAGCCAAGCTCTTCGTCACCGCCAGTGTCACCGCCCGCGCGCTGCGCCGCTGGGCCGAGATGCAGCAGCGAGGCGAGAATGTGACGCGCGAGGCCATCGAGGCCGACCTTGCCGCCCGCGACGAACGCGACCGCACCCGCACGGCCGCCCCGCTGCGCCAGGCCGACGATGCGGCGCTGCTCGATACCTCCGCGCTTTCCATCGAAGCGGCCATTGCGGCGGCGATTGCCCTCGTCGAGAAGCAGCTCAAGGCTTGACAAGCGTCTTTCCATAACGTGATATATAACGCGTTATAAGGGAGGGGATGCCATGACCGATATCTTGCGGGAGGCCGGACCCGTTTTTCTGGGCAGCCGCCTGAAGCGCCTCGCCGAGCGGATGCAGGCCGAAGCCGCGATGGCCATCACCGAGGCCGGCCTGCCCTGCCAGCCGGGCCACATGGCGCTGCTTGCCGCGCTGGCGAAGGGTCCACAGAGCGTGACCCAGCTTGTCGCGGCCATCGGCACCAGCCAGCCCGGCGTGACCCGCAGCGTGGGCCAGCTGACTCGGCTGGGCCTCGTGGATACGGTCCCGGGGCGCGACCAGCGCCAGCGCCTCGTCTCGCTCACCCCGGCGGGTGAGGAAGCGCATGCCGCTGCGCTTACCGATGTCTGGCCGCGCATGGACAGCGCGGTGCGGTCGCTGCTGGAGAGCATCCCCGGCGATTTCCTCAGCGAAGTCGGGCAGATCGAGGACGCGCTCGCCGCACAGCCCCTGCTCGCCCGCACCCGCCCGGCGCGCAAGACCCGGCTGCGGCTGCGTGAGTTCTCCGACGCGCTTGCGCCGGCCTTCCACGACATCAACAAGGAATGGATCGAGGCGATGTTCGTCCTCGAACCGGTCGACCGCGAGGTGCTGGAAAACCCGCGCGAGAAGATCATCGCACCCGGTGGCACGATCCTGTTCGTCGAGGCGGAAGGCCTTGGAATTGTTGGCACCTGTGCGCTCAAGCCCACCGGCGGCGGGGGGTATGAACTCACCAAGATGGGTGTGCTCGAAAGCGCGCGCGGACTTGGCGCAGGTGCATTCCTCCTCGCCGCGACAATCGCGCGGGCGCAGCGGCTCGGCGCCGATCCGCTCTATCTGCTGACCAACAAGGCCTGTGCGGCGGCGATCCACCTCTACGAGAAGCTGGGCTTTTGCCACGATGCCGGGATCATGGCGGACTACGGCACGCGCTATGCCCGCTGCGATGTCGCGATGCGGTATCGGCCCTGAGGCGACCCTGAAGTGGCCCTAGGCGGCCCGATCGACCTCGCCGCTCGCAAGCGGCTGGGCATGGTAGACCAGCACGTCGCCGACGCCCTTGAGCGCGATGGTCACCGGTGCGCCGAAACCTTCGCGGTCGCGCGCACGCAGCCATGTGATCTCGGAAACGGCGATGCCGTTGACAGGGGCCGTGCCATCAAGCCGGGCGGCGATGTTCACCGTGTCGCCCCAGTAATCATAGGCCATGCGCGTCTCGCCGATCACGCCGCCCACCACCGGGCCGCTGTGGATACCGGCGCGCAAGGCAACCTCCACGCCTGCCCCCTTGCCCATGTCCGGCACGCCCGCGATCACCGCGCGGGCAAAGGCGATCGCGGCATCCGCGCTGTTGCCCGAAGGCACGTTGCCCCCCGCAATGGCGAGGTAGGCATCGCCCACGGTCTTGACCTTCTCCACCCCGAACTGGCGCGCGCAGGCATCGGCATGGTTGAAGAAGGCATTGAGCAGTTCAACCAGATGGCCGGGCGAAACGCGCTTTGCCAGGGTGGAGAAGCCTACCATGTCGATGAAGATCACGCTGGCATCGGCGTAGGAATCGGCCACCAGAAGACCACTGCGGATGCGGTTCACCGCGGCCGGGGGCAGCATGTTGAGCACCAGTTCCTCATTGCGCGCGCGCTCGGCATCGAGCGAATCCGCCAGCTGGAACGCGGCACGGCTGGTGCGGCCGACAGCGAGGTTGATCGCGGTCATCACCACCGCGCCGCTCGCATAGCTGACCACGGCATAGACCACCGCCGAGAGCTGCGGCTGCCCGCTGGTGATTTGTGCGAACCAGACCAGCGCATCGAGCACCACCCATCCGAGGAACGCCCGTGGCCGACCGGCCAGCGTGACGGCGGCGAAGGCCGTAATGATCAGCCGGTTGACCACCCCGACTGCGTGCAAAGTCGCATCAAGGCTGGAGAGGTGCTCGAACAATACGACGTTGATCTTGCCGACCAGCAGCGAAAGGGTGAGCAGGGCGATGAAGTCGATGAGGGGGTACTGGATGTAGCCCTCCCAGAAGGTCACGCCGATATAGGTGCCGCAGACGAGCAGCGCGAGGCCGAGCAGGATCGCCAGCTGCGCGTTGTCGGTCGGCGCCAGAAACATCGGATTGATGATCGAATAGGAAAGTGCCACGACCATGAAGATCACGCCGTAGACCCGCACGAAAGGAAGCCGCAGCGTCCGCGCGCGCTCGGAATAGCGCCGCTCGGTCTCGTCGTCGGCAAAACGGCTGAACAGCCCCGGACGGCTCATCGCGATGGCGCTTCTGCTTTCATCGGCCACTGCTGCCTCCCCTGCGGTGCCGGCCGGACGCCGGACCGTTCCTCCGCTATCATAGGCGCCAAAGCTTGCCGGAAAGACAACGCCGCGCTGCGGATGGGGCCGGGCCGCCTAGCATTAATCCGTAGGGCCTGAAGCTTGAGCGTCTCCCGCCGTTCTCAATGCATGTGGTAAATGCAGCGGCAGGAGCAGGCCATGACGGACGAGTTCGAGGGCGTGGAGAACATCAACCACCGGCGGGCGCGCCGCGTGGGTTTCGAGCTTCCGGTGCGCTGCAAGCACGGCGTTACCCGGTCAACGGTCATGCTTAAGGACATGACCACGCACGGCGCACGGATCGAAGGCATTCCTCGTCAGCGCATCGGCGATACAGTCATCCTGTTCTTGCCGGAGCTTTCACCCAAGCTCGCGTTCGTTGTGTGGTCGAAGGACAGGACCTCGGGCGTCGAATTCGAATTGCCCCTGCACGAGACCGTGTTCGCCAATCTCGTCGCCGATTTCGCCATCGGCCATCTCCAGCGGCTCGAGATGGGTCGCCCCGTGAGCGATGCCGCACCGCTTGCAAGCCCCCCGGTGCCGCCCACGCGCCATGCGGCCTGAAATTCCGATTACACCTTGCATCTTCGCTGATTCCCGCTAAGGGCCAGCGCTTCCGCGAAACGGGCCAAGGCCATTGCGCGGAAGTCGAAGAAAGCCGGAGGGGCCCCGCAATACCGCGGATCAGCCAGCGATCGGTTAGATTGATGAAGGACGCAAGGCCCATGCCTCTGTACGAGCATGTCTTCCTTGCGCGTCAGGATCTGAGCCAGGCTCAGGTTGACGCGCTTGCCGCCACCGCCACCGAAATCGTCGAGAGCAACAACGGGAAGGTCGTCAAGACCGAGACCTG
>NZ_JAIXZS010000024.1 GCF_027489515.1 Novosphingobium sp. | reverse complement strand
TATGAACCGCTGGATCAGCGCGAGTAGAACTCGACGACCAGGTTCGGTTCCATCTTCACCGGGTAGGGCACTTCGTCGAGCGTGGGCACGCGCACGAAAGTGGCCTTGTCGGCTTCGGCGACGACGTAATCGGGCACATCACGCTCGGCCAGCGACTGGGCTTCAGCGATCAGCGCCATTTCCTTGGCCTTGGGGCCGAGGGTCAGCACGTCGCCCGGGCGGACGCGGCGGCTGGCGATGTTGCACTTCACGCCGTTGACGCGGATGTGGCCATGGCTGACGATCTGGCGGGCCGAGAAGATCGTCGGCGCGAACTTGGCGCGGTAGACGATCATGTCGAGGCGCTGCTCGAGCAGGCCGATGAGGTTCTGGCCGGTGTCACCCTTCATGCTCGCCGCTTCCTGATAGGTGCGCTTGAACTGCTTTTCGGTGACGTCGCCGTAGTAGCCCTTGAGCTTCTGCTTGGCGCGCAGCTGGATGCCGAAGTCCGACACCTTGCTCTTGCGGCGCTGGCCGTGCTGGCCGGGGCCATAGGCGCGGCGGTTGACCGAGCTTTTCGGGCGGCCCCAGATGTTTTCGCCAAGACGGCGGTCAATCTTATGCTTCGATGCCTTGCGCTTCGACATGGCAAGTCCTTTCAATTTGCTGCGCGGCGAGCCCGAGGGCCGGCCTATGGAAACCAGCCTTGAGGCCGGCGTTTCGTAGACCCGGAACCGCACCACGGACCCTTGCGGGGCGTGCGGCCACTGCTTCACCGGGCGTGCAGGGCCAATTGCGAAGGCGCGCCTAGACCAGCGATTGCGCGGAATGTCAAGGCGGGAGTGGTGGTTCGGCTCACGCGAACCGAGTTGGAAACAGGGACTGTCCCGATCTATCGGGGCGTGCGCATCAGGGCGGTGATGATGCCGCGCATCGTGCGCACTTCAAGGTGGTTCCACGCCGGCTTGGTCAGCATGTTGCGCAAGGTCAGCCGGGTGGCATGCGCGCGGCCCTGCGGCTTGAAGTAGTCGCGGGGTTCGAGATGCTCGGTGATCTGGGCGATCAGGCCTTCGAGTTCCTCCTGCGGGGCGGGTGGCAGGATCTCTTCGGCGGGAGGCTGGGCAAGTCCGGCGTCGGGCGCGTGCTTCGACCATTCGTAGGCACAGAGGATGACCGCCTGCGCGAGGTTGAGCGAGCCGAATTCGGGGTTGATCGGCACGGTGATGATCTTGCGGGCAAGCGCGACATCGTCGGTTTCGAGGCCGGAGCGTTCGGGGCCGAAGACGAACGCGGTGCCGCCGACGGCGCTGGCGGTCTCCTTCGCCGCTTCCTCGGGCGTGAGGACGGGCTTGGTGACACCGCGCTTGCGCACCGTGGTGGCATAGACATGCGCGCAATCCGCGACGGCTTCGGCCAGCGTTTCATAGACTTCGGCCTGCGCCAGCACGATGTCTGCACCGGCGGCGGCGGGGCCGGCGCTCGGGTTGGGCCAGCCGTCGCGCGGGGCGACGAGGCGCATGCGGGTGAGCCCGAAGTTCAGCATGGCGCGCGCGGCCTTGCCGATGTTCTCCCCCAGCTGGGGGCGGACGAGAACGATGACGGGGGCGTTGCTCATTTCCCACCGACCTCGCGCACAGTGCTCGCAAACTCCTCGAAATCGCGAGCTTCGGTGAAATCGCGGTAGACGCTGGCGAAGCGGATGTAGGCGACGCTGTCGAGCTGGCGGAGGCCTTCCATGACCATTTCGCCGATCTGGCGGCTTTCGACTTCGGCGTCACCCAGCGTTTCGAGCTGGCGCTGGATGCCCGAGACGAGACGCTCGATGCGTTCCGCGCTGACCGGACGTTTGCGGCAGGCGAGCGCGACGGACTGTTCGATCTTGGCGCGGTCGAAGGGTTCGCGGCGGGGCTCGCCGCCACCGGCGCCGCTCTTCACCACCATGACCTCGCGCAGTTGTACGCGCTCGAACGTGGTGAAGCGCGCGCCGCAGCCCTCGCACTGGCGGCGCCGGCGGATCGAGGTGTTGTCCTCGCTCGGCCGGCTGTCCTTTACCTGGCTTTCTTCATGGGCACAGAACGGGCAACGCATCAGGTGCTGTTACTTGATCCGCTGCCAGAAGGCATAGCCCGCCCCGACGGCAAGGCCGAGCGGCAGCGATACGAAGGGCAAGAGCGCACCAGCGACCGCGCCGATGCCGGCGCCGACGAGAACCGGCTTGGTCGAGGGGTGGTTCATGCCTTCCTTAGCCATGCCTTCGATTTCAGCCTTGGCACGCGATGCGATGTCGTTGTTGTCGGCCATGATTCAGAGCTCCGGATAGATGGGGAAGCGTGCGCACAGGGCTTCAACCCGTTCACGCACGCGTTGTTCCACCTGGCCATCGCCTTCATCGCCATTGCGCGAGAGGCCGTCGACCACTTCGGCGATCAGCGCGCCGATCTGCCGGAACTCGTCCTCGCGGAAGCCGCGCGTCGTGCCGGCAGGCGTACCGAGGCGGATGCCCGAAGTGACGAAGGGCGAGCGGGTATCGAAGGGGATGCCGTTCTTGTTGCAGGTGAGCCAGGCGCGGTCGAGGCCCTTTTCGGCGGCCTTGCCGGTGACGTCCTTGGGGGTGAGATCGACCAGCATCGAATGGTTGTCCGTCCCGCCCGAGACGATGCCGAGGCCGGCGTCCTGTAGGCTCGCTGCCAGTGCGCGAGCGTTGGCGACGACCTGATGGGCATAGGCCGCGAATTCGGGCTTCAGCGCCTCGGCAAAGGCAACAGCCTTGGCGGCGATGATGTGGACGAGCGGGCCGCCCTGCATGCCGGGGAACACCGCCATGTTGATCTTCTTGGCGAGCGCCTCGTCATTGGTGAGGATTACGCCCGAGCGGGGCCCGCGCAGGCTCTTGTGCGTGGTGGTGGTGACGACGTGCGCGTGCGGGATCGGCGAGGGATGCGCGCCGCCGGCGACGAGGCCGGAGATGTGCGACATATCGACCAGCAGGTAGGCGCCGATCTCGTCCGCGATGGTGCGGAACGCTTCCCAGTCCCACACCCGCGAATAGGCAGTGCCGCCAGCGATGATGAGCTTGGGCTTGTGCTCGTGCGCGGTGGCGCGGACCGCATCCATGTCGATCTGGTGGTCCTCGCGGCGCACCCCGTAGGCGACCGGCTTGAACCACTTGCCGCTCATATTGACCGGCGAGCCGTGGGTGAGGTGACCGCCCGAATTGAGATCGAGGCCCATGAACGTGTCACCCGGCTGCAGCAGCGCGAGGAACACGGCCTGATTCATCTGGCTGCCCGAATTGGGCTGCACATTGGCGAACTCGCAGCCGAACAGCTTCTTCGCGCGCTCGATCGCGAGCGTTTCGACGACGTCGGCATATTCGCAGCCGCCGTAATAGCGCTTGCCAGGGTAGCCTTCGGCATACTTGTTGGTGAACACAGAGCCGGCGGCTTCGAGGCAGGCGAGGCTGGTGATGTTCTCGGACGCGATCAGCTCGATCTTGGTCTGCTGGCGGTGCAGCTCGCCACGGATCGCAGCGTAGACTTCGGGATCGGCCGCTTCGAGGTGTTCGGTAAAGAAGCCGACTTTGCGGATTTCCTGCGCTGGTGCTGCAATGTTCATCGGCGGGGCTCCTTATGCGAGGGCAGGGGTGGAAAGCTTGGCGACGCGGCCTTCATGGCGGCCACCGAGAAATTCGCCCGCGAGGAAAGCCTCGAGGCAGGCCTTGGCCATTTCGGGGCCGACGAGGCGGGCGCCCATGGCGATGGCATTGGCATTGTTATGCGAACGGCTGAGCGAAGCGGACAGCGGCTCGCTCACCAGCGCGCAGCGCAGCGCCGGGTGGCGGTTCACCGCGATCGAGATGCCGATGCCCGAGCCGCACAGCGCGACACCGCGATCCGCTGCGCCCGAGGCGACGGCTTCGGCAAGCTTGTAGCCATAATCCGGATAATCGACACTGGCGGTGCTGTCGGGCCCGAGATCGAGCACTTCGTGGCCGAGCGCAGCGATATGGGCGGCGAGTTCGGCCTTGAGATCGAAGGCGGCGTGGTCCGAGGCGATGGCAATGCGCATGGGCGGCGGGTGGTCCTGCAGCGGGGGATTCGGTCAGCCAAAGCGCTTTAGGAGGGTTGGCTCGGCTTTGCCAGTGCGCGCGATTGCCTTAAGTGCAGTATAAGTAATTATGATAGAAATGGGAAGGAACCCATCCGGCCTGCCTGCGACACTCCGCACGGGTATTCGTCTTGCACAATCCGTTCGATCAGGCTTGGCTGCAAACTTGGCGTGATGCGGCGTGGGAGAGTTTATGGGCAAACGGCTGATCCTGGTGGCGGTTCTGGCGCTGGGCGTGCTGCTGGGCATCCGCGCGACGACCCCGCCTGCGCCGCTCGGCTCCGATGCGCCGCCGCAGGACTTTGCCGCTGGACGCGCGATGGCCGACGTGCGCTCGATTGCTGCGCGGCCGCACCTTGCTGCCTCGGCGGAAAATGCGGCGGTGCGCGCGCATATCGCGCGGCGGATGCAAGCGATGGGGATGGAGGTGCATGAGACGCCCTTCACCGCGCCGCCCGAAAGCGCCAAGCGCTTGGCCTGGTGGAGCGGGAAGGACGTTCCCGCGCCGGTGCTCACCAACGTGATCGGCGTGCTGCCGGGCAAGGACCGCAACCTGCCCGCTGTGCTGCTGATGGCGCACCACGATACGGTGGGCGGATCTCCCGGCGCGGCAGACGATACGGCAGGGGTTGCCGCGCTGCTCGAGACGGCGCGCGCGGTGCGCAGCGGTGGGCAGCCTGCGCGCGATCTGATCGTGCTGATCACCGATGGCGAGGAACTCGGGCTCGACGGCGCGCGCCATTTCTTCACCAGTGATCCCCTGCGCGCGCATGTGGGCGCGGTGATCAATGTCGAGGCGCGCGGGGGCGGCGGACGGACGACCTTGTTCGAGACTTCGGCGGACAACGGCATGGCGATCGCGCGCGCGGCGCGGGCGATCCAGCGACCGGCGGGCTCCAGCCTCGCGGTCTATATCTACAAGATGCTGCCCAACGATACCGACCTGACCGAGACGCGCGATGGACCGTGGACGGGCTACAACTTCGCGATGATCGGGCGGCCGCAGCTTTATCATTCGCCGAAAGCGACGCCCGATGCGCTCGATCAGGGCGCGCTTCAGGATATGGGCGCGCAAGTGCTCGACCTCACGCGCGAATTGCTGCGCGCGGAACTGCTTTCGGGCAAGGCGGCCGATGTGGTGTTCTTCGATGTGTTCGGCCTCGGCCTGCTGGTCTATCCGGCGTGGGTGGGCTGGGCGATGCTCGCAGTCGCGGCATTGGCGCTGGGCCTTGCCGCGCGGCGCGGGGGCGGCTGGAGGGACGGGCTAGCCGGAGCTGGGCGCACGCTGGCGCTGATCGGGTTGGCGGCGCTCGTGCTCTGGGCGGTGAACCAGATCTCGCTCGGGACGGGGAGGCCCAACTACTATGACCGGCTCGCGGCGATCCCGCGCCTCGAAGTGATGGCGCTGTGCGGCGGCCTTGCGGCGTTCCTGCTGACGCTGGGGGCATGCAAGGCGAAGCCGGCTGGGCTGGTCGGCGCGGCGCTGCCGCTTTTCCTGCTGGGCGCGGTGCTGCAGGCGCTGGCGCCAACTGCTGCCTACATCGTGGTGGTGCCAGTGATGCTGGTGGCGCTGGCCCTGGCGGCGGGCGAGGGACTTACGGGACGGGTGGCCGCGCTGGTGCTGGGGGCGCCGGTGATCGGCTACATGATCTCGATGGGCCATTTCGTGATGCAAGGCGTGGGACCGAACCTGCCGATGGCGGCAGCACTGCCGCTGGCGCTCGCCACTCTGGCGGCGTTGCCGCTGTGGGAAGGTCTGAGCGCTCGAACGGCGCGGCTGGCGGCAGCAGTGCTGCTGGTGATTGCGGTCGGCACGGCGCTGAACGTGCGGCTTGACCCGCTGGCGGATACGGTGCCGGCCTATAGCGCGGACAAATGAGAGCCGTTGCAACACCCGGGCCGTGTCTGTAGCGGCGCTATCGAACATAACATTCGGGGTGCGGGATGGCCCAGAACGAGGTCTTGATTGCGGGCGGTGGGATCGGCGGGCTGGTGCTGGCGCTGACGCTGCACCAGATCGGCGTGCGCTGCACGGTGCTCGAAAGCGTGCGCGAGCTGAAGCCGCTGGGGGTGGGGATCAACCTGCAGCCCAATGCGGTGCGCGAGCTGGAAGACCTTGGCATCGGTGAGGCCGAGCTTGACGCGGTCGGCATTCCGGCGCGCGAGTGGGCGCTGGTAGGGCTGAACGGCAAGGACATCTATGCCGAGCCGCGCGGCAAGCTGGCGGGCTATCGCTGGCACCAGTATGCGGTGCACCGGGGGCAATTTCATATGTTGCTCTATCGGACTGTGCTGGAGCGGCTGGGTCCGGAGGCGGTGCGGCTGGGCTGCCGGGTAAGCGGGTATCGCAAGGACGCGGATGGTGGCGTGACGGCGCTGGTCGAGCGGGCGGATGGCGGGCGCGAAGAGCTGCGCGGCGCGCTGCTGATCGGCGCGGACGGCATCCATTCGGCGATCCGCGCGCAGATGCACCCGGATCAGCCGCCGATCCACTGGGGCGGGACGATCATGTGGCGCGGCACGGCGCGCGGGGTGCCGATCCGCAGTGGGTCCTCGTTCGTGGGGCTGGGGACGAGCCGCCACCGCGTGGTGCTCTATCCGATCTCGCATCCGGATGCGCAGGGCCTTGCGGACATCAACTGGATTGCCGAGCAGACCTTTGACGAAGGCCATGACTGGACGCAATCGGGCTGGTTCCGGCCTGTGGCGCTGTCCGAGTTCGCGCATGAGTTCGAGGGATTTGTTTATGATTGGCTCGATCTGCCCGCGCTGCTGGCCGGGTCTGACGTGGCCTACGAAAACCCGATGATCGACCGCGATCCGCTGCCGACATGGGCGGACGGGCCGGTGCTGCTGATCGGCGATGCGGCGCATCCGATGTATCCGACGGGCTCCAACGGGGCCTCGCAGGCGATCATCGATGCGCGGGTGCTGGGGCGGATCATCACGCAGCAGGGCGTGAACGCGGGCGCGCTGGCGGCGTTCGATGCCGAGCTGTGCGGCCCCATCGGCGCAGTCGCGATGCGCAACCGGGGGGCAGGGCCGTTTGGCCTGCTCAACATGGTCGACGAGCGCTGCGGCGGGCAGTTCGACGATATCGACGCGGTGATCCCGGCTGAGGAGCGCGCGGCGTTCATGCTGGCCTATCAGAAGGCGGCGGGCTTCGCGAAAGAGCAGCTCAACGCCGCGCCGCCGACGATCCCGTCGGGGGCGAGGGTTTTGGCATGAGCATTACGCTGGAACACATCTGTGATCTGGTGGTCGAGCTTTCGCCGCCGCACGAAATGGGCGCGGCGCTTTCGGGCACGCGGCGGATCATCCCGATTGTGGGCGGGACGGCGACGGGTGCGCGGATCAACGGCCGCATCCTGAACGTCGGCGCGGATTGGCAGACGGTGCAGGCGGGCGGCGTGGCGCAACTGGATGCGCGCTATGCGATTGAAACCGACGACGGCGCGGTGATCGAAGTGGTGAGCCAGGGCATCCGCCATGCCTCCACCGAAGTTGCGGCGCGAATCGTGGCGGGGGAGGCGGTGCCGCCGTCCGAATACTACATGCGCACGGCGATCCGGCTGGACAGCGGGCATCCCGACTACGCGTGGGTGGCGCGCTCGATCTATGTCGCGGATGGCGGCAAGGTGGGGAACACGGTGCGGCTGGCGGTATATCGGGTAGGGTGAGGCGACCCTAGCACCCAAACGAAAAGGGCCCCGCCACAGCAGAGCCCTTTTCATTCAGGCCGGTAAGCCCGCTTTACTGATCGAGGAACGAACGCATCTTCCTTGACCGGCTCGGGTGCTTGAGCTTGCGCAGCGCCTTCGCTTCGATCTGGCGGATGCGTTCGCGGGTGACCGAGAACTGCTGGCCGACTTCCTCGAGCGTGTGATCGGTGTTCATGCCGATGCCGAAGCGCATCCGCAGCACGCGTTCCTCGCGCGGGGTGAGGCTGGCGAGAACGCGGGTGACGGTTTCTTTGAGGTTGGCCTGGATGGCCGCGTCCACCGGGATCACCGCGTTCTTGTCCTCGATGAAATCGCCGAGGTGGCTGTCTTCCTCGTCGCCGATCGGCGTTTCGAGGGAGATCGGCTCCTTGGCGATCTTCATCACCTTGCGGACCTTTTCGAGCGGCATCGAAAGCCGCTCGGCCATTTCCTCCGGCGTGGGCTCGCGGCCCTGCTCGTGCAGGAACTG
>NZ_JAIXZS010000084.1 GCF_027489515.1 Novosphingobium sp. | reverse complement strand
CAAGATCGTGCCTTCGCGCATCACCGCCGTTTCGGCAAAGAAGCAGCGTGAGCTGGGCCAGGCGATCAAGCGCGCCCGGCACATCGGCCTGCTTCCCTACATCGTCAAGTAAGGAGCGCAGACCATGCAGATCATCCTGCTCGAGCGCATCGAGAAGCTGGGCTCCATCGGCGACGTCGTGACCGTCAAGGACGGCTACGCGCGCAACTTCCTGCTGCCCAACAAGAAGGCCCTTCGCGCCAACGAAGCCAACCGCAAGGTCTTCGAAGCGAACCGCGCCAAGATCGAGGCCGACAACGCCGCCCGTCGTTCCGACGCGCAGGCTGAAGCCGGCAACGTCGAAGGCAAGGAAGTGGTGCTGATCCGCGCCTCGTCCAACGCCGGCCAGCTCTACGGTTCGGTTTCGGTGCGCGACATCGTCGACGCGCTGGTCGAACAGGGCGCCAAGGTGACGAAGTCGATGGTCGTGCTGGAACGCCCGATCAAGACCATCGGCATCTCGACCGTGAAGGTCGCGCTCCACCCCGAAGTGAGCGTGACGGTCAAGGTCAACGTCGCCCGTTCGCCCGACGAAGCCGCGCTGCAGTCGCAGGGCGTCGACGTCATCGACGCGATGTTCGATACCGAAGTCGGCGGCTTCACCGAGGAATACGATCCCAACGCGGAACCGGGCGAAATCCCGGCTGACCTGCTCGAGGAACGTGCTGAGGGCACCGAGGCCTGAGCCTCGGCCGCACGGCAAACAAAAAGGGGCGCTTCCCGCAAGGAAGCGCCCCTTTTTCGTGCCTTCCGGGATCAATCCGGGGTTTCTGTACAAAGCTGGCAACTTGTGAGACGATCAACAAAACAAAGCTGGGTCCGCACGGTTTTCAATTGATCCGTACCACATTCTGTCGGGACTCAGCACGCTGCAATGGCAAACCTTGTCAATAACTTAGGTGGTCCGTCAGGCTTCGGCGAAAACGCGCTTGCATCGGGCGAGGACAATTCCGGCTATATCGATCTTACCAGCACCATTCCGGGCGGACTGAGCTACTTCGGCAAGCCGGTCACCGGAATGATCGTGTGGGCGGATGGCATGGTGAGCCTGATCGACGACTCGAAAAAGCTCGGTACTTATGTGGCTTCCATCGCCCCGTTGCAGACCTATGTCGACGACACACCCTCGGCTCATACCGCATCCGCCGGCGGCACATCCACCGGTTCGGGCCGCGTCTTTTGGGACCTCAATCCCGTCACCCACCGGGTCACTATCACCTGGGACGACGTGCAATCCAATGACCCGTCGGTCACCGGAAGCGATGCTTTCCAGTTGACCCTGTCGGACAAGAGCGGCCTGACCGGGACCAAGGGCGATTTCGATATCGTGGTTCGCTACGAGGCTGTCGAATGGTTGAGCTCCGATTCGGTCTACGCCGCAATTCGGGTGCCCTACCGCTATCAGCTCGGCCATGAGGGCCCGGAATCGAGTCATTCGATGATCTGGGCAGACTATGGGGACACCAAGGCATTGCTCGGTCTGCCGACGGCGAGCAACATCGGCGTACCGGGCGTCTTCAACTATCAGGTCCGCAACGCCCAGCCGACCGACCTTGCCGTCGCGATCGATCCGCTTAGCCAGGGATACGATCTACATGTTCAAACCAAAGACGGCGGAAGCTATGCCACTTACTTCAAGGGCGTGCTCGAAGGGACTGGTCAGACGACACCACTGCATTTCACCGTCACGCGCAATGGACCGCTGGATGGTGCGCTCGAGGTGAACTGGGCGATCAATACTGACGGCCCTTATAGATCCGTCGATGTCTCGGACTTTGTCGGCGGGGCCCTTTCTGGCGTCGTGCATTTCGCCGCGGGGGAAGCGACCACCGAACTGATCATTCAGATCGCGGGAGACGCGGTTTCCGAAGGCAATGAAGTCATCGACATAACGTTCTCCAACGAGAGCATCCTGGCAAGCGTCCGCAACACCGTTGTCGTGATGGATGATGAGGACATGGTCCTTCAAGGCACGGATGCGCCGGACTATCTGGGCGGCGCTGCCGGCAATGATACCATCAGCGGCAAGGGCGGCTACGACATCCTCGACGGGGGCCCCGGGAATGACATTCTCGAGGGCGGCGATGACAATGACTTTGTCAATGGTGGTCCCGGACGCGATACCGCATCCTATGAAGACAGTTCGGCGGCGGTCTATGTGAACCTGCTGATCAAGGAAAGCAGCCTGCAGTACACCGGCGGCGCTGGTAACGATTACTTGCGCAGTATCGAGAACCTGACCGGGTCCGCCTTCAATGACACGCTGTTCGGCGATTTGGCCGCAAACGTGCTCACCGGGCTTGCGGGCGACGACAAGCTGGATGGCCGCGGCGGCGGTGACACGCTGATCGGAGGAAAAGGGAACGACAAGTTCTACATCCGCGACGGCGGCGACAGCGTGATCGAACAAGCCGGCGAAGGGGCCGACCGCATGCTGGCCCACGTTTCCGCGACGATCGCGGCCAACGTCGAGCGGCTCGATCTGCTGGGCACGGCGGCGATCAACGGCAAGGGCAATGCTGCTGCCAACCTGATTTTCGGCAACCAGGCAGACAACGTCTTGTCCGGTGGTGGCGGAGCCGACCGTCTCACCGGGCGGGGCGGCAACGATACCTTTGTGTTTCCCGCAACCGGTGCGGGCATAAAACCGGTGATCATCTCCGATTTCACGAGCGGGTCGGACCACCTCTCGATCGAGGTGGACGCGGGCTCGCTGCTGGGTTCGCATGCTGGCACCGCGCTGACAGATGCGGAGCTCAGGCTTGGCTCACGCGCGCAGACCGCAGACCAGCACCTCGTCTACAATGCTATCACCGGAGCCCTCTTCTACGATCCCGACGGCGTCGGCGGGCAGGCACAGATCAAGATCGCGATCCTCCTTGGCCATCCCGACCTTCACGCCAGCGATATCGGGGTGATCGCGCTCTGATCCGCAGCGCCCGGCGGACAGGCGCGCATCAGGCCATGATAAAATCGCCGATGTCGAGGAGCGCTGGCTTGTTTGTCAGCACCGCGATGCGGACCGCGGCGGCAGAGCCCGCCGTGTTCCCGCCCTCGTCATAATAGAGCGGTTTTCGACCGTTATGAATCGCTGGGGATTCCCATCGTCGTAGATCTCTGATTCAGAGTCCGTACTGGTGAAGGAGGCCAGCATGGATGGGTCAGCCTTTATCGATGGATCT
>NZ_JAIXZS010000003.1 GCF_027489515.1 Novosphingobium sp. | reverse complement strand
GCTTTGGGAGCGTCTCCGTCCTCGCGCAGAGCGCTGGTTCCATGGCATGAGAAAAGGGCACCGCGGCTTGAGGCCGGGCACCCTTTCCCCTTGCCGAACGAACGGGAGGCTGTTCGTCGGTCGACCTGAATCTGGTTGGCGCTGGGTATTCGGAAGCGTCAGCGAAATGCACCCTTCAGCGGATGCGCAATGCTCGGCCTGAGAACGCGCTCACGATGCCCATTCCATCGTTGGAAACTGCTCGCCGCAATCGGTGCAGGCAAGGATTGAGAGGCTTTCGAAGACGGTCTCGATCTGGGCACTGCGAAAGGCTTCAGCGGTATGGTGATCGCTAAGTAGGGCACGTAGCGCATCGAGCGGGATTTCCCCCTCTGGACCGCCACCCTGCCCCAGTGCCCGCACAACCTTGGCGGCAAGTTCTGACGGCAGCAGGATGTCGCGCGCAAGGGCGATATGCTCGGAGACCATTATTGTGATCGGCGAGGGTCCGCCGGGGCAGTGGACACGCAGCGTTCGGCCAAGAAACTGCGCCTCTTCGACGATTGCAATCACCTCGGCGCGCCAGTCAAAGCAGGCCGCAAAGCTTGCAAGGGAAAGAGAGTTTGCGTTGACCTCGAAGTTGAGCGGTGCAGCCGAGAATTCGTGGCTGTCGGTTTCGATGTCGGCATCGCCCGCGTGCAGCCGCCTCATCAAACTTGCGAGCTCGAGCGCGGAGATTTCCGCTGGTTCGGAATGAAGCCGAGTGGTCGTGTCCTTGACCCTGAATCTGACGAGCATCTTTGCCTCCTGCTGCTGCTCGCCCTTTCGCTTTCCCCCTCCTCTTTCAGGGAGTGAGAACCGGTCCCTGAGCGGTCCCGTCAAAGGCTGCGATACGCGCCCGACCGCAGGGTCTGGTCACGGGAGCTAACCCCCGCCGCTGCTGCCTGAGCGGCACGCTGAAGAGGACCTGCAAGGCGCGTATGCACCGATGCAGAGTTGGGCTCTTCGCACCGATCTCGGGCCGCGCATTACATGTTCAAATCGGCTATCAGCATCACGCACCAGCGGTCTTTCTCCTTAACGGGCAAGGGGGGTTCGAGGCCCCCTGAGCCCGTGCTCGCACGAAAGAAAAATGGAAGGCCCCGGCCTTAGCCGGAGCCTTCCATAAAGCGCTCATCCGAGGCTGCGTGAGCCTGGCTTGCGCTGATCACTGATGCGCCGGATGTGGAGCGGCACGCCCGCCTGGCGGAGGCGCTGTGCCAGGTTGGACTGGATGCCGGACCCTTCACCGATAATCGCCTCGACCGGACCGAGCTTCACGATGTTCTCATTGCGCAAGAACGGGGCACGGTTGCCATGGCGGCGATCAGGCATGAAGAGGATGGTTTGCACCCCGTTCCGCTGTGCCCAGGCATTTGCCATGGCATCGACACCCTTGCGCATTCCAGTGGTGCCCAGAACCATAGTCGGGATGCGCGCCTTGATGTCATCGAGGATCTCCCAGATCATCTCGAAGTCGTGCCAATCCTGCTGGCCGCCCGAGACGATCACCAGCGGGCCATCGGGTTGGAACTGTGCTCGCCGATCCCTTGCCCGAGCGGCAAGGTAGTCCTGCGCCTGGACCTGCGAAGCGGTCACACCATTCTTGCTGACCTGCGACCCGCGCGTGGCCGTGAACACCCGGCCTGTCTCGACCCGGTAGACGTCGGCAGCATGGTCCCGCATTGCCTCGAGCGCTTCCCGGCATCCTTGCAGCGTCTGGCAGAGCGCTTGTGTCTCCTCGAGCTCCACGGCGTAGATCTCCGAAGGATCAAAGTGGCGAGCGAGCTCACCCAGCTTCTTGGCGGCATCGTCTTCGCGTCCCTCGGCCAGACGGGCGGTCATGTGAAACGAGTTGACCATCCCCCAGGCAAGCTGCTGCGCGAACTCCTCCATGCGCGTGTCCTTGAGGACATCGAAGATCGTTCCGATAGCCATCTCGACGGCGCGGCGCGCCATGTCCGGATCAGGCATTTCCGCTGCGATCGGTTCATCGATGATGCTGAGCTTGGCAAGATCGCTGTGCTCGACAAAGGCACCGTCGTAGGATTCGACGATACCGTCACGGTTGTCCGCGAGCTCAATGCGCGCATTGGCGAGATCAGCGAAGCTGTTGAATTTTTGCATGGGTAGCCTCCGATTGTTGAAATCGTCCCCACATCGGGAACGGCCGAAAACCCATCGGTCGGGAGGCGTGCAGTCAGGGACGGCGAGCCCTGCTCGCCGCCGCCCCTGCGGGCGTGGGGGTGCCGATTTTCTGCGCGCGTGCCGCAAGCGCAGCGCAGTAGGCACGCGTGCGGAAAATTGGGGGAACCGCGATCCTTGACGAGCGCCGGAGACCGATACGTTTCGGCAGGTGTTCCTGTGTGTGGAAGAGACGTTCCCGCCCCCGAGCAAGAGAGACGAAGGCAGGACCGGTCAGGCGCCTCGGCGCCACGCCGGGCCGCCCCTTCGGCCCTGCGCAGGGGTTACAGCGGGAACACCGCCATTCCATTGTTCGCGGATGCGCTAGCAAAGCCGATCGGCCTGAGTAGCCAGCGCTGGTGGATTGCTCTAACCGGCGGTCCCATTGGTATGAGAATATCCCGAGGTGGGATGCAGTTTCCCCGGACTTTTCAACTTGAAGTCGGCGTGCCGACGGTTGTCACCATTAGCCGATGCGATTAAAACGATGATCGCTCCCGGCAGGAGCATGACGCCCGTCTCCAAGCCAAGCTGTTGATCAGCACTGCCGCGATATCTCATCATGCCTTGCAACATGTTGTTCGGGCTTGAGTGCTGGTGGTTGACGGGCGACGCTACATTTCAAGCCGCGGAGAACAATCATGTCGATTGCTAACGTGCGGCCGACCAATCTGGCCAACATCAAGCGTCTCGCAAACCAACTGAAAAAACGAGACGGCATTCCTCACCGACGGGCCCTCGACTTGGCCGCGCGCAGTGCAGGCTTTGACCGATATGAACATGCCCGCACTTCCATAGGTGATAGATCGGCCCGTGTGTTCCTGACCGGGTACTGGGAAGACCAGGAGACCTTCGAGCGCGGTCGGGAGTCTCTGCCCGTCACTTTGTCGCGTCCGCTATTGGATCTGGTGTCAAAAGCGCAGCTCAAGCTTGTCGGCGGCCTCGCATCCATGCGCGTGGCTGCATCCGACCACCTCGTGAAGGACATGGTGGGGCCCTCGCGCGAGTATACTCGCGATAGTTTGTGCAAGGCGGCACGTGCTCTTCGGTTCATGGAGATGACGGGCCTGCGGCCATGCGACTATCTCGAAGCTAGCCGCGCGATGGCTGATCTCGATGAGGAATTGCCCGGCAACGACCATTCCAGCTATTGGAAGCTGCCGGCCAGCGGACAGTTCATACTCATCGACGAGCCCTACTCCGGACCGAGCGTGAGCGATGAACGGGCAGCGTGGGCAAAGCGGAATGGTTGGGATCTCGCCGCTGCAGACTGGCCTGGTCTGTACTTTCCGTATCGCTGCACCCTCTTCGTCGCTTCCAAGCGTACTGAGGACTTCGATTTCCATGCCTTGGTGAGGACCATCAACGCACTGCCCGCTCCAGAAACACCAGAGCACTGGGCCGGGTCATCGATGCCCAATCACGACGTCTTTATCTCGCCGCAAGCGGCAACGCCGCAAGACAAGCGCCGTGCAAAGGCAAAGGGCACCATCGTTGCGCGTCCCTCCCGGCAAACGCTCCCCTATCACCGCGACATGATCGGATACGATCGCAAGCCGAATGGCAGCATGACGCTGGTTCAGCATCAGCTAGCAGGACGTTTGCTGCGGGCGACCCTGCAATCGAACAGCAAGCCCGGAGCGGTGAACTGGCGCGTCGACAAGCTCATGCGCGTACTCGTCGATTGGCTCTACGCCGACGTGCCGCATCAACAACTGAACGCCCTGGATGACCCCATCGACCTCTATTATGGTGACATGTCTCCAGACGATCCGCTGTTCAGCCGTGCCAACTCGCGTAGCGGTGTGGAAAGCCTCCTGATCGAGCTGAAGGTGCTTCTCGAAGGCTCCTATCCCCAATGCGCTCCTCTGCGGAAGCTTACCGGAAGAATCGACACCGCCTTGAAAATCACGCGATCGGGCGCAGGACCGAACGCCTGAAATCTCAGGAACCAGACAGGGTTGGGTCGTTGCGTGCCGAGACGGCGGCATATGCCGCCGACGAGCGCGCAGCGACCCAACGCGTCAGCGATCGTTACCCAAAGGGCCGAGACCCGTCCGGGGCTCGGTGCAGCGCGGCGCCACCGCTGCCCTTGCGAAGCCAGGGCAGCCGCGCGCCGGGCGGCATAGAGCGCGGTCCCGGCCAGAGGTCGGGAGACGTCACCGGCTGCTTCCATGACAGCGGGCTTCCGTGTCCGGTGGGAGATAACTCAATCGCTTCGTTCTCCAGAGCACCAAGTTTAGCCAGCGGTGCGCCGCGCCGCTGCAGCTTCCTCGCCTGAGGGGCGCCCTTCGCCAGCATTTATGCGCGCCTTGGCAGCTTCCCAGATGGCGGGTATTTCAGCGAAAGCCGCCTCGCCGGCTTCCCAGTAGTACTGGAAGAATGCCTGGATCAGCGGCAGCCGGACCGAGTACGTGTCATCGGTTGCAAAGCCGATGTCGAACCGGATGACGGGCGCAAATGGGAAGCTTCGGTTGGTGGCTTCGATCTCGGGGTTGGTCGTGAAGGCGAGCGACTTCTCGATGACCTTCGCTCGCAAGGCCTCATAGATCGGTTCGATGCCCTCTTCCCAGTCGGCATCTTCGATCGCCTTGGTCAGGAAATGGCGCGTTTCGCGCTGCGAGGTCCATGCTCTGTCAGGCAGGGTACGGATGGTGTCTATGATGGCCCGTCGCTGGGCTTCCTGCACGGTTCGGGAGAAGTCTTGCCAATCGTCCCGGATGGCATCGTCGTCGTGTCTGTGGCCTTTGCCTGACCGCAGATACTCTGCGAGCGCCTGTCGGACGATTCCGGATTGATCGGTCCGCTGGGATTGGGCCGCGTCATTCAGCTCCTGCTCGAGCTGCTCATCGAGAGCTATCTCAAAGAGTGCCATTGCATCGTGCTCCTCAGCTGCAATGTGCAGGATTATTGCGCTTTTTGGTTTCAGCGCAATGCGTCGTGTTGTTTGGTCCACGCACCTTGGCGATCAGGTCGATTGTGCATTCGCCCAACACGCTTGACAGTTCGTGTTCTTATATTGTTCTACCACAGGCATGAGCAGCAAACGCCTCGATACCCTGGCCGATCTGGTTCGCCATGGACTCAACGCGCAGGTAGAATGTCTCGGCTGCCATCGCGTTGTGATCGTTCCGGCAGCCAAACTGCGAGACCGATGCTTTGCCAAATC
>NZ_JAIXZS010000008.1 GCF_027489515.1 Novosphingobium sp. | reverse complement strand
TGTGCCCACTCGGTGGCGACCGTCTTAGAGAGGTAGATCACACCCGCACGCGCGGCGCAGGTGTGCGCGGCCTGCGGCATGCCGCGCTCGACATTGGCGACGATGTTGATGACATGGCCCGGCTTGCCGTCGGCACGCCAGCGCCTGGCGGCTTCCTGCATCATCCACCAGGTGCCGTTGAGATTGGTGTCGATCACGGCGAGCCAGCCCTTGCGGCTGAAATCGATCGCATCCTGCGGGAACTGGCCGCCGGCGTTGTTGACCAGCGTATCGAGCCCGCCGAAGTGATCGTGCACCGCACCTATCATCGCCTCGACCGCTTCGGGATCGCGGATATTGGCTTCAATGCAGAGAATTTCGCGCCCGGTTTCCTCGCGGATCAAGTCAGCGGTGCCATCGAGTTTCTCGCGCGTGCGGCCGCAAATTGCGACATTGGCGCCAAGCTTGGCGGCGAGGAATGCGGCGGCCTTGCCCATCCCGCTCCCGGCGCCCGAGATAAGGATGGTGTGGCCGGCCAGCAGATCATCGCGGAAGATCGTCGCTTGCGTGCGCAGCGCCTCGTCATCGAGGCCCCGCTTAGGCCGGCCAGGATCGCCGGGTTCTGGACGGAAGATGCGCGGGGTATGGATATCGGGCGCGTTCAACGGTTCATCCCCCATTCGGTCGTTCCAGTCTTGCTAGAACACCCGCACAGAAAAAACAAACAGGTTTGATTTTGATTTGTGTCCCGCAGCACCTATTTGCGCAAGGCACGCCGGGACTTGGCGAGGCCCGGGTGCCTCCTGCAAAACCGCTGCAAATCAGCTCTGCGAAGCGGGTGCGAGCGCGCGGATCTGGGCTTCGAGATGGCGCAGCATTGGCTCGACCTGCGCCGGCTCCATGCCGCCCGTCTGAAGCGAGATCGCCATGCCCTCGAGGATCGTCTGCGACAACGTCATCGCGAGGGCAAAGTTGGGCGAGCCGAGCCATTCGGGGAAGAGCGCTTCGGCCTGCGCGTTGAACTTCTCGCGGAACTCGTCCTGCAGGGGCGAGAGGATCGAGGCAAGATCGGCATCGGTACGAGCGGCAACCGCCAGTTCGTGAAAGGCAATGAACGCAGGCTTCTGAAGCTGGCGCCAGTACGTCTCGACAAGATCGGTGACTTCGTGCTCGGGCCGGTCGGCCGCGCGGCGGAAGGCCCGCAGGCGCTTTTCATGCAGTTCGGTTATCGCCGCCTTGATCAGCGCCGAGCCGTTCTCGAAGTGGTGGACCATCGCCCCGCGCGAAAGCCCGGCTTCTTCGGCAACCTTGGGCGTCGTCGTATTGGCATAGCCGTACTTGACGAGGCAGCGCACCGTCGCGTCGATCAGGCGCGCGCGGGTCTGCGCCGCTTTGGCGGCCTGCAGGGTGCGCGTGCGATCAGCCGCCGGGCGGGTGGGCCGAGGAGCGGGACGCGCTGCCCGCGTGCGTGATAGAGCCATGCGTTGTACTTGCCTGAACCGCTGCGCACCGGTCCCGATGCGCGTTGAAACCATCCTTAATGTGTTTTCACGCCTCGTAAAACGGCTGCCGCGACCGGTTCGGGGACAAGTCTTCCCGGCTCCTTCGCGGCGGCAGGTTCGGCGAGGCATGAAAGCCCATCGAATCATCGGCACGGCACTCGCGCGCCGCAACTGCACCGGGGTAACGCTTCGCACGGAAAAAGACAGATATGATTGTCTTTTTCAGCATGCTGTGTATCTCCACGCCAAGACCAATAATGGGCCCGCCGGGCCGGGGGATGCATGACCGACCAGCTGTCACGAGCCGCTGCACCTGTCCTCACGATGGGCGGCATGATCCGCGCATCCGCGCGCAGCTTCGCCGGCCGCGAAGCGCTTGTCTTTCCGGAGCGGCGCATCACTTATGCGGGCCTCGATGCTGCTGCGAGGTCCTGGGCGGCAGCGATGATTGCGCTGGGCGTGCAGCCCGGCCAGCATGTTGGCCTGTTCATGCCGACATGCCCGCAGTTCATCGAAGCGTTCTACGGCATTGCCATGGCGGGCGCGGTCGCGGTCCCGATCAATGCGCGGTATCAGTCGCACGAACTGGCCTATCTGGTGCGCGATGCCGATCTCGTCGTGCTGGTGACGGCGGGCAAGGTGGCCGAGGGGCTGGATTACCGCGACCGCGTGCGCGCGGCGTTGCCCTCGCTGGCTGAGGCAGACCCGGCGCGCGGGCTGAGCCTCGACGAAGCGCCGATGCTGCATACGATCATCTCGCTCGATGCCAATGGCGCGGACGGGATGCTTCCGGTGGACGAAGCGCTGGCGCTGGACGAAGACACTGGAGCGGAGCTCATCGACCGGCGGATCGACGATGTCGATCCCGAGGACATCGCAATGATCCTCTATACCAGCGGCACCACCGCGAACCCCAAGGGCGCGCTGATTTCGCACCGCGCCCAAGTGGGTAACAGCCGCAATCTGGGCAAGCGCTACCTCTGCACGGCTGACGACAAGGTATGGTCTCCGCTGCCGATCTTCCACATCGCGGGCATCCTGCCGATGACGATGATCCTCGATCTGGGCGGGGTGTACATGACCGTGCCGCATTTCGAGGCGGGGCAGGCGCTGGCCATGCTCGGCGCGGAAGGGGCGACGATCGCCTATCCCAGCTTCGTTACGATCATGCAGGACCTGATCAACCACCCCACCTTCAAGACGACCGATCTTTCCAGGTTGCGGGTGATGAATTCCAACTTCGCGGTGCAGCCGGCATGGATCAAGGACGCAGTGGTCGCGGCGATGCCGCACACGATCCAGGTGGGCACCTATGGCCTGACCGAGGCTGCGGGAACGGTTTCGACAAGCCGGCTGGACGACAGCTTCGAGGTGCGTACCGGCCGCTGCGGTTTCCCACTCGAGGATTGGGACATGCGCATCGTCGATCCCGAAACCGGCCGCGATTGCGGGCCGGACGAGCGCGGCGAAATCGTGCTGCGCGGCCCGCATATGCTGAAGGGCTATTATAACGCGCCCGAAAAGACCGCCGAGGCGATCCGCGACGGGTGGTTCTACACCGGCGACGTTGGCTCAGTGGACGCGGGCGGAAACGTGATGTTCCACGGCCGTACCAAGGACATGCTCAAGGTCGGCGGCGAGAATGTCGCGGCGGCCGAAATTGAATCGATGCTGCAGACGCACCCGGCGGTGAAGCTGGCGCAGGTCGTGGGCATTCCCGATGACCGCTATGTCGAAGTGGCGGCGGCGTTCGTGGAGCTGGCGGAAGGTTCGTCTGCCGACGAAGCGGAACTCATCGCCCATTGCAAGGGCAAGCTCGCGGGCTTCAAGATACCGCGCCATGTCCGCATGGTCACCGAGTGGCCGATGTCGACCTCAAAGATCCAAAAGTTCAAGCTGCGCGCCGGCCTGATCGAGGAACTGGGGCTGGGCTGAGCCCACCCTATCCGTTTCGTCATTGCGAGCGTAGCGAAGCAATCCAGGGCGGTTCGCGTGTTGCTCTGGATTGCTTCGCTACGCTCGCAATGACAAGGGTTGGGTGATGTCGCTCAAACCGTTTCGGCGTTCCCGAAGATCACCGTTGCTTGCGCCGAAAGCGTGCCGCCATTGCCGTGCGCGAGTCCGGTTTTTGCGCCCGCGATCTGGTTCGCCGCTGTCCCGCGCATCTGGCGCACCGCTTCGACCATCGCGAACATGCCGTACATGCCCGGGTGGCAGCACGAGAGGCCGCCGCCGTTGGTATTGACGGCAAGCGAGCCGCCGGGCGAGATCGCGCCGCTCGCTACGAACTTGCCGCCTTCGCCCTTGGCACAGAAGCCAAGGTCTTCGAGGAACAGGATCGTGTTGATGGTGAAGGCGTCGTAGAGCTGGACCGTATCGATCTGGCCGGGGGTGAGACCGGCCATGGCCATCGCGCGCGGGCCGGATTCGGCGGCGGCGGTCACCGTGATGTCGTCAGCCTGCGTGACGGAGTTGTACCACGTCGCTGCCGCAGCGCCGAGCACGGGGACGAGTGGCTGGGGGCCATCCTTGGCGCGATCAGTGCGGGTGAGGACGAGCGCAGCGGCGCCGTCGGTCACAAGGCAGCAATCGCGCGCGCGGATCGGGCTGCTGATGAGGCGTGAGGCGATGACGTCCTCGATGGTCAGCGGACCCTTGGCGAACGCTTCGGGATTGGTGTTGGCCCAGAGCCGCGCGGCGACGGCGACGCTCGCCAGCTCCTCGCGTGTCGTGCCGTACTGGTGCATGTGGCGCGCGGCGGCGAGCGCATAAAACGAGAGCGGGTACATCGGATTGTAGGGCGCGTCCCACCGGTCTGGCCGCGCGGGCGTGGAAAGTTTGCCGCCGCTCGAGCGCTGGTTGGCGCCATAGGCGATCACGGCGCAATCGAGGTACCCGGCATCGAGCATCATGCACGCGGTCACGAGGTGGCTCATGAACGAGGCCCCGCCGGCGCGGTTGTTGTCGGTGAAGCGCGGGTGGAGGCCGAGGTACTGCGCGAGGCTGAGGCCGGCGAAGAGATCGTCGGGCAGCGCGATGAACAGCCCGTCGACTTCGGATAGGTTGATCGCAGCATCGGCGAGCGCAAGCTGCACCGCCTTGCCCGCCATTTCGATGGTCGAATGGCCGGGCATTTCGCCGACGCCGAAGGTGGAAGCGCCAGCGACGGAAACGCGGCCGCGCGGGAACATGTCACCCATCGGCCTGCTCCACCGGATCGAAGACAATCATGGGCGTTTCTTCGGCGACGATACGCGCCTTGACGGCCATGCCGATGTGGAGCGTTTCCGGTGTCACGCCTTCAACGCAGCCCATCATCCGCGCGCCTTCGGCCAGATCGACGAGGACTACGTTGTAAGGTGGCTCGGGCGGTTTGCGCTGGATCCACGTGGCGGAATAGACCGTGCCGAGGCCCGAAGCTTCGAACCATTCAAGCTCTGCGCCGGTGCCCGGGGCGAAAGCGCGTGGCGGAAACACTGCGCCGCTGCCACCCACCGGGCGCTGAAGCAGGAATCTGCCCTCGGCAAGCGCGGCATCCCATTCGGCTGACGGCCCGCTCATGAAAGCACCGCGCCGGTGGCGACCAAAGCCGCGATCTCATCTTCCGCGAAGCCCGCTTCGGCGAGCACGGCGGCGTTGTCAGCACCCAGCGAGGGACCGGGATCGCCGATCGCGCCGGGCGTGCCGGAAAAGCTGGTGGGGATGCCGGGATAGCGCAAAGTGCCAAGCTCCGTTTCGGCGCTGTGCCAGAAGCCCGTCTCCTCGAGGTGTGGATCGTGGAGCAGGTCCTGCAGCGAGGCGATGGGGGTTGCGGGGATTTCGGCGCGGCGGAACAGGTCCATCCACTCCGCCGTGGTGCGGGTGACCATGACCCTTTCGACATTGGCCAGCACCGCCGAGATGTTCTCGCTGCGGCTGCGCATCGAAGCGAACATGGGATCGTCCGACCACGCAGGACTGCCGAGTTCGCGGAAGAAGGCCTGCCACTGCTTGTCGTTGTAGATCATCACGCCGACATGGCCGTCCGCCGTCTTGTAAGGGCGGCGCGATGGCGAGGTGGCGCGGGGGTAGACCGGGGGCCCGAGCGGCGGATCGAACAGCGAGCCGCAGATGTGTTCGGTCGCGGCGAAGGACACCAGCGTCTCGAACATCGGGACTTCGATTTCCTGCCCCTCGCCCGTCTTTTCGCGCGCATAGAGCGCGGCAATCACGGCATAGGCGCCGGTGAGGCCGGCGACCTTGTCGGCGATGACGGTGGCGCTGTAGGTCGGCTCGCCGCCCGAAAGCTTGGCCTGCAGATCGACGATGCCCGAAGCGGCCTGCACGATATCGTCGTAGGCCGGGTAATCGCGGTAGGGGCCGGTGCGGCCATAGCCATAGAGATTGGCGTAGATGATCTTGGGGTTTGCCGCCTTGAGCGCGGCGTAATCGAGCCCAAGGCGGGCGATGGCCTGCGCGCGCATCGAATGGATGAAGACGTCTGCGTTCCGGGCAAGCCGCAGCATGGCATCGCGGGCGGACGCCTGCTTCAGGTCGAGCGCGAGGCTGCGCTTGCCGCGATTGACGTTGAGGAACATCGCGCCGCGCGCAGGGTCTGGCCCCGGCGGGATGAAGCGGGTGGTATCGCCGGAGGGGCCTTCGATCTTGATCACATCCGCGCCGAGATCGGCAAAGATCTGCGTGGCATAGGGGCCCATCAGCACCGCGGTGAGATCGAGCACGCGCACGCCCGCAAGAGGGCCTTTGCCGCGTCCGCTCATGCCCTCGATCCGATGTCGTTTCCGGCGGCGATAGTCAGGCCCGAGTGCCTCATGATTCTCCCGTTTCCTCTGGCCGTCTGGCGGCAATTTGGTCCGCTATGAAGGACCATAAAAAAGCATTCAAGCATGTTTTTTTCTTGGCGGCTGGGCCCCGCCTCCATAGAGTGCGCGGCAACAAGAGGAGCGGGCATTTGGGGCCATGCGCCATGAGCGCGAAGGTAGACTCGCCGCAGGAAAGGACAAGACATGGATCTGGGACTTCAGGGCAAGAAGGCGATTGTCGTCGGCGGTGCGCGCGGCATCGGCTATGCGGTGGCCGAGATCCTGGCCCGCGAGGGCGCCGATCTCGCGATCAGCGCGCGCGGCGAGGACAGCGTCAAGGACGCCGTCGCGGCTCTGTCGCGCTATGGCACCAAAGTCGTCGGCAAGCCGGTCAACGTGAAGAAGGCGGACGACTACAAGGCGTGGCTTGAATGGGCGATCGAGGCGCTGGAAGGCGTCGACGTGCTGGTGCCGCTGAGCTCGGCCGGCGGTGGGATGGGCAGCGAGAAATACTGGCACAATGCGTTCGAGACCGACGTGATGGGCCCGGTCCGCGCGGTCGAAGCGGTGATCCCGGTGATGACGCAGCGCAAGGGCGGCTCGATCGTGCTGGTGGCAACGACCAGCGCGCTCGAGGCAATGGGCGGCCCGCAGGCCTACAACGCGATGAAAGCCTCGCTGATCACTTATGGCAAGCAGCTGGCGCTGGCGCATGGCAAGGACGGCATCCGCGTCAACGTCGTTTCGCCCGGGCCGATCGAGTTCGAGGGCGGCAACTGGGACATGATCAAGGGGACGATGGAGAAGTTCTACCAGTCGCAGCTGCGCCAGCAGCCGATGGGGCGGCTGGGGAAGCCCGAGGAAGTGGCGCGCGCCATCGTGTTCCTGGCGAGCGAGGCGGCCAGCTGGTGCAGCGGTTCGCACCTCGTGGTCGATGGCGCCTTCACCAACCGGACGCATTTCTGAGATGGACCAGCCTGTGACGCATCGGCCCGTCACGTGGGACACGTCGAAGATGGACGTGAAGCGCGTCGTCGACGTGATCCGCGTGACGCCCGAGACCAACACCAGCCGCACGCCGGTGGACAAGGCGCCCGATCCGGAACTGGGCCACGCGGTGATCCCTGCGGAACGCTATTACTCCGAAGCGTTCATGAAGCTCGAATGGGAGCGGGTGTGGACCAAGGTCTGGCTGCTCGGCGGGCGGGCCGACGACATTCCGAACCCGGGTGACTATATCTGCACCGAGATCGGCAAGGAAAGCGTGCTGATCGTGCGCCAGCACGATGGCTCGCTGCGCTGTTTCCCCAACGTCTGCCTCCACCGCGGTAACCGGTTGCGGCCGGAAGGCATCGGCAATGCGCAGATGTTCCGCTGCATGTACCACCACTGGACCTACGGTCTGGATGGCAAGATCGAGCGGCTGCCGGACCTTTGCACGTTTCCGCAGGGCGGGCCTCCCGGGATGACGCTGCCGAGCCTGCCGGTGACGGAGTGGAACGCGTTCGTGTGGTTCTCGCTGAACCCCGATGTGGAACCGTTCGACGAATACATCGCGCCGCTGAAGGACCATCTCGAGCCCTATCACCCCGAGCGCATGGCGTGGAAGCGCGATGTGACGGTGGAGTGGGACTGCAACTGGAAAGCCTCGGTCGATGCATTCAACGAGACCTATCATGTGCAGGGCATCCACCCGCAGCTGCAGTGGTATCTCGATGATGTGAATGTGCAGATCGACTGCTACGAGCGCCACAACCGCTACCTGATCCCCTTCGCGGCGATCTCCCCGCGCGTCGCCATGCCGAGCGCGATCCCGCCGGCGATCGAGGAGATCATGCGCCATGCGGGCATGGACCCGGCGGACTACGAGGGCCGGGTGAGCGACATTCGCCGCGATGTTCAGCTGTTCAAGCGGAAGCATGGGCCCGCGCAGGGCAAGGACTATTCGGCGCTGAACGACGATCAGCTGACCGATGATTACCACTACATGATCTTCCCGAACGTCGCGCTCAATGTGCATGCAGACGACATCATGATGTTCCGCCAGCGCCCGCATGCGAGCGATCCGAACAAGATGCTCTACGACGTTTGGGTATTTGAACTGGTGCCGGAAGGCGAGCCCTGGCCCGCGCGCGTGAAGCACCGCCGGTTCAAGCATGGCGAGCGCAGCATCGGGCAAGTGCTCGATCAGGATGCCTACAACTTGCCGACAGTGCAGGCGGGAATGCAGAGCGGGAGCTTCCCGGGCCTCTGGATCGGTGAGCAGGAACTGCGCATCCGCCACTTCCACAAGGTACTGGACGATTACATCTACGGTCCCGGCCAGAAGCAGGAGGGGGACTTGTGATGGCCAGCAGCTTGGCAACGAAGCACGTGAGCCTCTCCCCGGTCGGGGAGGGACGAGCTGCGCCCTGACGGCAAGCGGCGAACCCCCTTCCCCAGCCCTTCCCCAATGGGGAAGGGACTTTGGAGCGTAACGACGTGAGCGAGCGCATTCTTCATGTAGTTGGGTCCCCGCGCGGCGAGCGCTCGCGATCGGTAAAAGTGGCGCAGCGGCTGATCGAAGGGCTGGTGGCGGCGAGCCCAGGCGCGGAGGTTGAGACGCTGAACGTCTGCCACGCCGAACTTCCGGCGCTGACCGGGCCGGTGATCGAGGGGCGCTATGCGCTGATCGAAGGGCGCGAAGTGGCGGACGAAGTGCGCAGCGCGTGGTCGCAGATCGGCGCAGCGGTGGCGCATTTCCTCTCGTTTGACACGGTCGTTTTCAGTGTGCCGATGTGGAACTTCGGCATTCCCTGGCAGCTCAAGCAGTACATCGACACGATCACCCAGCCAGGCATGGCGTTCCGCGTTTCGGAAACGGGCGTGGAAGGGCTGGGTGCAGGCAAGCGGGCGATCCTGATTGCCTCGGGCGCGCTCGATATCCGGCCCGGCGCTCCGGGTGCAGAGCTCGATCATCAGGTGCGCTTCATGCAGGCTTGGCTGGGCTTTATCGGGATCACCGACGTGCATGTCGTGCATTTGCGCCCGACCTATGGCCCGCCCGAAGTGGTAGGGGCGGCGATGGACGAGGCTTATGCTTCGGCTGAAACGTTGGTGGCCGACCTGTCGCGCGCCTCGCGTGTGTAGACGAGGTTGGTGCTCTCGAAGGTCACGCACTCGGTCCCGTCCTCCAGCATCACGACATAGCGCGTAACCGCGGTGCCGCGCGGCTTGCCGCTGCGGAAGGGCTCGAGGCTGAGAATCTCGCTGGAGACGCGCAGGGTATCTCCAGCGCGGACGGCGCGCTTCAGGCGCAGGCGGTCCCAGCCCACGCCGCAAACGAAATCGACATCGCCGTTGATGGCGTGGTCCATCTGCCGCCAGATCGCCAGCACATGGATGCCGCTTGCCACCACCTGCCCGAACACCGAGGCGCGCGCGGCTTCGGGATCGGTGTGAAACCACTGCGGATCATGCGCGCGGGCGAACTCGACGATCTCCGCTTCGGTCACGGTGCGCGGCGGCGAGAGCTTCTTCTCGCCGACCACAAGGTCTTCGAAAGTCCGCCACGGCGTTCCCAGCGGAGAAAGCGTATCGGTCATTCGCGGACGATGAAGGGTGCAAGGACCGGCTTCACCCGCAGGTGCTCGGGCACGTTCTCCACGCCGATGCGGCGGTCGAGCTCTTCGTGCCAGTTGTAGATGCGCCGCTCCTGATAGTTGAGCGACATGCCCTTGAAGCCGGGGCCTTCGACCGATTCCTGAATCTGCGGGGCGAACTGCAGGTCCTCGTAGAGGATGCGCTCCCAGTTCTTGATGCGCATCTCCCACAGCGGGTGCGGACTTGCCGGATCGTGATCGGGCGCGAGCCAGGTCGAAACGACGCGGGTGCGCTTCGGCCCCATCGGCCAGAACTGCAGCAGCGGAATGCCGGTGGGCGCGGGCGGCATCACGAAGTTGGGGTAGATCGAATAGGAGACGTTGTTCTTCGCCACGAATTCCGAGATCGTCGGGATTTCCGGCATGCCGACTGTGCCAGGATCGACCCACCCCTCGCGGCGGTTGGGCGTCGCCATGCGGCTGTGGCCATTGGGCCAGAGCGTGACGATCATCGCGCGGTGATCGAGGAAGCGGTCCACGGTGTTCTCGTGGATCGACTTGAGGTGATAGACCTCAAGAAACGCGTCAAGCAGCACCTTGACGTTGCAATCGGTCTCGTAAGTGCGGCTATCGACAAGGCGCAGCTTTTCGAGCTGGAGCTGTTCGAGCTCTGGCGCCATCGGGCCGATATGCTGCATCAGCGGTTCGGCGTTCGGATCGGCGTTGAGGAAGATCAGGCTGCCGAGCAGTTCGCAGCGCACCTGGCTGAGCGAATGGCACGCAAAATCGAAGTCTGGCGCAAAGTCCCGCCGGTCGCGCACGGCAGTGAGCTTGCCTTCTAGCGTGTAGGACCAGCCGTGATAGCCGCAGACAAACCCGCGTGACGTGCCGCTCTCATCCTTTACGAGAGGTGCGCCGCGGTGCTGGCACGTGTTGTAGTAGGCCCGGATGTCGCCTGCGAGCGTGCGGGTGACGATGACGGGGGAGCCGGTGTTGCGGCAGAGGAACCATGAGCCGGGCTCGGGCAACTGGTCGACATGGCCGGCATAAAGCCACGAGCGCTGCCACATCCCCGATTCTTCGAGCGCGAGGAATTCGGGATCGACGTAGCGGCCGCCCGGGATCGAGGGCAGCGCGGGAAAATCGGCGGGCGGACCGTTGCGCTCGCGTTCCCAGGTCATGCGTGCCAGATCAGCGGCATGGGCTTCGGCGGAGGCTTCAGCAGTCAGGGCTTCGGACATCGTAACTCTCCCGGAACGCCCCGGCAGGACGGCGATCCGTTTGCAGTTTAAAAACATTCATGTATGCTTGTAAAGCGATGCTTTCCCGGTTCGTCGAGGTGATTTTTCAAGTTATAAAACATAGGCTTGCTGAACATCAGCGGGCACTTCGGGAGTGATGAGAATGGAGATTTTGGCGGGCATCTTTCACCACGGTGTGATTGTCGATGATCTGGAAGCGGCGATGGCTCGGTTCGGCGAGACGATGGGCTGCACCTGGACCCCGGTGCGGACCTTCAATCCGATGCCAGTGTGGAACACGAACGGAGAGCAGCTGGAGGCGAAGCTGCGAGTGGTCTATTCACATCAGGGTCCGCTGCGAATGGAACTGATCGAAAGCGAGCCGGGTTCGGCCTATGACGCGATGCGCGCGCTGGGGCCTTCGCACCTTGGTGTGTGGGTCGATTCGGTGGCAGACAGTGCGGCGGCAATGCTGGCGGACGGCTGGGAACTGGTGCTCGGTGGCGCCCCTGCGGATCAGGGCCACGGCGCGATCGCCTATCTTTCGAAGCCCGGCAGCCTGGTCATCGAACTGGTGGCCCGCGCGATCACCCCGATGATGGAAGAATGGTGGGCGGCAACTGCATGAGCACGGAGATGACGACGACTTGGCATGACCTCCTTCCCGAAGCCGAATTCCCGGCCGAGGGCAAACTCGCGGCGCGGCTGGCCGGCTGGCATGTGCTGGTGCTGCGCGCGGACGACGGCAGTTTTCGCGCGCTGAATGATCGCTGCACACACCAGGCCGCGCTGCTTTCGCCCGGGCGCGTTCGGCGCGGCGCCGTGATGTGCCCGCTCCACGGCGCGCGGTTCGATGTGCTGACCGGCAAGTGCCTCGGCGCAGCCTATCCCGATCTCAGGACTTTCCCGGTGCGCGTGGAAGCCGGACGGATCGAGGTCGAAGTGCCCGACGCACCGCCGGGTCCGGGCGAGACACCGGTCTCGATCTAGTGGAAACCCCCTAAAAGGTCGGCAGCGTCGCGCGCTGAAGCGCGGACTGCCTCTGCGCGGGCGTGCGTTCCGAGCATCGCCTGAGCAAGATATCCGGCGAAAGCCCTGCGCTGTCGTCATGACGCCGGCCCGGGGCAGCTCGAGGCCGCGCCGGGCATGGGTAGATTCCGATGCTGTGCCCGCGAGTTCGGGCAGGCTATTCGAAAACGGATGCCGGCGATCGCCAATCTCCCCCGGTCTTAAAGACCAGATCGCCATGGTCCGGTAATTCGAGCCCCCTGACCCGATGGCATTTCACTTCAAGCTGGCGGTTGCATGCAACCGCTGGCTTGCCTTTCCCGCCGGTACCTCGACGCCGGCTAACCGAGGCCACGGGCGTTCAGTGCCCACGGAGCCTCCCAAGGATGACACTGCAACCGCGCTTGACCCGCTGCCACCCGGCGGCGCTGACGCTGTGCCTTCTTCGCTTACCCTAGGGCCGCATCCTGCGGCTCCAACAACAATGAACGGACTTTTCATGAGGAAAATTCTAGTCGGCCTGATGCTGGCCACCAGTGCACTGGGCACAAGCGCCCATGCTTCTGATGCCGGCCCCTACATCACGTTCGAAGGCGGCGCGGTCAAACAGGAACGCTCGCAGGTCTACGGCCCGGGTGGCTATGAGCACACCGACCGGTTCAAGACCGGCTGGGAAGCTGGCGGCGCGCTGGGCTATGATTTCGGCCATTTCCGGCTCGAGGCCGAAGGCTTCTATGCACGCTCCAACCTGCGCTCGCAGACACGCCCGATCGGCACGCCGCTGCCCAATGGCGAATACACCTCGAGCGGTAGTCTCTCCGGTCGTGCCAGCGCCTGGGCCGGGATGGCCAACGCGCTTGTCGGTCTCGGCCACTGGGGCGGGATCAAGGCCTATGTCGGCGGTGGTGTCGGCTATGCCCGAACGAGGCTGACCGAACGACTGCCCGGCGCGGTATTCCTCACGGACCGGGACCAGGGCTTTGCCTGGCAGGGACTGGCCGGGCTCACCGTCCCGATCGGCCGCAATGTCGATCTGGGTGTGAAGTATCGCTATTTCCGCCCGGATGGCGCCAACAGCTTCCTCGCCGCTGACGGTGTCTACCGGAAGGCCGACCTGCGCTCGCATTCGCTGCTGGCAACCTTGACGTTCAACTTCGGCAGGGCCGCTGTCGAGCCGGAACCCGAGGCCGCCCCGCCGCCCCCGCCGCCAGTCTACACGGCGCCGCCGCCCCCGCCGCCCCCGCCCGCGCCGCCGGTCGCGACTTGCAATCGTGGTCCGTATATCGTGTTCTTCGATTGGGACATGTCGGACATCTCGCCCGAGGCGGCCAGCGTGCTCGACAACGCGGTGCAGGCCTATGGCAACTGCAGCAACGTCGGCATCATGCTGGCGGGCCATACCGACAGCTCGGGTTCTTCGAACTACAACCTCGGCCTCTCGGCACGGCGCGACAGCGCGGTGCAGACCTACCTGACCGGGCATGGCATCGCCGCCAGCGCGATCACCAGCCAGTCGTTCGGCGAGACCAACCAGCGGGTGCCCACGGCAGACGGTGTGCGCGAAGTGCAGAACCGCCGCGTGGAAATCAGCTACGGCCCCGGCTCGGGCTTCTGAGCAGGGCGGGCCTTCGGGCTTGAAACAGACGGGGTCGGCAGCAATGCCGGCCCCGTTTTCCGTTCAACGCTCGATCATCAGGACCTTGCGCGCCAGCTCCGGCAGCGAGCGCACGCCCATGCGGTGCATTATCTCGGCGCGGTGGTTTTCGACCGTGCGCTGGCTGATGCCGAGATCGGCGGCGATGTTCTTGCTGGGCGCGCCGGCGAGGACCATGTCCATCACTTCCTTCTGCCGCGCGGTGAGCGCGGCATGGCAGGCAGCAGCTTCGGCCTGCGCGACATCGGCGATGCGGATGGTGTGCGATTGCTCGGCAGCGCGGTCGATGCTGTCCATCAGCGCGTCGCGCCCGACCGGCTTGGTGATGAAATCGCAGGCGCCTGCGCGCATGGCCGCAACCGCAAGGCCAATGTCGCCATCTCCGGTGATGAGGATGACGGGGAGGTGATCACCGCGCGCGCGCAGTTCGCCCAGCAGGCCGATCCCGCTCAGCCCGGGCAAATGCGCATCGACGAGCAGGCAACCCGGTCGTCCCGCGCGGTAGACCGCGAGGAAGTCCTCGGCGTTGAGGAAGTCTTGCACCTCGCGGCCGTGTGCGGTCAGCAGGTTCCGGATCGCCTCGCAGACATGCGGCTCGTCGTCGATCACATAAGTGACCGGGGTCACCTCCGGTGCATGACCCGGTGGCATGGCGATCACCTGTGGCGGCGCCGGAGGGCAGAGCGATTCCACCGCGCGGAGCAGCGCGCCGGGGTTCACCGGCTTCTTGAGATGGATGCACTCCGCCTCGGCGATCGCGGTCTTCGCGGTGGTGGAGATATCGCCGGTGAGCACGATGGCGGGCAGGGGCCGCTGCAAGCGCACCCTCAGCGCCATGAGCAGGTCCACACCGCTCTGCCCCGACGGCAAATTGTAGTCGGTCAGCAGGATGTCCGGGCGGATCGCGCCGCCTGCGATGAGCCGCAGCGCTTCGGCGGCATCGGGGGCGCAGCTTACCATGTGGCCGTTATCGCGCAGCAGCTGCGCGACGAGTTCGAGCAGATCGGGATCGTCCTCGACAACCATGATCGCCGAGGGGCGCGCGATCGGATTGGGCGCGGGTTCGGGAGCCGGTTCGCGCGGGGGTGGCGGCGGCAGGTGCGTCGCGCCCTTGCGCAAGGGAACGGTGATCGCGAAGACCGAGCCGCGCCCCGGTTCGGAGCGGACATCCACGGGATGGCGCAGCAGCCGGCCCAGCCGCCGCACGATCGAAAGCCCGAGGCCAAGGCCCAGCCCGCTCTCGCGCGCCGGGTTATCGACCTGATGGAACTCCTCGAAGATGCTCTCGAGCTGAGAGGCCTCGATGCCGATGCCGGTGTCCCACACCTCGATGCGCAAGGTATCGCCGCGCCGGCGGCACCCCATCAGGATCCGCCCCGTGCGCGTGTACTTGACCGCATTGCCGAGGAGGTTGCGGATCATCTGCTCGAGCAGGCGCGGATCGCTTTCGATCCAGGCCGTGCTCGGCATGAAGCGCAGCGAGAGATCGCGCGCTTCGGTGACCGCGAGGAACTCGCCGTGGAGGCGCTCGAGCATCTCGCCCACAGGGAACTCCAGGGGCTCCGGCTGCACCGCACCCGCCTCGATCTGGCTGATGTTGAGCAGCACGTCGAGCATGCCCGAAAGCGCGGCCAGCGTCTTGTCGAAACGCGTCATGAGCTCGGCGGCGCGCTCCCCGGTCACATTGGGGGCAAGGAAATCCTTGAGCAGCGCGAGCGCCTGCAGCGGTTGGCGCAGATCGTGGCTCGCCGCGGCAAGGAAACGCGATTTGGCCGCATTGGCGCGCTCGGCCTCGAGCTTGGCTTCCTCGAGCGCCGAGGTCGTGCGCTTGCGATCGGTGATATCGGCAAAAGTGATCACCACGCCTTCGATGCGGCTGTCGTGTGCGCGGTAGGGGAAGATGCGGCGCACGTACCAGGTATCGTCGGGCGCGCGCACCTCGCGCTCGATCGTGTCTTCGTTATCGAGCACGCGCTGGGCATCTTCCAGCAGTTCGGGATCGTCGGCGATCGGCCTGAGGTTCGCGAGGGGCCGGCCAATATCGCTGTTGATGACGTTGTAGAGCGGGCTGATCGCCGGCGTGAACAGACGGATCCTGAGCTCCGCATCGAGGAACATCGTGCCGACGTTGGTGCTGAAAAGAACGTTCTGGAGATCGTCCGAGGCAAGGCGCTGGCGGTCGAGCGTTTCCTGCAGCTGGCTGTTCAGCGCAGTCAGCTCCTCGTTGAGCGATTGCAGCTCTTCCTTCGAGGTGAGGAGTTCCTCGTTGGTCGACTGGAACTCCTCGTTGACCGAGAGCGCCTCCTCGTTGATCGCCTTCTGCTCCTGATTGGCAATCTCGCGGTCGTGGATCGAGGCTTGCAGTTCGGCATGCGCCTCGACCAGCTCGCGTTCGAGTTCGGCAATGCGGCTGGCCTGCTCCGGGCCGTGGTCATCCAGCGCCGCGCCGGTGCCGGCGTGCTGCTCCGAGAAGCACACGAGGATCAGCTCCTCGGCCGTATCCACGAGAAGCTCGGCCGTAATGCGCAGGTCAACCTGCGTGCCGTCGATCGTCAGCCGTGCGGTGCCGCCATCGACGCGCGGTTCATCGCGGCTGACGCTTCGGATCGCTTGTCGCAGCCGCGTTCTGAGTGTGGGCGAGGCCATGCCAAGCAGGTCCTGCGTAGGATAGCCGGGCGTGACCCGCAGGAACCGGTGTGTGGGCCCCATCGAGAACAGGCATTCGCTACGCTGGTTGACGAGCACGGCGGCGGGTGCGTGGTTTGCAAGCACGGCCCGGCTGCAGATTTCGGCAAGGCTGCGCCGCAAAGCCGGAGAGTCATTCCCGGTGGCCGTCAGCATCGGCAGCTTGCCATCGAAACTGAGCGGAAAGCCGCTCTCGCCCGGGCGGGTCCGCGCGACATGGCGATAGCAGCATTCGGCGCGGGCGATCGGTGTGAAGCGATTGTCCGGCTTGGCGATGGACTCCGCCGTGCCGAGCATCAGGAAGCCGCCTTCCTTGAGCGCGAAGTGGAACAGCGAGACAATCCGCCCCTGCGCCGCCGCATCGAGATAGATCAGCAGGTTGCGGCAGGAGATGAGATCGAGCCGCGAGAAGGGCGGATCGCTGAGCACGTCCTGCACCGAGAACACGACGTGGTGGCGCAGCGCCGGGACGACGCGGTAGCCGGTATCTTCCTCGGTGAAGTAGCGGGCGAGCCGCTCGGCAGGAACCACCGTGACGATGTCATGCGAATAGAGCCCTTCGCGCGCAGTGGCGATGGCATCGGGATCGAGATCGGAGGCGAAGATCTGCAGCTTGAGGTCGCGGCGAATGCTCGCCAGCGCATCGTGGCAGATCATGGCGATGGTATAGGCCTCTTCGCCTGTGCTGCAGCCGGCGACCCAGATGCGCAGCGCCTGGCCCGGCTCCAGCCGCTCGATCATTTCGGGCAGGATCTCGTGCTCGAAGGCTTCGAAGACCTTGGGATCGCGGAAGAAGCTGGTCACATTGATGAGCAGGTCGCTGGCGAGCAGCGCGCATTCTTCCGCGTCGCCGCGCAGCCGCTCGGCATAGACCGCCATGTCGCCCGCAGTCATGGCGAGCAGCGCCATGCGCCGCGCAATCCGCCTCGAGATCGTGCCGGGCTTGTATTGGCTGAAATCCTGCCCGGTCGTGTGCTTGAGCGCTGCGAGGATAGCCGCAAGGCCGGCCGCCGTTTCCAGCATGGGGGGAGTATTGGAGGCGAAGCCGGAGCGGGTAACGCGTGCGGCAAAGGCGATCAGCACATCCGGCATTGCCGCCAGCGGCAGCGCGGCATCGACGAGCGCGGTGTCGAGCGCGGCCTGCGGCATTCCGGGATGTTCGGCTTCGGCCGGCGCCTGGGCAACGATCATCCCGCCTGCGGCATGCAGCGCGGGGATGCTGCGGCTGCCATCGCCGCCGGTGCCCGAAAGGATCACGGCAGCACTCTGGTTCCCGCACGAGGCGGCGAGCGAGCGGATCAGCCAATCAAGCGTCAGGCGGGCGCCGTGTCCGGCCTCGGGCGAGGATAACCGCAGGGTGCCCGCGCGCACGGAGAGGTAGCGGCCCGGGGGGATGACATAGACATGATCGGGCGCCAGCGGACTGCCGTGCGTGGCTTCAACCACCGGCATGGCGGTGTGCTCGGCCAGCAGTTCGACCATCAGGCTCTTGTGATGCGGATCGAGGTGCTGGACGACGATGAAAGCCATGCCAGTCGTCGCGGGCAGCGCGTCGAACAGGCGGGAGGTGGCCTCAAGCCCGCCGGCCGAGGCGCCGATCGCTACGATCGGCAGCGCCGACCGTGGCGGCAGATCTCGTCTGGGTGATGGTCCGGTTGCGGTGCGCGGCGCGCTTACCACCGCGTGGACGAGGCGGCTGGCCCCCTGCATCGGAGGCGCTTGCCGTAAGATCTCTTCGTCATTTCGTGCCCCTCGTGATGACGGTGCCTAGCACACCTTGTCAGCACTCGCCCTATTGCAAATGGAGCGAGCCACCGGCCGGCAGGCCGATGGCTCGCGCTTTGTGTCGAAAGCGGCAGCGGTCAGCCGCCGACGCGGATGGCGCTCAGCGATGTGAGTAGACCGAATGCCTGCAGCAGCCACAGCACCACCGCGATCACCACGACTGCGTTGAGGATGGATTTGATCTTGCCGTCCATCGGCAGGTAATTGTTGATCAGCCAGAGGATGACCCCGACCACGATCAGAACGACGATGAGACTTACCAATGACATGCTGTGATACTCTTGCTGGGGACGCTGCGATCAGCGCCCAATGTAAGGGGCAAGAGCGTGCCGGACCCTTGCCGCAGCAGGAATTCCGGCACGTTCCGCTTGGTCCTTGTCCGATGATACGGGAGGGGAGGCACTATCGGACCGGGATGCGATAAGTGGTGCGCGCGCCGGGCCATGCGGAATGCAGCGGTCGGACGTCACACCGGGACGGACCACCCTAGGTCGGCGAGCAAAGCGCAACAGGATCGGAATCTACGCAGTCCGCCGAGCGCGCGCGTCCCGCTACGTTTCAGCTGCGGCTGCGCGGGGCCTGCCGAAAGCGGAGCGAAAGACCGGGCTCAAGCGCAGATAGAAGCCCTGACGGTGTGCGGATCTCGCACGAGCGGAAGTCGATTCCGGCCGTCTTCGGATGCGAAACGCGGCAAGGCCTGCGAGCGAAAAGAATTGCGACCCATAAATCCGCTATATTTCAACGGGATTTATGGTGGGCGCGGCAGGGATTGAACCTGCGACCCCACCCGTGTGAAGGGTGTGCTCTACCACTGAGCTACGCGCCCGCGCGGCGGGGCCACGCGCGGGGCATGGCGGCCGGACAGGGGCGCGCCTCTGCCATGGCGGCGCTTGATTGACAAGTGGGGCGATCAAGATATTTGCGGGCGCCATGACCGAAGAAGCACCAGCGCCCGAACCCGCCGCTCCCGTTGCCACGCCTGCCGCCACTGGTGGACCGGATGTGCCCCCCGATCACCTTGCGATCAACCCGCGGAGCCCGTTCTTCGATGCGGAGAAGCTGCGCCGGGGTATCGGCATCCGCTTCAAGGGCACGGTGCGCCGCAATGTCGAGGAGTATTGCATCTCCGAAGGCTGGGTGCGCGTGCAGGCCGGCAAGACCATGGACCGCAAGGGCAATCCGCTGACGCTCAAGCTGTCCGGGCCGGTCGAGGCCTGGTACGAAGACCTCGGCGAGGACGCGCCAGTCGCCAAGCTCTGACGGGCCAGGGGGCGCAAGCCTCCCAGCCCGTAAGCGACAATCGGTTCCCGCCCCGCGGCAAACGCAGGGCCGGTTCGTCAGACCAGCGAAATCGCGATCTTGCCGCGCTGGCGCTCGGCACCGTTGCGGCCGAGGACCGCGTCGTAGGCCGCTGCTGCCTCTTCGAGGGTGAAGCGGCGTGGGTCGAGCCGGGGCAGCAGCTGCCCGCCTTCGGCAAGCGCAGCGGCGGCGGCAAGGATGCGGCCGTAATGCGCGCGGCCTTCGTCGGCCAGCAAGGCGTGGAGCGTGAAGACGCCCGAATAGGTTGCCTGCTTGAACGATAGCGGGGCAAGCGCATGGCTGCCCCAGCCGAGGCAGCTGACGACATGGCCCAGCCTCCGCACCGCCTGGAACGAGGCATCGAGCATCGCGCCGCCGCCGGTATCGTAGACCACGTCGAAGCCGACGCCTCCCGTGTGCTCGGCGACATAATCCTCCACCGTCCGTTCGGCGTCGATCGGCACCGCGCCGAGGCTGCGGATATAGTCATGGTCCGGGCCGAACGCGGTGGCAAAGACCTGCGCGCCGTGGGCCAGTGCGATCTGCACTGCGACATGGCCGACGCCGCCCGCGCCGCCCTGGACGAGCACCGTCTGGCCGGGGGCGATCTTCGCGCGGTCGACCAGACCTTCCCAAGCCGTAATGACCACAAGCGGCAGCACCGCCGCCTCGCGCATTGTCAGGTTGGCGGGCTTGTGCGCCAGCAGGCCGGCGTCGGCGACGGCGTAGTGGGCATGCGTGCCCTGCAGCCCGGCGACACCGCCGATGAAGCCGTAGACCTCGTCACCGGGTGCAAAGCCCGAGACTCCGCTGCCGACCCGTTCGACCACGCCGGCCAGATCCATACCGAGCACGGCGGGCAGGGGGTGGCGGGCATGGGCGGCCTGCCCGGCGCGGATCTTGGTATCGAGCGGGTTGGTGCCGCTGGCGTGGACGCGGACGAGCACTTGCCGGCTGGCCGGAACCGGGCGCGCGATCTCACGGATGTGGAAGGGACCGTCGCTGGTTTCGACGATGGCGGCAAGCATGGTGGGATTGGACATCGGCGTTCTCCTGTTGGTGAAGCGATGATGCGCCTTTCAATATTGAACGAAAATCCAAGATCATGCATGATATCCATTCAGTTTTGCATGGAGTGAGCTATGCCGGTGCCGCCGCTGGACTGGAATGATCTGCCCGTTTTCCTTGCGATCGCGCGCGGGGGCACGCTGGGGCGGGCCGCGCGCCGGCTCGGGCAATCGCAGCCCACGATGGGGCGCCGGCTGCGCGCGCTGGAGGAGGCAACCGGCTTCGTGCTGTTTCAGCGCGGCACCGACGGGTTCGTGCTGACTGACGACGGCGAGGTCCTGCTGCGCCATGCCGAGCGGATGGAGGCCGAAGCGCAGGCCCTTGCGCGCGCGCTGGCGGGCAGCGAGGCGGGGCTTGACGGCATGCTGCGCCTCACCTGTTCGGACTGGTTCGGGCGCGTGGTCCTGGCGCCGGTGCTCGCCGAGTTCCACCGCCTCCACCCCGGCGTAGTGGTGGAGACGCTGACCGACGCGCGGGTCTACAGCCTCGCGCGGCGCGAGGCGGATGTTGTCTTTCGGATCACCGGCTTCGACGAGCCGGAAGTGATCGCGCGCCGCCTGCTGACGATACCTTATGCCGTCTACGGCCGGGTCGGGACTGCCGCGCCGCGGCCGGATGATGGCAACACCTGGCCGGTCATCGTGATGGACACCGCGTTCAGCTCGATGCCCGATGTCGCCTGGCTGATGCGGACGCTGCCGGGCGCGCGGATCGCCGCGCGCAGCAACAGCCGCGACATGCAGGCGCAGCTCTGCGCGCTGGGGGCCGGGCTGGCGGTGCTTCCCAAGCCCCTCGGCGAGGCGACACCGGGGCTTGTCGAACTCGACGTGGGGGCCGAGCCGCCGATGCGCGATACCTGGCTCGGCTATCACCGCGACATGCGGCGCCAGCCGCGGCTGCGCGCGCTGGTCGATCTCGTAATTGAGCGGCTGTCCTAGCGAGCAGGGGCCCTACCGGACCCTAAAGCGACGGGAGCAGGCGCCCCCTTTCCGCTTCCACCAGCGCCGTCAGCCACGTCTTGAAGGCCTGCACGCGCGCAAGGCTGTGCGTGTCCTTGTGCATCACCAGCCAGAAGGACCGGGTGATCCGCCGCTCCGGCAGCACCGTCACAAGGCGCGGGTCCGAATCGCCGATAAAGCAGGGGAGCACGCCGATGCCGGCACCCGCTGCGATGAGGCGGTGCTGCGCATTGATCGAGGATGAGCGGACCGTCGCGGCAAGCCCCGGCTCGATCTCGGCAAGGTAGCGCAGTTCCGGCGCGTAGAGCAGATCGGGGACATAGCCGACGAGCGCGTGGCCCTTGGCAAGGTCCGCCGGGCGGCGCAGCGGGGCGTGGTCCGCGAGATAGGCGGGCGAAGCGTAGAGCTTGAGGTGATAGTCTGAAAGCTTGCCCGCGATGACCGGCCCTGCGCGCGGGCGCGAGAGCGTGACAGCGAGGTCCGCCTCGCGCTTCGAGGGGCTGAGGAAGCCGGAACTCGCGACGAGATCGATCACGAGGCGGGGGTGCGCGGCGGTGAAGCTGGCCAGTGCAGGCGCGACGATCCAGCTGGCGAAGCCTTCCGAGAGGCTCGCGCGCAGGAGCCCTGCCGGGCCGCCGCCGCCATGTTCGGCAATGCGGCTGGCGGCGCGCTCCATGGCTTCCACCTCGACCAGCATTGCCTCGCCCGCTTCGGTGAGAACCTGGCCCTCGCGGGTCTGCTCGAACAGAGTGGCGCCGATGCGCGTCTCGAGGCGGCGCAGGCGGCGGCCCATGGTGGTGGCATCGACGCCCATGGCCTGCGCCGCGCGGGCGAGCTGGCCGGCCCGCGCAATGGCGAGGAAGGCGTGGTAGTCGTTCCAGTCCGGCGGCTGCATCATTGCAGGCATCCCTCGCATTTTCTCACCTTGCTTGCAATTGGTCCGGGGTGCAGGAAGCCCCCAGATATTTGTCAGGAAAGGATGCAGGCCATGCGCCAGATCGATCATTTCATTGTCGGTGGTTCGGGCGGAGCACCGGCGCGCAAGGGTCCGGTGTTCGACCCCAACACCGGCGCGGTGCAGGCTGAAGTGGCGCTTGGCACGGCTGACACGCTGGAGCGCGCCGTACAGGCCGCGCTCGCGGCGCAGCCCGCCTGGGCCGCGGTCAACCCGCAGCGCCGCGCCCGCGTGATGTTCGAATTCAAGCGGCTGGTCGAAGCCAATATCGACGAGCTGGCACACCTGCTTTCTTCCGAGCACGGCAAGGTGATCGCCGATTCGAAGGGCGACATCCAGCGCGGGCTCGAAGTGATCGAGTTCTGCTGCGGCATCCCGCATGTGCTGAAGGGCGAATACACGCAAGGCGCTGGCCCGGGCATCGACATCTACTCGATGCGCCAGCCGATCGGCATCGGCGCGGGCATCACCCCGTTCAATTTCCCCGCGATGATCCCGCTGTGGATGTCGGGCGTGGCGATTGCCACCGGCAATGCCTTCATCATCAAGCCGTCGGAGCGCGATCCCTCGGTGCCGGTGCGCTTTGCCGAGCTGTTCCTTGAGGCCGGTCTGCCCGAGGGCATCTGCCAGGTCGTCCACGGCGACAAGGAGATGGTCGACGCGATCCTCGATCACCCGGCTATTGGCGCGGTCAGCTTCGTCGGCTCATCCGATATCGCGCACTATGTCTACAACCGCGGCGTCGCTGCCGGCAAGCGTGTGCAGGCGATGGGCGGGGCCAAGAATCACGGTATCGTGATGCCGGATGCCGATCTCGATCAGGTGGTCAACGATCTCGCGGGCGCGGCGTTCGGTTCGGCGGGCGAGCGCTGCATGGCGCTGCCTGTGGTCGTGCCGGTGGGCGATGAGACTGCCGAGCGCCTCAAGGCCAAGCTGATCCCGGCGATCGAGAAGCTGCGCGTCGGCATTTCGACCGATACCGATTGCCACTACGGCCCAGTCGTCACCGCCGCGCACAAGGCCAGCATCGAGCGCTGGATCACCAAGTGCGAGGAAGAAGGCGGCGAGATCGTGATCGACGGCCGCGGCTTCTCGCTGCAGGGCCACGAGGATGGCTTCTTCGTCGGCCCGACGCTGATCGACCACGTGACGGCAGATATGGAGAGCTACAAGAACGAGATCTTCGGCCCCGTGCTGCAGATCGTCCGCGCGAAGGATTTCGAGGAGGCGCTCGCGCTGCCTTCGAAGCACCAGTATGGCAACGGCGTCGCGCTGTTCACCCGCAGCGGCAACGCGGCGCGCGAATTTGCGGCGCGCGTCAATGTCGGCATGGTCGGCATCAACGTGCCGATCCCGGTGCCGGTGGCCTACCACACTTTCGGCGGCTGGAAGCGCTCGGCCTTCGGCGGTACCAACCAGCACGGCGTCGAGGGCGTGAAGTTCTGGACCAAGGTCGAGACCGTGACGCAGCGCTGGCCCGACGGTCTGCCTGACAGCGGGAACGCCTTCGTCATCCCGACGATGGCCTGATCCGAAGGCTCACGGGCTGACAGCACCATGGACCGGCATCTTCTG
>NZ_JAIXZS010000096.1 GCF_027489515.1 Novosphingobium sp. | reverse complement strand
TTGGTTGACACTATGAACCGCTTCCCCTTCTCCGCCATCGTCGCGCAAGACGAAATGAAGCAGGCCCTGCTGCTGGCCGCTGTCGACCCTTCGATCGGGGGCGTGATGGTCTTCGGCGATCGCGGGACCGGAAAATCGACGGCAGCGCGGGCACTTGCCGCGATCCTGCCGCCGATCGTCGCAGTGGAAGGCTGCAGGTTCGGCTGCGCGCCGCACGATGCGGGGACCTGTCCAGATCCCTGTACATCGAAGAAGACGGCCAAGCGCGCGGTGCCCTTTGTCGATCTGCCACTGGGTGCGACCGAGGACCGCGTGATCGGCGCCCTCGATCTCGAACGCGCGCTGCGCTCGGGCGAAAAGCGCTTCGAGCCGGGGCTCTTGGCCAAGGCGCACCGCGGCTTTCTCTATATCGACGAGATCAACCTGCTTGAGGATCACCTCGTCGATCTGCTGCTCGATGTCGCGGCTTCGGGCGAGAACCTCGTCGAGCGCGAAGGGCTTTCCGTGCGGCACAAGGCGAAGTTCGTGCTGATCGGCAGCGGCAATCCGGAGGAGGGCGAACTGCGGCCGCAGCTGCTTGACCGGTTCGGCCTCTCGGTCGAGGTGCGCACCCCGCAGACGCTGGATTCGCGGGTGGAGATCATGCGCCGCTGCGCCGCGCACGAGCGCGATCCGGCGGCGTTCGGCGAGGAATGGGCGGCGGCGGATGCCAAGATCGTGCGCCGCATCGCGAAGGGGCGGTCGCGGCTGCCTTCGGTCGTGACGCCGGACGAAGTGCTCTATGACGCCTCGCGCCTGTGCATGGCCTGCAAAGCCGATGGCCTTCGCGGTGAACTCACGGTGATGCGTGCCGCCCGGGCGCAGGCTGCGCTGGAGGGGGCTGATACGGTCAAGCGCAAGCATGTGATCGCTGTTGCGCCGATGGCGCTTCGCCACCGGCTGCGCCGCGACGTGCTGGATGAAACCGGATCGACCACCCGCATCGAACGCGCGGTGGCCGAGGTGTTTGGATGACAGCCCCCGAGGCGCCGCGAGACGCTGCGCCCGCCGCTGAGGATGCGGCCCTAGCGCTGCGCGCGTTTGCGCTCTGGCCGGCGGGTTTCGGTGGCCTCTGGCTGCGCGGCCCCGGCCCGGCGCGCGATGCGCTGGTCGAGCGACTGGGGAGCGCGGTCCATCTAAGGCGCATGCCCGCGCATATCGACAGCGAACGGCTGCACGGCGGGATCGACCTTGCCGCGAGCCTTGCGGCGGGGCGCAGCGTGGCGCGCAGCGGCTTTCTGGAGGAAGCACGCGGCGGGGTAGTGATTGCACCGCTGGCCGAGCGGATCACCGCATCGCTGGCAGGGAGCATGGCACAAGCGCTCGATCTTGCTGAACCGTCCGAGCGCTTCGGCCTTGTTCTGCTCGATGACGGCGCGGAGCGCGACGAAGTGCCGCCGCTCAGCCTGACCGAACGCATGGCATTCATGTGCGATCTGGGCAGCACCGTACCCGCCGATCTCGGAAATGCAGATCTGCCCGAGCCGATCGCCTCCCCGTCTGAAATTCCGTCTTGCAGCGCCGAGGGGCTGGAGGCACTTGCCGCCGTTTCGCTCGCGCTAGGCGTCGATTCCGGGCGCGCGCTGCGCTTTGCGGCGCTGGCCGCCGGCGCGAGCGCGCGCCTCGATGGACGCAAGACCGTGCGCGAAAGCGATCTGGCAGCCGCGGCCCGGCTGGTGCTGGCCCCGCGCGCGACACGCCTGCCGCCACCACCGCCCGAGGATGAGGACGAGGCGCCTCCCCCACCTCCGCCGCCGGCCGAGAACGACACAGATACCCCCGGCGACGAGGAACAGGAGGACAATGGCACCCCCGATCCCGATCAGCTGATCGAAGCCGCTGCCGCCGCGATCCCGCCTGGTCTGCTCGAAGCGCTCGCTGACGGGCGCACCCGGCGCGGCGCGGGAAGCGGCGGCGGTGCGCGGCATCTCTCGCCGCTGCGCGGGCGTCCACTCGCTGCTCGGCAGGGTTTGCCGCGTGGCGGGGCACGTCTGGCGTTGATCGATACGCTGCGCGCCGCGGTCCCATGGCAGGCGCTACGCCGAAGCGAAGGCGATGCGCGCGCCGGCCTGCGCATCATGAAGGATGATGTGCGCGTCCGCCGGTTCGAGGCGCGCAGTGCATCTGTGACAATCTTTGCCGTCGATGCTTCAGGCTCGGCCGCATTTACGCGGCTGGCCGAAGCGAAGGGCGCGGTCGAACTGCTGCTGGCGCAGGCTTATGTGAAGCGCACCGAAGTGGCGCTCGTGGCGTTTCGGGGGAACGAGGCGCAGTTGCTGCTGCCGCCGACCCGTTCGCTCACCCGCGCGCGCCGGGCGCTGACCGAGCTACCCGGTGGCGGCGGCACCCCGCTCGCTGCAGGCCTGTCGATGGTCTGCACACTCGGCACCGGCCTCACCCGCCGCGGCTATACCCCGCTGCTGGTGCTGCTGACCGACGGGCGCGGCAATATCGCGCTCGATGGCAGCACCAACCGCGTCGCCGCGACCGACGACGCGCTGAAGGCCGCGCGTGCGATCGCTTCGGCAGGCCTTGCCGGCGTGGTGATCGACATCTCGCCCCGCCCTCGCCCCGAAGCGGCTGCCGTCGCTTCCGCCATGCGCACGCGCTATGTGCCGCTGCCGCAAGCGAGCGCCGCGACGCTCAGCAAGGTCATCGGAGCCCTTACGTGAGCCGGCCGCTTGTTTGGGAAAACGACGGTCGCGAGTGGCCGCACCGCGCAGCAAGCCGGTTCGTGCAAGCCGGGCCGCTGACGTGGCATGTGCAGGAAATGGGCGAAGGCCCGGCGGTGGTGCTGCTGCACGGCACCGGCGCGGCCACCCATAGTTGGCGGCACCTGATGCCGCTGCTGGCGCAGGACACCCGCGTGATCGCGATGGATCTGCCAGGGCATGGCTTTACGCGCGGGCGGCCTGCCGGCGGGCTGACGCTACCGGGCATGGCTGCGGCGGTCGCGGCGCTGCTCGACAAGCTGGAGGTGCAGCCCGAGCGGCTGATCGGACATTCTGCCGGGGCGGCGATTGCGCTCAGGATGGTGCGCGACGGGTTCGCCGTGCCGGAGGTGATCGGCCTCAATGCCGCCCTCTCTCCGTTTCCCGGGTTTTTCGCACCGTTGTTCCAGGGCCTCGCCCGTGCACTCGTGCTCAATCCGCTGGTGCCGCGCCTGTTTGCGGCGAGTGCGCGGACCTCGGGCGATACCGGGCGGCTGCTGGTCCGATCGACCGGTTCGCAGATCGATGCCGAGGGGGTGCGCTGCTACGCCATGCTGCTCGGCAACGCGCTCCATTGCCGCGGGGCGCTCGAGATGATGGCCGGGTGGGATCTTGCGGGGTTGCAGCGTGATCTGCCCAAGGTCATGGCGCGGGTCCGCCTGATTCACGGTGCGAAGGACGCTGCCGTGCCGACCAGTTCGGTCGAGCAGGCAATCAAGCTGCTGCCGCAAGCCACGCTCAGCGTCCTTGCAGGTCTCGGCCACCTGGCGCACGAAGAGCGTGCGGATCTCGTTGCGGAGGCCATTGCCACCGCAACGCCGGTACATGCTTGAGAGGGAGGCAGCGCGTGGCTCAGAACTTCGGTTGGATCGAAATGGTCGTCTTCGGCGGCATCGCACTCTCGCTTGGCGTATGGCAGCTCGTCTCGGTCAACCGCGAGATCGCGCGGGACAAGGCGAAGAAGGATGCCGCGCCGAAGGATTGAGCGCTCAGCGCCGCGCCCTCGGCATTCGGTGCGGGATCAGTTGCTGCACGATCGGTGAGCAGAAGCGGTCGAGCGAGAGCGTCTCCTGCATCGCAACCACCGGTTCGCCATAGAGCCGCGCGTGGAGCGTCGAGCGGGTATAGAAGGGCGAATCCTCCCATGTTCGCCGCACACGGGCGAGACCGCGATCGGCGCGGGTCACACGCTCCATCTGCCATAATGTGTTGGGCAGCGGCGCTGTTGGCGGCAGGTCTGCCTCGTGCGGGATACCAGCGGAATCGAAGCGCAGCGCGCTGGCAAAGGTCGAGCCATCACGGCGCTGGCCTTCGTAGAACACCGCGACATGCTTGCCGAGATGCGCGCGCGACCAGTGCCAGACGCGAAAGCCTTCCTCGAGCGACTCAGAGCCGCGATTGGAATCGAGGTAGGCGCTGCCCTTCCAGCTAAGTTCCGGCGCCTTCATCTCTACCGAGATTCGTGCGCGCGGAGCCAGGCAGTGCCACAAGTGCGTTCCCGCGGGATCGAGCGCGAAAGCTTCGGTATTGAGCATCTCGGGCCAGACCTTGATCTGCCCCGAAACGCGCCGGCGGAACGGGTTCATGATCCGCTTGTCGAGTTCCTCGATGTCGATGATCAGGCAGTCTCCTGCCCAGCGCACCGAACTGGGCCCGATGGCGAACTGATCCCGTTCAGGCTTGACCGCATGTTCGCCCCGCTCGGTCATCGTCCAGCGCGCCTTGGGGCCATAGAGCGCGACGTTGAGAGCGCAGTGATCGAGTGGGTTTCCACGGCCCGAGCGCTTGAAATAGGGTGAGAACACGCTGCCGATGAAGGCGATCAAGGTGAGGCCGTGCTGCCCATCATCGCTCAGCGCATCCACGTACCACCAGCTGTAGCCACCCGGCGGCACCGGCGCATCGAAGCGCGGATGGGCATCACTGTCGCGGCTGCCGGGCGCGCGGACGAGGCGATCGTCCTCGCCGCGCCCAAGCAGCGCCCAGGGATCGGGCGCGACCGGCGCGGGCGGCAAGGCGCCGTTCATCCGTGCAATGCCCTTCCACAGTGGCGGCCATTCCTCGGCAGTTTCCGGCCCACTGTCCTTGAACCGCAACGCACCATCTGCGGGGGTCTCGCCTCGCCACATGGTTCAATCTCCCTCGCCCCATCCGCAGGACGTGCAGGGATGATTGACGCAATGGCACTAAATGTCCAATGTAATTGACATATGAATATGTCCAATCGTCTGGATTTGCCCCAAAGGGTCGGCCTCAGGGAACGCTGGATCGGCTGGCGCAACCGCCTTTTGACAAATCCGAAGTTCCAGCAATGGAGCGCCGCCTTCCCGCTGACGCGTCCGATCGTGCGCTCCCGCGCGCGGCGGGCGTTCGATCTGGTGGCCGGATTTGCCTATGCGCAGGTGCTGACGGCCTGCGTCGAGGGCGGCTTGCTGGACCTGCTGGCTGAAGGCGCCTGCGATACCGCAACGGCGGCGAATCGCGCCGGACTGGGCATGGACGCGACCGAGCGCCTGCTGCGCGCCGCCGCCTCACTGGGGATTGCCGAGTCGCTGCCGGGCGGGCGCTGGACCTTGGGGATGGATGGCGCCGCGCTCCAGTGCAATCCGGGTGCGCAGGCGATGATCCGCCACCATGCGCTGTTGTACACCGACCTCGCAGATCCGCTGGCGCTGCTGCGCGCAGACCGCAAGGAACCAACCGCGCTCTCCGAATTCTGGACCTATGCGCGGGCCAGCGCGACGGGCGCAGTGCCGCCCGGGCGGCAGGGCGACGCGGACAACGCGCCTGCGGCAACCGCCTATTCGGCGCTGATGGCCGCCTCGCAGGCGATGGTCAGCGAACAGCTCGTTGCCGCCTATAAATTCAGCCGCCACAAGGCGATGCTTGATGTGGGCGGGGGCACTGGCGCCTTCGTGCGCGCAGTGGGCATGGCCGCGCCGGCGCTGCGACTCGGCCTGTTCGATCTGCCTGACGTTGTGTCAGGCGCGGAGACGACGCTCGGACGCGATGCGCTGATCGCGCCTCGGCTTTCCCTCCACAAGGGCAGCTTTCTCCACGATCCGATGCCCACTGGCTTCGATCTCGTGACGCTGGTGCGGATCCTGCACGATCATGATGACGAGCCTGCGCTGCGCATCCTGCGCGCGGTGCGCGCGGCGCTTCCGGCTGGCGGCACCTTGCTGATCGGCGAGCCGATGGCCGGTGCCGCCGGCGGCGAAGCGATGGGCGATGCATACTTCGGGTTTTACCTCTGGGCGATGGGATCGGGGCGTCCGCGCCGTCCGGCGGAGCTTGGTGCAATGCTCAGAAGCGCCGGGTTTGCGAGCTGGAAGGTGCTTCCCACCCATCTCCCGCTGGTTTGCGGTGCGATCGTCGCGCGTGTTTGACCGCCCTGCCCTGCTGCCCTCGCAAGGGACCACCAAAACGGACCACCGGCGTTCCTGCACAGCTTGTCGCAGGAGCAGTCTGCACAAAAGTGTAGTGTCGAGTTGACACTTCTTGATGACAATGTAAGCTGACACTCGGAAAGCCCCCTAGACCGAACGGCATGCCGTCCGGCCTCGGGCTGAGGGGAAAATGGTCGTGGAAGCACTAGCGCTAATCATGGAGGCACCGGAGCAATTGGCGCTCCGCCCCCTCGCGCTCGATGCGCCGACCGGCTCCGACGTTGTCGTCGAAGTCCGCTGGAGCGGCATCAGCACCGGCACCGAAAAACTTCTCTGGACCGGCAAGATGCCAATGTTTCCGGGCATGGGTTATCCGCTCGTGCCGGGGTACGAATCGGTCGGCCGCGTGATCGACGCCGGCCGCGATGCCTGGGCGCGAATCGGTGATTGGGTTTTCGTTCCCGGTGCCAGCTGCTTCCGCGATGCCCGCGGCCTCTTCGGCGGCTCAGCCCGCCGCCTCGTCCTTCCATCGACCCGCGCACTCACCATCGACGAGTCGCTGCAGGCAGACGGCGTGCTCTTTGCCCTCGCCGCGACGGCGCTCCACGCGCTCGATGGTGGCACCCTGCCCGATCTCATTGTCGGCCACGGCGTGCTTGGCCGCCTGCTGGCGCGCATCACGATCGCACTGGGTGCACCGCCACCAACCGTGTGGGAAACCGATCCGCTGCGCACCGCCGGGGCCATTGGCTACAAGGTCGTCTCGCCGGACGAGGATACGCGCCGGGACTACCGTTCGATCTGCGACGCCAGTGGCGATTCGAACATTCTCGATACGCTGCTCTCGCGCCTGGCGCGCGGCGGCGAGATCAACCTCGCCGGGTTCTATTCGGACCGGCTGAACTTCGCCTTTCCCGTGGCTTTTCGTGCCGAGGCCCGCATCCGCGTCGCCGCGGAATGGAGCCCCGGAGACCTTGACCGGACCCGCGATCTCATTCGCGACGCCCGACTCGACCTCAGCGGGCTCGTCACCGACGTGCGGCCCGCGAGCGAAGCGGCGGAAGCCTATCCTGCGGCCTTTACCGACCGCAACTGCCTGAAAATGGTTCTCGATTGGAGCAATTGCGCATGACGACTCTTGAAGCATCTGCGCGCGTTCAAGCGCTTCGCGATGAAGCCGCGATCGAACCCGACGCGATTGTACCTACCGAAGTGACCAAGGAAACGCAGATCATCGCGATCTACGGCAAGGGCGGCTCGGGCAAGAGCTTCGCGCTTTCCAACCTCAGCTACATGATGGCGCAGCAGGGCAAGCGCGTGCTGCTCATAGGCTGCGACCCCAAGTCAGATACCACCTCGCTCCTCTTCGGCGGCAAGAGCTGCCCGACGATCATCGAAACCTCGGCGCGCAAGAAACTCGCTGGCGAGGATGTGCGGATCGAGGACGTGTGCTTCCAGCGCGACGGTGTTTTCGCGATGGAGCTTGGCGGGCCAGAAGTCGGCCGCGGCTGCGGTGGGCGCGGCATCATCCACGGGTTCGAACTGCTCGAGAAGCTGGGCTTCCACGAGTGGGGCTTCGATTACGTGCTGCTCGACTTCCTGGGCGATGTGGTCTGTGGCGGCTTCGGCCTGCCGATTGCGCGCGACATGTGCCAGAAGGTCATCGTCGTCGGCTCGAACGACCTCCAGTCGCTTTACGTCGCTAACAACGTCTGCAAGGCGGTCGAATACTTCCGCTCGATGGGCGGCAATGTCGGCGTTGCGGGCATGATCATCAACAAGGACGACGGCACCGGTGAGGCGAAGGCCTTTGCCGAGACGGTCGATATCCCGGTGCTCTGCGCTATCCCGGCGGACGAGGATATTCGCCGCAAATCAGCGAACTACCAGATTATCGGCCGGCCCGACACGCAGTGGGGCAGCCTGTTCGAGGAACTCGCCGAGAACGTCGCCACAGCCCCGCCGCGCCGGCCCAAGCCGCTCGATCAGGATGGGCTGCTTGGTCTGTTCTCGCCCGAGGAAACCGGCGGCAGCGTAACCCTGCTGCCCGCCACCCAGGCCGACATGCGCGGCGGCACTTTCGAACCGAAGGCTTCGCTGGAGGTCATCTACGATGACATCTGACGCCCGCCCCCCTGCTGACCGCATCGACGCCGTGCCGGACGCGCTTGTGCCCGCCGGCGAAGGTGGCGGCTGCCATGGCGGCGCCGACCGCATGCGCGAAGCAGCGCGCAGCGCGGGCAAGAGCGAAGTGCTCGACCGTTATGCCGCCGATTATCCGGTCGGCCCGCACGACCAGCCTCAATCGATGTGCCCGGCTTTCGGTTCGCTGCGCGTGGGCCTCCGGATGCGGCGGACAGCCAGCGTGCTCTCGGGCTCGGCGTGCTGCGTTTATGGCCTCACCTTCACCTCGCACTTCTACGGCGCGCGGCGCAGCGTGGGCTATGTACCGTTCAATTCGGAATCGCTCGTCACCGGCAAGTTGTTCGAGGATATCAAGGAAGCGGTCGAGAACCTCGCCGATCCTGCGCTTTACGATGCGATTGTCGTCACCAACCTCTGCGTGCCCACCGCGAGCGGCGTGCCGCTTCGCCTGCTGGGCAAGGAAATCAATGGCGTCCGGATCATCGGGATCGATGTTCCGGGCTTCGGCATCCCGACCCATGCCGAAGCCAAGGACGTGCTCGCCGGTGCCATGCTCGCCTATGCCCGCAGCGAGGCAGAAGCAGGCCCGGTGAGCGCGCCCCAGACGCGGCCCGACAAGCCGACCGTCACCTTGCTCGGCGAGATGTTCCCGGTCGATCCGATGGGGATCGCCCAGATGCTCGAGCCGATGGGCCTGGCCGCTGGCCCCGTGGTGCCGACACGCGAATGGCGCGAGCTCTATGCCGCGCTCGATTGCGCCGTCGTTGCCGCAATTCACCCCTTCTACACCGCCAGCGTGCGCGAATTCGAAGCCGCCGGCCGCACGGTCGTCGGCTCGGCGCCAGTGGGCCGCGATGGCACCGCCGCCTGGCTTGCCGCGATCGGCGATGCCTGCGGGATCAAGGCGGATCTCGTCGCCGCCGCGCAGAACCGCATCCTGCCCGCCATCAGCGGCGCGCTCGCCGCCCGCCCGATCAAGGGCCGCATCACGGTTTCGGGCTATGAAGGCTCCGAACTGCTGGTCGCCCGTCTGCTGGTCGAGAGCGGCGCGGACGTGCGCTACGTCGGCACCGCCTGCCCGCGCACCGTATGGTCCGATCCTGATCGCGAATGGCTCCAGGCCCGCGGCATCAAGGTGCAATATCGCGCCAGCCTTGAGCAGGACATTGCCGCGGTCGAGGAATTCCGCCCCGATCTCGCCATCGGCACGACGCCGGTGGTGCAGCACGCCAAGCAGATGGCGATCCCGGCGCTCTACTTCACCAACCTCATCTCGGCCCGACCGCTGATGGGCCCGGCAGGTGCCGGCAGCCTCGCCATGGTGGTCAACACCGCCATTGCTGGCAAGGCGCGGTTCGACCGGATGTCTGCCTTCTTCGACGGCGTCGGCACCGGGCACACCACCGGCGTGTGGGAAGATACCCCGCAGGACCGGCCGAGCTTCAAGAAGAAGTACGCTGCACTCAACGAGGCTGCCCGCAAGGCGGCCGAGGCGGTGGGCTCATGATCCTCTTGATCTCATACGGCGACCAGCGCCTCGCTGTCACCGTTCAGCCGTCGCGCCAAGCGTGCAGCCAGCCATCAAGCCCGCCCTCAGACCAAACGCCCGACCAACTGTCAGCCCTGCTGTTCGGCCATAGCTTGGGCAAGGCCCTGAGCCAGACATTCGGAGCGCGCGCATGACCCTCATCATCGATCATGATCGGGCCGGCGGTTATTGGGGCGCGGTCTACGTCTTCGCCGCGGTCAAGGGCCTGCAGGTCATCATCGACGGCCCGGTTGGCTGCGAGAATCTTCCGGTCACCTCGGTGCTCCACTACACCGACGGCCTTCCGCCGCATGAACTCCCCATCGTCGTCACGGGCCTTGGCGAGGAAGAGCTTGGCAAGACCGGCACCGAAGCGGCCATGCGCCGCGCGTGGAAGACGCTCGACCCCGATCTTCCGGCGGTCGTTGTCACCGGTTCCATCGCCGAGATGATCGGCGGCGGCGTCACGCCCGGCGGCACCAACATCAAGCGCTTCCTGCCGCGCACGATCGACGAGGATCAGTGGCAATCGGCCGACCGCGCGCTGAGCTGGCTATGGACCGAGTTCGGACCCAAGGCGATGCCCGCCCCCAAGGCGCGCAAGGAAGGCGAGAAGCCCCGCGTCAACATCATCGGCCCGGCTTACGGCATGTTCAACATGGCCTCGGACCTGGCCGAAGTGCGCCGCCTGATCGAAGGCATCGGCGCCGAGGTCAACGTGGTCTTCCCGCTGGGCTGCCACCTCGCCGATATTCGCAAGCTGGCGGATGCCGACGCCAACGTCTGCCTTTACCGCGAGTTCGGCCGCAATTTTTGCGAAGTGCTTGAACGGCCCTACTTCCAAGCACCGGTCGGCCTCACCTCGACTACCCGATTCCTTGAGTCGCTGGGCGGTTCACTCGGGCTCGATCCCGAACCGTTCATCACCCGCGAGAAGCACACCACGATCAAGCCGCTGTGGGACCTCTGGCGCTCGGTGACGCAAGACTTCTTCGGCACGGCGAGCTTCGGCATCGTCGCGAACGAGACCTACACCCGCGGGATCCGGCACTTCCTCGAAGAGGACATGGGCCTGCCCTGCGCCTTCGCCTTCTCGCGCAGCGCCGGGGTCAAGCCGAAGAACGAGGATGTCCGCGATGCCATCCGCGCCGGCGCGCCGATGGTCGTGTTCGGCAGCTACAACGAGCGGATGTACCTCGCCGAATGCGGCGCACGCAGCATCTATATTCCGGCAAGCTTCCCGGGGGCCGCGATCCGCCGCCACATCGGTACGCCCTTTATGGGCTATTCGGGGGCGACTTATCTCATACAGGAAGTGTGCAACGCGCTGTTCGACGCGCTGTTCCACATCCTTCCGCTGGCCACCCAGCTCGATGCCGTACCCGCCACGCCGGCGCGCGCGCACCGCGAGCTGCCGTGGAGCGACGAGGCCAAGGCGAGACTCGACGAACTGGTCGAAGCACAGCCGGTCCTCATCCGCATCTCCTTTGCCAAGCGACTGCGCGATGCGGCCGAAGCCGCCGCGCGCGGTGCCGGCGAAAGCATCGTCAGCCCGGACAGGCTGGCAGATGCGCTGCTCGGAGCATCCGCTCCATGAGCCGCGCGAACGAAATGACCCGCAACCACGCGGGCAACCCCATTCCATCGGTTTCGACCGTTGGAATATCGCCGGGGGGCGATCGCCGCCTCTCGCTTTGCACGTCAATACTGGAGATGCAGAAATGAGCGATGATCGCCTTGGGCTCAGGACCTACCTGACCCCCGAAGAAGCCAAGGAATTCCACAAGCTGTTCATGAGCAGCTTCCTCGGCTTCACCGCCGTGGCCGTGGTTGCCCACGCGCTTGTGTGGTCGTGGCGTCCCTGGATTTCGTAAGAAATCCACCGTCACATCAAACACGTTTGGCCATAACGGCCACCCGGCCTTTTTCTGGCCGAACCTGAACGACCGCGCCCAATCGGCGCTTTCACAAGGACAGATACCATGTGGAGAGTCTGGCTTATTTTCGATCCGCGCAGGGCCCTGGTGGCTCTCGCTGCCTTCCTGTTTGTGCTGGCAATCGTGATTCACTTCATCTTGCTCAGCACGCCTCGCTTCAACTGGCTCGACGGCCCGCACACTGCGGCCCCGGCAGCCGCAGCCGCAGCCGCAGCCGCGGCGACGCCCTGACGACCTGCAAGGCAAGAGGCGGCATCCC
>NZ_JAIXZS010000062.1 GCF_027489515.1 Novosphingobium sp. | reverse complement strand
AGGCCCTTGGGGCCCAGCACCTTGCCGAGGCGGCCGACGATGCCCATCATGTCGGGCGTCGCGATCACGCGGCCATAGTCGAGGTTGCCGTTCTGCATGTCCTCGAGCAGGTCTTCGGCGCCGACCTTGTCAGCGCCAGCGGCCAGAGCGGCCTCGGCCTTGTCACCGCGCGCGAACACGGCGACCTTGACGTCCTTGCCGGTGCCGGAAGGCAGCGTGACCATGCCGCGGACCATCTGGTCGGCGTGGCGCGGATCGACGCCGAGGTTGAGCGCAACCTCGATGGTTTCGTCAAACTTGGTGCGCTTGAGGTCCTTCAGAAGCTGAATCGCCTCATCGACCTTGTAGAGCTTCTGGTTGTCGCCCAGCTTTTCCGCGAGCGCCTTCTGGTTCTTCGTCGTCTTCATCGGATCAGCCCTCCACCTGCAGGCCCATGGCGCGAGCCGAGCCTTCGATGATCTTGATCGCCGCGTCCTCGTCGTTCGCGTTCAGATCCTTCATCTTGATTGCAGCAACTTCGGCGAGCTGAGCGCGGCTGATCTTGCCCGCAGAGACCTTGCCGGGCTCCTTCGAACCCGACTTGAGGCCGAGCACCTTCTTGATGAGGAAGGTCGCCGGCGGCGTCTTCGTCACGAAGGTGAACGACTTGTCCGAATAGACAGTGATGATCGTGGGCAGCGGGGTGCCCTTTTCGATCTCCTGGGTCGCGGCGTTGAATTCCTTGCAGAAACCCATGATGTTGACACCGCGCTGACCGAGCGCGGGCCCGATCGGCGGCGAGGGCTTCGCTTCACCAGCTGCAACCTGCAGCTTGATGTAACCATCAATTTTCTTGGCCACGATTGGCCTCCTTTCGTCCTGTTGGGAGCGCCCGGGAAACAGGCGACCCCGCAGAGTGAGCGGTCAGACAGGTGCAAGCGCACCCTCCCGCACGGAATCAGGCGGGGCATGCCCCACCGGAAGTGCGGGCGCATAGCGGGACAGCACCGCTTTGGCAATGGTCCGCGCGCACCGCCCAGCCATGCAGCGCGCCCAGAACGGTGTCACCAGTCGTTGCGCTTTGGCCCGGTTCGGTTATCCCTTGGCAAGTCAGTCTTTTTCCCGGGGCCTACTTTGCACAGAACGCTTATCGGCGCTGCCTTCGTTTGCGCACTCGCCTCTCCTTCGGCTCATGCGGCAGACAAGGTCCTGATCGCGCCGGTCCCCGCCTGGGTCGCCCCGGCCCCGCCGGTACTCAAGGCAGACAGCGCGGTGCGGTTTGACGAGCAGGTGCAGGTCGATGGCGATACCACCACCGTCTACATCGACACGATGCGCCAGGCCTCCAGCCCGGAGGCGTTGCTCCAGATGGGCACACTCACGCTGGGCTGGCAGCCGGACCATGGTGACCTCACGCTGCACAAGCTGGAGATCATTCGCGGGGAGCAGGTGATCGATGCGCTCGGCAAGGGCGAGGGGATCACCGTGATCCGGCGCGAGGCGGGGCTCGAACGGCTGATGGTCGATGGCCAGCTGACCGCGGTGAAGCATATCGAGGGCCTGCGCGTGGGCGATGTGCTGCGCATGGTGTTCAGCATTTCCGAGCGCGACAGTGCGCTGGCGGGCCATGTGCAGGACGGGCTGGTGCTGCTGCCCGCGCCGCTCAAGGTCGGCTTCGGGCGGGCGCGGCTGGTCTGGCGGACCGCGAATCCGCTGACGGTGAAGTCGCTCGCGCCGGGGGTTACGCCGGTACCCAGGCCCGTCGACGGAACCTGGACCGAGATCGTGGTGCCGCTCCCGGTGGCCAAGCTGCCCGACGTGCCGAAGAACGCACCCTCGCGCTTCACGCCGCTGCCGCTGCTGCAGTATTCGAGCTTCCCGGACTGGGCCGCGGTCGCCGGAGTCATGGCACCGCTTTATGCGGTGAAGGACACGATACCGGCAGGGTCCGACCTTGCAGGCCGGGTCGATGCGATTGCCGCGCGTTCGACAGATCCGGTGACCCGGATGGCCGATGCGCTGCAGCTGGTGCAGGACGAGGTGCGCTACGAGCTGATCGCCATGGGCAACGGCAACTATGTGCCGCAGGCGCCGATGGATACCTGGGCCAAGCGCTATGGCGATTGCAAGGCCAAGACCCGCCTGCTGCTCGCGGTGCTCGACCGCCTCGGCATCAGGGCCGAGCCGGTGATGGCAAGCAGCAAGCGCGGCGATGCCGTGCCCGATATGGTGCCCGCTGCGCTGGCGTTCGATCACGTCTTCGTTCACGCCAGGGTCGGCGCCGAAGACTTCTGGCTTGACGGCACGATGCTGGGCTCGCGGCTGGCCGATATCCGCGACGTGCCGCGCTACGGATATGTCCTGCCGATGGGCGGCACGATCGAGGGCAGCAAGCCCGAGCTGCTCGCGCTGCCGCTACGTGCGCATGCCCGGCCAGATATCGAGGCCGACCTTGCCTACGACATGACCGCCGGGCCGCATCTGGCGACGCCTTATCACATAACGCTTCGCTATAACGGCACCTACGGCGCGGCCTACAAGGTGGACCAAGGTCCGAGCTATGACGAGAAGCTGAAGAGCTTTGCCGAGAAGGCCGCCAGCAGCTGGGTGGGCGATACTTTCGTGGGCAAGCCTCGCTCGAGCTGGGATGCCGATGCTGCCGTGTGGACGCTGGAGTTCGACGGCATTGCCTACCCGAACTGGAAGTACCGCGACGGGCACTACGCGCTCGCGGTGCCGCCCAGCCTCAAGGTCACCTATGATGCACCGCGCGACCGCGCTGCCTGGCGCGCCATCCCGGGCCTGATCAGCGAGCCGTGGCACGCGCGGCTGCACACCAGCTGGCGCCTCCCCGACCAGGGCAAGGGCGTGACGCTGACCGGCGCCGATCCGGGCGCGCTGGACCTCCCCGCCGCGAACTGGCAGCGCCGCATTGCGCTCGCGGGCGGAGAGCTGACCGAGGACATCGTCTCGCGCGAGAGCGGTGCCGAAATCGCGCCCGACAAGGCCAGCGGAACGGCCAAGGCGATTTCCGATGCGATGGACCGCACGGCGCGCCTCTCGCTCGATCCTGCCTACCCCAAGTGGTGGGACGATGTGGCGCGGCGCAAGAGCAGCCCCGCGCTGGCCAAGGTGCGCGCGATCTTCGACGCGCGCATTGCCGAAAAGCCGGACGACGCGGCGCGCCTGACCGACCGGGCGTGGTTCGAGCGGACGCTGTTCAACTGGGCCGCGGCGGAAGCCGATTACACCCGCGCCATCGCGCTCGACGCCTCGGCGGACCGGTACCTCAAGCGCTCGTCGCTGCGCAGCAAGCTTGGCGATCGCGCCGGTTCGCTGGCGGATGCGCAGGCCGCCTACGATCTCGAGCAGGGCAACGCCGATGCGCGCAGCAGCCTCGCCTACGAGTTGATCGAGGCGGGCAAGGCGGACGAGGGCCTCGACCTGCTGCCCACCGACCTCGACATCGCGACCGACGACGGGCTCTCCAACTTCCTCGAGAAGGTCGACCGGCTCGAGCAGGCGAACCGGCATGACGAGGCGCTCGCCATGCTCGACGAGGCGCTGGAGAAGCGCGGTTCGTCAGCCAAGCTGCGCAATGCGCGCTGCTGGTACCTCGGCCTCAGGAACAGCGCGCTCGATACCGCGCTGGCGGATTGCAACAAGGCGATCGAGCTGGAGGCGAACCCTGCAATGTACATGGACAGCCGCGCGCTGGTGCACTTGCGCGCCGGTCGCCTGAAGGAAGCCATGGCCGACTACGAAGCCGCGCTGGCGGCCGAGCCCGAACAGACCGCCTCGCTCTACATGGCCTCGATCGTGGCCGACCGCATGGGCGACAAGGCCAAGGCCGCGGCGCTGGCCAAGGCCGCGAAGACGGTGTTCCCCGATGTGGGGCATTTCTACGCGCACTTCGGGATCAAGCCCTGAGGTTGCGACTTACCGCTGGAAGCAGCCGCTAAAGGGCGAAGACCATGGGTCTCTGCTGCCATGGCAGGGGGGGACGGCCACAGTCCGTCCGGTAGCGGGTCAGGTCGATGCCGTTCCAGGGGTTCCGTAACCCGCTGTTTCCTCGCGCCTATCGGCCAGCGACGGCCACGGCCGCGATCCGCCACGGGCCAGCCGCGTCGGTAAGCCCGAACCCGGCGGCCGCACCGATTTCGGTGGCGGAGGGGCCATAGAACTTGCCGGCGAGATAGCCGCCGGTGCTGTTGCTGGCCGAGAACCCGTTTTCGACGAGCGAGATGGATGTGGCGAAATTCTGCGCGGCAAAGGCGTGGTTTGACGAACCCGGACGCTGCGCGCTCATCGTCAGCGCGGCGGTGAAGGCGTTCGAGAAGAAATCGACCGAGAACGTGCTCTTGCCGGTCACCGACCACGGATGGGCCGCATCTGTGCCGGACACGGCCCGCCCGGCGACAATGCCGTTGTAGACGGCCTTGCCCGTGGTGGGGATGTTATTGAAGGGCGTGGCGACGCCGGCCAGTGCGATGAAATGCACATCCTTTGCATCAGAATAGATCTGCGTGGTTACGACGGCGGAGACATCGTAGAACGACAGATATGTGAGCTTGACGAGCGGGTTGTCAGGCCCGGTCTTCAACTGCCTTGCGGTGATCGCATAGGTGCCCGCGGTGCTCCGTGCCGTCGTCTTGTATACTGTGTAGGATGCCGATCCGGCCGCAGCATCGATCGAGCCGGGTTGCAGCACGATATCGGGCAATGTGGCAAAGGGGGTTGCAAGGAACGACGCCCTGATCCGCGTGATGCCGGTGGCCGGATCGAAGTTGGACAAGACATTGGCATCGACACCGCCCTGGGTGCCAGACATCCACGCAGTGAGCGGGGTGTAGGCTACACGCGCTGGCCCCTTGTCGACGAGGCCGGCCGCATACTTGCCGAAAAGGGCCCCCATCACTCCAGCCTTGCCATTGGCGCTGAGCACGTTGAACGCACCGCCCACTTCGCCCGCAGTCGGCCCGTAGAGGTGGCCCTGCCAGCTGCCGGTGTAGCTGCCGAAGCCATCGAGCTTCACCGGGCCTGTCAGCGCACTGGTGCCCGCGCCGAGCTTGCCCGTGCCAGCGAACGTGCCGGCAAGCGTGCCCGAGAAGGGATCGAGCACGCTGGTCGTGCCGGTGAGCTTGACCGAGCCATCGCCGAAATTGACGAAGAGCGTGCCCGCGCCTTTGAGGGCATGGAATGTCGGCAAGGCCGGATCAGACAGCGTACCGGCAAGCGTGATCTTGAACCCGGCGGACCCGGTGCGCGGCAGGGCCGCGAAGGGGGTCTGGTCACCAGTCACCAGATAGTGGATCGTGCCCGTGCTGGCCGCGCCGGGTACGCCCAGTTCAGAGCTGCTGCCTTCACCCCAGTAAAGCGCCTTGAGGCTGTTGTAGCGACCGACGAGGACCGTGTGGAGATCATCGAACGATGGCCCCCAGGTGATGTACTGGTTGAGCTTGCCGGAGTAGGACCGCGTCGGCTCGATCAACGTGTAGATCTTCTTGGTCGCATCGTAGCGCACTTCGATCGGAGCCGTGCCCGGCGCCACGTCGGCATTGGCGTTTGCCGCAACGAAGGGCACATTGGCGATCAGCCCACCGCGCCCGGCAAACGTGCCCGAATACGTGAAGATAGGCGTTGTTGCGCCATCAGTCGCCGCGAACACGCCGCCGACTTCCTGCGCGGCAGGACCATAGAAACGGCCCGCAAAGTGATTGCCCTTGTCGATCGAGGAGGCGAAGTGGCCGGTCGAATCAATGTGCCCCGAAAAGCCGATGCCTACGTAGGCCGTTGGCGAATAGGTGGAGGGGCCGACCCGGCCATTCAGAACCACGCCGCCTGTCGCAAAATCGAGCCGGAGCGAACCCGTACCGGCGAGTTGCGCCGCCTTGGGTTCCGCCTGATGGACATGCCCGGAAAAGACCAGCGCATATTCGGCGCGCCCGCTGCGTGGCAGGGCGGCGGCGGGCGTGACGAAGCCGTAGGTGAAATTGTCCTCCACCGCGCCATCCGGCTTGATGTGAAGGCGAAAACCCTGGCCAACATACTGGAAGCGGGGACCGGACGTACCCGGCTTCGACAAGGCGAAGAGATCGCCGCCGACGCGATAGGCCGTGTAGGTTGTGGTAGACTCCGCAGTGGCAACGGACGCCGGGCCAAGCTGGGTGGACGTCGCCCCCGTCTTGACCGTGTAGAGCCCGGTTGCGGCATTGTAGATAACGCTGGCGGCTTCGGCGCTGCTGACCTGTCCCCGTTTCAGGTAATCCGGCCCCGCAGGTGGCCACGTGGCTTCGGACCGAATGGCATCGGCGGGGAAAGTCTGGCTGGAGAGAGTGCCGATGAAGCCGCCGTCGGCAGCAAAGCAGACCGCCGGTGCGGCAATACCGATCACCGCCACACCCCAGCGCATCGCCGCGCGAGCCGCCCTGACTCCTGAATTCAACTGCACCTTGACGCCCCCTTGTCCATGGCGGCGTCTGTCGGGCGGCTTGGAGCGGCGGCGAAAGGCGCCAGACCGCCGAGGCCAACAGGGTCTCGGTCTGATCCAGACGCTTCTAAATTATCGGCAATCCGCCACCAAACCAAGCAAAACTGCTTCCGATCCGGCCCTGCTCGTCTCGTATCGAGCCAAGCGGGCGGGAGGGAGCGCCTTACTTGACCAGTTCGACTTCCTCGAAGCTCAGTTCCACCGGCGTGGCGCGGCCGAAGATCGAGACCGCGACCTTGACGCGCTGCTTCTCGAAATCGAGCTCTTCCACGGTGCCATTGAACGAAGCGAACGGGCCGGCGTTGACCTTGACCGAATCGCCGATCTCGTAATCCACCAGCACCTGCTTGCGCGGTTCGGCAGCGGCGGCTTCGCGCGCGCCGAAGTAGCGGGCGGCTTCCTTGTCGGAGATGGGCTGCGGCTTGTTGTTGTTGCCGAGGAAGCCGGTGACCTTGGGCGTGTTCTTCACAAGGTGGTAGATGTCGTCGTTCATCGCCAGCTTGGCGAGGACGTAGCCCGGCATGAACTTGCGCTCGACCTGGACCTTCTTGCCGCGCTTCACCTCGGTCACGGTTTCGGTGGGCACCTCGACTGCCTCGACCAGCTGCGAAAGGCCGATACGCTCGGCCTCGGCGAGGATGGCTTCCTTCACCTTGTTCTCGAAGCCGGAATAGGCGTGAATGATGTACCAGCGGGCCATGGGTCGTCCTTGAATGGGGTTCGTGTGATCAGGCGCCGGCTATCAAGCCAGCGACAGCAGCGAGCGCACGATCAGGCTGAAGATCGAATCGATGCCGAGGAAGAACACCGCAAGGATGAGCATCATGATGCCGACGAAGATCGCGGTCGTGGTCGTCTCGGCGCGGGTCGGCCAGATCACCTTGCGCGCTTCGGCACGGACCTGGTTGATGAATTCACCGGGGCTCAGCTTTGCCATCACGTATTCCTGCTCTCGCTCGCGCCGAGGGGCGCCTTCACGGCTTCCGGCTAGGCCTCATCGCCGCCCCGGACAGGTCCGGGAGGGGCAGGTGAAGTTTCCGATGTCGGAAGAGCCACGCATTTAGGCGCTGGGGCGGCGCTTGGCAAGAGGCGGGGGCGCTGGCGAACCTCGCGCCCCTTGCGGGAGAGGTCCGCCAGCGCAGCCCAGTCAGATCGTGCTGGTATCGATCACGAAGCGGTAGCGCACGTCGCCCTTGAGCATCCGAGCATAGGCCGCCTCGATCTCTTCCATGCGAATCAGTTCGATGTCGGAAACGACGCCGTGCTCGGCGCAGAAATCGAGCATCTCCTGCGTTTCCGCGATGCCGCCGATCAGCGATCCGGCGAGGCTGCGGCGCCGGGTCAGGAAGTGAAACAGCGTGGGCATCGGATGCGGCTTTTCCGGCCCGCCGACCATCACCATCGTCCCGTCACGCTTCAGGGTGAGGAGGAAGGGATCGAGATCGTGGCTGTGCGAGACAGTGTTGATGATGAGATCGAGGCTTTCGCGCGCGGCCTTCATCGCGGCCTTGTAAGTCGAGACGACGACCTGGTGCGCACCGAGTGCGCGGATCGCGGCTTCCTTGCCGGGATTGGTGGTGAAGGCGGTGACGTCCGCGCCGAGTGCGCGGGCGAGCTTGACGGCCATGTGGCCCAGGCCGCCGATGCCGACCACGCCGACGCGCTTGCCCGGACCCGCATTCCAGTGACGCAGCGGCGACCAGGTGGTGATCCCGGCGCAGAGCAGCGGCGCGACGGCAGCGAGCTGCTCTTTCGCGTGGCGGATGGCGAGGACATAGGCCTGATCGACGACGATCCGCTCGGAGTAGCCGCCCAGGGTGTGACCCGGTGCATCAGGCGTCGGGGAATTGTAGGTGCCGGTCATGCCGCTCGCGCAGAATTGCTCCAGCCCCTCGCCGCACGCAGCGCAGGTGCGGCAACTGTCGACGATGCAGCCGACGCCGACCGTATCCCCGGGTGCGAATCGGGTGACCGCACTCCCGATGGCGCTCACTGTGCCGACGATCTCGTGGCCCGGCACGCAGGGAAACATCGTGCCGCCCCACTCGCCGCGGACGGTGTGGAGATCGGAATGACACACCCCGCAAAAGGCAATCTCGATCACCACATCATTTGGCCCGGCATCCCGGCGCGGAATCGCGAAGGGCCCGAGCGGCTGGTCGGCGGCTTGGGCGGCATAGGCCTTGACAGTCATGGCAGGGGCTTTCGGCAGGAGGAATGGCTTGCCGCGCACCATGCAGGCGGCGCAGGCCACGACAAACTCACGAAAGTGGGAAACGGCGGCCCGTTCCTCAGCGGAACGTGGCAGGAGTGGAGGGACTCGAACCCCCGGCCCTCGGTTTTGGAGACCGATGCTCTACCAACTGAGCTACACTCCTGTGCCGGAGAAGCGCCCTTAGTGGGT
>NZ_JAIXZS010000045.1 GCF_027489515.1 Novosphingobium sp. | reverse complement strand
TCGAGGATCTTCTTGGTCTCGGCGACCATCTTCCACTCTTCCTTGGTCGAGCCGTCATCAAGGAAGCTGTCGATGTGCGGGATCACGTTGAAGGCGATCTGCTTGGTGAACTTGCGCGGCTCGACCGGATCGCCGACGAAGATCGCGCGGCTCTGCTCGAACAGCTCGTCCATGCCTTCCTTCCCCGCGCCCGAAACCGACTGGTAGGTCGCGACGACGACGCGCTTGATCGTCGCCTTGTCGTGCAGGGGCTTCAAGGCCACGACCATCTGCGCGGTCGAGCAGTTGGGGTTGGCGATGATGTTCTTGGCCTTGTAGCCGTCGATGGCGTCCGGGTTCACCTCGGGCACGATCAGCGGCACATCCGGGTCCATCCGGTAGAGCGAGGAGTTGTCGATCACGACGCAGCCTGCCGCAGCCGCGCGCGGGGCGTGGACCTGGGTCGCGGTGGAGCCGATAGCGAAGAGCGCGATATCCCATCCGGCGAAATCGAAGTTGTCGATGTTCTGGACCTTGATCATCTTGCCCGTCTCACCGAACTCGATCTCGGAGCCCTGCGAGCGCGACGAGGCAACCGCCGCGATCTCGTCGATCGGGAACTCGCGCTCGGCGAGGATATTGAGCATCTCGCGCCCGACATTGCCGGTCGCACCTGCGACCACTACCCGGTAACCCATTGTACTCTCCTTGCGGCGGCCTATCCGGCCCCAATTGGCTCGCTTCTCGTCGTTTACTGGCCGCTACCCACGCCGTTGCGGTCGAGGAAGCGGAATACGGTTTCGTAGAGATGCTTGCTGACCTTCGGCCCGCTGATGCGGTGGGTGAAGCCGGGGTAAAGCATCATTTCAAACGGCACAGCCTCGCCCTGCAGCTTGGCGATGAGCGCGGTCGAGTTCTCGAACACCACATTGTCGTCCGCCATGCCGTGGACGACGAGCAGCGGATCGCGGATCTTCGCGGCATCGGCGAGCGCACCCGAGGTTTCGTAAACCTTCGGCTCCTTGTTGGGATCGCCGAGATAACGCTCGGTGTAGTGGGTGTCGTAAAGCTCCCAGCGCGTGACCGGGGCAACCGCAATGCCGGCCGCCCACTCGCCCGGATGGTCTTCCAGCATCTTGAGCGTCATGTAGCCGCCGTAGGACCAGCCGAAGGTGCTGACGCGCTTCGGATCGACGAAGGTCAGCGACTTCAGATAGCGCGCGCCGGCAAGCTGGTCCGCCACCTCGACCGAGCCCATCGCGCGGTTGATCGCGCTCTCGAACGTCACGCCGCGATTGTCCGAGCCGCGCCCGTCGATGGCGAAGTAGATGTAGCCCTTGTCGACAATCGCCTGCGCCAGCGCGCCCTGCCACCCCTTGCCGACGACCTGCGCATGCGGGCCGCCGTAGTGGTACGAGAACACCGGATAGCGCTTGCCGGGCTCCAGCGGCGGCGTGATCATCATCCAGTGGAGCGGGGTGCCATCTTCCGCCGGGATCGTGCCGAATTCGGCCTTGCGGTGGCTGGCGAGGAACGGCGCATAAGGGTGCGCCCCTTCCACACGGTTTTCCTCGATCCACGCGATGCGCTTGCCGGTGGCGTCCGCCAGATAGGACTGCGGCGGCTGCGCGTCGGCGCTGCGGGTGACTACGAGCGTCTGGCCCTTGCGGTCCATCGCAGCGCTGTTGTGAAAGGCCAGATCAGTCAGCCGGTCGAGCTTCTCGGGCATCTTCAGATCGAACGCATAGACTTGCGGCGCAAGGACATCGTCCTTGGTGCCGACGAAGGTAACGCGGCCCGACTTCTGGTCCACGCCCAAGAGATCGGTGACCACCCACGGCCCCTTGGTCAACTGGGTGAACTGGCCCGCCTTGAAGTGGTAGAGGTGTCCGAAGCCGTCACGCTCCGACCACCAGATCAGGCTGCCGTCCGCAAGGAAGCGGTAGGCGTCCGAGAGGTTGATCCAGCTCCCCTTGGCGGCCGTTTCGGTGAACAGCACCTCCGCCTTGCCGGTGGAGGGATCGACCTTGAGCATGTCGAGCTTCGTCTGCGCCCGATCCTCGCGCTGGACGTAGAGCGCCTTGCCATCGGGTGCCCAATCGACGCGGGCGAGATAGATGTCCTTGTCCTGCCCGAGGTCGACCTGCACCCGACTCTGGCCGTCCGCGCCAACTACCCAGAGCGAGACTTCGGCATTGGGGCTGCCTGCCACCGGATAGCGCTGCTCGAAGGTCTTGGTGCCCTCGGCGCCGATGGCCGCGCGGGTGACGGTGCCGACCTTGGCCTCGTCGAAGCGCTCGACGGCAAGGCGTGCGCCATCGGGCGACCACCAGTAGCCCTTGAAGCGGTTCATTTCCTCCTGCGCTACAAACTCGGCCTCGCCCCAGTGGACGGTGGCGGCGGTTTCAGCAGGGGTCACAGCCTGCGGTTCGGTCTTGCCGTCCACTGCCCCCACGAAGAGCCGCTGGTCGCGCACGAAAGCGACATGGCCGCCCTTGGGGCTCAGCGAGGGATCGAGCTCGCCGCCCTTGGTCCCGGCGATCTTGCGCACCGAACCATCGAGGCCCGCAAGCAGCAGATCGCCATCGATGGGGACGAGCACGGCGGTGCTGTCCGCCGTCCATTCGTAGCTGACGATGCCCTTCAGATCGCCGATGCGCTGGCGCTCGCGCTGCATCTTCTCGGCCTCGGAAAGCTCGCGGCCCGAGGAGAGCTTCTTCGAATCGACCAGCATCCGCCACTGGCCAGCCTTCCGGTCGAAACCCCACAGATCGTAGCGCTCGCGGTCGTCCGGCCGATTGCGCAGGACGGTGACAAAGCGGCCATCGGGCGAGAGCTTGACCGCGCGCGGCACCGGCCCGGCCAGGCTCGGGCTGGCGAAGACGCGCTCGAGCGAGAGGGCTGGCGCAGTCTGGGATGCAGTCACGGCACTATCCTTCGTCTCGGCGGCAAGAACGGGCGCAGCGACGGCGAAAATGCTCGCTGCGAGCAGAGTGGTCAGCAGTCGCATGGAAGCGAAGGTCCTTGGCTAAGGTATGGCAAAACGAAAGAGGCGCCCCGGCTGGTTTGCCAGGGCGCCACTTGAAGCACGCTACGGTGCCCGGGCGATGGGCTTATCGGCCCTCCCTGGTCAGCTTTCCGTCGTGGTTTTAATCGTCTTGCGCTCGGCAATACGCGCCGACTTGCCGGTGCGGCCGCGCAGGTAATAGAGCTTGGCACGACGCACGACGCCGCGGCGGACCACGGTGATGCTGTCGATGTTGGGCGAGTAGAGCGGGAACACGCGCTCCACGCC
>NZ_JAIXZS010000006.1 GCF_027489515.1 Novosphingobium sp. | reverse complement strand
GCACCGTAGCTACCCGAAGGCGGCTCGACCCAGTCACCGATCGGAAAGAACAGCGCCTGCACCCCGGTGCAATGCCAGAATGTGCGCTCGTCGGTCAGGAACAGCGTGGCGTCCGTCATCATGTCTCTCCCTCGGGCGCGATGATCTTTTTTCCGCCCACGCTGCATGTTGCCAGCACTTCTATTGGCTGGATAGTGGAACGCAGTGTTCCCTTCGCAACTTCATGCAGCATTGCTGTTTCGCTGGTCGAGTGCTTCGGGGTCAAGTCGATCCGAGATGAGCAATGACAGGCCTGCCGGCAGGATGCGGCTATGAGAGCAGTTGCCGGCCAATCTGGCCCACCGCGATTGCCGCATGAAGCTTCACGGCAAGCAGCCTTGATGGCCATTTGACGGCTCGGCAGACAGTGGCGCTACAGCATCGCCAAGGATCTCGTTCAGAAAATCTGCATGTCCGGGTTCGAGGACAGCACCTGCATACAGATCGTATCGAGCAACGGCTGCATGGCCACGGGCTTGAGCAACAGGTCCTGTGCTCCCGCTTCCTGGCAGTCCTCTTGGATGCCCGAGCCAGTATCGGCTGTGATCACCACGATCGGGGTCGCCGCCTTGGCATCGGAACGCGATCGGATCTGGCGCGTCACTTCAAGACCATCCATTCCCGGCATGCGCAAATCGACGAGGACGATGTCGAACTCGTCCTGTTCGAATTTGGCGAGACCATCCGGCCCGTCGATGCCCTCTTCGTAGCCGATGCCGACCACCCCCAGCATGTCGCGGACGACCAGCCGGTTGATCGGGTCGTCTTCGATGTACAGCGCTTTGATCTGAATCGCATTCGCGTCGTCGGCCTGAGACGCGATCGGGGTCTGGCCCTGATAAGTCATGCTGCAGCTCTTCCTGTTTCATTGCCGGCACAATCGGCTGCCGGGATCATTGCGTTTACCCCCTCTCGCAGCGTGGCGGGGGACATCGGGCGGGAAAGGATCTTGGCAATGCCCAGTGCTTTGGCCTGAGCCTGCGTCTGCACCCAGGTTGTCGGCGCGGATCTGCGCGGAGGCCATATTCGTGAGGATGCTGGTGACAAGATCATCGCTGTCCATCGCACGCGCGATGTCCAATGCCTGCCGATACCGCGCAAAAGCTTCCGTATAGCGCTTGAGCTCGATGAGAGCGTCACCCTGATTGTTGCGCGCGGCAACCCGGATGGCGGGATCGTCGAACAGCTCTGCCGAATCGGCATAGGACTTGAGCATGCGTTCGTAATCGCCAGCTACGAAGTATAGGGTCCCGATGTACTGCAGCACTTTTGCCTGGCTGCGACGATCGCCTGTGGCCTCGAAGATATGGAAAGCGCGCTGATAGACCGAAAGCGCGGTGACGACATCGCCCTTGGCTCGGGCAATCTGGCCAATCGTCGCGAGCAGATCACCGTTGAGCTTCGATCCCGCTGCTTGTTGTTCGACCACCTGCAACGCCGCTTTGCCTCAGGGTCGCGGCCATGATCTCGGTTCGGTACATTTCGTCCTTGCGCGCTTTGCCAGCATCGCTTGGCGCCACCAGCGGTCTGGTATGATGCCAGAAGGACGTTATCGGACGATTAAGCGTCTCTGCTGCTAATACAGAAGTCAGGACTGCGGCTCACCAGTTGGCCCTGACTGGCCGCCAAAAGGGATCTTGGCCGATGCCCTTGCCGCCAGGATGGCGTGAGAATGACGGTTAGCGCCAAGTGGGCTCGGAACTACAGCAGTCGCGGCCGAACTCGTTCATCAAGCCAGAGCACTGCCAGTTTGCGCAAGCGTCATGGGCTTAATCGGGGATGCCGCGCGAAATGCCGCGAATTTTCAAGTTAATTCAAAGGCACTTGGCGGAGAGGCAGGGATTCGAACCCTGGATACGGTCACCCGTATGCCGCATTTCGAGTGCGGTGCATTCGACCACTCTGCCACCTCTCCGCGAAGTGTCGTTGAGCCAGCGCGAGGCCGTCCCGGTCGAGGAAGCGCGCCGTTAGCGCATGGCACTTCGCTTGCCAAGGGGAAATAGGTGACACCTCCCCTACAATCCACGGCCAATGCACCAAGGCTCGCTTGTTTCCCTGCGGGACAGCCCTATATTCGCAAGCATGGACAGAGCGAGTTTCTTTTCGCCCCAGGCTGGCCGTCAAATCACGGCTCCCCACGTTTCCCGAGCGCGTTTCGCCATCGGCGATGTCGTGCGCCACAAGCTGTTCGATTTTCGAGGCGTGATCTTCGATATCGATCCGGTCTTCGCCAACAGCGAGGAATGGTACGAATCGATCCCCGCCGAAATCCGGCCCCCGCGCGAACAGCCCTTCTATCATCTCCTCGCCGAGAACGACGAGAACAGCTACGTCGCCTATGTCAGCCAGCAGAACCTGATGTCTGATGCCGAAGGCGGCCCCGTCGATCACCCTTCGGTGCACGAGATGTTCGAGGCTTTCCGCAACGGACGCTATCGTCTGCGCAGAGGCCTCTCGCACTGATCGCAGTTGCGGATGGCGGGCCTTGCCAGCCCGTCAGGCCTTGAGCTTCCAGCCTGACTGGAAGATGTAATAGATCGCGACCCACAGGACGACATTGAGCACGCCGAGCCCGATCGCCCCGTGCAGCACAGCCTCGTTGGTGGTGCCAATGTCGCTTTGACCAAGGAAACCGAAGCGGAACCCCGAGATCACGTAGAAGATCGGATTGAAGCGGCTGACTGTCTGGAAGGTCGGCGAAAGATTGCTGATCACGTAGAAGGTGCCCGAAAGCATCGACATCGGCGTGATCACGAAGTTGGTGATCGCCGCGTTGTGATCGAACTTCTCGGCCCAGAGCGAGGTCAGCACGCCGATCAGCGCAAGCAGGATGGCACCCATCAGACCGAACCAGATGACCGCCCAGGGGTGATGGACCGTCAAATCCACGCCCGGCCAGAACAGCATCGCGCCCGCAACGGCAAGCCCGACAAGGATGGCGCGCGTGACGGCCGCAGCGACGAGCGCGAGGATCAGCTCGGCGTTCGAGATCGGCGGCATGAGGTAATCGATAATGGTGCCCTGAATCTTGCCAACCAGCAGCCCGAAGCTCGAATTCGCGAAGGAATTGTTGATCATGCCCATCGCGATCAGGCCCGGCGCAACGAAGGTAGCGAAGGGTACGCCGAGCACAACGCGGCCTCCGCCGCCGAGTGCCAGGGTAAAGATCATCAGATAGAGCAGCGTTGTCACCGCCGGAGCCCAGATCGTCTGGGTCTGCACCTTGAAGAACCGGCGCACCTCCTTCATATAGAGGGTCCACAGCCCCAAGCGATTGATGCTGCGGAAGCGCAGCTGCCCGGGCGGAGGAAAGTCCCCCGCGCGGCTGGGTTGTTCACGATTTGCAGAGTCCCCGGTGAGGGGCCCAGAGATATCTGGAGTTGGTTGATCGGCCATGCCCGGTGCGGTATCGCGCATGCCGGAGCAAGGCAAGGCATTGAACTGCAAACCCCACCGGGTTTGCCATCGCCTCCAGCGAAACCTGCTGGCAGGACGCGTTTTGAAGGGTTTAAGACGGCATGAGCTGGACGGACGAGCGGATCGAGAAGCTGACCAAGATGTGGGAAGGCGGCGCCACTGCCAGCCAGATCGCCGAGGAACTGGGCGGAGTCAGCCGCAACGCCGTGATCGGCAAGGCGCACCGGCTTGGCCTCAAGGCGCGCCCCTCCCCGGTCAAGCCGAACGAGAAGAACGAGGCCGCGCCCGCAAAGGCGCCGCGTCCCGCGCCCGAAGCCGCTCCGCCCGAACCACGGGTTGCCTCGCCGCGCCCCGCGCCGACACCGCCTGCCGCTCCGCAGCCTGCAGCCGCCCCGCGTGCGCCGGCAGCGCCTGCCGCCACCACGCCCGCACCCGCACCGGCAGCCCCGGTGGCAAGTGCCACGCCTGATGTCCCCGCCGCGCCGCCGCAGCCGCGCATCGTCTCGGTCGGACCGGGCGGCTTCCTCCGCCAGGGCCCCGGCGATCAGCAGGCGCCGATCCCCCCTGCCCCGCCTCGCCGCCTCGTGCCCGCGCGGCCGAGCCAGGAAGTGGCCGACAAGACCGGCCTGCTCGATCTCAACGACCGCATCTGCCGCTGGCCGATGGGCCACCCCGGCGAGCCCGATTTCCACTTCTGCGGTGACAAGGTGAACCCCGGCTTCCCTTATTGCGTTGAGCACTGCGGCCGTGCCTATCAGGCGCAGTTGCCGCGCGGCCATCGCCGTCCGCCGCCGCCGATGCCCTTCGGCGGACCGCGGGTCCGCTAGGCCATGCTCTGATCGTTCGGTAGAGCTTGGCCTAAATCCGAAGGTACGGCGAACACCGATCGAAGCGGTCGGGTCAGTCCGATCCGGTCCAAAAACCCCGGAATCCTGCCCCTTTTAGCATCCACCCGTGGTTAACCCCGGGTGGATGCCGCCGTTCTCATGGGCATGAGCGAGCAGACATCAGACGAGAGCGCGCGCAAGTCGCGCTGGTGGCAGTGGTTTAGCGGCAGTGCCGAAGAGGATGCCAACGAACCGGGCAGTGACGGCGCAGCCTTGGGCGCGCGCGAAGTGACCACGCGAGAGGTCTGGCTCCCGGCCAAGCGGCGGATGATCAGCAAGATCGCCGATTTTCTGATCGACCATGATCTCGAAGTCTTGCCCAGCACGCTGACAGTTGCTTACGAATGCGTCACCGGCGGCGCACCGCGCCTCGCCCAGCTTATCCTTGAGCGCACCGAAAGGGGCCTGCCGATCACGCTCGGCTGGATCGAGGAACAGCGCGGCGAAAGTACGCACGACAAGAACGGCGAGGCGCTTGCCGTGCTGATGGGGCGGCTTGAAGACAGCCTCGATGAATTCAACAAGACCACGAGCGGTGCACGCAGCGCCACCAGCGAGTACAGCAGCGCCCTCAGGCAGCATGTCGACGACCTCGAGGGTGTCGGCCGTGCCGGGGTCGTGATCACCGAACTGGCGGCTCTCACCCGCGCGATGATGGAACGCAGCATCGCCATCGAAACCGAACTCGCCTGCAGCGAGCGCCGTGCGCAGGCGCTGCAGACATCACTCGAGGAAACCCGTCGGCTTGCCGACATGGACCACCTTACCGGCCTCCCCAATCGCCGCGCGTTCGATCACATGCTGGAGCGCGAGATGCGCGCGGCGCAGGAAAAGGGCGAAGCGCTGTGCGTCGCCTTCGTCGATATCGATCACTTCAAGCGCGTCAACGACACACACGGCCATTCCGCGGGAGACCGCGTGCTCAAGTTCGTCGGCGAAACACTCAACCGCATCGCCGATGCGCGATGCTTCGTGGCACGGCACGGCGGAGAAGAGTTTGCGGTGATCTGGCGAAATCACACGGTCGACAAGGCGTGGAAGAAGCTCGACGCCGCGCGCGAGGAGATCGCCGAACGCCGGCTTATCAACCGCGCCAACGACACGCCGTTCGGCAAGATTACCTTCTCGGGCGGGATCGCGGACGTCTTTGCCTATGCGGACAAGAGCGCCGCGCTCAAGGCCGCCGACGAAGCGCTTTATGCAGCCAAGCAATCAGGCCGCAACCGCATCCTCAAGGCCGGCGAGCAGCCGGACCCGCAGGAGGCAAAGGCGGCCTGAGGAGGAACACCACGTAGCCCGCAAAGCGCCGGTCGCCTGCCAGCGCTGCGGGCGGCGTCCACTCGCCGCCCTCCACCAGTGCGATCTTGTGCGGCAGCGGCAGCGTGTCGATGTGGCTGAACCACGCGGCATAGCCCGGGATCGTGGTTCGGCCCTGATAAGTCTGGATCACCACTTCATCGACAAGCCCGCCGAGCCGCGCCAGCTCCGCCGGATCGCCATTCGCGCTCCAGTCGAGCAGGCCGGTGATCGAGAGCCGCATGCCCGGCGGCAATTCGCGCCGCACCTGCTCGAGGAACGCGCGGTAGCGGGTCAGCCCTGGCGTCGCGGCATCGAAATCGATCTGCAGCCCTTCCAGCCGGTTTCCTGCCGCCCGCCAGCGGGCCAGCATCGCGCGGACCGCATCCCAGACACCTGCATCCCAATCGAGCCGCTCGGTGCGTACCGTAAGCCAGACCTTTGGCGGTCCGAGGTGCGGCACGCCCGCGCGCATACCGGTCAGCCGGGCAGGCCCACCGCGCCGGATCTCGCCGCCAAGGATGTAAAGCTCGCGTGCGCGCTTCACTGCAGGCGGGGGCGGCACCCCGGCCCAGAGAAAGAACCGGTCGTAGCGCGCCGGATCGACGCGCGGCGCTTCTGGCTTTCCGCAGCTTGCCAGCACCAGCGCGGCCAGCAGCGCCGCCCCTGTGCGTCTCACCAATAGTACTTCAGCTTCTGCGCCCAGGCGCTCCTGGGGAAATCGCGCTTGAGCCGATCGTACCAGGCCTTGCGCTGCGCGATCGGCACGTCTTCCCCGCCGCAGCCGTTGTAGCCCGAGGGGCCGTAGCAATTGACCGCGCGGAACAGCGCATAGGCTCGGTCCTCCGGCGCGCTGCGCGGATCGGCAATGACGGCGGCATAGATCGCCCCGCGTGCCAGCGGCTTGCCCGGAAACTCGTTCGCGGCCCCGCCCAATGCACCGCGTGATGGCGGTGTATCGAGCGTGGTGAAGGTGTCGAAGCCGTTGAGCCGCCAGAATTCGCCAAGGCAAAGCCGCGCGTGATTGTCGCGCGGATCAACCGCGAGTGCGGCGACTGTCCCTTGCAGTACCGGACAGGCAAACCCGGCCTGCGTCGTCCGCCCCTTGGGAAACAGACCCAGCGGCGCGGCATTGCCGGGCCCAAAGCCCCACAGCCCGTCCGTTGGCGCATCGCCCCGCACCAGCGTCAGGTTCGTGCGGAAGCCGGCATAGTCGCCTCGGCTCAACTGCTTGTAGAGCAGCGTGAACAGCGCCGCATCGCGCTCGGTCTGCGCCCGTTCCACATCGAGCGCCACGCGGCGCAGCAGCGCCGGGCCTGCCGAATGGGTCAGCAGGATCTCGCGCACCATGCGGTCGGTGATCGGTGAACCGGGCGCAAAAACATCGGCCAGCTTGCCGTGCCGCTCCCAATTCATTGCAAGGCCCAGCTCGACCGTGGGCCGCTGCCACAGCCCCTTCGCGCCGCCGAGCAGTTCGAGCCAGAAACCCGCTTCATTCGGATCACCCTTGGCCGCCAGGGCCTGCCCGCGCAGCACCTGCCGGCTGAACGCGAGCGGGGTGTAGCTCGCCTTGCGCGCTTCATCCGGGATCAGCTGGAGAACTCGCGCATAGTCCTTCGCGACATAGAACGCGTGGTTCGCCTGCAGGAAATTGTAGAGTTCCGGCGCGCGCAGGAAGCTCGCCTGCTGGCTGGCCAGCGCGGCCGCATCGAGCGGTGCCTCCGTGCCCGACGAATAGCGGTCATCGGGATCGGCGACGCGCATCGCCATGAGGTCCGCCGCCGCCAGCAGCAGCAAACCGCCGCCGCGCGGATTGGGATTATCGCTGGTGGAGAGGTACTTGCCATCCGCCTCGTTGATCAGATCGACGAGCGGCAGGCCGTCCTTGGGCCCTTCTGCGAACAGGCTCTCATAGCGCTGCCCCAGTGCGGCAAAATCGCCCGAGAGCCACAGCGCGCGCCGCTCCAGCCCCCGCGCGGAGGCGGCATAGCGGCCCTTGGGATAGGCCTTGAGGTAGTCTGCCAGCGCCGCCTTGCCGCGCAGGGCCGCTGCCTTGTCGACAGACTTGAGCCCATCGAAGAAGCCGTACTCGTCGATGCTCTTGGCCAGCGCTGCGCGGAGTTCAGCGCGGGCCACCATGTAGCGCGCGGTTTCCGCCACCCACGGATCCGGCACGCTGACGAGCGCGGCATAGCCGCTCGCCGCCTCTCCGTAGCGGGCATCGTAGAAGGCATCCGAGGCAGCGAGGTAGCCAAGGAACGCCTTGCCCGCAGCGCTGGTCACCGCAACGCCGGGCAGCACTGCCGGCAGCGCCTTGTCGGCGCAGCGCTTGGCGAGCTCTTCGCGCGCATTGGTCAGCGCCGTGCGGTCAGCACCAGGCATGGCGCGGTTGGCCGCAAGTGCTGCGGCAAAATCGGGCGTTCCTGCACGGAAAGAGTCGCACGGCCCCGAGACGACTTCGGCCGTTGCGGCGGCATTCGGATCAAGTGCAGGCACCCACTGGCGCGTCACCATGCCCCAATCGAGGAACATATGGCCGAAGCCTTCCTCGTCGTATTCCGGTTTGGGATACTCGGTGCCCCCAAGCCCCAGCCCCGCCGAATCGCGCAGCAGCGCCAGCAGGTTGACCCGGCTGTCGTTCCCCGGCGCGATCACCACGCGGTTGTGGCAGGCCTGGGCCCCGCCAAACAGCGACCAGGTCGGCTCGCAGCCCACGTCCGCGCAGGCCAGCGCCGCGCCCGATGAGGCGAGCAGCCCCGCCATGACCAGCCCTCTGGCGCGCTTCAGCTGCATCGTCGTCTCCCCCGCTCTAACTGCCTCCGCATGGTTCCCCGCCGTCCGCGCCAAGGCAAGAAAAAAGGGCCCGCGTTGCCGCGAGCCCCTCTTTCATCTGGCTGCAAGCCGGAGCGATCAGTCGTCCGACTTGAGGAACGCCGGGATATGATCCCCGCCGCCCTCACCGCCGCCACGCGGGCCGCGGTCACGACCACCGTCACGGCCGCCGCCACCATCACGGCGCGGACCGCGATCACGGCCACCGGGGCCGCGACGGTCACCACCGCGATCGCCGCGATCACCGCGCGGCTCACGCGGTTCGCGGGGCGGACGGGTGTCTTCGAGCTCGGCGCCGGTTTCCTGATCGACGACGCGCATCGACAGGCGAACCTTCCCGCGCGGATCGATCTCGAGCACCTTGACCTTCACGGCCTGGCCTTCCTTGACCACATCGGTGGGCTTCTCGACCCGCTCGTTGCGCATCTCGGAGACGTGGACGAGGCCGTCCTTGCCGCCCATGAAGTTCACGAACGCGCCGAAATCGACGATGTTCACGACCTTGCCATCGTAGATCTTGCCGACTTCGGCTTCTTCCACGATGCCGAGGAT
>NZ_JAIXZS010000087.1 GCF_027489515.1 Novosphingobium sp. | reverse complement strand
CCGGTCAGGATGACGTCGAATTCGGTCTTCTCTTCGACCGGAGCAGCGGCTTCGCCGCCACCGGCGGGCGCAGCAACGGCAACGGCAGCAGCGGCGCTGACGCCCCATGCTTCTTCGAGGGCCTTGGCGAGGTCAGCGGCTTCGAGAACGGTGAGCTTCGAAAGTTCGGCAACGAGATTGGCGATATCGGCCATGATGATAACTCCTCAATGTGGTTTGCCCGGATGGGCGAATGATCTGAAAAACAGTCCGAAGATTGCGCTTGATAGCCTTGGCGGCTTACGCGGCGTCCTTCTCGGCGTAGGCGGCAAAGACGCGGGCCAGCTTGGCCGCCGGAGCGGTCGAGAGCTGGGCGATCTTGGTCGCCGGAGCCTGAATGAGGCCGATGAGCTTGGCGCGCATCTCGTCGAGCGAGGGCATCGTGGCGAGCGCCTTGATACCATCGGCGTTGAGAACGACGCTGCCCATTGCACCGCCAACGATTTCGAGCTTGTCGTTGGTCTTGGCGAAATCGACGACGACCTTGGCAGCCGCCACCGGATCCGCCGAAGCGGCGATGCCGGTGGGACCGGTGAAGAGGTCGATCACGCCCTCATACGCCGTGCCCTTGGCGGCAATCTTGGCCAGACTGTTCTTCGCAACCTTGAACGAAGCGCCCGCCTCGCGGACCTTGATGCGCAGGGCAGTGGACTGGGCCACCGTCATGCCGAGGTTGCGGGTGATGACCACCGCGCCGGCCTCGTTGAACACCTCGGTCAGGAAGGCGACCGATTCGGCTTTCTGCGAACGATCCATGCCATACTCCTTCACATGTGGCCGGACGGGGCGAACCCCGAACGACCGGCTACGTTTGTCCATGGCACCAGCGGCACCACGGGCGAGTCCGTACAATGGGGAAGGAGAACGCGCCGGTTGGCGCGTCGGGCCATGGTGTTCCACTCCGGGAGCGGACCATCAGGCCTATGGGCGCCGAAGCGCCCGAAATCTCTTTTCCCCGTCTAGGCTGGCAATTAAGCAGGAAGCCTGCACCAGCTGTCTCGGACGGATGACCTCGGGGCGTGAACCCCGCGGTCGGCGCGGCCATTGGCGCAAGTCCGCGCAAGAGTCAAGCAAAGCGGGCTGCGGCCCGCGGCGGAGGGGTGGCGGCGGTTGACAAACCACCCCTCTGCGCCTAACTCGCGGCGCTTGTCCACTGCTTCGAGCAAGGCCGTCCCATACGCGGGGGATGGCTCAGGAAGGAAGCGGTTCGGGTTTCGTCTGACGCGATGATGCCAATTGCCACCGGGAATCCAGCTGGAATCCATGGGTGGCGCTCGGCGTTTCGCGCTTCAGCACCACACGCCGCGTGTGGTTTTCGCCGGGTGTCCTGCCCGGCCTGCAATGACAAGAGGCTGACCCTTTCATGGCTACCAAGGCAACTCCCTCGGGCAAGCCGGCACGCGCCGGTCTGAAGAAGCGCATCCGCAAGATCTTCGGCGACATCCACGAAGTGGTGCAGATGCCGAACCTGATCGAGGTTCAGCGCGAAAGCTACGAGCAGTTCCTGCGCTCCGATCCGACCACGGGCTACGTCTCGGGCCTCGAAAAGACGCTGCGTTCGGTCTTCCCGATCCAGGACTTCGCCGGCACCGCCAGCCTCGATATCAAGGAGCGCGACGGCTATGTGCTCGAGGCGCCGAAGTACGACGTCAACGAGTGCCGCCAGCGCGGGATCACCTATGCCGCGCCGATGAAGGTCACGCTCAAGCTCGCCACCTTCGAGGTCGACAGCGAGACCGAGACCAAGAGCCTCATCGATATCAAGGAGCAGGACGTCTACATGGGCGACATCCCGCTCATGACGGACAACGGCACCTTCATCATCAACGGGACCGAGCGCGTCATCGTCAGCCAGATGCACCGTTCGCCGGGCGTCCTGTTCGACCATGACCGCGGCAAGACGCACTCTTCGGGCAAGTACCTGTTTGCCGCGCGCGTCATCCCCTATCGCGGTTCGTGGCTCGACTTCGAGTTCGACGCCAAGGACATCGTCAACGTCCGCATCGACCGCAAGCGCAAGCTGCCGGTGACGGCGCTGCTCTATGCGCTGGGCCTCAACGGCGAGCAGATCCTCGACTTCTTCTACGACAAGGTTGTGTGGGCGCGTGCCGAAGGCGGCTGGAAGGTGCCCTTCGTGCTCGACCAGTGGCGAGGTACGAAGCCGGCGTTCGACATCGTCGATGCCGCTTCCGGCGAAGTCGTGTTTCCCGCCGGCACCAAAATCAGCCCGCGCGCTGCCAACAAGGCGGCGAAGGATGGTCTGCAGAACCTGCTCATCCCGACCGAGGAAATCTTCGGCCGCTATGCTGCCAAGGACATGATCGACGAGAGCACCGGCCGTATCTGGATCGAGGCTGGGGACGAAGTTTCCCCTGAGAACCTCGAAGTGCTCGACAAGGCGGGCGTCGACGTGCTCGAGCTGCTCGACATCGACCACGTGAATACGGGTCCGTGGATCCGCAACACGATGAAGGCCGACAAGGCCGAGGACCGCGATCAGGCGCTTTCGGACATCTATCGCGTCATGCGCCCCGGCGAGCCGCCGACGCGCGAGACCGCCGAGGCACTGTTCGATGGCCTGTTCTTCGATCCGGACCGCTACGACCTTTCGGCCGTGGGCCGCGTCAAGCTCAACATGCGTCTCGGTCTCGATTGCCCCGACACCATCACCACGCTGCGCACCGACGATATCCTCGCGGTGGTCAAGGAGCTGGTGAACCTCAAGGACGGCAAGGGCGAAGTCGACGATATCGACAACCTCGGCAACCGCCGCGTCCGTTCGGTGGGCGAGCTGCTCGAGAACCAGTACCGCGTCGGCCTGCTGCGCATGGAACGCGCGGTGAAGGAGCGCATGAGCTCGGTCGACGTTTCGACCGTGATGCCGAACGACCTCATCAACGCGAAGCCCGCCGTGGCCGCGGTGCGCGAGTTCTTCGGTTCCTCGCAGCTCTCGCAGTTCATGGACCAGACCAACCCGCTGTCGGAAGTCACCCACAAGCGCCGCGTTTCGGCGCTCGGGCCGGGTGGTCTGACCCGCGAGCGCGCTGGCTTCGAAGTGCGCGACGTTCACCCGACGCACTATGGCCGCATCTGCCCGATTGAAACGCCGGAAGGCCCGAACATCGGTCTGATCAACTCGCTGAGCACGTTCGCCCGCGTCAACAAGTATGGCTTCATCGAGACGCCGTACCGCAAGATCGTCGATGGCAAGGTGACCGGTGAGGTCGTCTATCTCTCGGCGATGGAAGAGCAGAAGCACACCGTGGCGCAGGCCTCGGCCGAACTCAATCCGGACGGTTCGTTCGCGGAAGAGCTCGTCTCGGCGCGGCAGAACGGTGAATTCGTGATGAGCCCGCGCGAGCACATCACCCTGATGGACGTCAGCCCCAAGCAGCTGGTGTCGGTTGCCGCCTCGCTCATTCCGTTCTTGGAAAACGACGACGCCAACCGCGCGCTGATGGGTTCGAACATGCAGCGCCAGGCGGTGCCGCTGGTCAAGGCCGATGCGCCGTTCGTCGGCACCGGCATGGAAGAGACCGTCGCGCGCGATTCGGGCGCGGCGATCGCGGCGCTGCGTTCGGGCGTGGTCGATCAGGTCGACGCGACCCGCATCGTGATCCGCGCTTCGGGTGACATCGAAGCGGGGCGTTCGGGCGTGGACATCTACACGCTGCAGAAGTTCCAGCGCTCCAACCAGAACACCTGCATCAACCAGCGTCCGCTGGTGAAGGTCGGCGATCTGGTCGAAAAGGGCGATATCCTGGCCGATGGCCCTTCGACCGACCTCGGTGAGCTGGCGCTCGGCCGCAACACCCTCGTCGCGTTCATGCCGTGGAACGGCTACAACTACGAGGACTCGATCCTGATCTCCGAACGCATCGTGAAGGACGACGTGTTCACCTCGATCCACATCGAGGAATTCGAGGTCATGGCCCGCGACACCAAGCTCGGGCCCGAGGACATCACCCGCGACATCCCGAACGTCGGCGAGGAAGCGCTGCGCAACCTCGACGAGGCGGGCATCGTCTACATCGGCGCCGAAGTGCACCCGGGTGACATTCTCGTCGGCAAGATCACGCCCAAGGGCGAAAGCCCGATGACGCCGGAAGAGAAGCTGCTTCGCGCGATCTTCGGCGAAAAGGCGAGCGACGTGCGCGACACCTCGCTCCGTCTGCCGCCGGGTGTTTCGGGCACGATCGTCGAAGTGCGCGTGTTCAACCGCCATGGCATCGAGATCGATGACCGTACCCGCGCGATCCAGAACGAGGAAATCGAACGCCTCGCCAAGGACCGCGAGGACGAGCGTGGCATTCTCAACCGTGCGACCTTCAACCGCCTCAAGGACATGCTGATCGGCCAGACCGCCAGCGCCGCGCCGAAGGGCATCAAGAAGGGCACCATGATCGACGAGCAGGTCCTCGCCGATGTCGAGCGCCACGAGTGGTGGAAGTTCGCCGTCGCCGACGATGCGCGTCAGGCGCAGCTTGAAGCGGTCAAGGCGCAGTACGACGAGACCGTCAAGGCGATCCAGGAGAAGTTCGAGGACCGCAAGGAGAAGCTGGAGCGCGGCGACGAGCTGGCCCCGGGCGTGCTCAAGATGGTCAAGGTCTTCGTCGCGGTGAAGCGCAAGCTG
>NZ_JAIXZS010000097.1 GCF_027489515.1 Novosphingobium sp. | reverse complement strand
GCGGTGCGCCAGTCGTTCTCGTAGACGAGGTGGTTCCAGTCGGGGATCTGGTTGTTCACCGGGCAGCCGTTGTGACAGTACGGAATGCCGCAGTTCATGCAGCGCGCCGCCTGGCCCTTGAGCGTGCTGTCGTCATGCGGGATGACGAACTCGCGGTAGTGCTTCAGACGCTCCTGCGGCGCGTCGTAGGAACGATCCTTGCGATCGATTTCGAGGAAGCCGGTTGCCTTGCCCATTGCTCTGATACCTTAGATTATTCTGCGGCGACGCTGGCGGCTGCGGCGCGCTCGGCTTCGAGCTGGCGCAGCGCGCGGGCATAATCGCGCGGCATGACCTTGACGAAGTGCGGCAGCGCCTCGGCCCAGTTATCAAGCAGCGCGCGGGCGTGCTTGCTGCCGGTGTGGAGGTGGTGGCGCTCGACGAGGATGCGCAGGCGCTCTGCATCGTGGCGCAGCATGTCGCCCATGCCGAAGTCGGTGACGTCCACCCCGCGCTGCTGCGGGCGGCCGGTGCCTTCATCCTCGTCACGCTCGGCGCTGACAGGGAGAACGTCGACCATCGCGGCGTTGCAGAGGGCGGGGAAACGGCCTTCCGGATCATAAACATAAGCGACGCCGCCCGACATGCCCGCGGCGAAGTTGCGCCCCGTCTTGCCAAGGACGACGACCACGCCGCCGGTCATGTATTCGCAGCCATGATCGCCGGTGCCTTCGACCACCGCGACGGCGCCCGAATTGCGCACCGCGAAGCGTTCGCCCGCAACGCCGTTGAAGTAGGCCTCACCCGCGATGGCGCCGTAGAGCACGGTGTTGCCGACGATAATGTTCTCGTTCGCGGCGCGTTCGACATGCGACGGCGGACGGACGATGACGCGGCCGCCGGAGAGGCCCTTGCCGACATAGTCGTTGGCATCGCCGGTGAGATCGAGCGTGACGCCGTGCGCGAGGAAGGCGCCGAACGACTGGCCCGCGACGCCGGTGAGCGTGACGTGGATCGTGCCTGCGGGCAGGCCGCGGTGGCCGTAGCGCTTGGCGACCTCGCCCGAGAGCATCGCGCCGACGGTGCGGTTGACGTTGCGGACCTTGCTTTCGATCCGCACCGCCTCACCGCGTTGGAGCGCAGGCTCGGCGGCGGCGATCAGCGTGTTGTCGAGCGCGGCCTCGAGGCCGTGATCCTGGCGGCCGCTCCAGCCGAGTGTGGTGCCCGGCGCGGGTTCGACACGGTGGAGGAGGCGCGAGAGGTCGATCCCGCGCGCCTTCCAGTGCGTGATCGCCTCGCGCGTATCGAGGCAATCGACACGGCCGACCATCTCACCGACGGTGCGGAAGCCGAGCTCGGCCATGATCGCGCGCAGTTCTTCGGCGACGAAGAAGAAGTAGTTGATCACGTGCTCGGGCTGGCCGGTGAAGCGCGCGCGCAGCACCGGATCCTGCGTGGCGACGCCGACCGGGCAGGTGTTGAGGTGGCACTTGCGCATCATGATGCAGCCCGCCGCGATGAGCGGGGCGGTGGCAAAGCCGAACTCGTCCGCGCCGAGGAGCGCCGCAACCGCGACATCGCGCCCGGTGCGCAGGCCGCCGTCCGCCTGCACCGCGATGCGGCTGCGCAGGTTGTTGAGGAGCAGCGTCTGCTGGGTTTCGGCGAGGCCGATCTCCCAGGGGCTGCCCGCGTGAGTGAGCGAGGTGAGCGGAGAGGCGCCAGTGCCGCCTTCGTAGCCCGAGATCGTGACGTGGTCCGCCTTGCACTTCGAGACGCCCGCCGCGACCGTGCCGACGCCGACTTCGGAGACGAGCTTGACCGAGACGCGCGCCTTGCCGTTCACGTTCTTCAAGTCGTGGATCAGCTGGGCGAGATCCTCGATCGAGTAGATATCGTGGTGCGGCGGCGGCGAGATGAGGCCGACACCGGGCGTCGAGTGGCGGGTCCTGCCGATCACCTTGTCGACCTTGTCACCCGGCAGCTGGCCGCCTTCGCCGGGCTTGGCGCCTTGGGCCATCTTGATCTGGATGTCGTCGGCATTGACGAGGTATTCGGTGGTGACACCGAAGCGGCCTGAGGCGACCTGCTTGATCGCCGAGCGCATCGAATCGCCATTGGGCAGCGGCACGAAGCGATCAGGCTCCTCGCCGCCTTCGCCGGTGTTGGACTTGCCGCCGATGCGGTTCATCGCGACGGCGAGCGTGGTGTGCGCTTCGCGGCTGATCGAGCCGAACGACATCGCGCCGGTGGCGAAGCGCTTGACGATGTCGCTCGCGGATTCGACCTCGTCGAGCGGCACGGGATCGTTCGCGGGCTTGAATTCGAGCAGGCCGCGGATGGTGAGCATGCGCGCCGACTGGTCGTTGATCGTCTGCGCGAACTCGCGGTACTTGTCCGGGATATTGCCGCGCACCGCGTGCTGGAGTGCTGCGACGTTCTCCGCCGTCCACGCATGTTCCTCGCCGCGCAGGCGCAGTTGGTACATGCCGCCGACGTCGAGCATCTTGCGGTAGAGCGGGCTGTCGCCATAGGCCGCGGCGTGACGGCGCACCGTCTCTTCCGCGATTTCCTGCAGGCCGACGCCCTCGATCATCGTGGCGGTGCCGGTGAAGTACTTGTCGATGAAGGCCGAGCTGAGACCGACCGCGTCGAAGATCTGTGCACCGCAATAAGACTGGTAGGTCGAGATGCCCATCTTGGACATGACCTTGAGGATGCCCTTGTCGATTGCCTTGATGTAGTTCTTCTCGACCTCGTAGGCCGTGAGCGGCAGTTCGCGGCTGGCGCGGATCGATTCCAGCGTTTCGAACGCGAGGTAGGGATTGATCGCTTCCGCGCCGTAGCCCGCGAGGACGCAGAAGTGGTGCACTTCGCGCGCTTCGCCGGTTTCCACGACGAGGCCGGTCTGCATGCGCAGGCCCTGACGGACGAGGTGGTGGTGGACAGCCGCAGTGGCGAGCAGCGCCGGCATCGCGATGCGGCCCGCATCCTGCGCGCGGTCGGACAGGATCAGGATGTTCTTGTCTGCCAGCACCGCTTCGGTGGCGGCCCAGCACATTTCCTTGATCGCCATTTCAAGGCCCGCGGCGCCAGTGCTGGCGTCCCACGTCGTGTCGATCGTCTCGGTGCGGAAGGCGCCGTCGAGCGCGGCTTCGACCGAGCGGATCTTGGCGATATCGGCGTTGGTGAGGATCGGCTGATCGACTTCCAGGCGCTTGTGCGTGCCGGCATCGTGGCCAAGCAGGTTCGGGCGCGGACCGATCATCGAGACGAGGCTCATCACGAGCTCCTCGCGGATCGGGTCGATCGGCGGGTTGGTGACCTGCGCGAAGTTCTGCTTGAAGTAATCGTAGAGCAGGCGCGAGCGGTTCGAGAGGACCGCGATGGGGGTATCGGTGCCCATCGAGCCGATCGGATCGTCGCCTGTCGTCGCCATCGGTTCGAGGAACTTGGCGATGTCTTCCTGCGTGTAGCCGAAGGCCTGCTGGCGATCGAGGAGCGACGCGGCCGGCGCGGGCAGCGCGGCTTCCTCGGGCTCGACCACGGCGAGTTCCTTGAGCTTGTACTGCGCGGCGGCGAGCCATTCCTCGTAGGGCTCCTCGCCGGCGAGCTGCGCCTTGATTTCCTCGTCCTCGATGATGCGGCCCTGCTCGAGATCGATCAGCAGCATGCGGCCCGGCTGAAGCCGCCACTTGCGCACGATATCTTCCTCGCGGAACGGCAGCACGCCGCTTTCCGACGCCATGCAGACGAGATCGTCGCGCGTGATCGAGAAGCGGGCGGGGCGCAGACCGTTGCGATCGAGCGTAGCGCCGATCTGGCGGCCATCGGTGAAGGCAACGGCAGCAGGGCCGTCCCACGGCTCCATCAGCGCGGCGTGGTATTCATAGAAGGCGCGGCGCTTGGCATCCATCAGCGGGTTGCCGGCCCAGGCTTCCGGGATCAGCATCATCACCGCGTGGGCCAGGCTGTAGCCGCCCGCCAGCAGCAGTTCGAGCGCATTGTCGAGGCTGGCGGTATCGGACTGGCCGTGCGGGATCAGCGGCCACATCTTGTCGAGATCGGGGCCGAGCAGCTCCGATTCCATGGTGCGGCGGCGCGCGTTCATCCAGTTGACGTTGCCGCGCACGGTGTTGATCTC
>NZ_JAIXZS010000002.1 GCF_027489515.1 Novosphingobium sp. | reverse complement strand
GCGCGCCACCAGGAAGAAACCCGGGTGGCGGTGCTCAATGGCAACCGGATTGAAGAGTTCGATTTTGAATCTGCCGATCACAAGCAGATCAAGGGCAACATCTATCTCGCCAAGGTAACTCGCGTCGAACCGTCGCTGCAGGCGGCCTTCGTCGATTTCGGCGGCAATCGCCACGGGTTCCTTGCCTTCAGCGAAATCCATCCCGACTACTACCAGATCCCCAAGGAAGACCGCGAGCGGCTTCTGGCCGAGGAAGCCGCCCACGCCGAGGAGGAAGCCGCGCTGCGCGCCGCCGACGAAGCCGAGCATGGCGACCTTGACGACGAGGATGGCGGCGACGACCGCTACGACTACGACGGCGACGAGGGCGTTACCGAAGTCGATACGTCGGAGAAGGACGAAGTTGCCACGATCGAAGGTGGCGTTGTCGAACATGGCTTTGAAGACAACGACTTAGCCGATGATTCCGATGGCGATACGCGTGAAGATGGTGAAGATGGCGCCGAAGACAGCGATGGTGGCCGCCAGCGTCGCCCCCGCCGTCAGCGCGCCCCCCGCGCCCAGGCGCGCGAGGCCGATGATCTGCGCGCCCGCCGCATGGCGCTGCGCCGCCGCTACAAGATCCAGGACGTGATCCAGCGCCGCCAGGTGCTCCTCGTCCAGGTCGTCAAGGAAGAGCGTGGCAACAAGGGCGCTGCCCTCACCACCTACCTCAGCCTCGCGGGCCGCTACTGCGTGCTCATGCCGAACTCGAGCCACGGCGGCGGTATCAGCCGCAAGATCAACTCGGCCGCTGACCGCAAGCGCCTCAAGTCGATCATGGCCGAGCTTGAGCTACCCCGCACGATGAGCTGCATCGTGCGCACTGCCGGCCTCCAGCGCACTAAGCCCGAAATCAAGCGCGACTTCGACTACCTCGCCCGCCTGTGGGATGAGATCCGCGAACGCACGCTCAAGTCTTCTGCGCCCGCGCTGATCCATTCGGACAGCGACCTCATCAAGCGCGCGATCCGCGATATCTACAACCGCGATATCGAGGAAGTCGTCGTCGAGGGCGAACACGGCTACCGCGCCGCCAAGGACTTTATGAAGCTCCTGATGCCGAGCCATGCCAAGCGGGTGAAGCAGTACGCCGATCCAGTGCCGCTGTTCCAGCGCTACGGCGCCGAGGACCAGCTCACCGCGATGTATGATCCGGTCGTCCAGCTGAAGAGCGGCGGCTACCTCGTGATCAACCCGACCGAGGCGCTTGTCTCGATCGATATCAACTCGGGCCGCTCGACCAAGGAACACGGGATCGAGGCGACCGCGGTCAACACGAACCTCGAAGCCGCACGCGAGATCGCCCGGCAACTGCGTCTGCGCGACATGGCCGGCCTTGTCGTGATCGACTTCATCGACATGGAATACGGCTCCAACGTCCGCAAGGTCGAGAAGGCGATGAAGGACGCGCTGCGCAACGACCGCGCGCGCATCCAGGTCGGGCGCATCTCGGGCTTCGGCCTCATGGAGATGAGCCGCCAGCGCCTGCGCACCGGGGTGCTTGAAGCCACGACCCGCGCCTGCCCGCACTGCGATGGCTCAGGCCTCGTCCGCACTGCCTCTTCGGCGGGGCTGTCGGCGCTCCGCATGATCGAGGACGAAGCGGCCAAGGGCAAGGGCACAATCATCACGCTCTATGCCAGTCAGGAAGCGGCGATCTACGTGCTCAATGCCAAGCGTGCCGATCTTGCCGAGATCGAGGCGCGCTATGGCGTGACCGTGGAGGTGATTCCCGAAGGCGAGAACGAAGGCGCCAAGATGCGCGTTGCCTCGCGCGGGCCCAAGCCCTCGTTCGTGCCGCGCTTCGAGCCAATCGTCGAGCCCGAGACGGACACCGATGAGGACGACGACTACAGCGACGAGGAAGAGGCCGAGGGCCAGGACGAGCCGCGCGGCGAACGACGTGATCGCGATGAAAGCGACGGCGAAGGTGGTCGCCGCAAGCGCCGCAAGCGCCGCCGGGGCCGTGGGCGCGATCGTGATGGAAACGAGACGGCGCAGTCAGCTGCCAACGAAAGCGAAGGCAGCGACGCTGAAGGCGACGACGAGGGCGATGAGGACAGCGAGCGCAGCGAAGGCGGCGAACGCACCGACGAGCGCGCCGATGAGCGTGGCCCGCGCAAGCGCCGCCGCCGTGGTCGCCGCCGGCGTGGTGGCCGTGGTGACGGAGATGCGCAGGGTGACGAGGCGCAGGGTGACGAGGCGCAGGGCAGTGACGCCAGCGGCGACGAAACCGTTGCCGAACCTGCCGAGACCTCAGCCCCGGCAGAGGTTACCGAGGACGCCCCTGCCAAGCCGCGCCGTTCGCGTCGCCGCAAGGCTGATGCCGAGCCGGTCGAAGCAGAGGCTGAGGCTCCTGCCCCCGAACCGGTAGCCGCCGAGGTCGAGGCCCCCGCAAAGCCCAAGCGCTCGCGACGGAAGAAGGCCGATGCTGCCGAAGCGGAAGCGCCGGTCGCCGAAGCGATTGCTGAAACGGCTGCCGAAGCACCTGCGGCTGAGCCGGCAGGGGAAGTGGAAGCACCCGCGAAGCCCAAGCGGACGCGTAGCAAGAAGAGCGATTTGCCTGAGGCCGAAGCACCCGCTGCACCTGCTGCGGAAGCCCCGGCTGAGGAGCCAGCGCAGGAAGCCGCGGCAGACACACCGGCTGCTGCCGCTGCGGCTCCGGCCGACGAAAAGCCCGGCGAGCCGCGTCGCGGCTGGTGGCAGCGCACCTTCGGCGCCTGATCCCGCCAGATCTGGCACACCAACACAAAGGCCCTCCCCGGCACCCAGGCCGGGGAGGGCCTTTCGTTTGGGCTCTACCTCAGTTCAGGCAAGGCGCGTTGCGCTACCCCATTCCATCCAGGCCGCCCAGCGCGGATTGCCCGGAAGATAGCCCTTGCCGATGGGTTCGACCTCGAAGCCCGCATGCCGAACCGCCGCCGTCACCGGCCGCGTCAGATGGCACCCGCCGGCTATCGGCTTCCAGATCGGCTCGATGCGCTGCTGCCAGCGCTGCACATCGGCATCGGGCGCACTCCCATGCTCGAGGAACAGGAACTGCCCGCCCGGCTTCAGGATCCGCCGCATTTCCGACAGGACGCGCTGCGGATCATCTACCGAACACAGCGTGTAGGTACACACGACCGTATCAAAGCTCTCGCTCGCAAAGGGAATCGCCTCACCCACACCGTGGCGGATATCCGCCGTCCAGCCTTTTTTCGCCGCTTCTGTCCGCGCGAAATCGAGCAGCTTGTCGGATGGATCGATCCCCGCGAAGGACGTCACAGCGTTCGTGTCGTAGAACTGCTGGTTGTAGCCGCCGCCGCAGCCGATCTCGAACACCGCGCCACGCGCCTTGGGCACGACCTGCCCGCGCAACTCCATGATACCTGGCGCCCCGCAGCAGGTGCGGATGAGCCGGGGCACCATGTGCCGATCCCAGAATGCCTTGAACCCCATCGCTGCATACCTCCCTCATGCCGACTGGCGTTGTTGTTGCACGCCCTGGCGCAGGGGGACAAGCAGTTCGGCAGAGCGATTGCGCGAGTCGATTGTTTTCTGATTCGTGTCTCAAACTTTTGCATCAGACCTCAGCGAGGCGCGTCATGATATTGATTTATATATATATTTGACCTTTCAGCTGTGACGCGAAGGGCGCTGTGCGTTAGGGGATTGTTAGAAGGTTATGCGTAGATAAGTCCTTGCTCACCACGGAAGACACGAGGGGTGGGTGGCGCGTGGGGCGCCAACTCAGGAGATCGAACATGACGCTTTTCAAGAACCTGCTCGCTAACGAAGAAGGCGCGACCGCCATCGAATACGGTCTGATCGCCGCTCTGATCGCTGTTGCCGCCATCACCGCCATGGGCGCGCTGGGCAACTCGCTGTCGAACACGTTCAACCTGGTTTCGACCCAGATGAACAACGCTTCGGACGGCAAGCTCTAAGAGCTTCGCGC
>NZ_JAIXZS010000021.1 GCF_027489515.1 Novosphingobium sp. | reverse complement strand
CTCAAGGACTGGCGACGCATCCATACCCGCTACGACCGATGCGCCCACACGTTCATGTCCGCCATCTGCATCGCCGCAACCGTCATCTTCTGGCTCAATCAATGAGTCCTGAGCCTAGCCGAGAAATTGATGCGGCAAGAGCCCGACGGCGCCGCAATCCACCTCGAACAAGGCGCCAGCCAGCGGATCGTCCGGACGACCGTCTGCCGCAGAAGTGACGAACATGCGTGAGAGATCGGCGCCTGCGAAGCAGACATTTGTGATCTGCGGCGTGGGGAGTGCAATCTCGCGGTCCAGCCGGCTATCGGAATGGAAGCGCGCAACCTTCGCGCCGCTGTAGAACGCGATCCACAGCCCGCCTTCCCGGTCGCAGGTCATCCCGTCGGGCGCTCCCTTGGACGTATCGAACTGCAGATGCGGTTCGCGCGGGCCGAGGCTGCCGTCTGCGTTCATGGCAAACTTGCACACCTGCCCGATGCGGCTGTCAGTATGATACATCACGGTGCCATCGGGGCTGAATGCCGGACCGTTGGCGATGGTGATGCCGTCATCATGGCGCGTGATGGCCCCTGAGGGATCGAGGCAATAGAGCGCGCCACTCGCCGGCCAGTTGGTCGAGGGCTGGTCGGCGTAGGGCATCGACCCGGCCCAGATCCGGCCGCGTACATCCGCCTTGGCGTCATTCAGCCGATTGCTTGGCCGTTCGGGCTGCGGGTTGCCGATCAGCTCGAGGCGAAACGGCTCAAGATCGAGGCGATAGAAGCCCGATTGCAGGCCGACGACAAAGCCGCCTGCTGCCCGCTCGATAATCCAGCCGATCGCCTCGGGCATGTCCCAGTGGGTGATCTGCTCACCCTCAAGGTTCATTCGCCACAGCTTCCGGCCGAGAATATCCGTCCAGAACAGAGCGTTCTCGCGCGCACTCCACAGCAGGCCTTCGCCAAGAATATCGCGTGTATCGCGCGGGATCGAGCGGACTGCTGCCATGGCTCAGTGGCTGTCGCGCGGAAGGCCGCGGGTCTGAGCAATGCGCTGGTATTTGATGGCGGATTCGATCACCGCACCGCCCGGATATTGGCCGGTCATTTCGCGGTGGAGTTCCTGCCAGGGCGTTTGTGCCTCGGGCACCGGCATCGCGCCCGAACTGCCGAGCGCCTTGCGCCGGCGCTGGAGTTCTTCATCCGGCACGAGCATTTCAGCGGTGCGACGTTTCAGGTCGATGCGGATGCGATCGCCTGTCTCCAGCAGGGCAAGACCGCCACCCACCGCCGCTTCCGGCGCGGCGTTGAGGATCGAGGGGCTGCCGGAGGTGCCGGACTGGCGACCATCACCGATGCACGGCAGCGCGTCGATGCCGGCGCGGATCAGGGCAGCCGGCGCACGCATGTTGACGACCTCCGCGCCGCCGGGATAGCCGATCGGGCCAACGCCCCGGATTACGAGCAGGCAGTGCTCATCGATTCCAAGCGCGGGATCGTCAATGCGAGCATGGTAGTCTTCCGGGCCTTCGAACACGATGGCACGGCCTTCGAAGGCATCGGGATCGTCGGGGTTCGATAGATAGCGCGCGCGGAAGGCATCCGAGATCACGCTGGATTTCATCACCGCGGATTCGAAGAGGTTGCCGGTGAGCACCGTAAGCCCGGCGTTGGCAAGCATGGGCTCTGCCAGTGGCTTGATCACGCGGGTGTCCTCGATCTGCGCTTCGGCGTAGTTCTCGGCCACCGTGCGGCCGTTGCAGGTCATGGCGCTGCCATCGAGCAGACCGCCGCGCAGCAATTCGCCGACGACCGCGGGAACACCGCCCGCGCGGTAGTAGTCCTCACCGAGGTATTCGCCCGCAGGCTGCAGGTTGACCAGCAGCGGAATTCCAGCGCCGTGGTCCTGCCAGTCGTCGAGAGAGAGTTCGACGCCCATGTGCCGCGCGATGGCGTTGAGATGGATCGGCGCGTTGGTCGAGCCGCCGATGGCGCTATTGACGCGGATGGCGTTAAGAAAGGCAGCGCGGGTCATGATGTCGGATGGCTTGCGGTCCGCCTTGACCATTTCGACGATCGCGACGCCGGTTTCGTAGGCGGCCTGCTGGCGATCACGGTAGGGTGCGGGGATGGCAGCCGAACCAGGCAGCGACATGCCGAGCGCTTCGGTCAGCGAGTTCATCGTCGTCGCCGTGCCCATCGTGTTGCAATAGCCGGTCGATGGGGCTGACGAAGCGATGAGCTCAATAAAGCCGCGATAATCGATCTCGCCGGCCGCGAGCATTTCGCGCGCCTTCCAGATGATCGTGCCCGAACCAGTACGCTCGCCCTTGAACCAGCCATTGAGCATCGGGCCGACCGACAGCGCTATGGCGGGAATGTTGACCGTGGCGGCCGCCATCAGGCAGGCGGGCGTGGTTTTGTCGCAGCCGATCGTGAGCACGGTTCCGTCGATCGGGTAGCCGTAGAGTACCTCGACGAGGCTGAGGTAGGAGAGGTTGCGATCGAGCGCGGCGGTGGGCCGTTTCCCGGTTTCCTGTATCGGATGGATCGGAAACTCGATGGGAATGCCGCCGGCATCGCGGATGCCATCACGCACGCGTTCGGCAAGGACGAGGTGGTGGCGGTTGCAGGGCGCGAGATCGCTGCCGGTCTGCGCGATCCCGATGATCGGGCGGTCGGACTGGAGCTCGGCGACGGACAGACCGAAGTTGAGATAGCGTTCGAGATAGAGCGCGGTCATGTCGGGGTTGCCGGGATTATCGAACCAGGCGCGCGACCGCAGACGAGGGGGACGGGACGCTTCGTTCTGTTCTGTCATGCGAATTCTACCCCAAGTCATTCTGCGCAATGTTCAAGGATCGGAAGGCCACCCATAAGCCTCGCCCGAGCCTGCCCTTCGGAAGCCGCCTTGCGGCGATCATACCCACTTTCCAACTCCATACCGCCGACACCGCATCCGGCCAGCGGCGGTCTGCAGCCACCATCTGCCCGGATTGCGCCTCCGCCGGCCTGGCGATGATCATGCCTCATCACCGCCTCCGTGATAGCCAACTTTGCTTTAATAGCATATATATCTGATAAAATAATCCAGCCCGGAGTTGCCTTATGTCCCAACGCCTCAAACTGGCGCTCGTCGGTATCGGCAAGATTGCGCGTGATCAGCATCTGCCGGCAGTTGCGGGCGATGCAGGGTTCGAGCTGGTGGCGGCGGTGAGCCGCAACGGGCGCGTCGAGGGTGTGCCGAACTTTACCGATCTGGCCGCCTTGATCGAAAGCGGACTTGAGATTGATGCTGTCTCGCTGTGCACGCCGCCGGTGGGTAGACACCACATGGCGGCGCAGGCTTTCGCAGCAGGCTGGCATGTCATGCTGGAAAAACCCCCTGGCGCCACTCTGGCGGAAGTGCACGGGCTGGAAGCGCAAGCACAGGTCGCGGGACGAAGCCTCTTTGCGACGTGGCATTCGCGCCATGCCGCGGGTGTCGATGCGGCGCGCACATGGCTGACGGGCAAGCGGATCAGGTGCGCAAGCATCGTCTGGCGCGAGGACATCCGCGTGTGGCACCCCGGGCAGGAGTGGATTCTGGCCGCCGGGGGGCTTGGTGTGTTTGATCCGGGCATCAATGCGCTTTCGATCGTCACGGCGATCCTGCCCGGCGCGCTGCGTCTCGGCGGCGCGCGCCTTGTGTTTCCGGCGGGGCGCGGGTCGCCCATCGCGGCGAAGCTGGACCTGGTGCATGACGAAGCCGCGCCGGTCTCTGCCGATTTCGATTTCCGGCAGACCGGGCCGCAGAGCTGGGACATCACCATCGAGACGGACGCCGGCACACTCATGCTGACCGAGGGCGGGGCGCGGCTCTGGATCGATGGCGTTGAGCAGGCTGCAGACGGGATTGGCGAATATCCGGCGCTATATCGGCGTTTTGCGCAGCTGGTGGCCGCCGGGCAAAGCGATTGCGATCTGCGTCCGATGACCCTGGTCGCCGATGCGTTCCTCCTTGGCGAACGGACCGAAACCGATCCGTTCGCCTTCTGAGGTTCAGTTCGCGCGCCAGATCGACAGATCGCGCGGGGCAACGGTGCGGCTGCCGAGCAGGAAGACCGCGCCATCGGGGGCGGGGGCCTCGGCGGGCTCAGCGCCGTAGTTGATCGCAAATGTGAGGTCGCCGCGCCGACGGATGCGCAAAAGGCCATCGAGCGGCGCGGTCGCGACACCGGCTTCGGTTGCGAGCGACGCTACAATTGCATCAAGCGCCGCATCTTCGACGAGCGTGGCGAGGTAGTGGACCTTGCCATGGCGGACCAGGGCCGGTGCGCCATCCTCATAGCGGCCGAGCACATCGCAGTCGCCCACCTCGATCGTCTCGCGCCAGAGCCCGCTGGCATAAGTGGCGTTGCCGATGGCGATCGTGCCCGGGCAGTCGGGGCGCAGCGTTTCGACCGCCAGCACGCGGATCGGCACGAGCGGGCGCAGGCGGCTGGGCGCGAGGCCTTCGGGGATGGTAACGTCATGCGCTTTGGCACCGGAGCGTGGGCCGATCAGGACGAGGCCGTCGGCGGCCTGCAAGCGCGCAGCGGCTTCGGCGGTCGGCAGGGCGAGGGCGGGAACGAGCACCATGGCGTAGCCGCTGAGGTCAGCGCCTGGTGCGACGAAATCGACATCGAGGCCAAGGCGGCGGGTCGCGCCGTACCACGCGGTCAGGATCTTCTGGTAGTCATAGCCGCGGCCCTGCTGCTCGATCTGGCCGAGCCAATCGGACTCGTGATCGACGACGATGGCAACGGGGGCCTTGGTCGGGGCGGGCAGTTCGATCCGCGCGAGCTCGGCATGCAGCTGTTCGACCTCGGGCCACGCTTCGGCATGGGTGCAATCGGGGCGAAGCAGGCCGGCATGCATCTGCTCTTGCGCATAGGGCGCCTGGCGCCAGCGGAAGAAGCTGACCACTGCTGCGCCGTGGGCGAAGGCTTCCCATGACCAAAGGCGCACCATGCCGGGGGCAGGCCGCGGATTGTGGTTCGCCCAGTTTACCGGGCCGGGCTGCTGTTCCATGACCCAGAACGGACGACCGGTGAGGCCGCGCGTCTGATCGAACAGGATCGCCTGAAAATCGGGATGGCCGGTGCGCATGAGCGGCGCGAACTCGGCGGCGGAGGCCTTCGCCAGCGCAAGGTCGGCGCGGCCGAGCGGGTAGTTGTCGTAAGCCGCGAAATCGAGATCGGCGGCAAGGGCGTGGTTGTCGACCCCGGTTTCGGGCATCGGGATGAAGTTGTGCGTCACCCAGCGGCCCGGCGAATGGGCGCGGATGATCGCGATCATGTCGGCGTGGAAGCGCACAACCATGTCGGACGAATAGCGGCGCCAGGCCATGCGGTGGGCGGGGCTGGTTTCCGTGACCGCGCCAACGGGCATCTCGATCTCGTCGAAGCTGCGGTATTCCATCGACCAGAACACGTTGCCCCAAGCCTTGTTGAGTGCAGCGATCTCGCCGTACTGCTCGCGGCACCAGATGCGGAAACCGTCCTGCGCAGCGGGCGAAGCGCTGATCGCAGTGTTGTGGCAGCACAGCTCGTTGTCGGTCTGCCAGCCGGCGACGTAGGGGTTCTCGCCATAGCGTTCAGCGACGGCGGTGCTGATGCGCATCGCTTCGCGGTGCCATACGGGGCTGGAGAAATCGGTGTGGCGGCGCGAACCGAAGCCACGCGTGCGGCCGGTTTCGGGATCGACGGGCAGGATCTCGGGATACAGATCGATCAGCCACTTGGGCGGCGTTGCTGTGGGCGTGCACATCACGACCTTGAGGCCGGCCTTGCCCAGTGTCTCGATCGCGCGGTCCAGCCAGTCCCATTCGAAACGGCCGGGATCGGGCTCGATGCGGCTCCACGCGAACTCGGCGATGCGCACGTAAGTGAGGCCGAGCGCGGCCATGCGGCGGGCGTCCTCTTCCCACCATGCTTCGGGCCAATGTTCGGGATAGTAGCAGACGCCAAGCATGCGGGGCCGATCCTTCAAAAATGTCGGGGCTTCAGAAATGCGTTGCAGGTCATCGCTGGTCAGCGGTAACCCGGCAAGGCTCATTTATCATATAAATCCATTTTTGCTACCGAAAGCCCGGCCATGACCACATCCTTTTCCGCCGCTTATCGCCTCGATGGCGCAAACGTCACACTGGTGGTGGAGGTCTGCGCCGAGGTGCCTGCAGTGCGCTATTGGGGGCCACGCCTGCCCGATGACCTTGCGCTGGATGAGCTTTCGGTGCTGGCGGCACGGGCCGAAGCCAATGCTTCGCCTGCTATCGAAGCCCCGCTCGCGCTGACGCCGCAGGCAGGGCAGGGCTTTCCGGGTCGGCCCGGGCTCGCCGCACATCGCCGTGGGCTGGATTGGGCGAGCTATGCGCTACTGGTTGATGTGACGCAGACGGCGGACCGCTTGGTTTTCACCAGCCGCGATGACGCGCATGGTCTGGCACTGATCCACGACCTGAGGCTTTCGGGCGATGTGCTCGTGGCAACGACTCGGCTGGCCAATACAGGCGTCGAGCCGCTGCAGGTCGATCATCTGGCGGCACCAGTGATCGCGCTGCCTGGCTTTGTGCGCGAGATCATTGGGTTCGAAGGGCGTTGGTCAGGCGAGTTCCAGCTGCAGCGGCACGAGCTTTCCATGGGTACCTGGCTGCGCGAGAACCGGCGCGGGCGCACCAGCCACGATGCCTTTCCGGGGCTGCTCGCCATCGAGCGCGGTGTGAGCGAGATGCGCGGGCTGGCCTATGGTTTCCATCTCGGCTGGAGCGGCAACCACCGGCTTGCCGTCGAGACGCTGGCCGATGGGCGGCAGTCGGTGACGATGGAAGCGCTGTATCTGCCGGGCGAGATCGCGATTGCGCCGGGTGAGAGCCTGACGACGCCGACGCTCTTTGCGACGGTTTCTGGGGAAGGCTTGGGCTCGGTTTCGCGCCAGTTCCACGCCTTCCTGCGGGAGCGGCCCGAGCATGCACGGCTGCGGGCGAAGCCGCGCCCGGTCCACTACAACAGCTGGGAAGCGGTCTATTTTGATCATGACACCGCAAAGCTGATGGAACTCGCCGAGCGCGCGGCGGCGGTCGGCGTGGAGCGCTTCGTGCTCGATGACGGCTGGTTCGGCAGCCGCCGGAGCGACCGTGCGGGCCTCGGTGATTGGCAAGTGAGCCCGGACGTCTATCCGGAAGGGCTGGGGCCGCTGATCGAGAAAGTGCGCTCGCTTGGCATGGAGTTCGGCCTCTGGGTCGAGCCCGAGATGGTCAATCCGGACAGCGATCTGTTCCGTGCACATCCGGACTGGGTGCTGGGGACGCCGCCCGCGCCGCAGATCCCGTTCCGCCATCAACTGGTGCTCGATTTCGGGCGCGCCGAGGTGCGCGAGCGGCTGTATCGCGACGTTGCGGCGCTGCTTGAGGAATACCCGATCAGCTACCTCAAGTGGGACATGAACCGCGATCTCAGCCAGCCGGGCGGCGCGGATGGCCGCGCAGGAGTGACGGCGCATGTCGGGGGGCTATACGAGGTCCTTGATCGGTTGCGGGCGGCGTTCCCCGCGGTCGAGATCGAGAGCTGTGCTTCGGGCGGCGGGCGCGCCGACTTCGGCATTCTGGCGCGGACCGACCGGGTGTGGACGAGCGACAGCAACGACGCGCTCGACCGGCTTTCGATCCAGCGCGGCTTCTCGCATTTCCTGCCGGCGGAACTTATGGGCGCGCATGTCGGGCCGACGCATTGCCACATCACCGGACGGCGGCTTTCGATGCCGCTGCGCGTGGCGACGGCGCTATTCGGGCATATGGGGATCGAGGCGGATCTTCACGAACTTGATGCACAGGAAGCATCGGACCTCGCTGCCGGAGTGGCGCTGCACAAGGCGCACCGGGCGCTGATCCATGGTGGTGAGCTCCACCGGATCGATGCGGCGGAGGGCGTCAATGCCTTTGCCATCGTGGCCGAGGACGGTGGTGAGGCGCTCGTTTCCTACACGATGCTGACCGAGCAGCGCGGCTACTTTGCCGAGCCGCTGCGGCTGGCGGGGCTCGATCCTGCGGCGGATTACGAACTGACAGTCGTGTGGCCGCCACGCCTCAGGGCCGAATGGCCGCTGAAGGATGGCGGCCGGTTTCGCGGCGCTGCCTTGATGCAGGCGGGCTTCCAGCCGCCGCGCCTCCATCCGGGCACGGCGTTGATCCTGCATCTGAAGCGCTAGAGCGCCCGGTATGCCGCGACAAAGGCGGCGGCGCGCTGGGCCAATTCCTCGGTGGTGACGCCGGGGCTGTAGAGCGCGGAGCCGATGCCGAAGCCGGCGGCGCCGGCTGCGTGCCAGGGGCCAAGGTTCGTGGGCGAAATGCCGCCGACAGGCAGGACCGCCGTGCCTGTTGGCAGGACGGTGCGGATCGCCTTGAGGACGGCAGGGCTGGCGGCTTCAGCCGGAAACAGCTTGAGCGCGCGCGCACCCGCTTCGAGCGCGGCGAAGGCCTCGCTTGGTGTCTGGAAGCCGGGAACAGGGATGAGGCCGCGCGCGGCAGCGGCGGCAATCACGGCTGTGTTGGTGTTGGGCGAGACGATCAGTGTGCCGCCGGCCTCTGCCACGGCCTCGACCGCCGCGACATCGAGGACGGTGCCGGCGCCGACCTGCGCACGGCCTTCGAGGCGTTTGGCGAGGCGGGCGATGCTTTCGAGCGGGCGCGGGGAATTGAGCGGCACTTCGATCAGCGTGAAGCCGGCCTCGACCAGCACGTCGCCCACGTCGTCTGCCGTTTCGGGCGTCAGGCCCCGCAGAATGGCGACCAGCGGCATCGCGGCGAAAGCGGCATCAAAGGTGGTCATTGTAGCAGGCTCCAGATTTGGGTGATCCCGACGAGGAAAGCCGCATGGCTATCGACCAGCCGGGCCGGGCAGCCGAGCTCATCGAGCGCGGCGAGGTAAAGGTTGCCAAGGCCGGGGGAGGCGAGGACATCTACGCCATCGGCGCGGGCACCGGCAAAATCGCTGGAGAGACGGGCGTCGCAATCGCTGCCGATGAGGAGGCCGCTGACGTAGGAGGCCTGATCGGTGCGGTCGCGCTTTCCCAGCACCAGCCCCGCCCGCGCGCCGAACAGCCGGGCGAGGAGATCGCCGCCGCGCGCGGCCTGAACCCCTGCGCGGAACGCTGCGCCGTCGCTGACTTGGCCGTCCAGCCCGTCGGCAAGCAGGCCGCCCTTGCCGAGCTGGGCAAAGATCTCGCCTGTCATGGCCGTGGTGAAATCGGTAAGGTCTCCCTGCTGAAGCCGTGCCCACTTGGCGTGGGTACCCGGCTGGCAAAGCCAGGCATCGGGGGCGACGAGGCCGGCTGCGGCCGCGCCGAGGAGCTGGACTTCCTCGCCGCGCATCACGTCGGCGCGGTTGCCGTCATCGCGCGAGACACCGGGCACGATCGCGGTGCGGCCGGGTTCCACCCAGTGAACAGCAGCCGCAATTCCGGCAAGACTGGCCGGCGCCGCGACGTAGCCTGCATCAGCCCAGCCGCGATTGGAGCCGACCATCCCGGCGCAAAGCATCGGCAGATCACCCCACCGGGCGCGCATCGCAGCGGCTTCGGCAGCGAAGCTGCTGCCGCCCATCGCCAGCACGCCGCGGTCGTCTTGCGCCGTTTCCAGGACGTTTCCATCGGCCGCAAGCACGAAGACGCGGCGATTGGTCGAACCCCAATCGACCGCAAGGATGGCAGCTTCCAAGACCGGCTCCGCTCGAGTGTTTACGCAATTATCATATCTATCTGACTTTGGTGTCAGGAGGAATTGAATTATGCGCTCCATTTGCGTACTCGTTACAAAGCTTGGTGAACAGGAAGGTCAGCGCCATCACGACCGAGATTTTCCCCTCTGAAATGCGCACCAGCCTTGGCCGCAACCTCACCTACGGCATGCTCGACGTGATCGGGCGCGCGATCGTCATCGGCGAGTACGACAATGTGGCATTTCCCACCGAAGCCGAGCTTGCGCGCAAGCACGGGGTGAGCCGCGCAGTGACGCGCGAGGCGGTCAAGATGCTGACCGCGAAGGGCCTCCTCAGCGCGCGGCCGCGGCAAGGAACGATTGTTCAGCCGCAATCCTCATGGAACCTGTTCGACAGCGACGTGCTGCACTGGCTGCTGGAGCGCAAGTTTTCGGTCGAACTGCTGCGCCATTTCAACCAGCTGCGGGTGGCGATCGAGCCGGAAGCGGCAGCGCTTGCCGCGATCCAGGCAACCGATGCAGAGCGCACGGCGATCGGGGCAGGGCTGGCCCGGATGGTCGCGGCCGAAGCGGGGGCAGACAATACGCTGGCGGCTGATATCGCCTTTCACGTGGCCGTGCTCGAAGGCTCGCGCAACCCGTTCTACAAGCAGTTTCGCGACATGGTGGCGAGCGCGCTTGCCACCTCGATTCACTTCACCAACCGGATCAAGGGCCGCACAGCGAGCATCGAGGACCACCGCGCTGTCTACGATGCGATCCTCGCGCGCGACAGCGATGGTGCGCGCTGCGCCATGCGCCGGCTGATCGGCGATGTGCTTGTCCTCATCGGGGAAGCCGAGGCAACTGCCAGCACTTGAGGCTGGCTTTTTGAACGCGCCACCCCGGACTTGATCCGAGGTGACGCCTCCATCCGAGCGCTGTGAGGAAGCGGGACCCCGGGTCAAGCCCGGGGTGACGGAGCCAGTTTGCGTCAGTTGTAATCGACGCCCTACGCTTCGGCCTTCTCGCGCTTCCAGAAGTGGACCAGGCTCGCCCGGTTGCCGAAGATGAACCGGTTCACCGCCAGCGAGAAGGCGATCGAGGACCACAGTGTAACGAACATCAGATGGATGTAGTGCAGGCCGAAGGGCGCGTGGACGAAAGTGAAGTAGGCATAGAGCGAAATGCCGAAGAGCACCGCGCCGATCGCCGCGCGCGCATCGACGTTGCGGAACAGCAGGCCGACGATGAAGGCCGAAAGGATCGGCATCGAGAACAACCCGTTCAGCTGCTGCAGCAGGTTGATGATGCTGACGGCGTTGGCATAGACCGGGATCAGGACCACCGCGACAAGGATCATCACGGCCGACGTGACGATGTTGAGCGTGCGCACGCTGGCCTTCGGGTTCACGTACTTCTGGTGGATATCGCAGATGTAGAGCGCCGCCGAAGAATTGAGGATCGCGACAAAGTGGGTCGCGACACTGGTGACAAGGATTGCAGCGAACGTGCCGGCGAGCCAGCCGGGCAGGATATTGCCGACAAGCTTGCCGAAGGCGGCATCGTGGACATTGCCGTAGAGCTTGTAGGCGACGATGCCCGGCAGCACGACGATGGCCGGCACGATCATCAGCCGGATCACGGCGGCGGCCAGAACGCCCTTCTGCGCCTCGCGCACCGTGGGTGACGCCATCGCGCGCTGGGTGATTGCCTGATTGGTCGACCAGTAGAAGATCTGGATGAACAGCATGCCGGTGAGCAGCGTATGCCACGGGATCGGTGAGTCGTTGCCGCCGATCAGGGTCAGTCGTTCGGGCGGAATGCCGGAGAAATCGAAGCCGATCGCCTGTAGCGACAGGAACACCAGCAGTAGGCAGATGAACAGCAGGCTGGCGCCGCTGAAGGTTTCCGAAATGGCGACGGCGCGCAGGCCGCCCAGCACGCCGTAGCCTGCGCCAAGCGCGGCGATGCAAAAGCCGACCATGACGAGCGGCAGATCGATCCCGAACACGCTGCGCAGGAACAGCGCGCCAGTGTAGAGCGCGGATGGCATCGAGATGAACAGGTTGCCGAACAGGAACAACGTCGAGATCATCGTGCGGATGCGGTCATCGTTATAGCGCCGCTCGAGCAGCTCGGTGGTCGTGACGCACTGGTAGCGGTAGTAGATCGGCACGAAGACGAAGGCGAGGATGAGGAGGCCGAACACGGCGGCCAGTTCCCACCAGGCCAGCAGCAGCATCTGGTTCCCGTTGGCGCCAACAAGCTGCTCGGTGCCGAGATTGGTGATCGTGATCGAGCCCGCGACATAGATCCAGGTGAGGCTGCCTCCGGCGAGGAAGAACTCGCGGTCCTCGTTGTCGCTATGCGCGTGGGCGGTGCGGGTGCGCCACCAGGTGAGGGCACCGACGAGCGTGATGACGAGCGCGAAGGCGAGCAGCTGCGTGCTGCTGCCGATCGAGACCGTCTCGACGGCCGGGGAGGCCGCGCTCATGCCGGCTGCCTGCGCGGCGGCGCGCTGATCGTCGGTCCGGCTGAAAATCGTGCCATGGCATCCCTCGCTTGCGACGGGCTTTGCAGCCTATTGTCGCATTTATATGATCTATTGCTGCTACGCGTCCGGCGCGGCAAGAGCAAGCCACTCTGCGGCCCGCGTGGTATCACAAGTGGAGCTGAAACCCGGACCGCGTGATCTGGCGTTCGCCGCGCGCGTTGTGGAGCTGATCGAGCCGGTTCAGCTGGCCGAGGCTGTGGATCATGGCGTGGATCGCTGCGAGGTGGCCGTTGCGGTGGAGCCGCAGGACGGCAGCATCAGCCAGCGTTTCGAGCGCGAGCGGATCGATCGTGTAGGCGCCCTGGATATCCTGCTGGTGCTGGTCGGCGTAATGCAGGTTCAGGGTCATCGGTGTGATGAGGCGCTCGGCAGCGATGGCGCTGACGAACTGCGCGGTCGCTTCGGCATCGGCGCGCATCTGTTCGATCAACGCTCGGCGGCCGGCAAGAAACGGGGTTTCCGTGCCATCGGCCTCAAACAGCGCGGCGCCGGGTGCGCGGCCGAGGAGACTGCTCGCCTCGTCGATGCACAGCTCCACCGCTTCGCCGTTCAGCGTGCCTAGGCAGAAAGGCAGGCGCAGCACATTGAGCGGCAGATAGGTCGCCGCCCAGCTCTCGCCGATCACATAGAGATTGCGGTCTGGCGCATAGCCCAGCAGGGCGACGAGCCGGAACGCACCGGTCGCGCCGTCCTTGATCAGGACGACGGGATAATCGCAGCCCGCGAGCGGCACCTCGCCGAGACCCAGCGGGACATGGCCAAGCGCGGCAGCGGCGGCAAGATCGATGCCGGTGCTGATGGAGACGCCGCCATGGCGCGCGTGGCTGACTGCGGCGATGCTGGCTTCCCCGCTCATACCGCCTGGAACCCGTGGACACGCACGGCATCGAGCAGCGCGCGGTGCGAGGGGAGGGCCGCGAGCGCCTGTTCCTGCTGGCGCTGCGTTGCCATGAAGCAGCGCTGCGCAAGTGCCGCTTCGGCCGTAACCTGGCTTCCTTCGGCAAGGTCGCATTCAAAGCCCATGCCGTGGAGCACGTACTGGTAGCTGGGCCACGAGAAGACTTCGGGCTGGTGCGGGAAATCCTGCGGGCCGGGCGGCAGATGGCGCCACAGTTCGAGTTGTTCGAGAAGGCGGTCTGGCACCGTCGCGGGGTCGCGGTTGTCGCGCCAGAAGGCGGTGTCCTCGCGCTTGGTCAGCACGTAGTGGAGCTTGAGGAAATCGATGATCCGCGCCCAGTGATGATCAAAGGCCGCGTTGAACTGGCGGGCGAGCGGGGCCATCACCGCGCGGTTGCGCGGCAGACGATCGACGATGAAATCAACCGCGGTTTCGATCAGCATGAGCGCCGAAGCCTCGAGCGGTTCGAGGAAGCCGTTGGCAAGGCCGACCGCCACGCAGTTCTTTTCCCAGAAGCGCTGGCGGTGACCCGACTTGATCGGGATGCGCCGCGCATTGAGGCCATCGGCAACGGGGCCGAGATAGGCGCGCAGGGTCCGCTCGGCCTCATCATGGCTGGTGTGGCGGCTGGAATAGACATAGCCGGTGCCGCGCCGGGTGGGCAGGCCGATGTCCCAGATCCAGCCGGCGCCTTGCGCCGTCGAATTGGTCTGGCTGGCGACGGGATCGTCCTCGTGCTCGTAGGGCACCTGCAGCGCCACTGCGTGATCGGCGAGAAGGACATCGTTGCAGTCCACGAACGGTACGCCGTAGGTCTGGCCGATCAGTAGGGCGGCAAAGCCGGTGCAATCGACAAAGAAATCGCCGGCGATCAGTCCCGTCACCTTAGCCTCGACACCGGTGACGAAGCCGGCTTCGTCGACTTTCACATCGGTCACGTCGTCGATCACGTGGCGGACGCCGAGCTTTTCGGTGCAGTGCTTCTTGAGCAGCGCGGCAAACTTCACCGCATCGAGGTGGTAGGCATAATTTGCGAGGCCGACATATTCGGCGGTGCTGATCGACTTGGGCGCGAGGCCCGCGTCGCACAGTGCCGACTGGAAATCGACCGCGTGGGCGAAGTCGGTGCCCGCGCCGTCCTGCCGGCGCAGCCAGTGCGCCGAGAGATTGATCTGCGTGGCGGCCTGCGGCGGATTGAGCGGGTGATAGTAGGCATCGCCCGGCTCGCCCGTGACCCAGCCGGCAAAGCGCGCGCCCTGCTTGAACGCGGCATCGCAGGAACGGAAGAACTCGGTTTCGGAAATGCCGATCTTGCGCAGCGTGTTGCGCATGGTCGGCCAGGTGCCTTCACCAACGCCGATCGTGCCGATGGTTTCGGATTCGATGAGGGTGACCGAGACCCCGTTCTCGCCATCCGGGCGGTGCGCTGCGGCAATGCGTGCGGCGGCGATCCAGCCCGCCGAGCCACCGCCCACGATTACCACCTGCCGAACCTTGTCGTTCATGTCCTGCTCCCTGCGTGCCTTATTGCCGCTGCCCGGCCGGGCTTGGCAAGGCTAGTCCAAAGGGCATCGCGATGATCGCCAAGTGCAGCAAATAAGCACCACTTTGCGGGCAAACCAGCCGCCCCTAAAACTTTCATTTGATTTATCTGATAAAACAGATCAGTCAGACGCGCAACGGCGTGGGACACCTGCGTCACAGCACTTCAGGCGCTATGGCCAGACAGGTCAACGCCAGCAAGGGGAGAGCCATATTATGTCTCAATTCAGTAACTTACCCGCCATGTCACGCCTGCGCAGCCAGGCGCTTGCCTGCTGCAGCGCACTGGCGATCATTGGCGGTGCGGCCCCGGCGTTTGCGCAGGAATCGGTCGCTCCCGAGGCTTCGGCGCCTGACGAGATCATCGTGTCCGGTATCCGCAGCAGCTTGCGCAGCGCCGCCAGTATCAAGCGGAATGCTGACAGCATCGTCGATGTGATCAGCTCGGAAGACCTCGGCAAGTTCCCCGACACGAACGTCGCGGAATCGCTGCAGCGCATCCCCGGTGTCGCGATCGACCGCAGCAACGGTGAAGGCCGTTTCGTCACGGTCCGCGGTTTCGGCCCGGCGTTCAACACGGTGCTCGTCAACGGCCGGACCTTCGCCAGCGACAACCAGGGCCGCGAATTCAGCTTCGACCTTCTGGCCGCCGAACTGATCAGCGGTGCGGAAGTCTACAAGAGCTCGCAGGCCCGCCTGCAGGACGGCGGCATCGGCGCGACGCTCAACGTCAAGACCCCGCGCCCGCTCGACCTCAACGGCTTCAAGGCCGTGGTTTCGGCCAAGGGCCAATACGAGCGCAACAGCGACAAGGTGACCCCGCAGGCGTTCGGCCTGATCAGCAACACGTTTGCTGACGGCACGTTCGGCGTGCTCGCCTCGGTTTCGTACCAGAAGCGCGATGCGCAGACCCGCTATACGCAGAACCGCGGCTACATTCCCGGCACCACGGTCGGCCCGGCAGCGAATCCGCTGTTCACCAACGTGTTTGCCCCGCGCAACCAGGACGTCGGCCAGGATGACCAGTCGCGCGAACGCATCGGCGTCACCGGCACCGCCCAGTATCGCCCGAGCGATGCGCTGACCTTCACGGTCGACGGTCTCTACAACCAGTTCAACGTCGATTCGCGCGTCCAGGCGCTCGGCAGCTGGTTCGAGCCTTCGAGCTACACTGCCGCAGCGATCGATTCGAACCGGACGATCACCTCGCTCACGACCAACGGCAACGCCGACCTCATCCAGACGTCGAACAACCGTTTCGTGAAGACCTACGCGTTCGGCGGCAACGTCGAGTGGAAGCCCAACAGCCAGCTTACCGTGAAGGCCGACGTTTCGTGGTCGCGCGCCAAGGATTCGGCGGGTGGCCGCAACTACTTCACCGTGATCGGCATCCCGAGCCGCTACAGCTTCAAGCAGGCGACCGGCAACGGCTTCCCTTCGACGGTGGATTACTCGGCCGACCTCGCCAACGCGGCGCTGGGCCGCTCGCACATCGCGCTGCGCCAGGGCAACACCGAGGCGGAACGCGTGCTCGAGTACAAGCTCGACACCGAGTGGAAGTCTGATGGCGGCACGCTCGATGCGGTCCGCTTCGGCCTCATCAACACCAACCGCAGCAAGAACAGCCAGTCGATCGCCACCGATCCCAACACGCTGTGCCTCTATTGCGGCTATAACGAGGGTGCATCGGCTTCGCTGCTCAGCCCGCTGACGCTCAATTCGCCGCGCGGATCGGGCAGCGTTCCGTCGAACATCCTCACTTACGATGCGGACGCCTACTTCAAGTTCCTTGAAAGCCCCGCCCAGGCAGCAGCGCGCGATACGGCGCGCGGCCTAGCCCCCGGGACCACTGCCGCACTGCTGCGCGCGACCAACGGCTTTGCCGCTTCGGTCCAGCCGAACTCGTTCGCGGTGTCGGAAAAGGTCTTCGCCGGTTACGTCGAAGCCGATTTCAAGGGCAACCTCGGCGCGCTGCCGTGGGTGGTCAACCTCGGTGCGCGCTACGTACACACCGAACTCATCGCGAGCGGCCGCCAGCTGGCGCTGACCGACCTGCTTTCGGTGCCGAACGATCCGACGATCTACCAGGCCGTGTTCGCCAATGGCGGCGCTCCGGTGGCGACGGCGAAGCGGGCGAGCTACGACTACTTCCTGCCGAACATCAACGTGAAGGTGAACCTCTCGGACAAGGTCATCGCGCGCTTCTCCGCGTCGCGTACGCTGACCCGTCCGCAGATCCGCGACCTTGCGCCGCGGACCAACTTCGACGTCACGCGTCCGGCGAGCCTCGATGCCAGCGGCGGCAACCCGGATCTGAAGCCCTACACCTCGAACAACTTCGATCTCTCGTTCGAGTGGTATCCGACTTCGACGACGACGCTGTCGGTCGCTGCTTACTACAAGAGCATCGACGACTTCATCGTCCAGACCCGTTCGGCCGAGCAGTTCGCAATCGCCAATGCCAGCGGCCTGCCGGTCGGTGGCGGGATCACCGGTCCGAACACCGCGACGTTCAACGTGCGCCGTCCGCGCAACGCCGAGAACGCTTCGGTTCGGGGCATCGAGCTCAACGTCGTGCACACGTTCGACTATCTGCCCTCGCCGCTTGACGGCCTGGGTGCCTCGGTCAACGCCACGTTCGTGGACAGCAGCGCTGCCTTCGACGTGACCAGCACGACGACTTCGTTCGCGCTCGAAGGTCTGGGCAACAGCTACAACATCACCGGCTTCTACGAAAAGAACGGCTTTGCCGCCCGCGTCGCCTATAACCGCCGCGGCCGGTTCCTTGAATACCTCGTCACCCCTGGCCAGGGTGGTGATCCGGTGTTCCGCCGTCCGTTCGATCAGGTCGACGTTCGCGTGAGCTACGACATCACGAAGTTTGCCCAGGTCTTCGCCGAAGGCACCAACGTGACCAACTCGCGCAACATCACTACGGGCCGTTTCGACAATCAGGTGCTCGATTATGTCGATACCGGTGCGCGCTATGCCGCCGGCGTCCGCCTGAACTTCTGATCGTCCCTCCCCTCCGGACGTGAAGGCGCGCCCATGCAGACGATCTGCGTGGGCGCGTTTTCGTTTGGAGGCCTATCAAGCTGAACTCGCGGGAAGGAATGCAATGAAAGCTCTCTTGAGCCTCGTTCTGTCGGGCCTGTTGGTAGCGGGGGCGGCTGAGGCCCAACCGGTCCGCCAGCCTTATGCTGTGCCGCCGCCCGATGCGCCGGAACTCGCAGCGTTGGGGGCCTATGCGATCGGCACGCAAACCCTTTCCGTGGATGCACTGGACAGTGTGGTGCTTTCGGCAACGGGCATCGCGCGCATGACGCGCACGATCAAGGCGCGGGTCTGGTATCCTGCCGATGCGGTACCGGGCGCGGCGCGGACCACGTTTGCGCACGCACTGCCAAGGCCCGATGGCACCGGCGCCCCGTTCGCCATTCCAAGCCTCGCCGTGGACGGAGCTGCGCCGATCAAGGGCAAGCGCTTCCCGCTCGTCGTCGTCTCGCACGGCTACAACGGCTGGGACACCTTCATGACCTGGCTCACGGAGAACCTCGCGACCAAAGGCTATGTCGTCGTGGCGATCGACCATGCCGATCAGCGCGTGGTCAACCCCGCCGATTTTCCAGTCTCGTTCGGCAATGTGCTGATCCACCGCGCACGTGATGTACGCTTCATAATCGATGATCTGACCCGCCGCGCCGGAAAGGCCAGCGATCCGCTGGGGCAGGCAATCGATGCCAATGCAATCGGCCTTGTCGGCTATTCGATGGGCGGGTTCGGCGTCCTCGGCGCGGCCGGGCTGGACTATGCCCCGACAAGTCCCGTGCTGGCGCAGTTGCCGGCCCCGGCGCGAGACCAGCTGCTCGCCAGCCAGGCGGAGGGCAAGGCGCTGGTCGCGCGGATCAAGGGCGTGGTGGCGCTCGCTCCGTTTGGCGGCAGCCCTGCGGTGCGCGTGTGGTCCGAAGCCACGCTCGCGGCCTTCGCCAAGCCGGTGCTGCTGATCGATGGCGACCAAGATGATATCGTCGATGCCCCCGGGGGCGTGAGCTGGCTGTTTGCGCAGATGGCCGGCAATCAGCGCCATTTCCTGCTCTACCAGAACGCGCGGCACAACGTGGGTGGCAATCCGCCGCCGCCAGAGGCCGATGCGGATTTTTCGACCCGCGAGTATTTCGCGGAGCCGGTCTGGCGCACCGAGCGGATCAACGCGATCAACCAGCACTTCATCACGGCCTTCCTCGATCTTCACCTGAAGGGCGATGAGGCCAAGCGCGCTTATCTCGATGTCACGCCGCCGCTGGCGGGCGACGGGCAATGGCCGCTGGTACCGTTCCAGAACGTGGGCGGCAGGCCGGCTTCGGCGGAGCAGGCGGGGTTCTGGCGCGGCTTCCAGCAGCGCTGGGCGCTCGGCCTCGAAATGCGCAAGGGCGAACCGGCAAAGCGCTGATTCGCCCCGGCTGGGGTATCAACTGGCGGCGAGTGCCGTTTCGCCGGTTGTGCCTGCAAACAGCGTTTCGGTCCTGCCTCCGACCCACAGCGGGCCGCCGGCTTCCTGCTCGATCCGGATGCGGCCAGCGCGGCCGAGTCGGGTGCCCTGCGTCGCGGTGTAGGGCGCGCTGACATGCCCGGCGCGGAGCATCCATGCGGCGGCCGAGGCATTGAGGCTGCCGGTGACCGGGTCCTCGATTAGGCCGCCATAGGGGTCGCTGAAGATGGCGCGCACTTCGTAGGCGAACGGGCTGCCGGCTGGGTGGAGGCCGACAAGGCCGATATCGATGCGCGAGGCATGGGAGCGCGCCGGTTCGACCGCGATCACCGACGCTGCGTCCTTGAGCTGGATGCCGAGCCAGCCGGGTCCGTTGTCGATCCATTCGGCAGCGATCACGTCGCTGGTCGCGATGCCGAGAACGCCGCAGGCCTCCGCCAGCTTGTCCGCCTCGACCGGCCCGGAGCGCAGCAGCGGCGGTGCTGCGAAGGCAAGGCCATCGGCGGTGCGGCGCACATCGATGAGGCCGGCGCCGCATTCCTGCACCACTTTGCCAGCATGACGCGGCGTGCCGCCCAGCGCCAGCCAAGCATGGGCCGAACCCAGCGTCGGGTGGCCGGCGAAGGGCAGCTCCCGGTCGAGCGTGAAGATGCGCACACGGTAGTCTGCCGCGTCGCTGCTCGGCGGCAGGAGGAATGCGGTTTCCGAGAGATTGAGCCAACGCGTGATCTGCTGCAGCTCTGCCGTGGCGCGGTCGGCTTCGAGTGCGATCACGGCCAGCGGGTTGCCGGAAAACGGGGTCTCACCAAAAACGTCGACAAGCTGAAACGGGTATTGCGGCATGACTTCACGAACTCCGCGCCGGGAATGGCGCGAGGGGTGACAATCACGGCGCATGGCCCCTTGGCAAGAATGAAAACCCTTCGCGCCGAGGAGCAAGGCTATCTGCGCAGCGCTCAGTTGTCCGGGATGGCGAGGCTGAAGCGCAGGCCGGCGACGAGCGTGTCTGGCGCGCCGGGGGCCCAGCCGGGATGAATCACATACTGGAGATCGGGCTGGATATTGAGCCAGGGCGCAACGGAGCGCTGCGCGGTCAGTTCGATCACGGTTTCGGCGCGGCGCGCGCGGCCGGGGGCCACCAGCGTCTCGCGGGCCGCTTGCCCGAGCCGGGCGTGGGCTGCCGCCAACCCCAGCCGCCATGCGCCCAGCGTCGCGACCGCGCCGCCGCCGACATAAGCGGCAACCGGGTTGGCACGGGCATCGGCCACGCCGAGGCGGACCCACGTGCTGAGCCTGCGCGTTACCGTGCCTTCCAGCATGCCGTAGGCCCCGCGGGAGAGGGCGGGTGGCCGCGCGGGATCAAGGGCATCGAAGCGCGTGGTATAGTGCCAGCCGCCGAACTGGAGCAGCCAGGTCCCGACCGGCACGCGCGCTTCGGCAATCAGCAGTGCGCCGGTGGTTCCGGGAAACCGCACCGCGAGCTTGCGCGGATCGTGCCGTGCCCCAGCCAGCGCATCGAAAACCCCCAGGGCCAACGCCTTGCGCCCGCGCTGGAGCCGCACGACCAGCGCCGAGGCGGTCATCGGGAAGATCGAGGGGCCGGCGAGGCCGCTCTGCGAAATGTCGGGCCCGATCCCGAAGGCACTGTTCACGAACAGTGCGCCGGTGTTCTGCATGTCGAATTCGGCATTGAGATCGATCAGCCCGGCCTTGGCCGAGACATTGGGGCTGGGCTTCCACTGCGCCCAAGCCTCGTAGACGTGGGGCAGGGTATCGGCCTCGAGACTGCTGACGGTCTGATAGGCGCCGGTGCGCCGACCGGAGAAGTCGGGGCCGTGGACGGCCATGAGATCGATGCGGGCGGAGAGTGTGTCTAGCCCGGCGGCCGGCCCATCGAAATCGAGCCATGCATCGACGCGGCCGACCAGATCGGTACCGCGCGAGGGGCTGCCGCCGAGGGCGGAGAGCATGTCGGCGGTGTAGGATGCGCCGAAATCGAGAACCGCTTGAGCTGATGCCGGGGCAGGCATGCCAAGGCCTGTCGCGGCAAGCGCGCAGGCGGCAATGGCAAGGCGGAAGCAGCGGCGCATCGTGCGTCCGGATTAGACCGATACGGATAAAATGGCGCTTTGGAGCGATCAGGGAAAGAGCGCAGCATCACCGCAGCATTCTCTAAGGGTTTGCCTTTTCGGCGCGGTGCGGCAGCGCTTGCATCATTTCGTTCGCGGAGAATGGCGCGGACGCAATTTCATGATGACTCCTTCCAACCAATGCGGTAATTGCGGCAGCACAAAACCAAGTCGTTCACCCGGCGCGGCCTTGGGAGAGGATGCGTAAAATTGCACCGCGCCGGGTGTCCAGATTGGGTTTTCCAGCCCACATCGCCATGATGATATGCCGCGCTGCTGCTGCAAAGGCATAGCCTTGCGCGCACGGCTGAATGATCGAATTGATCGATCATAGTGAGCAGACAAATCAACTGGCCTCATCGGCAGGCGCTGCGCCACAACACGCTTGCCCGGCGCCGCTGCATGGAAGGCCGGGCGCCAAGATCAACAAACCGAGCGGTGTCCAGCCGCACCGTGCTCGCTGCCTGTGCGGCGGCGAGGCGCGCTGCGCGGATTCCGCGAGCAGAGAGGTACCGATATGCGCGCTTCGCTTTCCACCCCCGCCATTTCGACTTTGGCCATCGCGCTTCTTGCCGCCTTGCCCGTTGCGGGGCACGCGGCTGATGCGGCGATGGCACCGCCCACCGCAGCTGCCGCCGAGAAGCCGACCACCAACAAGGACTGGTGGCCCGATCAGCTCGATCTCACGCCGCTGCGCCAGAACGAGAACACGGCGGCGAGCCCCTATGGTGCGGATTTCGACTACGCCAAGGCGTTCCTCAGCCTCGATCTGAAGGCCGTGAAGGCGGATATCGCCAAGGTGCTGACGACCTCGCAGCCCTGGTGGCCGGCGGACTATGGCAACTATGGGCCGTTCTTTATCCGCATGGCGTGGCACAGCACCGGCACCTATCGGACGATGGACGGGCGCGGCGGCGGTGCGGGCGGCGAACAGCGCTTCGAGCCGCTCAATTCGTGGCCGGATAACGCCAACCTCGACAAGGCGCGCCGGCTGCTCTGGCCGATCAAGCAGAAGTATGGCCGCAAGCTTTCATGGGGCGACTTGATGGTGCTGACGGGCAATGTCTCGCTGGAACAGATGGGTTTCAAGACGCTGGGCTTCGGTGGCGGCCGAGCGGATACGTGGCAGCCTGATGCGGTCTACTGGGGCACCGAGAAGAAGTGGCTGGAAGCCAATGGCGACCGCTGGAACGAGAAGCGGCAGCTGAAGGGCCCGCTCGCGGCGGTGCAGATGGGGCTGATCTATGTGAACCCCGAAGGCCCCAATGCGAACGGCGATCCGATTTCCGCCGCGCATGATATCCGCCAGTCGTTCGGCCGCATGGCGATGAACGATGAGGAAATCGTCGCGCTGATCGCGGGCGGGCACACGTTCGGCAAGGCGCATGGCGCGCAAGCGGCGACCTGCGTCGGCGCGGCACCGGCGGGTGCGGGCATCGAGGCACAGGGCACCGGCTGGAAGAACAGCTGCGGCACGGGCGTCGGCAAGGACGCGGTGACGAGCGGCCTCGAAGGCGCATGGTCGGCCAATCCGATCCAGTGGACGAGCCAGTACCTCGACAACCTCTTCGCGTTCGACTGGGTCAAGGTGAAGAGCCCGGCAGGGGCGACGCAGTGGCAGCCAGCCAATGCGGCGGACGTGCAGATCGTGCCGGACGCACACGAGGCGGGCAAGACCCACGCGCCGATCATGTTCACCACCGATATGGCGATCAAGCAGGACCCGGCGTTCCGCGCGATCGCGCTGCGCTTCAAGGACAAGCCCGAGCTCTATGCCGATGCTTTTGCCCGCGCATGGTTCAAGCTGACGCACCGCGATATGGGGCCCAAGGCGCACTACATCGGTACGGATGTGCCGGCGCAGACCTTCACCTGGCAGGACCCGCTGCCGGTCGACAACCACCCGCTGATCGGCGCGGCGGAGATCGCAACGCTCAAGGGCAAGGTGCTGACCTCAGGCCTCACCCCGGCGCAGCTGGTGCGCACGGCCTGGGCTTCGGCCTCGACCTACCGCAATTCGGACCTGCGCGGCGGGGCCAATGGCGCGCGCATCCGGCTGGCGCCGCAGAAGGACTGGGCGGTGAATGATCCGGCGGAGCTCGCCAAGGTGCTGGCTGGGCTGGAAAAGGTGCGCGCCGAGTATAACCGCACCGCGCCGGGTGGCCGCACGGTGAGCATGGCGGACCTGATCGTGCTGGCGGGCAATGCCGCGGTCGAGAAGTCGGCGGGCAAGGCGGGCGTTTCGCTCGAGCTGCCGTTCACCCCGGGCCGCGTCGATGCGAGCGCCGAGCAGACCGATCCCGCGGCCTTCGCGCCGATGGAGCCCAAGTCCGACGGGTTCCGCAACTGGCATGCGGCAGATGCGTGGCAGGGGCCGGCCGAGGCGCTGGTCGACAAGGCGAGCCTGCTGGGCCTGACCGTGCCCGAAATGACCGTGCTGGTCGGGGGCTTGCGCGTCCTCGATGCCAATGCGGCGGGTTCGAACGCGGGCGAGTTGACCAGCCGGCTGGGCACGCTGTCGAACGACTTCTTCGTGAACCTGCTCAGCATGGACACGGTATGGAGCAAGGCGGGCGCAGCCTATGAAGGGCGCGACCGGGCGAGCGGCGCGGTGAAGTGGACCGCGACACCGGCGGACCTGATCTTCGGCTCGAACTCGGAGCTGCGCGCGGTTGCCGAAGCCTACGCCAGTGACGACGCGCGCGAACAGTTCGTGCGCGATTTCGCCAAGGCCTGGACCAAGGTGATGAACGCCGACCGCTCGTAAGGTAGTGCAATAACGGAAAAGGGCCGGGACGCTTGCAGCGCCCCGGCCCTTTCTTGTGGCAGTCGGCGCAGATCAGGCGTTCGGGCGGTTCGCCAGCAGGTTGTCGACCACCGAAGGGTCGGCCAGCGTCGACGTATCGCCAAGATTGCTCACATCGTTCTCGCCGATCTTGCGCAGGATGCGGCGCATGATCTTGCCCGAGCGGGTCTTGGGCAGACCGGGCGCGAACTGGATCACGTCGGGCGTGGCGATGGGGCCGATTTCGTGGCGGACCCACTGGATGAGCTCCTTGCGCAGGGCCTCATCCGGCTCGACGTCGGCATTGGTCGTCACGAAGGCGTAGATGCCCTGACCCTTGATCTCGTGCGGCATGCCGACGACTGCCGCTTCGGCGACCTTCGCGTGAGCAACCAGCGCGCTTTCGATTTCAGCTGTGCCCATGCGGTGGCCGGAGACGTTGATCACGTCATCGATGCGACCAGTGATCCAGTAGTAGCCATCCTCGTCGCGGCGGCAACCATCGCCGGTGAAGTAGTGGCCGGGGAAGGTGCTGAAATAGGTCTGGAAGAAGCGTTCATGATCGCCCCAGACGGTACGCATCTGGCCGGGCCAGCTCTGTTCGATGACGAGGCAGCCGTCTGCCGCGCCTTCGAGCAATTGGCCCTCGCCGGTGAGCAGCGCGGGCTTGACGCCGAACATGGGGCGGGTGGCGGAGCCCGGCTTCAAGGCAGTGGCGCCGGGAAGCGGGGTGATCATCGCGCCGCCGGTTTCGGTCTGCCACCAGGTGTCAACGATCGGGCAGCGGCCTTCGCCGACGATCTTGTGGTACCATTCCCACGCCTCGGGATTAATCGGCTCACCGACAGAGCCGAGCAGTCGCAGCGACTGGCGTGAAGTCTTCTTCACCCACTCGTCGCCCTCGCGCATCAGCGCGCGAAGAGCAGTCGGGGCACCGTAGAAGATCTCGACCTGGAACTTGTCGACGACCTGCCAGAAGCGCGATGGATCGGGGAAGTTCGGCACGCCCTCGAACATCACGGTCGTCGCGCCGTTGAGGAGGGGGCCGTAGACGACGTAGCTGTGCCCGGTCACCCAGCCCACATCCGCCGCGCACCAGTAGATCTGGCCGGGACGGTAATCGAAGACGTACTCGTGTGTCATCGAGGCCCAGAGCGAGTAGCCGCCGGTGGTGTGGAGCACACCCTTGGGCTTGCCGGTGGAGCCCGAGGTGTAGAGGATGAACAGCGGGTCTTCGGCGTTCATTTCCTCCGGTGGGCAATCGGCGGAGTGCTGCGCAGCGGCGCTGGCCCAGTCGACGTCACGGCCGTCGACCACCGGCACATCGGCGCCGGTGTGCGCAAGGACGATCACGGTATCGACACCGGGGCACTGCTTGAGCGCTTCATCGACGTTGGCCTTCAGCGGTACCTTCTTGCCGCCGCGCAGGCCTTCGTCGGCAGTGATGACGAGGCGGCTATCGCAATCGATGATGCGCCCCGCGAGGGCGTCGGGCGAGAAGCCGGCGAAGACGATCGAGTGAATCGCCCCGATGCGTGCGCAGGCGAGCATGGCGACGGCGGCTTCGGGCACCATCGGCAGGTAGATCGTGACGCGCGAGCCGCGCTGTACGCCGCGCGATTTGAGCAGATTGGCGAAGCGGCACACCATCTCGTGCAGCTCGCGGTAGGTGATGCGGCGGTCGGGCGTGCCCGGCGAATCCGGCTCCCACAGGATGGCGATCTGTTCGCCGCGCTCCGCGAGATGGCGGTCGAGGCAGTTGGCGGCGAGGTTGAGCGTGCCGTCCTCGAACCAGCGGATACAGAAGTCCGCCTCATGGAAGCTGGTGGTGCTGACCTTGGTGAAGGGCTTGATCCAGTCGATCCGCCTGGCTTCCTCGCGCCAGAACGTCTCGGGATCAGCAAGCGATTGCGCATACATCGCCTGATAGCGCGCGTCGTCGATCAGGGCGCCCTTCGCCCAGCTTTCGGGGACCGGGTAGGTGGTCTGGCTCATGGCGGCGTCCTCTCGGCAAGCGTTGGATTTTGGCCGCTATAAGACGCAATGGGCGGTGTTTGCCAAGCCTTGAATGCGCAGGATCAGGCTTTTGGCGTGGCTTTCCATGCGAGGAAGAAACCGAGGCCAAGCAGCAGGTCGATCGTAGCGAAACCGGCGTCGAGCGGGCTTACACGGTGCTGGGAAAACAGCAGCAGCGTGGGGACGCCGAAGACCAGTTTCTCGAACACCGACGCGGCCATCAGCGGGCGATAGCGCACCGGATGCGACGCGATGATCCAGAACACCGCCTGGAAGACCAGCGCAAGGCCGACGAAGCCGAGGTAGATATGCGGCTGCTCAGCCGGCCAAGGCGCGAGATAGGCGGGGAGGAGGACCACCGCGCCATAGATGGCGGCTGCACGATAGAACCTGGGGATCCAGGTTGGCATGTGTCCGCTCCCGCTCAGTGCGCGCCGGCCATGGCGGTGAGAAACATCAGGACGACTGGGTGCGGTTCGATCGTGGCGAGCTGCGTCTTGACCGACGCGAAGGCATCGTCGGCGGCTTCGAGCGCGAACTGGATATCGGCCTCGGTCATCGCAGCGCAGAAGAACATGTTGTGCCAGGGGTGGACGTAGACGCCGCGCTTCAGCATCGCCTCGCCCCAGGCGAAGCCGATGCGGTAATCGGGATCATTGTCGAAGAGGATCTGCGGCATCTGGACGGGGCCGGTCTGGCGCAGGGCAAAGCCGTGTTTCGCGGCGAGGGCACCCAGGCCTTCGCGCCACAAGGTGCCGAGGCGGATCGAGTTTTCGAGGTAGTCGGTCTCGCGCAGTATCCTGAGCGTCTCGACCCCGGCGGCCATCGGGACGGCGGCGAACCAGAACGAGCCGGTGACGTAGATGTGGCTCGCGCCCTCGCGGCAGCGGTCGTTGCCGAGGAGGGCCGAGATCGGGTGGCCATTGGCGAAGGACTTGCCCCAGCAGCTCATGTCGGGCCGCACGCCGACGAGTTCCCAGCTGCAATCACGGATCAGGCGGAAGCCGGCGCGCACGTCATCGACGATGAGCATGGCGCCGGTTTCGTCACACAGTTCGCGGGCGCGCTTCGCGTAAGCCGGATCGGGCAGGGCCTGATCGATGAACGCATCGTGCTTGAAGGGCGAGGCGAAGATCGCGGCGAGATCGTCACCCGCTTCAGCAACGGCGGCTTCGAGGCTGGCGACATCGTTGTACTGGTACTTGGAAATGAACGCGCGCTCTTCCGGCACGATCCCGGCGGGCATCGGCGTGCACCACGGGGCGGCGCCGTGATAGGCGCCGTCCGCCACGAGAATGCGGCGCTTGCCGGTCTGCGCGCGGGCGGTGGTCATCGCCATGGTGGTGGCATCGGTGCCGTTCTTGCAGAACATCGCCCAATCCGCATGGCTGACCATGCCGACGAGGGCTTCGGCAAGGTCGACGAAGTGGGCGCTGGGGCCGGTCATCGTGTCACCCTTGGCGAGCTGCGCGACGGCGACATCGTTCACGCGCCGGTCGTTATAGCCCAAGAGGTTGGGGCCATAAGCGCACATGAAATCGAGGTACCGGTTGCCATCGACGTCCCAGATATAGGCGCCTTCGCCGCGTTCGAAGAACTGCGGGTAGGAGGCGGGCATGAGCGTCGTCGCCTCGTGGCCGTACATGCCGCCCGGCACGACTTTGAGGGCGCGCTGGCGGAGCGACTGGTCGGCGGCATTTGTTGTCATCTGGCTCTCCCTCAGGTGGTTCAGGCGGCTTGGTCTGCGGCGGCGCGCAGCGGCAGGTGTTCGGGCAGGAAGGTGCTGCAATAGGCTTCGCGCGCCAGACGGGCCTGCTCGTCGTAAGCGTCGGTGATGGTGCCGTGGCGATGGACCGAGAGGGTCCAGATCGCATCGTTGATCACCAGCAGTTCGGTGAAGCGTTCGACCAGATCGGCGCTGGGGGCGATAGCGAACAGCTGGCAGAATTCGGTCATGCTGCGCTCGGCAAGCACGCTGTCATTCTCCAGATCGCGCGCGCGGATCGAGGCGGAGAGGCCCGAGCCGAGCAGGAGACGGCGCGCGGCGCCGTGCGCGTTGTAGTGATCGCGGCCGTGGCCGTAGCGCGCGGCGAAGAAGGCCTGCCAGGTGGTCACGCCCGGCGGCAGTGGTTTGTCGAGCAGATCAACGAACTGACGGACGTAGCGCTCCGCGAGGGCGACGAAGACCTGCCCCGCATCGGGGAAGAAATGGTAGATCGAGGGGGCGGAGAGGCCTGCCTCTTCGGCGAGCGTGTAGATGCTGATCTGAGCCGGCTCGAGCGTTTCGAGCAGCCGGTCTGCGGAATCGAGAATCGCCTCGAACCGCTGCTGGCTGCGCTTCTGGCGCGGGCGGCGGATCGTATCGGCAGGCCGTGGCAGGATGGTCACCATCCTTGCAGGCTAGCACGCATTCCTCGCGGTTCAACCCGGTTTCGGATAAAAATCCGAATTAATATCAGATTTGGCTTGACCCTGCGGGCGATTGCGGGAAGCTTTGCAGGGTGGGGACCAGAGCCCGCGCCTTTGCGGGGCAGGGCCGAAGCGGGGGGAATGACTATGCGTCGTGCGAATGCGAAGCGGTGCCTCGGGATCATTCTGGCGGGGAGCGGGCTCGCTGGCGCCATGCCCGCGCTGGCAGAGGAGGCGGCCCCGCCGGCCAAGAACGACGGCATTGCAGAGATCGTCGTTACCGCGCAGCGCCGCGCGCAGAACGTGCAGGACGTGCCCATCGCAATCGCGGCGATCAGCGGCGATGCGCTGACCGAGACCGGCATCCGCGATCCGCGCGATCTCACGCTGCTGGTGCCGAGCCTTTCGATGCAGGCGGGCACGGCCGCTTCGACCACCTCGCTGTTCATCCGCGGTGTCGGTATTGGCGACTTCAATTCGAACACGACGGGTGCGGTGGGTGTCTATGTCGACGACGTGTTCATCGGCGCGAACGCGGGCAAGCTGTTCAACGTGTTCGATTCGGGCGGGATCGAAGTGCTGAAGGGGCCGCAAGGAACGCTCTATGGCCGAAACACGACGGCGGGCGCGATCCGCTTTTCGAGCCGCAAGCCGACCGACGAGCTGAGCGGCGATTTCTCCGCGCTTTATGGCCGGTTCAATGAAGTGCAACTGGAAGGCGGGATTGGCGGGCCGATCGCCAAGGACCTCCTCAAGGTGCGCGTGGCAGGCTTCTACAACCGGCGCGACGGGACGACCCTCAACCGCGTGACGGGGAACAAGGTGAACAACATCAACCTCTGGGCGCTGCGAGGGATTGCCGACTTCACACCGGCGCCCAATGTGCTGCTGCGGCTTTCGGTGCATGGCGGCAACAACACCGGCGGCGCGCGGCAGTTCCAGCACAGGGGGTCGGGCGTCGACTTCTTCGGCAACCCGGCGCAGCTGCCTGACGGCACGCCGACCGACGCCTTCGGCTATGCCGATACCGACAACAATGTCTATGCCGGGGATTACAACGTCGAGGGCAAGGAGCGCATCGGCGTGTTCGGCGCCTCGCTGCTGGGCCAGGTGGACTTCGGCGGGGTGCAGCTGACCTCGATCACCGCCTACGAGAAGGTCAACCGCGCGACGCTCGAAGATACCGACGCGAGCCCGGCGGATTTCGTGGTCGCCTATTACGAGGACCGCCCGCGCCAGTGGAGCGAGGAACTGCGCCTGCAATCGACGGGTGACCGGAAGCTCAACTGGATCATCGGCGGCTACTATTTCCACGATACGCTGGCGACCGACAGCAGCTTTGATCTGCTCCGGTCTCTGCGCGATCCCAATGACCTCCTCGGCACATTCGACCCGGTCAATTCGCTGGGCCTGCTGCGCTATCCCTATACGCAGCGCACGCGCAGCCTCGCGGTGTTCGGGCAGGCGGATTACAAGCTCACCGACAAGCTGACTGCGACGGTGGGTCTGCGCTGGTCGCGCGACCGGATCAGCATGGATTACCGCAGCCTGTTCGATGCGGTGGGCGGCGTGGTGCCGGTGAAGGCCTATTCCGACGTGACGCTGCCGCTGCTCGATTTCAAGGGCACCAAGACCTTCAAGGACCTCTCCTGGCGGGCGGCGCTCAACTACAAGTCGGGCGATACGCTGGTCTATGCCTCGTTCTCGAAGGGCTACAACAGCGGCGGGTTTGCGGGCGGCGCTTCGACCGATCCGCTGCAGCTGGTGCCGTTCAATTCGGAGAAGCTATACGCCTACGAAGTGGGGCTGAAGACCGAGCTGCTTGACCGCAAGGTGCGGTTCAACACTTCGGCGTTCTATTACGACTACCGCGACCTGCAGGTTTTCGTGTTCGACCTGACGGGGCCGATCCCGGTGCAGCGCAAATTGAATGCGGGCAATGCCGAAATCTATGGCCTCGAGGCGGAACTGACAGTGCGGCCGACGCGGAACCTCGATCTGTTCGGTGCGGCGACCATCATGCACAGCAAATACAAGAAGTTCGCGGCATTGGGCGGGGTGAGCTACAACGGCAACCGGCTGGTCAATGCGCCGAAGTTCGCGTTTTCGGGCGGCGTGAACTGGACGATCCCGCTGGTGAGCGGGGCAGCGATCAAGGCGCGGGTAGACGGGACCTACGTGTCCTCGATCGCGTTGTTCCCGGACAATGCGCCAAGCACCGAAGTGAAGGGCAACGGGCGGATCAATGCGCGGCTGGCCTATCAGACGCCCTCGAAGGTCTGGGAAGCCGCGCTGTGGGTGAAGAACCTCAATTCCTCGCGCTACATCTCCTCAATTGCGCCAGTGATCACGCAGGACCAGATCAACTACAACGATCCGCGTACCTTCGGGGTCCAATTGGTCGCGCATTTCTGAGCGGCGCGGCGAGACAAGAAAAGGCGGCAGTTTCTGATGCTTGACGTACATGGCTGGCTTGAGAAGTTCGGCGCGGCGCTGAATGCCGGGGACGGCGCGGCAGTGGCAGGGCTGTTCCTGCCCGAAGGCCTCTGGCGCGACTATCTGGCGCTGGGCTGGACGCTTGCGACACATGAAGGCAGCGAGGCGATCGCCGCGTTCGCCAATGCGCGCGGGGCCTCTTCGGAGATCGGCCATTTTGCCAGCGATGCGCCGGCGGGGGCGAGCGAGGGCTTCATCACGTTCGAGACGGCGCAGGGGCGCGGCGAGGGCTATCTGCGGCTGATGGGCGAGAAGGGATTCACGCTGCTCACCGCGCTCAAGGAACTGAAGGGCTTTGAAGAGCCACTGCGCGGACGGCGCGCTTCGGGCGTGGTCGACGAGACCGGGCAGCGCACCTGGGAAGATGCGCGCCATGACGATGTCGAGCAGTGGAGCGAGAGCAATCCGCCCTATGTGCTGATCATTGGCGCCGGGCAGGGCGGCCTTGCGCTCGGCGCGCGGCTCAAGATGCTGGGTGTGCCGTGCCTGCTCGTCGACAAGTACCCGCGCGTAGGTGACCAGTGGCGCTCGCGCTACAAGTCGCTGCTGCTGCACGATCCGGTGTGGTACGACCACATGCCCTACGTGCCGTTTCCCGATCACTGGCCGGTCTACACGCCCAAGCAGAAGATGGGCGACTGGCTGGAGTATTACGCCGGGATCATGGAGCTGGGCATCTGGACCAGCACCGAATGCAAGGGGATTGCGCGCGATCCCGCCACAGGCAAGTGGCGGGTGGAGCTGGAGCGTGACGGCAAGCCGGTGACGCTCGTCCCCGAACATCTGGTGATGGCGGTGGGCAATGCGGGCTTTGCGATCACGCCGGAGTTTCCGGGGCAGGAGACCTTCAAGGGCCACCAGTGCCATTCGAGCGCGCATCCAGGCGGCGAAGGGCTGGCTGGCCAGCGCGTGATCGTGGTGGGCGCAAACAACTCTGCGCATGACATCTGCGCTGATCTCGTCAGCCACGGGGCTGAGCCTGTGATGATCCAGCGTTCCTCGACGCTGATCGTGCGGCAAACGACAATGGAGAAGATCCTCGCCGGTGCGTATTCGCAGGAAGTCTATGACGCGGGCCTGACGACCGACAAGGCGGACCTCCTCGGCGCTTCGGTGCCTTTCCGCCTCGCCGAGAAGGTCAACAAGGCGGCGTGGGACCAGATCCGGATCGACGAGGCGCCGTTCTACCAGCGGCTGACCGACGCCGGATTCCAGATCGATTTCGGGCCGGACGGCACGGGCATCGCGATGAAGTTCCAGCGCACATCATCGGGCTACTACGTCGATGTCGGTGCTTCGGAGATGGTCGCGGACGGGCGGATCAAGGTGCGCTCAGGCGTGAGCATCGAGCGCATTGTCGAGGACGGGCTTATGCTTTCGGACGGCAGCCACGAGCGCGCCAACCGCATCATCTATGCAACTGGCTTCTGCGACATGAAGCAGTGGGTGGCGCGTCTGATCAATCCCGAAGTGGCAGAGCGCATCGGCAAGACCTGGGGCTATGGCTCGGGCTTTCCGGGCGATCCCGGCCCGTGGGAAGGCGAGATGAAGAACCTGTGGAAGCCGACGCCCGAGCCGGGTCTGTGGTTCATGGCCGGAAATCTCGCGATGGCGCGCAGTTACTCACGCTACCTCGGCCTGCAACTGAAGGCCCGGTACGAGGGGCTTCCGGCCGAGCCTTACGTCGCGGCGTAAAGCCGGGGCCTGAGGCCCAGCGCGGCGCCGATCAGCGCAAGGCCGAGGATGACTGCGGCCGAGCAGGCGATCAGCACCGTATCGATGCCTTGTGCCTCGATCATCATGCCCGCCGCCGTGGGCAGGATCGCCGCGCCCAACAGCTGTGCCGAGGCGGCGAAGGGCAGGCTGCGGCGGCTCGGATCCGCTTCGAGCAGGAAGCCGGTGAGCGCCGGGGTGAGCACCATCCATACGAAGCCGTAACCGACGACAAGGCTCCAGCCCAGCGTGCCATCCGCGCCGCGCAGGAACAGGAGCGCGACGATGGCGATGAGGCCAAGGCCGGTGACGACCGCCTTCGCCCCGGCATGGCCGCGTTCTCCCACCGCAATGGCCACGAGCGCGCCCGCCATCTGGCCGACCATCGAGGCGGTGAGCATCGGCGCGATGCGTTCGGGCGCAATGCCGCGCGATTCGAGCCAGAGGCCCATGTAGGCCCAGATCCCGACCACCGCACCCACGAGCAGCGCCGAAGCGCCGAGGCCGATCCAGCCAGACAGCGGAATGGCGCCCTTGCTGGCGGCCGCGTCGGCATGGGCGACGGGTGCGAGCCGCGCGGGCACGAGCGGCAGCGCCAGCGCGGTGAGCGCAGCGATCACCGCGAGCGCATGCTGGACGTCTGCCGCGGAGCCGGGTGCGGCGGCGCTCGCGAACCATTGGAGGATGGCATACTGGCTGGCGGCCTGGAGGAACAGGAAGGCCGCGGCTGCGGCGTTGAGACCCTTCGCGCGCGCAATCGCCCCGGCCGCCACGCCGACAAGCAGCCCGCCCCCCGCGCCCGAGATCGCGCGGGCAAGGAGCAGCGGGACAAGCGCGGGCAGCAGGTTTGCGGCGATCGTTATGGCGATGCCGGTGAGCGCCACGGCCCGTGCGGGGGCACGGGCCAGCAGCGCGATGCCGCCGGCGCTGCCAAGCGCAATCGCGGCAATCTCGATCGCGGCGAGCAGGCCAAGGCTCGCTTCGCTGATCCGCCCTTCGTGGACATAGCTGCCATAGAGCAGCGGCTGGACGCCAAGGACGAGGAGCCCGGTCGCGCCGATCAGCAGCGCTGCGCCGAGCGATATGCGGGAGGGCGCGGGGCCGGTTGGTTCCTGCTGCGCCGCCATGCCATTCCCCGCTGATCCGATAATTATCCGGTTTATTGGGCGCGGGGCGGAGCAAGTCAAGCGAGCGCAGTCGCCCAGTGCAATCGCGGGTGCATTTACGGGTGCATTCGTTGCTGCAACCCTCTTGTAATCGGTTACGCAACCACGCAGACCTTTCTCGTGATCCGAACGATCGCTGCACCGCCCGGACAGGAGTTTCGCTTGACCATCAGCCGCCGTGATCTGCACCGCATCATCCTTGGCGCCGGGGCGATGGCGCTTGTGCCGGGCCTTGCGCGGAGCAGTCTGGCCCTTGGGGCCGAGACGGCCGGTTCCGACCCGCTTGCGCTCGTCGATCCCGAACTGCGGGCGGCGGCGCGTGCGATGCTGGCCCAGAAATTCCCCCCGATGTCGCGTGAGGCATTGCCTGCCATCCGCGCAGGCTGGGCGCCGCCGCCCTTGCTGAAGGCTCCCGAAGTCCTGATGCGGACGATCCCGGGCCCAGCGGGCGCGCCGCCGGTGGCGATCGAGTTGATCGTGCCGGGGCCTGCGGGCAAGCCAAGGCCGGCGATCCTCCATATCCACGGCGGCGGGATGATCTCCGGCCGCGCCCGCAATCTGACGTCGTTCTGCCAGGCGCTTGCGACAGAGTTCGACGCGGTGGTGGTCAATGTCGATTATCGTCTCTCGCCGGAAACGCCTTTCCCTGGCCCCGTTCTCGATAACTATGCCGCGCTCACGTGGATGGCGGCCAATGCGCAGAGCCTCGGCATCGATCCCGCGCGGATTGCGGTGATGGGCGAAAGTGCGGGCGGCGGGCTGGCCGCGATGACAGCGCTGATGGCGCGCGATCGCGGTGAGGTGCCGCTGTGCCAGGTCGTGCTGATCTATCCCATGCTGGATGACCGCACCGGATCGACCCGCACCGTGCCGCCGCATATCGGCACGGTAGGCTGGTCGGCCGAAGCGAACCGGTTCGGCTGGAGCGCCTTCTTGGGCGTTCCGGCGGGTTCCGACAGCGTGCCGACGGGCAGCGTGCCGGCGCGGGAGAGCAATCTGGCGGGCCTTGCGCCCACCTTCATCGGCGTCGGCGCGCTCGATCTCTTCGTCGATGAGGATATTGCATTCGGCCAGCGCCTGATCACAGCAGGCGTGAAGACGCGCATCCATGTCACGCCCGCCGCGTGGCATGCCTTCGATTTTGTCGTGCCCGAAGCGCGCGTCTCGCGCGAGTTCACGGCGGCGTGGAAGGCTGAACTGCGCGCGGCGTTTTCGACTTAGCGCGCGAGGTTCCGGTCGAAGAACTTGAGGATGACGTCATAGGCTTCGCGCGATTCGGGCATGTCCGGCTTGTAGAAGAAGCCGTGGAACAGGCCCTCCCACACATGCAGTTCGGCGGGCACGCCCAGCGCGACGAGGCGGGTGTGGGTCTTGACCGCAGAACTCAGCTCGAAGCCGCGCGTGGCGGTGATGATCAGTGTGGGCGGAAAGCGGCGCAGCACCGCATCGGATGAGCCGGGCGAGACGAGCGGATTCTTCGGGTCCGCGTCCTTGAAATAGGGCAGGGCGGTCCATGTCGGCGGGCTGGTGGAGGGCCAGGCCGGCGCTGGGCGCGCCTCGCCCACTGCGGCGGTCATGTAATCGGCATCGCCGCCAAAGCCGTTCGCGGAACTGGTGAGCCCGGCGCAGAAGATGCCCGCCGCGCCCGGGCGGGGCAGGTCGTGCCGCTGAAACCACGCGAGCGCCATGCCCGTGAGCATGCCGCCGGCCGAACAGCCATAGATGCCGATCTGCGCCGGGCGATGGGACTTCAGCAGTGCGCGGTAGACCAGCGCTACATCCTCACTCGCGGCGGGAAACTTGTGCTCAGGACCCTGCCGGTAGTCGACTGAGACAACCCGCACCTTGCCGAGCGTAGCCACGGGAATGGCTTCGAGTTCGGCGCAGCCGGGGAAGCAGCCCATGAAGCCGCCGCCGTGGAGGTTGATCAGCACGCGGCGGGCATTGCGCCGTGCGATCCCGGCCTTGGGGGCATAGTCGAACACCCGCACGCCGCCGATCCGGTGCTCGCGCATGGTATAGGCGTAGGCGGCCTTGGCTTCGGCGAGGTAGGGTTCCATGAACACCGGGACGCCGCCCACTTGCCGGACCTTCTCAGGGTTCTGCATGTCGTGGAGATGGTCAGCCATGTATTGCCTGGCCTCGGGGCTGAGCATCGACGAGACGGGCACGGCCATCGCCGGCACGTGAACCGTGCCATCCGCATCGACGACGACGGCCGGCGGCGTATCGGCGGCTCTGGCCGGCTGGCCCGAGGGCAGCAGAGTGGCCGCCAGAACCAGCGCGCAGGCGAAGCGCATCGTGCGGGCGATCAAGGGAAATGTCGCGCTGGCCATGTTGGGGGTCTCTCCTCGTGATCCGCGGCGAACGCTTGCTGCCTTGCGTCCCGATCTTCAGACTTGCGTAATCGATTGCAATTCTGACTGCAAGGTGTAAGCACGTAATCGATTGCGCGCAGGCTTCGCGCGCTCAGACCGCAGCGCAGACCGTGGCAGGGCGAGAGGGATTGACGGTGACATTCACACGCAGATCGTTCGGCTTTGCCGCTGCCGGCGCCGCAGCGCTCACGGCTTTGCCGTTGCGCGCACTGGCGGCCTCCGCCGCGCCCGAGAGTGACGCGCTGCGCATGGTCGATCCCGAACTGCGCGACGGCGCAAGGATGATCCTGGCGCGGCCGCTGCCCGATCCGCTCGATCCCGCCGCGATCCGCGCGATGCGGGAGAAGGCACCGCCTCCAGCGCCGCCGCTGGCTGCGCCGGCCATCGAGCTGCGGCGCATTCCCGGAGCCCCCGGGCATCCCGAAGTTTCCATCGCGGTGATCGGTGCGCGCGCCGGCGGAGCACCGCGCCCTGCCGTGCTGCACATTCACGGGGGCGGCTTCATTGTGGGCCGCATGCAGGATACGTTTCCGGCCTCGCAGCGCCTCGCTGAGGAACTGGGCTGCGTGGTGGTTGAGGTCGAGTACCGGCTTTCGCCCGAAACCGTGTTCCCGGGGCCGCTCGAGGATTGCCACGCTGCGCTCGTCTGGCTCCATGCCAATGCTGCGGCTTTGGGCGTGGACGCTGCGCGGATTGCGGTCATGGGCGAAAGCGCAGGCGGCGGCCTTGCGGCAATGGTCGCCATCGCGGCGCGGGATCGGGGCAGTGTGCCGCTGTGCTATCAGGTGCTGATCTATCCGATGCTCGATGACCGCACCGGCAGCACGCGCCGTGTGCCGCCGTTCATCGGCACGATCGGCTGGAACGAGGCGGGCAACCGGGTCGGCTGGGCCAGCCTGCTCAGCCAGCCGGCGGGCAGCGTGACTGTACCGTCAGGCGCGGTTCCAGCGCGGATCACCAGCTACGCCGGCCTGCCACCGACCTTCATCGGCGTCGGCGCAATCGATCTCTTTGCCGAGGAAGACATTGCCTATGCGCAGGCGCTGATCGCGGCTGGCGTGCCGACACAGCTGCTGGTCATTCCCGGCGCCTATCACGGCTTCGATTTCATCGCGCCCGCCTCGCGCGCCGCGCGCAACTTTACGGCATCCTGGAAATCGGCGCTGAGCGCCGCCTTCCAGCCCGCGTCCGCCAGATCCTGAGAAGCTGAAGCGCACCAAAGGGCGAGCACGCAACGATTTGACACCAGTTGCACAATCGATTACGCAAGTATTCAAGAATGAGGGAGGATACCATGAAGCCCAATCACCACCGCAACCATCTGCGCGCGCGCCTCGCCGGTGCCGCCGCGACAATGGCCCTGATCATCGCCGCATCCGCGCAGGCGCAGGAAGCGACCCCGCAAGCCACCGAAGCGGCCGATGCGGGCGAGATCGTCGTCACCGCGCTCAAGTCCGGCTCGCTCAAGCTCGATCAGGTGCCGATCGCCATCCAGGCGTTCAGCGGTGACACGCTCAAGCAGCGCAATGTGCGCGATGGCTCGGATCTCATCCAGCTTATCCCCGGTGCTTCGCAGGCGCAGGAAATCGGTGCCGGCTACCGCATCTTTTCATTCCGCGGTTCGGGCGCGGGCGGGCCGATCGGCGATGGTCTGATCGGCTACTACCTCGATGATACGCCCTTCGGTGTGCCCAACAACCAGGCCGCACCGCCGGTGCAGTACTTCGACATCGACCGGATCGAAGTGCTGCGTGGTCCGCAGGGTACGCTCTACGGTCTCGGCTCGTCCGCCGGCACGATCATCTACCGCACCAAGAACCCCGACCTCGAAAAGATCACGGTGGCGGGCGAGGCCGAGCTTTCGACCACGCGCGAGGCGGGTGACCCCAACTATCGCGGCGCTGCGGCCGTGTCGGTTCCGCTGATCGAGGGCAAGCTCGGCCTGCGCATCAGCGGCGGCTACGATCGCCGTGCCGGTTATGCCGATATCTATTCGGGCGCGCCCACCGGCACCCCGCGCGAGAAGGATGCGAACGACGTCACCTCGAAGGACCTCCAGGCGGTTCTGCTGTGGAAGCCCGATGCGCTGACCACCGTGCGCCTGCGCGGCTGGTACTTCAGCACCGACCAGAACTACCTCAACGTCATTAACTCGGTTAAGCCGCCGTTCGCTTCGTTCCAGGGCGACGTGGTGGGGTATGATCGCCGCCGCGCCTGGTACCTTTCGAACACGATCACCCGCGATATCGGCGCACTCACGCTGACCAACGCGACTTCGTACCAGAAGTCGCTGCCCGGTGGGTTCCAGGTCGGCCTCAATCTGGGCGCGCCGCTCGGCATCGGGACGCTGATCAACGGCGGGGACGCGCGCAACTTTGTCAACGAACTGCGCCTTGCCACCAACAAGGGTGGGCCGTTCAAGGGCGTGGCGGGCGTGTTCTACCAGAACGCCAAGAGCCTCTACACGTTCAATCTGAACTTCCCCGCTTTCGCGCTCAGCGGCCAGACAATCACCAAGACGGAGAACGCGGCCGTGTTCTCCGAAGCCAGCTACGAACTGTTCGGCGGCAAACTCGTGCCGCTCGTCGGCCTGCGCTATTTCAAGGACAAGCGCACGGCGAACTCGATCTCCAATGGCGTTCCCGTGTTCATCAAGGCCACGCCCGACGCGGTAACCTGGCGTGCCAACCTCGCGTGGTACCCGACGACGAACTGGACGGTGTTCTTCAATGCCGGCACCGGTTTCCGCAGCGGCATCCTGCAATCGCAGGCCCAGGCCGACGCGGTGATCGCGGACGGTGTGCCGAGCGGGCTTTCGCTCACGCCTGACAAGCTGCGCAACCTCGAGATCGGCACCAAGGGCACGCTGCTCGATGGGGCGCTGCGGCTTGCCGTCAGCCTCTACGATATCAAGTACACGAACATCCAGAGCGCCTTCAACACCTCGATCGGCCTTGCTGCCTTCGCCAATCTGGGTGACGGCAAGGCGCAGGGCATCGACCTTGAAGCGACCTGGCGGACGCCGCTGAAGGGCCTGACGCTGACCGCGATCGGCAACGTCAACGATTCGAAGTTCACCAACGTGATCCCCGCCTTCAACGGCGCGGATCCCCGGATTGCCAACGGCAAGCGCCTGCTCAACACGCCGACGCACAACTTCCGTCTCGATGCGGCCTACGAGACGAACGTCGGCAAGTACGAGTTGTTCATGACCGGATCGGCGACCACGGTCGGCCGGTTCCGCCTCGGCGATGCCACGGTGAACGAGATCAACCCCTATCAGCTGTTCCAGGCGAGCATCGGCCTGCGCCGTGATCGCCATGAACTGCGCCTTTTTGCGGACAATCTGTCCGACGAGCGCGGGCCGACCTCGGCCAATGGTCCCACGCTGCTCGCCGGGCCGCGTCCGCGAACCATCGGCGTGACGTTCCGGCTGAACACCAACTGATCCGGACCAACCGATCTGGTCGGGATATCGCCCGGTTTCCCTTGCGGAGCCGGGCGCCGTCCTGCCAGTCCATCCGAAGGCGCTGAAACCATGGCCGAGACGTCTGCCGGGGCAGGAGGGCTTGACCGCCGCGATCTGATCAAGGGCGCGGCCTTCGCAGCCGGGCTGGGCTTAGCGCCCGGCGCTGCGAGCTCAGCTCCGGCGCCGCCGCGCGAGGCCGCCTTGTCCACCGATCCCACCGTGCGCACGACTGCCGGGCTTGTTCGCGGCTACCGTGAAGGCGGGGTCACCATGTTCAAGGGCGTGCCTTACGGTGCGCCAACCGGCGGCGCCAACCGCTTCCGCCCGCCCCAGCCGCCGACGCCATGGCAGGGTGTGCGCTCTGCCTTGCACTTTGGCCCGATTGCCCCGCAAGACAAGGGGATGGGCCGCTTCCACGATGAGGAAGCCTTCATCTTCCGCTGGAACGATGCGGTGGCCGACGAGGACTGCCTGCGGCTGAACGTCTGGACTCCCGCGCACGGCACCGCGAAGCGACGGCCGGTGCTGGTCTGGCTCCACGGCGGCGGCTTCGCAGCCGGGTCAGGCCACGATATTCCAGCCTTCGATGGCGAGAACCTGGCCCGGAGCGGGGATGCAGTGGTTGTCACGCTGAACCACCGGCTCAATCTGCTCGGCTTCCTCGATCTTTCGGCCTGGGGGCCGGACTTCGCCGAAACCGGCAATCTCGGCATGCTCGATATTGTTGCCGCGCTGCGCTGGGTGCAGGGCAATATCGCGGCGTTCGGCGGCGATCCGGACCGGGTGACGATCTTCGGCCAATCGGGCGGCGGGGCCAAAGTCTCGGCGCTGATGGCGATGCCGGCGGCGCGCGGGCTCTATCATCGGGCAATGATCCTCAGCGGATCGTTCGCCGGGTTCAGCACGCCTGAGCGCAGCGCCCGGCTGGCCGCGCTGCTGCTGGCTGAACTGGGAGTGGGCGCGGGCGATTTCGCGAGATTGCAATCGCTGCCCTATGCCGACTTGCGCGCGGCGGCAGACCGCGTGGCGGCGCGGATCAATCCGCCGTTCGACGGCTTCGTCGATGTGCGCCGGATCCCGCAGATCCTCGACTACGCGCCAGTGATCGATGGCCGCACGATTCTGGCTGATCCCGCCGGCCCGGCACTTCCCGCCACCGATCCGGCCGTACCGCTGATCATCGGTTCGACGCTCAACGAGTTCGTGTCTGGCATCAACCAGCCGGACTGTGACGCGATGGACGAAACGGCTCTGCTGGCCCGCGTCGAACGCTTCCTGCCCGGCCGCGCCGATGCGGTGATCCGGGCCTTCCGCGCAGCAACGCCCGGCGCCAAGCCGTTCGACTTGTGGTCGTGCATCGCCACTGCGCCGATCCGGCAGGCAGTGATCGATCAGGCCGCCCGCCGCCTTGCCGCCGGCGCCGCGCGCACGCACGTGTTCTGGTTCACCTGGCAGACCCCGATCCTGGACGGCCGCCCGCGCGCGTTTCATTGCCTCGACATTCCGTTCTGGTTCGACAACGCGGCGCGCTGTGCCTCGATGACCGGTGGCGGGGCCGAGGCACTGGACCTTGCCGCGCGCATGTCGCGCACGCTGATTTCCTTTGCCGCGACAGGCAGGCCGGACGGCGCCGGGCTGCCGGAGTGGCAGCCGGTGGGTCGCGGCAGCTTCCCTTCGTTGCGGATCGAGCGGGAGCCGCACATGATTGGCGAGATCGATGCCGCAGAACGGGCAAGCCTGCGCTAGCGACCGCATGCGCCCCCATTGACGAGTGCGGCGAGTTGCCCGTTAATGCAGCGCGAGTTCAAAGGATCCCATGGCCAGCGTCAAGAACATCAAGGAGTTTGCCGAACTCGCCGGAGTCTCCACCGCCACCGCTTCGCGCGCGCTGACGGGATCGGGCCGGGTGAGCGAAGAGACGCGCAAGCGGATTGCGGCGCTGGCAGAGAAGCTTGGCTACCAGCCCAATGTGGCCGCGCGCAATCTGCGCACGCAGCGCACGATGACGATCGGCGTGCTGGTGCCCCTGGGTCACGAGGCACTGCAGCACCTTTCCGATCCGTTCTTCAACACGATGACCGGCTTTCTCGCCGATGCCTTTGCCGAGCGCGGGTATGACCTGCTCCTCTCTCGCGTGATCCCGCGCAACGATCGCTGGATTGATCGGTTTATCGGTAGCGGGCGGGTCGATGGAATCATCGTCGTCGGGCAGTCGGACCAGTTCCACGTGATCGAGACGGTCTCGCGCCGCTATGCGCCGATGGTGGTCTGGGGCGGCCATGCCCCCGGGCAGCACCACTGCTCGATCGGGTCGAACAACCGGCTGGGAGGGCGCATGGCCGCGCTGCATCTGGTGGAGCGGGGCTGCCGGCGGATCGCCTATGCCGGGCCGGTCGAGGGGAGCGAATTCGGCGACCGCGTGGATGGCGCGCGCCTCGCCGTGCAGGAAACCGGCCTTGCGAGCCTCACGGCGATCCCAACGCATTTCGAGCCCGATGCGGCCTATGCCGATCTGCGGCAGAAGCTTGGCGCGTTGCCCGAAATGCCCGACGGGATCGTGGCGGGTTCTGACGTCACCGCGATCAGCGTGATCCGCGCGCTGCGCGATCTCGGCCGCAGCGTGCCCGATGATGTGCGGGTTGTTGGCTATGACGGCTTGCCGATCGGCGAGCATATGGCCCCGCCGATCTCGACGATCGACCAGCAGCTGCGCCACGGTGCCGATCTACTGACCCAGACGTTGCTGCGCCGCATTGCTGGTGAGGAGACGACTTCGCAGCAGATCGAGCCGCAGCTCATCGTGCGCGCGTCGACCTAGAGCGCTTTCCGACCAATCACGGTGAGCCAGATTGGTCGGAAAGCGCTCTAGCGGACGACCTTCGACGAGGCGCCATCAAGCGCGATGTGGAAGAACGGCGCGGGGTATCCGGCGAAGTGGGCGCGGCGCTGGGCTGCGTCGGCAAGCACGGCTGGATCGGCAAGGCCGGGATAATCGGCGAACCCGATCACGCTGAGGTCGTCCATCACCCACCAGCTGTATTCCTGCGCGGGCGCCTCGGCCGGCGTTGCCGCGACAAGGCCTGATCCATTGAGCAAGGTGAACGGCCCGAGCGGGGAAGGCGCCACCGCGCCATAAAGTCCGCTCGGTGCCGGGGACGTGCTGGGTGCGAAGACTTTCGCCTGAGTCGACCAGAACAGGTAATAGTGGCCATCGACCCAGCGCATATGGGGCCTCTCCAGCTCGTTGTTGAGGCCGGATGCGTCGATCACGGGCGGGAGGAGATGCCATGCCTCTGCCGCGTCCAGCGCTGCGACGCCGATCACGCCAGTCCACTGCGCGGTGGAGCGGGCCGAGGAGCCGGTGAAGAACAGATAGGCCTGACCGGTTGCCGGATCGCGGAACCAGGCAGGATCGCGAAAGCCGAGGATTTCGCCCGCGCGGCCCTCTGTCTGGTTGGCGCGGCGATAGTCTTGCTCATCGGCAACAATCGATTCCGCAAGATCGGTCCAGCCGGAGAGGATGAAGGCACCATCTGCATGCGCAAACTGGCAGTGGGCCTGGAACAGGCGTTGCTCGAAGCTCGGCCCCGAAAAGGCGCGCCGGCCGGCAGCCGTGAAGAAGACCGTAAGCGTGTTGCTTTGCAGCTCCAGCACCGCCGAGCCCGACCATTCGCGGCTTCCCGGCGTGAAGCCATCGGGGAAGACGGGGCCATGGACGGTCCACGCACCGTTCTTCCCGGAAAGCAGATGAATGCGCGCGATGGCATGGCGCGCATCAGGGTCCGCGCCGGCGGGCGCGGCCAGCACCATCCATAGCGAGGCGCCGTCGAAGCGAGGCAACTGGCCATCCGGATGCTCCACCGGCCACATGTCCCACAGATCGAAACCGTCGATCCGCGCGCTGTTGTCGCGGGCGAAAGGCGGAATTGTGGTGTCGGCGCCGACGGGCAGCAAGCCAAGATCCGCCGAGGTCCAGCGGCGAGCGGAGACGCGCGATTGCATGTTCGGCGCGGGTTCCGGATCCTTGACCTTCGCTGCCGTCATTCCCTGTCCCTCATGCTGCCTGCCTTGGCTGTGCCGTGCCCGCAAATCCTTGCAAACAGACACTTCCCCGGGATGCCGGCCCGAAAACCGCTGGCCATGCCGTACCCTGAAGTGTAGGGAAGAGCAATCGATTACGCAATCATCAGTTTGCCGTGTTCCAAGCATCTCGTCAGGCAGCGCATCATGCAACGATCCGGTGGCGCGGTGGGCCGCTTCTCGCCATGATGCGCGCGTGGCTGGCTGGCACGTGCACAAAGGCTGGCGGGTGCGCAGACAGGAACGGGAGAATGCCATGGATGTGCCAGTCAACCGCAGGCAGGTCCTGCTGGGGAGCGGTGCGCTGCTGATGCCGGCACCAGCCCTGGCTTCCCGCGCCGCACTTGAAATCCCCGCCGGGGGCGGCCCACTTCCGCCCGAATGGACCGCTGCCGAGGCGATCCCCCTGTGGCCGGATGCGCCGCCCGGGGCGCCCGCTAAACCTCCGGTCCGCTCCACGACGCTCGATCCCGCCTTCATTACCGGTGTCGTCCGGCCCGAACTCAGGGTGTTCCGCCCGGCGCAGAGCAATGGCCGTGCCCTTCTTGTGATTCCGGGCGGCGCCTACACATTCATTTCAATCCGCAACGAAGGCACCGATGTCGCGCGGGTGATGACTGCGCACGGCTATACCGTGTTCGTGCTGGTCTATCGCTTGCCCGCAGAGGGCTGGGCGAACCGTGCCGATGTGCCGCTGCAGGATGCGCAGCGGGCGATGCGCGTGATCCGCGCCGGTGCGGCCGGCTTCGGGATCGACCCTGCGACTGTTGCCGTGCTGGGTTTCTCCGCTGGCGGGCACCTCGCGGCTTCGCTGATCACCGCCGCGGCGGACCAGGTCTATGCCCCTCGTGACAGGGCCGATGCGCTCGACGCGCGCCCGCACAGCGCAGGCCTCATCTATCCAGTCATTGCCGCCACGCCGCCGCATACCCATCCGCTCTCCGCACAGAACCTGCTGGGGCCAGCTCCGACGCCGGAACTGGTCACCCGCCGTTCGCCTGCGCTTCACGTGAACGCCATGACTCCGCCGACATTCCTGGTTCATTCGTTCGACGACGAGGCGGTACCCTACCAGAACACGATGTTGTTCCTCGATGCCTTGCGCGAGGCACGCCGCCCTGCAGAGCTGCATCTGTTCGAGGAAGGCGGGCATGGTTTCGGAATAGGCCCCGCAAACGCGCCAGCCGGGTACTGGCCGACATTGTTCGCAGCATTCCTTGACCGCCATGCCCCCCGCGTGGCCGCAGCCTAGCCACACACGATAGCGTGCAGCTCTCCGATCCTGCGCCTGCGATGCGATCGAGACCGAGTGTTTCCGGGGTTTGTGGTCGGGGAGACAGGATTCGAACCTGCGACCCTCTGCTCCCAAAGCAGATGCGCTACCAGGCTGCGCTACTCCCCGACGGGGCGAGCCCTAGAGCAAGCAGGGGTGGGGCGGCAAGGCGCAATCTCGGACCGTGGGTTCAGGTTTGGCGAAACACACCTTGGTAGAATCAACCATACGTGCCAAGCGGCCCTAACGACCGGCTATGGCGACGAGGCCGGACGTGATGGAGTTTTCCTTACTATGGCTAGTTTTCTGAGTCGCATCGGGTGCCTGTTCGGGAGGCATGCGCCTTCGCGCCGTGATGTGCGGTATGATGGGCATCTCAAGGTCGGACCGTGCCGCGTCTGTGGGCGCGAGCTGGAAAAGCGCGCCGACGGGCGCTGGGTCATACGTACCGGCGCAAAGCCGCTTAACAAGGATTGAGACGACCGGTTGACCTTCGCGCGGGGCTCCCCCAACTGGGCGGCGAACAATCCCTAGCGGCACGCATGCGAGGAGCGACCATGACGACCTGGACTTCCACCAACCCTATGACCGGCGACGTGGTGTGGCAGGGCGAGGACGCGGATGTCGATGCGGCGGTGCGCGCGGCGCGCGCGGCGCAGGGGGCCTGGGCGGTGCGTCCGCTGGCGGAGCGTATTGCGATTGCCGAGCGCTATGCCGAGGTGGTCAAAGCCCATGCCGAGGAATTTGCCGCGGTCATCGCGCGCGAGACGGGCAAGCCGCTGTGGGAAGCACGCACCGAAGTCGGCACCGTGGCGGCCAAGGTGGCGATCTCGATTACCGCGCAGGCCGAACGCGCGGGCGAGCGCTTTGGCGAAGCGGCGGGCGTGCCGCAGGCGCTGCGTCACAAGCCGCATGGTGTGCTGGCGGTGCTGGGGCCCTACAATTTCCCGGCGCACCTGCCCAACGGCCATATCGTGCCTGCGCTGCTGGCGGGCAATGCGGTGGTGTTCAAGCCTTCCGAACTGACCCCTGCCTCAGGCGCCTACATGGCCGGGCTATGGACCGAGGCTGGCCTGCCCGAAGGCGTACTGGTGGTGACGCAGGGCCGCGCCGATACCGGCCGCGCGCTGGCAGCGCATGCGGAGCTTGATGGACTGCTGTTCACCGGCTCCTCGAACACCGGCCTCGCGCTGCACCAGGCTTTTGCGGCGCGGCCCGACCGGATCCTTGCCATCGAGACTGGCGGCAACAACCCCCTTATCGCCTGGGACATCGCTGAGGGCGATGTCGAAGCAGCTGCCTCACTTGTTGTGCAATCGGCGTTTCTCTCCGCCGGCCAGCGCTGCACCTGCGCGCGGCGGCTGATCGTGGGGCCGCAGGGCGATGCGCTGATCGCGGCGATCGCGGCGCTGGCCGACCGCATCATCGTGGGCGGACCGTTCGACGAGCCCGCGCCGTTCATGGGCCCGGTGGTCGATCTGAATGCGGCGGCGCGCGTCGTACGGGCGTGGGAGGCGCTGGTGGCGATGGGCGGCACGGTGATCCGTCCGCTCAAGCGGCTGCGTGAGGGCACACCGCTGCTATCGCCCGCGATGATCGATGTGACGGGCCTTGCCGTGCCCGACGAGGAAATCTTCGGACCCGTGCTGCAGGTGATCCGTGTTGCCGATTTCGAGGCCGCCGTTGCGGCGGCGAACGCCACACGCTTTGGCCTTGCCGCGAGCCTGATCGGCGGCGACGAGGCGCTCTACCGCAGCTTCTGGGCTGCGAGCCGCGCAGGCGTGGTCAACTGGAACCGGCCGACCAACGGCGCCGCGTCCTCGGCGCCGTTCGGCGGAGTAGGGATTTCGGGCAACCACCGTCCGAGCGCCTATTATGCCGCAGATTACTGCGCCTGGCCGGTGGCGAGCCTGGAAAGCCCTGCGATTGCCCCGGCGGTGCTGACAGGGCTGCGAGGCTGAGCTCAGTGAACTCGCGATTGCGAGGGGTGTCCAGAAATCCTCAACGGGACTTCGGATTGGTGGGCCCGGCAGGATTCGAACCCGCGACCTAGCCGTTATGAGCGGCCAGCTCTAACCGCTGAGCTACAGGCCCACCTTGCCTGTCCGGTTAGTGCGGCGCCGGGCGATTGGCAAGCGGGGGTCAGACCTCCACGCCGGCCATGATATCGGCAACGCCGGCCGGGCGGATCCCGCGCTTGCGGAGATAGGCGAAGACAGCGCGCCACCAGTCGTAGAGCTGATCGAGGCCGCCCTCGTCGCGCACATAAGGCGTGAGGCCGGGCCGCAGCGAGGGGCTGTGGAACGAGAAGACGAGGACGGGCAGGCCATCATCGAGTGCGATGTCGATGCCCTTGATCGCCTCCTCGATGCTCACGCCTTCGGGGGTGAGCGGAATGCGTTCGAGCAGTGCCAGCCGCGCAAGAAGGCCACGCAGCTTGGGCATGCGCCACATTGCGGGATAAAGCATCGGTCCCTGCTGGCGCAGCATGCCCCAGAACACGGTGGTGAGCGGAAGCTCCATAAGCCCGCCAGGCTGATCGACCCACCACGGCACGACGGGGTGATCGTTGAAGCTGGGGCCGCCGCTTGCGCTGTAATCGAAGCGCGCGCGCACCGAGGTATCGATCGCGAGGCCGGCGCTCTTGAGGATTTCGGCGCTGGCGGGTCCGATGCCGTAGCGGCCGGCGCGATAGATCAGCGGGGCCTTGCCGAAGGCGCGCTCGATCGCATCGCGCAAGGTGTTGAACTTGGCCGCTTCGAGGACGGGTGGCAGGTTGCCTGCATAGCTGTTGAAGACGGTGACGTCCTCATCATGCGGCGGGTTGACCCAGGGGTGGAGCTGCACACCGATTTCAGCACGGCCCTTGGCAACAGCGTCGCCCAAAGCCTCGACCGCAGCCGGATCGGTCGCGATCGGATAGTCGATCAGATAGATCGGGGCGACACCCATCCCTTCGCAGAACTGCTGGAATCGGGCGAGGCGCGGCACGTGGCTGAGGCCGTGACCGGTGCGGCCGAGCGGCTGGGTCCAGTCGAACTCCTCCTCGGTATCGACCGTCACGATGAAGCGCTGCCCGAAGCCCGGTGCGAAGCGCACATGCTGCCTCGCCTCCGGCACATCAAGAATGTTCGGCTGAGCCACGCCTCAGAATATCCCCTTAGCCGGCTTGTCCGCCGCCTATGCCCATTTGGCTAGGTGCATGGCGCGCGGTGGTCAAGAGCGGCAGCGTGATGTCGAGCCTTGCCCCATCGCGCACCATCAGGCCGCCAGCTGCGCGCAGCTCCGCCGCACAGAGACGGAGGCCGAAGCCGCTTCCAAGCATGCCGCCGGGGCTGGCAAGGCTATCGGCAACCAGCAGCGGGGCCGCTTCAGCCGGGGCGGCGAGCGGGGCAGGCAGCGGCAGGACCAGGCGCACGGCATAGCCGTGCGGGCCCGCGCCGACGCGCAGCGAGAGCCCCATGCGTTCGCCGGGCGCGGCGGCGCTGGCGATGAGCGAGAGCAGCCGCCACAAGGTGCGCTCAAGCTCTTCGGCCGGGACCGCAACAGGGAGTGGACCATCGGGCAGATCGTGCGACAGCACCGCCTCGCGCGGGGCGAGCAGCGGATCGAGCTGCGCGATGAGCCGGGCGAGCAGGGCGGTGAGATCGGTCTCTCCGCTGCTCGCGCCGGCAGCCTGTGCAGGCGCGGATTCGAGCAGTGCCAACCGCTCCACATCCTCGAACCCGGCCAGCATGCGTGCGGCATCGGAGGCAATGCCTGCGGCAAGACTGCGATACTGATGCGGCGTCGGTCCGAGCAACTGCTGCTGGATCAGCTCGGCGAAGCCCTGGATCGCGTTGATCGGCGTGCGCAGCTCGTGCAGCATCTGGCGCAGACGATCAGTGCTGCGCGCGGCCTCGTCGTCGTTGGCGGCCGGGAGCGTGGCGGTATCTTGCGTCGGCGGGCGGCGCAGGCGGGCGTGCCAGCCGAGGAAATGGCCGCTTTCGGGGACAAAGCTCGGCACTGCGTCGATCCGCCAGGCGCCTTCGACAGCGGCTGGTCCTTCAAGGTCCAATCGGCCGGCGATCACCGGAAGGCGCGCGCGGGCGGCGCTGAAGGTGGCGGGATCGCAGGTGACCGGCGCATCGGGATCGGCGGCAAAGGGCCGCAGCCCGACGAGCGCGGCGGCGAGCGCAGCAGGGGCGGCAATCACCGTGCCATCGGCATCGAGCGTGAGATCGACGGTGGTGACGGCCGGCGACGCGGCGTGCAATTCGTCGGCGAAGGGCAGGTGGCTCTGCACCGTGCCCGACGGATCACTGCCCTGCAGGCGCGCGCCGGCCGGCGCCTCACGCGCGCGGCGGAACGCCTCAATCCGGGCGATGATCGCGCCGATGCCCTCGCCGGCCGGCTGGGCGGCTTCATCGGCAGGCAGAGTTGGAACGATTCTTTGCGTAGTGATCTGGGGCGTAGTGATCTGGAGAGGGGGGGCGATCGGGTGCGAGGGGACGACCCGCGCTTCGGCGGGCGTTTCGTGCGCGTAGCCCGGCGGCAGCGGCAGTGCGAAATCGGTGATGCCGAGCCGCGCGAGCAGTTGTTCGACCTCCGGCCCGAGATCGCGGCGATGGCGCAGGAACCCGCGCGCCTGAACCGGAAGATCGGGAATGAGCTGGAGCCATTCACGCGGCTGCAGACGGGCGGAAGTGATTGCTGCGAGTGCCACTCTGGGACCGGCATCGGCAAAATGTTCGACGAGGATTGGTGAACGCAGGGTGGAGGCCGCGATAAGGGATGCACTCGCGTTTTCGCCCAGTGCGGCGCTCAGCGAATCGAGCCGCGCCAGCGCCGCAATGTGCTGCTCGGTCCAGCGTTCGGCAGGGGTGCGGCCAAGGAGGTCGAGCAACTGGCGCATCTGCGTCGAAATCGCACCCGGACCGGCCGCGACGGTGCGCAGCACGGTATCGAGGCGATCGTCGACAATCATGCATTCTCCGAGCAAAGGCGACGTGCGGCGTGGTGCGCCGGTGTGGTTACCGGGACCCTAACAAAATGCGGGAGGGCGGGAAGGGGTCTGTTGATTGCGTTGCATTGTGGGACGATTGCGATATTAAACAACAAAATTATCGGCGGCTGCCACACAAGGTGTGGAAAGTTACCAAGATTGGCGAGATAGCCCCCTGCATGCCGCCAGAACGGGTGGCATGGCAAGAGGCGGTGTTAACCAATCGGTCCAGACTGAAATACTCGAGCGCACGCAGGGCACAAAGCGAACCATGGCAACTCTCGACGGGATCGATCGGCGTCTGCTCGCCGAATTGCAGGATGAAGGGCGCGTGACGAATGTCGAGCTGGCGCAGCGCGTCGGCCTCACCGCGCCGCCCTGCCTGCGGCGGGTGCGCGCGCTCGAGGAAGCGGGCGTGATCAGGGGCTACCATGCCGAGCTCGATCCCTCGAAGCTGGGCTTTGCGATCACTGTTTTCGCGCTCGTCAGCCTGAAGAGCCAGGCCGAGGAATCGCTGCGCCAGTTCGAGGACCACATGCGCACGCTGCCCGAAGTGCGCGAGTGCCACATGCTCAACGGCGAGATCGATTTTATCCTCAAGATCGTCAGCCGCGATCTGCAGAGCTTCCAGGAATTCCTCACCAGCAAGCTGACGCCCGCGCCCAATGTGGCGAGCGTGAAGACTTCGCTGACGATCCGCACCGCCAAGCAGCTTCCCGGCGTGCCACTGGACGACTGAGCGGCGAAAGGGACCCTGGCGGAGCGGACGGTTTGCACGAGATCCCCGAAACGCTGCCCTCCCAGGACCTGCTCAACGCCTGCTACGGCGACATGCGGCGCATGGCGCGGCGCATCCTGCTGGGCGACGGTGCGGGGCAGGTGATCCAGCCGACCGAGCTTGCCAACGAAGCTGCGATCCGCCTGCTGCGCTCCGATCTTTCGGGGGTCACCGGCGCCGGCCACATGCTCGCTTATGCCGCGCGAACGATGCGACAGGTCCTGATCGACGAAGCGCGCAAGCAGGCCGCGAAAAAGCGGCAGGCGGTGGCGATGATGACCGTCTTTCCCGATGATCCGGCGCAAGGGCTGGTGAACATCGAAGACCTCGACCGCGTGCTGACCGAGCTGGCCAGCCATTCGGCAGAACACGCCCGGATCGTGGAACTGCGCTTCATGCTGGGCATGAGCGTGGAAGAGACGGTGGCGGCAATGGGGCTTTCGCACCGCACCGTGCTGCGGCGCTGGAATGCGGCGCGGTTGTGGCTCCTGGAACGGCTGGAGCCAGCGTGAGCGGCGAAGGGGGCGATCCTGCCACCGAGCGGCGCGTGCTGGCGCTGATGGAGCGGCTGGTCGCGCATCCCGGAAACGTTCGATTCCGCGCCCGGCTGCTGAAGAACGAAAGCCCGGCGGTGCTGGCGAGGATCGCGGCGCTGGAGCGGGCCGGGGCGGCCAAGGACGCGATGCCGACCCAGCTGCCCGCCGGGCTCGATGCCGCGCTGCTGCCCCCGCCCGAGCGCTTCGGCCCGTTTGCCTTCGTGCGACCGATCGGTGCGGGCGGCATGGGCGAGGTTTGGGAAGGGCGTCGCGATGACGGGCTGTTTGAGCAGCGCGTCGCGATCAAGCTGATCCAGCCGCGGCTGCAGGTGCGCGCGGCCGAAGCCTTCGTGGCCGAGCGGCGCATCCTCGCGCGGCTGGAACATCCCGGCATCGCGCGACTGATCGACGGGGGCATGACCGCGGACGGGCGGCCGTGCCTGGTGATGGAGTTTGTCGACGGGGTGCCGATCGACGAGGCGGCCGGGCAGTCCCTTGCCGAACGGCTGCAGCGGTTTGCTGCGGCGGCGCAGGCGGTCCACTATGCGCATAGCCGGCTGGTGGCGCACGGCGATCTCAAGCCCTCCAACATTCTGGTCGACCGCGAGGGCCGGGTGCGGCTGCTGGACTTCGGCATCGCGCGGCTGCTGGAGGGGGAGGCTGACGCACTGCTGCTTTCGGGCGCGGTGACGAGCGCCTTTGCCAGCCCGGCGCGGCTGGCGGGCGGCCTGCCTTCGGTGGCGGACGATGTTTTTGCGCTGGGGCGGCTCCTGGCGCGGATCGCCGGCGAGGATGCCGACGAAGAACTGGTCGCGATCATCGCCAAGGCCTGCGCCGAGGACGAGGGCGCGCGCTATGGCGGGGTGCCGGATCTGCTGGCCGATCTGGAGCGGCGCGAGAGGCACTTTCCGCTCTCCGCCAGAACCGGGCGCGGCGCGCCGGATTGGCGCTATCGCGCGGGCCTGTTCGTGCGGCGGCGCTGGAAGACGCTGGCGCTGTGTACGGTGCTGGTGGCGCTGGCAGGCGTGGCGGCGGCAGGCATGCTGGCGGCCGAACGGCAGCGGATCGAGGCGGCGGCCCGGTTCGACGACGCGCGCGGCACGTCCAATTACCTGCTCTTCACGCTCTATGACCAGCTGGAGCGCCAGCCCGGTGCATTGCCGCTGCGGCGCGAGGTGGCGCAGACGGCGCAGCATTATCTGGACCGCTTGGCCGGCAGCGACCTTGCCGACCCTTCGGTGCGGTTGCAGGCAGCAGCAGGCCTCTTGCGGCTGGCCGAAGTGCAAGGCAGCCCGCTGGGCGCCAATCTGGGCCAGCCGGAGCGGGCACGCGCCAATATCGACCGGGCGCTGCAGCTTGCTTCCGATGCGCGGCTGGTGGCGCAGGCGCGGATGGCCAGCGCGTGGCTAGCCGAACTGATCGAGGAAGATACGCCGCGAGCGCGGACCGATGCGGCGGCGGCGCAAGTTGCCATCCGGCGGATTGTGCCAGACGACCTGGAAGGCCCGCGCCTGCAGGCGAGCCATGACCTGCTGCTCTCGATCATCGCACAATGGGATGCCGATTATCCGGCGGCGATTGCAGCCGCTACGTCGGCCGAGCGGCAACTGGCGCGCGATATCAGCCTGCCCGCGCTCATCCTGCGATCCCGCGCAGCCGAGGCGCGCGGGGATGTGATCTGGTATGGCGGGGACAACAAGGGGGCAGTCCCCGCGTACCGCGAGGCCGTGGCGGTGCTCGAGGATGCCGTGCGGCGCTATCCTGCGCGCATCCACGCGCTGCGGCGGCTGGGGCACGCGCGCTGGGCATTGGCGTCGGCGCTGGCAGACAGTGGCAATGTGGCGGAAGGCTTGCGCCAGATCGAACAATCCAGTGCGGAGTTGCGGCGGGTCGTGGCGTTCGACCCGGCAGACGACGACGCGCGCCGGCACCTCCACATCAGCGAGAACGCGCGCGGGGGTATACTGGTGCAGGCGGGCAAGGTGGACGAAGGCCTCGCCCTGCTGGCGGCGACGGCGGCGGAGCGCAAGGCGCTGTGGCAGGCGCATCCGGGTGAAGCGCGGCGGATGCGCGACTACGCGGTGGAAGTGAAGCCGCTGGCGGACCTCCAAGCTAAGGCGGGGCGGCTGCGCGAGGCCTGCGCCAGTTATGCCGAGGCGCGGCGGGTGTTTGAGCTGATGGATAAAGCCGGGCGCCTGACCGCACAGGATCGCAGCGATCAGCTGGGCAATATCCTGAAATCACAGGAAAAGTACTGCCCGCAGTCCGGATTGGATTGATTTTGTTTGCCCAGCTTGGCCGATCCGCGGGCTGTCTCACGCATTCCCTGTCGGGAAATAGGCTGCGCAAAGGACTGCGATCATGGGCACGTACAACCTGACCGAGGGCGACGATATTCTTGGCATCGATCCGTTCCGGTATCCTTCGGATGATCCGGGGCCCTTTGTGGTCAATGCGCGTGGCGGCAATGACACCATCGTCGGCGGCTTCGAGGGCGACATGCTCAATGGCGGGGAAGGCAATGACTCACTGTCAGGGCTTTATGGTGCGAACCTCGTGCACGGCGACAACGGCGACGACTATATCCAGATTTACAACGAAGGCGGCAGCAGCACTGATCTGGCCAACTATGACCTGCTCGCCGATACGGTGTTCGGAGATGCCGGGAACGACAGCGTCCAGTTCATCCTCGGCGGCGCATCGGTGGCGCACCGGGCTGACGGCGGCGCGGGGATCGACAGCTTGGCGATCAGCTTCGAGAACCGCTTCAAGACCCTGCCTGACGGCTCCAGCCAGCTTCTGATCTACAACAAGACCATCGATCTGCGCGGGCTTTGGACCGGCGGATTCGGCAAGGTCGACGGCGGCACGGTGCGCGGGTTCGAGATTCTGACCTCGATCAGCGGCGGCCAAGGCAACGACACGATCATCGTCGGGAACTACAACGCGCCGACCAATCCGGGGACCATGCGTCCCTATGATCTGCTCATTGACGGGAATGGCGGAGATGACACCATTTCCGGCGGCGCATCCTACGATCAGATCAACGGCGGCGCGGGCAGCGACAGGATCTACGGCAACGACGGTGACGACAACCTTTCGGCGGGGCCTTCCACCCCCGGCGCTGGCAACGACCTGATCTTTGGCGGAAACGGCAATGACGTGATTAATGGCGGCGGCGGCAATGACCAGCTTTACGGAGATGCCGGGGATGACAACATCGCCGGGGCCGAGGGCAACAATCGGATCTCCGGCGGCGCGGGCAAGGATTACATTTCGGCCGGAAGCGGCAACGATCGCATCCTTGGCGGCGACGACAACGACAATCTTAACGGCGGCGACGGCAACAACGTGTTGAATGGCGACGCAGGGGATGACAGCCTCTTCGGTGGAGCGGGCGTGGACGTGCTCAGCGGCGGGAGCGGAGATGACTTCATCTTCGGTGCGGCGGGCAACGACCGGCTGATCGGCGGCATCGGGACCGATACCCTGCAGGGCGGCAATGGCGCCGATACGCTCTTTGGCGGGGCAGGCAACGATACGCTCGATGAAACGGTCCAGGACGACAGCGCCAACGACAAGCTCTATGGGGAAGCGGGCGATGACATCCTGCGCGGCGGCGGCGGGGTGGACCGGCTCTATGGCGGAACCGGAACCGACACGCTGAGCGGCGGGGCCAGCCGCGATTTCTTCGTGTTTACCACCGCCCCCGATGGCGACACGATTACCGACTTTACCCGCACCGAGGGCGACAAGATCCTCCTTTCGAAAGCGGTCTATGCCGGCTTTGCGGCAAGGGGCGTGCTGGCGGCCGATGCCTTCCACGCCGGGGCCGGGGTGGATGCCGCGAGCGATGCCAACGACCGGATCCTCTACAACACCACCAGCGGGGCCTTGTGGTATGATGCGGACGGCACCGGGGGTGCTGCGGCGCAGCTGATCGCCACGCTGGGAAGCGGTGATCATCCGAGGCTGGTGTTCTCAGATATCCTGATCGTGGCCTGAGCAGTCGGAGCCCGCAAGATTGGCACAGCTTTTGGTGCGCGGGAGATTAGGCAAACCGGGACCGTGTGGTTAGCATTCCGGCCGCGTGATAACGTAACCGGAGAACCCCGCCTATGCGCCGTGCCCTGCTTGCCACGACAGCGCTGCTTGCCGCCCTGACGGCCGTGACTGCAACCGCAGCGCAGGGGCGCGAGCCGCCACGCCTGCTGCAGCATCCCAGCCTTTCGGCGACCGAGATCGCGTTCGATTATGCCGGGGCGATCTGGACGGTGCCGCGCGGCGGCGGGACCGCGCGCGTGCTGGTGACCGGGCAGGGCGACAACAGCCGGCCGGTGTTCTCACCCGACGGAACGATGATCGCATTCACTGGCCGGTTCGATGGCAACCGCGACGTCTATGTGGTGCCCGCAGCGGGCGGTGTGCCGCGGCGGCTGACCTGGCATCCCGGACCCGATGTGGCCCTCGGCTGGTCGGCGGACGGCAAGAGCGTGCTGCTGCGCTCCGCGCGCGAGATGGTGCGCGATCTTCAACGGTTCTACCTCATGCCGGTGGGCGGCGGCGATCCGCGCCCGGTGCCGCTTCCTTCGGGCGACGACGGGGCGCTCAGCGCGGACGGGACGCATTTTGCCTATACGCCCTTCGAGCAGTGGCAGCCTGCGTGGAAACAGTATCGCGGCGGGCAGACCGACCGCATCTGGATTGCCGACCTCAAGGACAGCGCGGTGGTGAAGATCCCGCGCGAGAATTCCAATGACCGCAATCCGATGTTCGTGGGCGATGATGTCTATTTCCTCTCCGACCGCGACGGGCCGCGCACGCTCTATCGCTATGCCGGCAAGGCGGGCACCGTCACGCAAGTGATCCGCAATGACCGCGGGTTTGATATGGCGTCCGCGTCGGCGGGGCCAGGCGGGATCGTGATCGATCACTTCGGCAGGATCGAGGTCTACGATCTGGCCACGGGCACGGTTTCGCGGCCAACGATCACCATCGGCGCGGAGGCACCTTCGCTCCGGCCCCATGTCAAGGCGCTCGAGGCGGGCGATATCGCGGCGGCGGTGCTCACGCCCTCGGGCAAGCGCATGGTGGTCGAAGCGCATGGCGAGATCCTTTCGGTGCCCGCCGAAAAGGGCGACACGCGCAACCTGACACAGACGCCGGGCGTGGCAGAGCGCGATCCGGCGGCATCGCCCGATGGCAAGTCGATCGCCTATTTCAGCGACGAGAGCGGGGAATATGCACTGCATATCCGCGCGGCAGACGGCACCGGCGGGGTGCGCAAGATCGATCTCGGAACGCCGGGATCCTACTTCTATGCGCCGTTGTGGTCGCCGGATTCGAAGCGCATCGCGTTTCGCGACAAGCGCCTCAACCTGTGGCTGGTCGATGTGACGGCGGCCGCGCCGAAGCCGGTGAAGATCGCCACCGACCGCTATGACAGCCCTGAGCATAACTTCGATCCGGCCTGGTCGCCCGACAGCCGCTATCTGGCCTATGCTCTGCAGGGGACCAACCACCTCCACACGGTGATGATCCACACGCTTGCGACCGGCACGGCGCAGGCGCTGACCGACGGAATGAGCGATGCGGTTTCGCCCCGGTTCGATGCGGGCGGCGAGGTGCTCTATTTCATCGCCAATACCAGCCGCGGGCTGGGGGCCGGCTGGCTCGACATGTCGAGCCTGGGGCGCGCAACCACCGGCGCCGTCTATGCCGCCGTGCTCAGGAAGGACGGCGCCGCACCGACTGCACCGCAGAGCGACGAGGAAGGTGAGGGCGCGGACAAGGCGGCGAAGCCAAAGGACGACAAGGCCGAAAAGGGCGCGAAGGACGGGAAGGACGCGCCGGCGCCCAAGCCCGTGCAGATCGACTTTGCCGGGCTCGACCAGCGCATCGTTGCGCTTGATCTGCCTTTGGCGCGCTATGTCGCGCTGTTTCCGGCCGAGGCGGGGACCTTGCTGGCGGTGACCGCGCCGGTGGTTGCCACCGATCACGATCTGATCGACGAAAGCGGTGCGCCTGAGCCGGTCTCGGTTGTGCGCTACGATACCAAGGTGCGCAAGCCGGCGACGCTGATCGAGGGCGCCGATGCAGGGTCGCTCTCCGTCTCCGCCGATGGCAAGAAAGTCCTCTTCGCCAAGCACGGCGAGCGGTTTCTTGCCTCAACCGCGGCACCCGCGGAGGGCGAGAAGGCGGCGCCCGCTGCGGTGAAGTTTGCCGCGTCGATCAATGTCGATCCGATGGCCGAGTGGCGGCAGATGTACCGCGAGGTGTGGCGGATCGAGCGCGATTTCCTCTACGATCCCAAGGCGCATGGGCTTGATCTCGCGCGGGCCGAGAAGCTCTATGAACCGTTCCTTGGCGGACTGGGCAGCCGCGCCGAACTCAACGCGCTGTTCGAGGAAATGACCGGGCATATCGGCCTTGGCCATACGTTCGTGAACGGCGGCGAGGGGCCGAAGCAGGATGCGGTGAGCACCGGACTGCTCGGCGCCGATTTCGAGCAGGTCGACGGCCATTATCGGTTCCGCACGGTGCTGAAGGGCGAGAGCTGGAACCCGGGCCTGCAGGCCCCCCTGGCGCAGCCGGGCGCGGAGGTGAAAGCCGGTGAGTATCTGCTGGCGATCAACGGCCGCCCGGTCGATCCGGCGAACGAGGTCTACAAGGGCTTCGAGGGCCTGGCGGGCAAGCAGACCATGCTGACCGTTGGGCCAAGCCCGGACGGGAAGGGTTCGCGCGACGTCAGGGTCGTGCCGATCGCGCGCGACATTCCGCTGCGCCTGCACAGCTGGATGGAAGCCAACCGGCGGCTGGTCGACACGCTTTCGGGCGGGAAGCTGGGCTATGTCTATCTGCCCGATACTGCCGGTGGCGGTTTCGCCAACTTCAACCGCTACTATTTCGCGCAAGTCGGCAAGCAGGGCATGATCATCGACGAACGCTTCAACCACGGCGGCGACATTGCCGACTACATCGTCGACCAGTTGAAGCGTACTCCGCAGATGGTCAATTCGACCCGCGAGGGCGAGCCGATGGTCGAACCGGCGCAGGCGATCTTCGGGCCCAAGGTCATGCTGATCAACGAGATGTCGGGTTCGGGCGGCGATGCCCTTCCGTGGCTGTTCCGCAAGGTGGGCGTGGGCACGCTCGTCGGCAAGCGGACCTGGGGCGGGCTGGTTGGCATCGGCGGCTATCCGGTGCTGATGGATGGCGGCATGGTCACCGCGCCGCGCTGGGCGATCTATGGCACGGGCGGGCAGTGGGAAGTCGAGAACATCGGCATTCCGCCTGATGTGGAAGTGGAGCAGGACCCGGCGCAGCAGCGGCTGGGGCACGACCCGCAGCTCGAGGCGGGCGTGCGCATTGCGCTTGAGGCACTGGCGAAGACGCCGCCGCCGACGTTTGCCCAGCCCGCCGCGCCGGATCGCAAGCCGGTGCTGCCGGATGGTATCGACTAGGCCTGCTTTACGTAAATAGCCGGATTTACCCTGAAAGGCTTTCGGCCGGGCGCGCGCAGCGCCCGGCGAGGGCCGAAACGGCACATTTGCGCGAGCTGCGCGGGCTTCATCAGCCAGCGCTGCAGCGCGCGCGCAGCAGAGAAATTTAACCCTTCTCGGTTAACCCGCCACGGAACGGATTTGATGGCACCGAACGAGCCTACGCGCGCCCAGCGGCTGCGCCCGGCACGGCGCGGTACATGCGGGGACCCAGAATGGTTGATATCGTCAAGCTCGGCGGCGAGTTCCTGGTCAATACCCAGGTCGCGGGCTTTCAGGAGTTGCCCTCGATCACCGGGCTTCCGGGCGGCGGTTTTGTCGCGACCTGGACCGACTATTCCGCACCCAGCGGCCTCGGCGTAGCCAAGGCACAGATCTGGAGCGCGGCGGGTACGAAGGTGGGCGGCGAGTTCGCCGTGGCGAGCGGTGCGAGCACCGACCAGTCATTCCCAACTGTCTCCAGCCTGGCCGGCGGCGGGTTCGTGGTGACCTGGACCGAAGCGGGCATCCAGTCGGACTACAAGATCAAGGCGCAGGTCTACAATGCGAGCGGTGCGGTGGTGACACCGGCGTTCCTCGTCAACAGCACGACCTGGACGCAGCAGGGCGGCAACAACCTGCCCGGCAACCACAATCCTACGATCACCGGGCTTGCGGGCGGCGGCTTCGTGGTGATCTGGCAGGACTATGCCGGGTCAGCCGGGGACGCGAGCGGGGCGGGCATCCTCTCGCAGCTCTACAGCGTAGCGGGCGTGCCGGTGGGCAGTGCCGTGCGGGTCAATACCCAGACCACCGGCGATCAGACCCAGCCGGTGGTGACGAGCCTTGCCAGTGGCGGCTATGTCGTGACGTGGATGGACGGCAATGCGACCGATCCGCTGACGGGCCAGCCAGCCGCGGTGCTCAAGGCGCAGCTGTTTGATGCGGCGGGCGCCAAGCTTGGCGGTGAGATCGCGGTCGATGTCGAAGCGCAGAGCGATCAGGCGCTACCGGTTGTTACGGGGCTTTCGACCGGCGGTTTCGTGGTGGCCTGGCAGGATTCGAACCCGGCGACCGGTGAGCCTGCCACGTTGATCCGCGCACAGCAGTTCGATGCGACGGGCGCCGCGCTGGGCGCATCGCTGGTGGTGAGCGAACCGGGCGCCGGCGAGCGCGACTTCCCCTCGATCGCAAGTCTGCCGGATGGCGGCTTCGTGGTGACGTGGCAGCACTTCGTCAGCCCCACGAACAGCGAGATCAAGGCGCAATTCTACGATGGCGCGGGGGCCAAGGTGGGCGGCGAGGTCCTCGTCAACACGGTGACTGCGGACTATCAGGAGCGCCCGGTCATCAGCAGCCTGCTGGGCGGCGGCTTCGTAATTGCCTGGTCCGATGGCAGCGGCCTCGGCGGCGATGCCGATGGCACCGGGATCAAGGCGCAAATGTTCAGCTATGGCCCCTACAAGCTGATCATCGGCACCCCGGCGGTCGATACGCTGAGCGGCACCACGGCTGACGATCACATCATGGGCCTTGCCAGCAACGATACGCTGAACGGCCTTGGCGGCAGTGACCTGCTCGATGGTGGCACCGGCAGCGACACCATGATCGGCGGGCTGGGCGATGACATCTACGTCGTCGATGCGGCGGGCGATGTGGTGACCGAGCTTGCCGGGCAGGGCACCGATACGGTGCAGACCACGCTTGCCAGCTACACGCTGGGGAGCACCATCGAGAACCTGACTTTCACCAACAATGTCGCGCATACGGGCAACGGCAATGCGCTGAACAACGTGCTGACCGGCGGCGGCGGCGCGGACATCCTCAACGGCGGGTCTGGCGCAGACCGCATGGTCGGCGGGCTCGGCAACGATACCTACTATGTCGACAACGCCGGCGACACGACGATCGAGAATGCTGGCGGGGGGACCGACACGGTCTTTGCCGCGATCAGCTGGACGCTGGCGGCCAATGTCGACAACCTCGGGCTTTCGGGCACTTCAGCGATCAACGCCACCGGCAACACCGACGCCAACGCGCTGACCGGCAACAGCGCGGCCAACGTGCTGATCGGACTTGGCGGCAACGACACGCTGAACGGTGGCAGCGGCGCCGACACGATGATCGGCGGGCAGGGCAACGACAGTTACACCGTCGACAACACAGGCGACTTGACCACCGAGGCGGCCGGCGAAGGGACCGACAGCGTCTCCTCCTCGATCACCTGGACACTGGCGGCGAATGTCGAGAACCTGACGCTTTCGGGTTCCTCTGCAATCAACGGCACCGGCAACAATGATGCCAACACGCTGACCGGCAACAGCGCGGCCAACGTGCTGACAGGACTTGGCGGCAACGATACGCTGAACGGCGGCGCGGGCGCCGACACCATGGTCGGCGGGCTGGGCGATGACAGCTATGTCGTCGACAATACCGGCGATGTGGTGACCGAACTTGCCGCGCAGGGCACCGACCTTGTCACCGCCTCGATCAGCTGGACGCTGGGCGCCAACTTCGAGAACCTGACGCTGACGGGCAGCGCGGCGCTCAGCGGCACAGGCAACACCGATGTCAACGTGCTGATCGGCAATTCCGGCGCGAACACGCTGCGGGGCCTTGGTGGAAACGACACGCTGAACGGCGGATCGGGCAATGATACCCTGATCGGCGGGCAGGGCAACGACACCTATGTCGTCGATGCGACGGGCGACGTGGTGACCGAGCTTGGTGGCGAAGGCAGCGATGTCGTGCAGACCACGCTGAGCAGCTACACGCTGGGCAGCAATGTCGAGAACCTCACGTTCACCAACTCTTCGGCGCATAGCGGAACGGGCAATGCGCTGGCCAACGTGATCACCGGCAATGCCGGCAACGACACGCTGAATGGCGGCGCCGGGGCGGATACGCTGGTCGGCGGCTTGGGCAACGACAGCTATGTGGTGGACGATGCCGGTGACGTGGTGACCGAGCTGGCCGGGCAGGGCACCGACCTTGTCACCGCCTCGGTCAGTCAGGTGCTGTCCGCCAATGTCGAAAACCTCACGCTTTCGGGCACAGCGGCGATCAATGGCACCGGCAACACCGATGCGAACGTGATGACCGGCAACAGCGGCGCCAACGTGCTGACCGGGCTTGGCGGGAACGACACGCTGAACGGCGGCTCCGGCAACGATACGATGCTCGGCGGTCTGGGCGATGACATCTACGTCGTCGATGCTGCAGGCGATGTGGTGACTGAACTGTCGGGCGAGGGCACCGATACGGTGCAGACCAACATCGCGAGCTACACACTGGCAGCCAACGTCGAGCGGCTGGCCTTCACCAACAGCGCGGCGCACAGCGGAACCGGCAATGCGCTCGCCAACCTGATCACCGGCAACAGTGGTAACGATGTGCTCGATGGCGCGGCGGGGGCCGATACGCTGATCGGTGGCGCGGGGAACGATAGCTACGTGGTCGACAATGCCGGCGACGTGACAACCGAGCTGGCCGCGCAGGGCACCGATCTCGTGACCGCCTCGATCAGCTGGACGCTGGCGGCGAACGTCGAGAACCTGACGCTTTCGGGTTCCTCCCCCATCAACGGCACCGGCAATACCGATGCCAACATCCTGACCGGCAACAGCGGCGCCAACGTGCTGACCGGGCTTGGCGGGAACGACACGCTGAACGGTGGCAGCGGCAGCGATACGATGCTCGGCGGTCTGGGCGACGACATCTACGTCGTCGACGTGGCGGGCGATGTCGTCACCGAACTCGCTGGCGAAGGCACCGACACGGTGCAGACCACGCTCGCGAGCTACACGCTGGGCGCGAATGTCGAACGGCTGACCTTCACCAACAACATTTCGCATACCGGCATCGGCAATGCGCTGGCCAACGTGATCACCGGCAACAGCAGCAACGATGTGCTTGATGGCGGCGCGGGCGCGGATACGCTGGTCGGCGGCAGCGGCAATGACAGCTACCTGGTCGACAATGCGCTCGACGTGACGACCGAAGCGGCCGGCGGCGGGACCGATCTCGTGACGGCTTCGCTGAGCTGGACGCTGGCGCTCAACGTCGAAAACCTGACGCTTTCCGGCAGCGCGGCGATCGACGGTACGGGCAATACGCTCGACAACGTGATCCTTGGCAACACCGGGAACAACGTGCTTTCTGGGCTCGACGGCAACGACACGCTGACCGGCGGGCTGGGCAATGACACGCTGCTGGGCGGGATCGGCAACGACCGGCTGGCGGGCGGCGCGGGCAATGACACGCTGACCGGCGGCGCTGGCACCGATACCTTCCTGTTTGACAGCGCGCCCAATGCGGCGACCAACCTCGATACGCTGCAGGACTTCACTTCGGGCAGCGACAAGCTCTCGTTCAGCCGTGCGGTGTTCACCGGCTTTGCCGGAACGGGGGCGATGAGCGTGGATGCGTTCTGGTCGGGCGCAGGCTTCAATGCCGCGCACGATGCGACCGATCGGTTCATCTACAACACCACGACCGGGGCGCTGTGGTATGACGCGGATGGCACCGGGGCGACGGCTGCGGTGCAGGTGGCGGTGCTGACGGGTGCGCCGGCGCTGGCTTTCAGCGATTTCCTTATCGCGGCTTGAGAAAGGGCGACCTTAGCCCTCCGCCGCGATCATCCGCGCAAGGGTCTGACGGAAGCGGAACGAGGCGAGGTCGTTCTTGAGGTCGATGGTCAGCGTGGGGCTGGTGTCCATGCCGATCTGCACGGCGTTCAGGATGACACGGTCTTCCTCGAAGGCATGTTTCACGTCCGCGGTGAATTCTTCTGATACGCCCACATCATCGGGCGCGAAGTTCCTCAGCTGGAACCAGAAATAGCGCGTGGTCCGCGCGTTCACCGGTGTCAGGAAGTTGAAGCTATCCATGCAGAACGCATCGGCGTGGAGGGGCTGGTTGTGGCCACCGGTGCCGGCGGGAGCGAACACTGCCTTGATCACCGCGTTCGAGGGGTAGCGCACCTCGTAGTGCTGGTAACGATCGGCGCGGCCGGCAAACTTCAGGAACTTGGCGTAGAACGGGGCGGGCTCGGTATCCATGAGCCAGCGCGCGGCGGTGACGCCATCGGGCGCCGAGAGGGTCTCTATCGGCACGGCGGCGCAGGAGGCATCGCCGAACGAGCCGGGGTGGACCCAAGTGACGTGGGTGGGATCAAGCAGGTTGTCGACCACGTAGAGGTAGTGGCAATCGACTTGCATCATAGGCCCGCGATTATAGCCCCATGCGGGCGAGCCCCATTGCGGGATGTCGACGATTGTCGCCGGGTCCGCCGCTGCCGGATCGCCCATCCAGATCCACACGAGCCCATAACGCTCGGCAAGCGGATAGGACCGGACGCAGGCCTTGGGCAGGCTGGCTTGCGTCGGCGCAGTCACGCAGGTGCCGGCGGTATCGAACGTGAGGCCGTGATAGCCACAAACGAGGTGATCGCCCTCGCGCCGGCCCATCGACAGCGGGAGCTTGCGGTGCGGGCAGGCATCCTCAAGCGCGACGGGATCGCCATTTGCCGCGCGGAACAGCACGACGCGTTGGCCAAGGATTTCGAGCGGGGTCAGCGCATCGGTGATCGCATCGGCCCAGTCTGCGACATACCACGCGCTGCGAAGCCAGCCCTCGGCGCCAAGGCCGGCACTCACCCTTTTGCTTCCGCCGCCTGTTCGTGGTGGCGGATCACTTCCTGGATGATGAAGCGCAGGAACTTTTCGCTGAATTCGGGATCAAGCTTGGCATCGACCGCCAGCGCGCGCAGGCGGGCGATCTGGCGCTCCTCACGCGCGGGGTCGCTGGCGGGAAGCTGGTGCGCCGCCTTGTAAGCGCCGACCGCCTGGGTGATGCGGAATCGCTCGGCCAGAATGTGGATCATCGCCGCATCGATGTTGTCGATGCTCTGGCGGTAACCGGCCAGAACCGGGTCTTCGCTCATCCCAAATCTCCGTTCCATCGCCTGCATCTGGCCCGCCGCACGGGTCATGCTGCCCACACTGGCACAAGTTGCATCTTGCCAAGCGCCGGTGGGCAGGCCAAGCGAACGGCGATGACCGCGACCATCCACCCTCTCCCCCGCCGCGCCGAGCCTTCGCTGCAGCCGCTCATGGCGCTCGTGGCCGATGGCATGAACAGTGTCAACGAAGTGATCCTCGGACGGATGCAATCGCGCATCCCGCTGATACCGGCACTCGCTGGCCATCTCATCGCCGGTGGCGGCAAGCGCATGCGTCCGATGCTGACCCTCGCGAGCGCCTCGCTGCTGGGATACGGTGGCAGCCGCCACTACAAGCTGGCGGCGACGGTGGAGTTCATCCACACCGCGACTCTGCTGCACGATGACGTGGTCGACGGCTCCGACATGCGGCGCGGCAAGAAGGCCGCCAACATTATCTACGGCAATCCGGCGACGGTGCTTGTCGGTGATTTCCTGTTCAGCCGCAGCTTCGAACTGATGGTGGAGGACGGCAGCCTCAAGGTGCTGAAGATCCTCTCGAACGCCTCGGCCGTGATCGCCGAGGGCGAAGTGGACCAGCTTGTCGCGCAGCGGCAGGTGGAGACGAGCGAGGAACGTTACCTCGCGATCATCAACGCCAAGACAGCCGCGCTGTTCGCCGCCGCCTGCCGCATCGCCGCAGTGGTGGCAGAACGCAGCGAGGCGGACGAGCTGGCGCTCGACAGCTATGGCCGCAACCTCGGCATCGCGTTCCAGCTGGCCGACGATGCGATCGACTACGATTCGGACGCGTCCGAAATGGGCAAGGATCAGGGCGACGACTTCCGCGAGGGCAAGATGACCTTGCCAGTGATCCTCGCCTATGCGCGGGGCTCGGCCGAGGAGCGCACGTTCTGGCAGGAAGCGATTGCGGGGGACCGCAACAGCGATGCCGATCTGGCGCATGCCGTTTCGCTGATCCGCAAGCATGAGGCCGTAAACGCCACCCGCGAGCGTGCCCGCCACTACGCCCAGCGCGCGATCGACGCGATTGCCAGATTCCCGGCCAGTGCGGCCAAGGAAGCCATGACCGAGGCGGCAGAGTTTGCCGTGGCGCGGCGGTACTAGTTCAGTACTGAGGCGGCACTGGGGCGACGCTCGGCCGGTTTGTGCGAGCCCGGCGAGGAGCCTGGCCACCAATTTCGCGGCAGCGCGGTCTTCGCCATGCTGGATGAACAGCGGGCGCGGCTCACCTGACTGTATTGGCATCGACGGATTCTTGCCGCGTGCGCGAGATCGCTTGATCCATGCAAAAGCGTGGTTAAGATATAGTGGGGCGCAAGAAATTCTGCCGGCGATTCGGCGGAATTCTTGGAAACAATTAGTAAACAGATGCAGGCGGCGCCGGATATAATCCGGTGCGCTGGATGCAGTTTTCTGGCGGAGCAATCCGGCGGGATGGCCTATTTCGTGCCGGTACATCGTCTGCATTTGCGTTGATTTTGTTGTTGCATACGAGCGCGGTGTCTTGCGCCCGTCATCGTTGATCAGGCCGCTTGGCGGATCCGATGGCTAAGGGCGTGCAGCGCGGATCCATTCAATCGGGGGATTGGCATGTCGACCATTACTTTCTCGGAATACCGTACCGGAACAGTCAATCCGGTCTTCACGTTCGATGACACCGTGGTGCGGACCACCGGTGAGATAACAACGGATAGCGCACAGCCGGATTCTCCCGTCATCGCGGCCAATGCGAGCTACAAAGGGCCGGTGTTCATCTATTTCGATGATGCCGTCACCAGCGCGTCACTCGATGTGGGCTACTTCAACAACCTCGGCTCGACCCGGGTCGAATTTCGCGACGCGGCCGGCCAGCTGATCCAGGCGACCACGAACAGCGGTTACGGGGTGCTCACGTTCTCCTGCGACGACCCTGGCGGGATTGCCTCCATCGCGATCATTGATCAGGCTTTCGATGACGCGGGATTCTCGGTCGATACAATCGTGTTCGGACCGGCGGTCGCGGACCTGCCGGCACCCATGGTGGATCTGCTCAAAGGCAAGATGCCGGTGGATCGCGATTTCGGATCGGTGAGCGGCGGCATGACGCTGTCGTTCTTTGATGCGGTCGGCGATAGCGACGGGCAGGATTTCATTGCCCTGACCGTTTCTGCCGAGACGCAGGCGCGGGTGCAGATCTATCTTGATGACAATCCCAACGATGTGCGCGAGGTAACCTTCGACCTTGTGAAGGGCACGAACGTGCTGCGCATCAAGGCCGACCCTTCTTACGGCGATCTTGAGCACTATTCGATCATCGTCGAGGTCGCCGATTTCGCCGATCCCGACAAGCAGTTCATTGACGATACGCTGGCGGACATCCTTGGTTCGGTGATGAATTACAAGGAGACTCAGTCCGAAATATTCAAGCACATCATCGAGAATATCGACACTGCCGACAAGGGCGTAGCCTTGATGGGCAAGATGGCCAAGGCATTCTCGATCCTCGGCTACACGATCGATATCGGCAATCGTCTCGACAATATCCGCTCTGCCAGCAACTGGCAGAAGCAGACTGCGATCGAGCTCGGGGACTTTGTCCTCGGCATTGCTCTGTCGACCGGCGTCGGGGCAGGCGTGACCTTCGTGGGGACGCCGATTGCCGGGCTCGTTGCTGGTCTGGTGACCGGGCTCGTCTATACCTTCGGGATCAGCGAGAGCGTTCGCTCCGAACTGGGCGAGGCTTTCGACGCCTATCGCAGCGCGCCGGGGCCGATGCTGCACCCTGATCTCCAGGCGGCGGCTCCGGAGCCCAACTTTGCCAACCTGATCTTCGACGAAGCCTGGTACGTCTCGCACTATGCCGACGCGGCGGCGGCTGTCTCCTCCGGAGAGGCCGCGTCGGGCTTCGCCTATTATCTCACCACGGGCATCAAGCTTGGCCATGCCATCAATGCCGGCGGAACCGTGGTGAATCCGTCCGACGTCGCGACGGGCATCAAGATCATCGATCCTGCAGCGCTGCCCGATCCGTTCATCGCCAACCGCGCGCTGGGCGAACGCGCGGGCGATCTGCTCAACGATGGTGAGATCGTGCAGACCGCGTACATTAACGACGCCATCCGCACCGACGGGACCGAGCTTGCGGTCAACGCCGCGCTCTCAGCGATCGCGAACCGCATCGCACTAGACGTGACGCACAATCGCGGGGACGCTGTGCCTGTCGTCATCCTCAATGGCGGCGCCAACTGGGCGGAGACGCTGAGCAATGGCGAGGACTTCCGCACGGTGTTTGCGGATCTTGCCGCTGGTGCCGGGATCGACCTTTCCAAGACCATGGTCTTCGCCAGTTGGAACGGGGGTGACACCCCCGAGGAGGTCTATGCCGATCTCGCGCGGAACATCAGCGCTTCAAGCGCACTGGTCGGGATCGATAGCAGATCGATCGGGGTGGCCCAGATCGGCGGCCTCTGGGTGTTCCTTGTCAGCACCGAAGTGCTGGCCGATGACGGCATCGCCACCGATCAATCGATCCTGCGCCAGAATGGCGATGCCAGTGGCAACGATATCCGCGGCGGCGAGGGGCGCGACCAGATCAACGGCCTCGCCGGCGATGACCAGCTGTGGGGGCGCGGGGCCAAGGACGTCCTGTCGGGCGGCGACGGCAGCGACGCGCTCAATGGCGGCGACGGCTCCGATCAGTTGTTGGGCGGGAAGGGCAACGACACCCTGCATGGCGACGGCTTCACTGTGCCGCGCCCGGTCGACCCGCTCGACGCGCTGGTGGACATAACGACGGGCGGCACGGGGGTGCAGATCATTGCGCAGTCCGTGGTCAACCAGCTCGATGCGCCGGTCGTGCTCGACACGGCCTGGAGCCTTGCCGATGATCCCAACATTGCCGAAGCCACGACCCATCCCCACCTCACGGTGGAGATCACCGCATCCGGAGAACGCTACGAGACCTTCTCGTTCACGGCGCGCAAAGGGCAGACCTTTGTCTTCGATGTCGACGGGGTCAGCAATGGGGGTTCCAGCGTCGACAGTTATCTGGAACTCTTTGATTCGACCGGTACAATCGTCGCCACTGATGACGATTCCAGCACGAGCGACGGCGCAGGAGGCTCGACCAGCAGCCGCGATCCCTACTTGACCTTCACCTTCCTCGCCGACGGGACCTACACGATCGCGCTGCGCCCCTACGGATCGTCCAGCTTCGTGGCCGGCACGACGGCGCGGCTCGCGATCAGTCTTGACACCCTACACGTTCCCAAGCCGGTCGATCCCAATCCGAACGGCGACACCATGCTCGGCGGGGCGGGCAATGACACGATGTTTGGCGAGGTCGGCAACGACAAGCTGTTCGGCGAGGCCGGCGACGATGTGCTCGATGGCGGTGTTGGCAAGGACCGGATGGTGGGAGGTGCGGGCAACGACACCTATGTCGTCGATTCGATCGGCGACCGGGTGTTTGAAACCACCACCACGGCGAGCCAGATCGATGCGGGAGGCACCGATCGGATCGAGAGCGCGATCACGCTGGATCTCGGGGTGAGGGCTGGGCTGCGCTTTGTCGAGAACCTGACGCTGACCGGGAGCGCCAGGATCAACGGGACCGGGAACGCCCTGGACAACGTGATCACCGGCAATTCGGCTAACAACCGGCTTGTGGGCGGTGCAGGCGACGATACGTTGAACGGCGGTGCGGGCAGCGACAAGATGCTCGGTGGTGCGGGCAACGATACCTATATCGTCGATGCCACCAGCGACCGGGTCTATGAGACGACCACAACATCGGGCCTCGTCGATGCGGGCGGGCTCGACACGGTCCTGACCTCGGTTTCGTACAACCTCGATGTCTCGGCCGGGCTGCGTCTTGTCGAGAACCTGACTCTGGCCGGGACGGCCAACCTCAAGGGCAGCGGCAATGCGCTGAATAATACCATGACCGGCAACGACGGGGACAACCGGCTTGTCGGCGGCGCGGGGAACGATACCCTGATTGGCGGGCTTGGCGCCGACCGGATCATGGGCGGCAACGACAATGATGCCCTCTACGGCAATCTGGGGCGCGACGTGCTCACCGGTGGGGCCGGTGCGGACCGGTTCATCTTCGATACGCCGGGCAACACGCGCCTCAATGCGGACCTGATCACGGACTTTGTTTCGGGAACGGACAAGCTGGTGTTCGCGAGGGGCGTGTTCACGGGTTTCGCAGCAAGCGGGGCGCTCTCCAGTGCGGCGTTCTGGTCGGGCGACGGCGTGAATTTTGCCCACGATGCCGATGATCGGCTGATCTACAATTCGGCAAGCGGCGCACTGTGGTACGATGCCGATGGCACGGGCACGATCAAGGCGGTCAAGGTCGCCACGCTTGCCGGAGGGCCCGATCTGGCCTTCTCGGACATCCTGATCGTGGCGTGAGGCTGGAGGGAAGCTGCCCGGTCAGCATTTGGGCGCGGACCGGGCGCGATTTCACCCCATCGGGTACATGATCTCGCGGCTCACCGCGTTGACTGCCTTCATCGCCTCTTCCGGCAGGACCAGATCGGCGGCGGCGAAGATCGGGGCGCATTGAGCCTCGGTGGTCACGCCGACGATGGTCGAGGCGACGAAATCGTGCTGCTTCGACCAGGCGACCGCGAAGGTGACGGGGTCGAGCCCGTGTTCAGCGGCGATCGCGGCAAAGCGTTCGGCCGATGCGGTCGACTTCTCGTTGACAAAGCGGCGGGCCATGCCGGCCTGGCGGCCACCCATTTCGAGGTATTTCGAGAAGCGAGCGCCTTCGGGGCGGGCGCCGCCGTTGTACTTGCCGGCGAGCACGCCGCCACCAATCGGTGAGTAGGGGATGAGGCTCACACCCTCCTTGCGGCAGACTTGTGCCAGTTCGTCCTCGAAGCGGCGGTTATTGAGGCTGAAGTTGTTCTGGATCGTCTGGTAGCGCGCAGCGCCGACGGCTTTCGCTGCCTCGATCGACTTCATCAGGCCCCACGAGGTTTCGTTCGAGCAGCCGAGCACGCGCACCTTGCCGGCGCGGACGAGCTCGTCGAGCACTTCCATCGTCTCTTCATAGGGTGTGTCGTGATCGGGCCAGTGGGTCTGGTAGAGGTCGATGTAGTCGGTGCCGAGCTTCTGGAGGCTTTCCTCGACCGCCTTGATGATATTGTGCCGATCGAGCGCGGTCATGCCATTGCGCTTGGGGCTCTTGAACCAGACGTGGCTGGGGCCGGAGACCTTGGTGGCAAGGATGATTGCATCGCGCGGCTTGGTTTTCAGCCACTTGCCGACGATCTCTTCGGTGCGGCCGACCCACTTTACATCGGGCGGCACGGGGTAGCCCTCGGCCGTGTCGTAGAAGTTGATGCCGGCGTCGTAGCTCATGTCGAGGATGCGCAGCGAGGCTGCTTCATCGGCCTGGCTGCCGAAGGTCATCGTCCCCATGCAGATATCGGAAACGACGATGGCGGAAGTGCCGAGGCGGCGGTGCTGCATGACGTGGAATTCTCCCGGTAAGTTTGCGACATAGGGTGGCGCGGCGGCGCGGGCCGGTCAAGGCGGGGGCGCGCTAGCGAAAGTGCGGATGGGTCAGCCGGGACGCTTGCCGATCAGCCACCACAGCGCGCTGACGGCGAGCAGCGCGGCGGCGGCGATCAAGACCGCGATCACCGTTCCGCCAGCGAGAATGCTCGTGAGGAGCGCGACGAGAATTTCGATGCTGGTCCTCATGTGGGCCGCCCTAGCATGGATTGCAGGGGGCGCAGAGGGTGCTTAGGGCGAAAGGTGTGAGCGTGCTTCCGATCCATGCCGTTTTGCCACAGTTGCTGGCCGCACTGCGTGCTGGCCCTGCGGCGGTGCTGATCGCGCCGCCGGGGGCAGGCAAGACGACGGCGGTGGCGCCCGCGCTAATCGGCGAGGCGTGGTGCAAAGGCCAGGTCGTGGTGCTTTCGCCCCGGCGCGTGGCGGCGCGCGCGGCGGCGGAGCGCATGGCCGAGCTCATGGGGGAGCAAGCTGGCGAGACGGTCGGCTATGTGACCCGGCTTGATGCCAAGCGGGGGCCGCGCACGCGGATCGTGGTGATGACCGAGGCGATCTTTGTCTCGGCGCTGCTCGCCGATCCCGAACTGGCGGGCGTCTCGGCGGTGCTGTTCGACGAAGCGCACGAGCGCGGGCTGGGGAGCGATCTGGCGCTGGCGCTGGCGATCGAGGCGCAGGGCGTGCTGCGCGGTGATCTGCGGCTGGTGGTCATGTCCGCCACGCTCGATGGTGCCCGGTTTGCCCGGCTGCTGGGGAATTGCGCGGTGGTGGAAAGCGAGGGCAAGGCGCATCCGCTTGGCATTCGATGGCTCGGCGCGCGGCCCGATCTGAAGCCCGAACAGGCGGTAGCGAGCGCGGTGATCCAGGCGTGGGGCGAGGAAGAGGGCGATATTCTGGCGTTCCTGCCAGGTGTTGCGCAGATCGAGCGATGCGCGGACCTCTTGGCCGAGCGCCTGCCGAAGGCACTGGTGCTGCCGCTGCACGGGCAAGTGGAGCCGGCGGGGCAGCGCGCGGCGATCCGGCGCGCGCCCGATGGGCGGCGGCGCGTGGTGCTGGCGACGAGCATTGCCGAAACCTCGCTGACGCTGGACGGCGTGCGGATCGTGGTCGATGCCGGCCTCTCGCGGCGATCGGAGTTCGACAAGGCAGCGGGCGTCTCGCGGCTGGTGACGGTGCGGGCGAGCCAGGCCTCTGCCGCGCAGCGCGCGGGGCGTGCGGCGCGGCAGGGGCCGGGCGTGGCCTACCGATTGTGGGAGGAAGCCGCACACGCGGGCCGTGAGGCCTTCGATCCGCCGGAAATCCTCACAAGTGATCTCACCCCGCTGGCGCTGACCTTGGCGCAATGGGGCGCAGGCGATCCGGCTGAGATGGCGTGGATCGATCCGCCGCCCGCAGCTGCGATGGCAGCGGCGCGCGGGGCGCTCGCTGCGCTGGGCGCGCTGGACGATGAGGGTCGGATTACCGCGCATGGGCGCGCGATGGCATCGCTGCCGATGGAGCCGGCGCTGGCGCATATGCTGCTCTATGCGGCGGCGCGGGGGCAGGCGGAGGAGGCGGCGCGCCTGGCGCTGCTGCTGCAGGAGCGCGGCCTTGGCGGGCGCGGCGAGGACCTTGCCGCGCGGCTGGAACGCTCGGGGCGTGAGCGCGGCGGGCGGGCCGAGGCTTCGCGCGCGCTAGCGGCGCGCTGGGCCAAGGCTGCGGAGCGCGCTGCACGGGACTTTGGCGGGCAGCAGGGACCGCAAGTGCCGCTTGGCGTGCTACTCGCGGAGGCCTTTCCAGACCGGATTGCGCGCGCGCGCGCCGCGAGCGGCGAGGAATGGCTGGCCTCTGGCGGGCGCGGCTACCGGCTCGACCCGGCGAGTTCGCTGGTCCGCGCCCCATGGCTGGTGATCGGCGATGCGCAGGGTGAGGCCAAGGGCGCTAGGATCACCGCGGCCCTGGCGCTGGAGGAGGCAGAGGTCACCCGCCACCTCACGCACCGGATCGAGGCGCGGCATGCGCTGAGCTGGAACGCGGCCGAGGCGCGGGTCGAAGCGCGGCTGGAGCGGCGGCTCGGCGCTGTTGTGCTGGCGCGGGTGCCCGATCCTTCACCGCCAAGAGAGGCGGTCGAGGCCTTGCTGATCGAGCGGCTGCGAGCCGAGGGCCTCGCTCTGCTGCCGCTGGGTGAGAAGGCCTTGGCGCTGATCGAGCGCGCGCGATACGCGGGGCTTGCCGCGCTTTCACCGGAGGCTTTGCTAGCCGAGGCGGAGGACTGGCTGGGGCCGCTGCTGGCAGGTCGGCGCGAATTCGAGATCGGGGCGGGCAAGCTGCATGAGGCGCTGCTGGGGCGGCTTGACTGGAATGCGCGGAGCACGCTCGACCGGTTGGCGCCGGCCGAGTTTACGTCGCCCGCCGGGACCAACCACGCGATCGACTATGCGCATGAGGGCGGCCCGATGGTGGAGCTGCGCGTGCAGGCACTGTTCGGGCTCGACCGGCATCCGACGATCGGCGATCCGCCTCGGCCGCTGTTGCTCTCGCTCACTTCGCCGGGGCAGAAGCCGATCCAGACGACGGCCGATCTGCCGGGCTTCTGGCGCGGTTCATGGCGCGACGTGGTGAAGGACATGAAGGGCCGTTATCCCAAGCACCGGTGGCCAGAAGCGCCGTGGGAAGAGGAAGCAAGCCTCCGGACCAAGAACGCGTTTCAGGCGGGGAAACGTTAGATCCCCGGCGTTGCGCCGTGTCGCTCTGAATTTCCGCCTGCGCGGGAATGATGCCTGGTTTGGATGATGGAGTCCTGCTTCCTTCGTCATCCCCGCGCAGGCCGAGATCCAGAGCGGGAAACACTGCATTCCGACCCAACCCGCACTTGATTTCAAAGCCGATTCGTGGGCAAGGGGCGCGTATGACTGCACGCATCTACCAGCGCCCGAAAAACGCCATGCAATCGGGCAAGTCACGCACCGATCAGTGGGTTCTCGAATTCGCTCCGGCAGAGGCGCGCAAGCCCGATCCGCTGATGGGCTGGGCCGGCTCTGGCGATACGCAAGTGCAGGTCGTGCTGACCTTCGGTTCGGCGGACGAAGCGAAGGCCTATGCCGACAAGTATGGCATCGCCGCACATGTCAGCCCGGTGCCGCCGAAGCGCCTCAAGCTGCAGAGCTACGCCGACAACTTCCGGTAGGTTCCGCCGCGTCCGCACGGGATTGCATTTTCCGGCAGGCGCCGCCATATGCGCCGCGGGAGTCGGGCGGACGTTTGCTGTCGCCAACCTGGTCAGGTCCGGAAGGAAGCAGCCACAACGATGTGCGGCGGGTCGCCCGGCTCCTTCAATCCCCCTCAGAAATGCCCCGCATTCTGGAACGCGCCTCGTTGCGTGAACCCGTAGCCGGGACGACGCCGCTAACCTTGCCGAGGCCGAAGGGAACCATGTTGCCGTAGATCGTCTCGCTGCCGTGTTCGGGGACGACGTAGGTCTCATGGAAGATTCCCACGGTGCCGTCGTTGCCTATGGCCTTGTTGAACGCGGTCCAGGCGGGCCAGTGCTGTTTCTCGCGGGCGCGGGCATAGGCCTCGAGGCTGTCAAAATCGCGCCAGTATTGCAGCAGGACGACCGTGCGCAGGCTGCGCAGGAGAAATTCGTAGCCGAGAAAGCCGCTTTGCGGATCGCGCGAGACTTCTCCGAGCATCGGGCCCATCGCCTGAAACACTGGCCACCACTTGCCCACCTTGTGGAAGTGATTGATCCGCATGCCGATCACGAACACCACGAGGGATCCTTGATGGGCGGCGGTCATCCGGCCGGGCGTTATCGTGCTCATGGCAGGAAGGTTGCGCTTTGCAACCTGTCTGTCAATCCCCGGCGAGTTGGGTCAGGGGGCTTCGACAATTGGCGCGGGAGGGCCTAATCAGGGTTCATGGTCGATTCCACCGACATGTTTGGCGCGCCCATCGCTGATGAACCCGAGGACGACGGTCCATCGGCGGCGGAGCTTGAGGCCGCGGGGCAAGCCTCGATGTTTGGCGATCCCGCGCCTGCTGCGGTTGCCAGCGTGGTGCAGGAAGAGCGGGCGGCGCCACCGGTTGCCGCTCCCATGCCCGCGCCTCCTGGCCAGCCCTACCGCGTGCTGGCGCGCAAGTATCGCCCGCAGACCTTTGGCGAACTGATCGGGCAGGACGCGATGGTCCAGACGCTGGGCAACGCGATCCGGCGCGGGCGGCTGGCGCATGCCTTCCTGATGACCGGCGTGCGCGGGGTGGGCAAGACCTCGACCGCGCGCCTCATTGCCAAGGCGCTCAACTGCATCGGACCGGATGGGCAGGGCGGGCCGACAATCGACCCCTGCGGGGTGTGCGAGCCCTGCGTCGCGATTGCCGAAGGGCGGCATATCGACGTGATCGAGATGGACGCGGCGAGCCACACCGGCGTCGACGACGTGCGCGAGATCATCGAGGCGGTGCGCTATGCGGCGGTTTCGGCGCGCTACAAGATCTACATCATCGACGAAGTGCACATGCTTTCCCGCAACGCGTTCAACGCGCTGCTGAAAACGCTGGAAGAGCCGCCGGCGCATGTGAAGTTCCTCTTCGCGACAACGGAAGTCGACAAGTTGCCGGTGACGGTGCTTTCGCGCTGCCAGCGGTTCGACTTGCGGCGGATCCAGACGCCGGTGCTTGCCGCGCATTTCGGCAAGGTGTGCGAGGCAGAAAGCGTCCATGCCGAGGATGAGGCGCTGGCGATGATCGCGGCGGCGGCCGAGGGCTCGGTGCGCGATGGTCTCTCGATCCTCGATCAGGCGATCAGCCATGCCGATATGGCGGGCGGGGGTGAAGTTACGGCCGAGCAGGTCCGCGAGATGCTGGGCCTTGCCGACAAGACCATGCAGCGCCGCCTGTTCAGCGCGGTGATCGGCGGCAAGGGCGACGGCGTGCTGCAGGAAGTGGCGAGCCAGTTTGCGCTGGGGATCGAACCGACCGCGATGATGCGCGCGCAGCTCGATCTCGTCCACAAGGTGACCGTCACGCAGATTTCAGGCACGGCGGACGCGCGCTCGGCCGAGGAGCGCGAAGCGCTGGAGGGCTGGGCGAAGAAGCTGGGCGCGGGCGCGCTGCACCGGCTGTGGCAACTGCTGCTCAAGGGCTATGAAGAGGTGCGCGGCGCGCCTGATCCGCTGGTGGCGGCGCAGATGGCGCTGCTGCGCGTGATGCACGCGGCGGACCTGCCGGACCCGGGCGGGCTGATCAAGCAGCTTGAGGCCTTTGCGGCGAACCCGCCGACAATGCAGTCTGCGCCGCCTGCAGATGGCGCTGCGCCGGTGGCTGCTATGGCGCCGAGCCCGGAGGCGGTTGCCGCGCGAGCGTCCGCGCAATGGGCGCAGCTTGTCGAGCAGGTCGAGCAGGTTTCGCCGCTGATCGGCTCTGCCATGCGGCTTTCGGTGCGGGTGATCTCTCTCACGCCGGGGCAACTGGTCTATGCGCTGGCGCCGGGCATTCCGGGCGATCCCACGGCGGACATGCGGCGCGGCCTTGAAGGCGCGACTGGCGGATCGTGGCGTGTCGAGCGCAGCGCCGACCTTGCCAGCGCGATGCCCAGCCTTGAGGAGGCGCGTGCGGCAGCTGCTGCACGCGAAGAGGCGGCTTTGCGCGAGGATCCCTTGGTGCGCGCGGCCTTTGCCGCGTTTCCAGGGGCTGAAATGATCGACGAAAGCACTATATCCGCCACCGAACGGAAACCTTGGAGCAAACGCGCATGAAGTCGATGGAAGAGATGATCCAGGCCGCGCAGGCCGCCGCCCAGACCATCCAGAAGCAGATGGAGGACGCGCAAGGCAAGCTTGACCAGATTGAGGTCGAAGGCGTGGCAGGCGGCGGGCTCGTGAGGATCAAGGCTTCGGCCAAGGGCCGCGTGATCGGTGTTTCGATCGACGACAGCCTGATGGACAAGGCCGAGAAGGGCATTCTCGAAGACCTGATCGCCGCTGCCTTCAACGATTGCCGCCAGCGCGCCGATGCAGCGGCGGCGGAGGAAATGCAGAAGGTGCAGATGGCGGCAGGCATCCCGCCGGGCTTCAAGCTGCCGTTCTGATCGGTCCGTCTGGCGCACCCGGTGCGCGTGACAGGCTGGCGCCGGGGGGACACAGGCGCTATATCCAAATGTCACAAAAGTTGAACGAGCCGCCGGATTCCGGTTGGCGCGCCCCATGAAGGTCGTTTCCCCCTGAGCGCATTTGTCCTGCTTGCCGCAGCCGCCCTGGCCAGTGCCCCGCCTGCCGATGGAGCGACGGCACCTGCCGCGCCGGAGGTTGCCTCCGCCTCGGTCACGCCTGCTGCCCCGGCGCCTGCCCAGAGCGCGGCTGCGGCGCCTGCTGCACCGACGCAGGACGCGCTGCCGCCGCTTGCTGGCGAGATCGTCGTCTCCGGCACGGTCAAGGCGCCGGTCGAAGACCCGCTCGCGAAGGTGAACGAGAAGAGCTACGACGTGCTGCAATCGGTGGACGACGCCTTCGTCGGCCCGATCGCGTCTGGCTATCAGAAGGCGGTGCCGCGCCCGGCACGGATGGCGCTGCGCAATTTCATCCGCAACTTGCGCGAGCCGGTCGTTGCAGTGGCGTACCTGCTCGAACTCAAGCCCGGCAAGGCGTTCGAGACGGTGGGGCGCTTCGGCATCAATTCGACCATCGGGCTTGCCGGAACGATCGACGTCGCCCGCAGCAAACCCTTCAACCTGCCTTATCGGCAGAACGGCCTTGCCAATGTGCTTGGCTACTATGGCGTGGGGCCGGGGCCCTATCTGTTCCTGCCGCTGGTGGGGCCGACGACCGTGCGCGATCTGTTTGGCCTGGTGGTGGACCGGCTGGCGCTGCCGCTCGCGGTGGGCGCGCCGTTCAACAAGGCCTGGTACGCGATCCCGATCAATATCGTCGACTCGCTCGATTATCGCAACGAGGCGGACGAGGACTTCCAGCGTTTGCGCAAGGCGGCCGATCCCTATTCGACCTATCGCCGGGTCTACCTGCAATCGCGTTTCGATCAGATCGAGGCGCTGCATGGGCGCGGACCGCTCGCGAAGGGCCAGACCCGCTACGGCCCGTTCGCGCGGCCGATCGGCGCTGCGGCTGACCCGGTTTCGGCGGCCGAGAAGCGGGTTATCGAGAAAGAGGACGAGGCAGCAGATGCAGCTGCCGGGCCCGCGCCAATGGTGGAAACGCCAGCGGCAGAGCCGACACCGCCTGCGCCGACCGCGCCGGCTCCGCCTCCGCCACCAGTGTTCATCTCGCAGCCGGTGGTCCAGCCGATCCCCTGAGCCGGGGTACGGCCTGCTTAACCTGCCGCCTGTCCGGAAAGGCGGCATGGTGGCTGGGCGCGCCCCCTCATCCACAACCCCGGTACAACGGGCCATTGCGGGCAGGGGGGCGGGCTCCCATATTCAGTTTCAACAGAACCTGCCGTTCTCTCTCCCGGCGGCAGGGCGAATGGAATTGAAGCTATGACACAGTATCCCTTGCTTCCCCTGCGCGACATTGTCGTGTTCCCCGGCATGGTCGTGCCGCTCTTCG
>NZ_JAIXZS010000077.1 GCF_027489515.1 Novosphingobium sp. | reverse complement strand
TTGACCGCGCTGTACCATTTCCTGTTCGTGCCGCTCACGCTCGGCTTGTCGTTCATTCTGGTCATCATGGAAAGCGTCTATGTGATGACCGACCGCCCGATCTGGCGGGATATCACCCGATTCTGGGGCAAGCTCTTCGGCATCAACTTCGTGCTGGGCGTCGCAACCGGCCTGACCATGGAGTTCGAGTTCGGCACCAACTGGTCCTACTACTCGCACTACGTGGGGGACATCTTCGGCGCGCCGCTGGCGATCGAGGGGCTGATGGCCTTCTTTCTCGAGGCAACCTTCGTCGGGCTGATGTTCTTCGGCTGGGACAAGCTCACCGCACGCCAGCACCTGTTCACGACGTTCATGGTCGCGCTCGGGTCCAATTTCTCGGCGCTGTGGATCCTCATCGCCAACGGCTGGATGCAGCACCCGACGGGCGCGGCGTTCAACCCGGTCACGATGCGGATGGAAGTGACCAACTTCTATGACGTGGTGTTCAATCCCGTCGCGCAGGCCAAGTTCGTGCACACGGTGAGCGCAGGCTATGTCGCGGCGAGCGTCTTCGTGCTCGGCGTCTCGGCCTGGTACCTCCTCAAGGGGCGCCATCTCGAACTCGCCAAGCGCAGTTTTGCCGTGGCCGCGGCGTTCGGGCTGGCCTCGGCGCTGTCGGTCGTCGTGCTCGGCGACGAGAGCGGCTACACGCTGACCGACAACCAGAAGATGAAGCTCGCCGCGGTAGAGGCCGAATGGCACACCGAGCCGGCGCCGGCAGGGATCGCGGTGTTCGGCCTGCCCTCGAACGCGGGGCGCGAGACGCTCTATGAGGTCAAGATCCCCTATGTCCTCGGCATTATCGGCACGCGCAGCCTGACGGGGCAGGTCGAGGGGATTTATCCGCTGGTCGCCCACGCGCGAACACGCATCGAGCATGGGCTGGTGGCCTATGATGCCGTGGAAAAGCTCAAGGTAAACCCCAGGGATGTGGCCGCGCGCGCGCAGTTTGAAAGCGCGAAGGACGATCTCGGTTATGCGCTCCTGCTCAAGCGCTTTGTCGCCGATCCGCGCAAGGCCGATGCTGCAGCGCTCGACAAGGCGGCGTGGTCCACCGTGCCCAATGTGCCTGCGCTGTTCTGGTTGTTTCGTGGCATGGCGGGGCTTGGCTTTCTGTTCATCGGCTTTTTCGCGACCGCGCTGATCCTCGCCAACACGCGCCGCTTCGATGCGAAGTGGTTCCTGCGCGCGGCGGTCCTGATGATCCCGCTGCCGTGGGTCGCCATCGAGCTGGGCTGGCTGGTGGCCGAGATCGGACGGCAGCCCTGGGCGGTCGACGGCGTGCTGCCGACCTTCCTTGGCGCGTCGAGCCTGACGACTGGCCAGATCTGGACCACCATCGCGGGCTTCACCTTGCTCTACAGCGTGCTCGCGGTGATCGAGATCCGGCTGATGGTGGCGACGATCCGCAAGGGGCCGGAGGGTTTTACGCCCTGGCAGCCGCGCCGTGATCCGGTGCCGCCGCCTGCCACGCCAAGCCCGTTCCACAGCGTCCCGGCCGAGTGAAGGAGCGCGGACATGGCCCTGCCGCTTGATTACGAGACGCTGAGGTTGATCTGGTGGGTGCTGATCGGCGTGCTGCTGATCGGCTTCGCGCTGACCGATGGCTTCGATCTTGGCGCAATGGCGCTGCTGCCCTTCGTCGCGCGCAACGATCTCGAACGGCGCATGGTGATCAACACGGTGAGCGCGACGTGGGAAGGCAACCAGGTGTGGTTCATCCTGGGCGGCGGGGCGATCTTCGCGGCCTGGCCTTATGTCTATTCGGTCAGCTTTTCGGGCTTCTACCTCGCGATGTTCCTCGTGCTGGCGGCGCTTATCCTGCGGCCGGTAGGCTTCAAGTATCGCTCCAAACGACCCGAAGCTTCGTGGCGCGCACGGTGGGACTGGGCGCTGTTCACCGGCGGCCTCGTTCCCGCGCTCGTGTTCGGCGTTGCGGTGGGCAATGTCCTGCTGGGCGCGCCGTTCCGCCTCGATGGCGATCTGCGCACGTTCTACGAAGGCTCGCTGCTGGGCCTGTTCAGCCCGTTTGCCGTGCTGGCGGGGCTGCTTTCGGTGGCGATGCTGGTCATGCACGGGGCTGGGTGGCTGGCGATGAAGCTTGAGCCTGGGCCAGTTCAGTTCCGCGCGCGTCGGTATGGTGCGCTCGCCGCGGCGGCCGCGTTTGTGCTGTTCGCGGCAGGCGGAGCCTTTGTCGCATGGGGCGGGTTGGGCTTCCGCATGGCCGAGGTGATCGAAACGGGCGGGCCGTCCAATCCGCATCTTGCCCGCGCAGTAGCGGCGCCCGGCGCGTGGCTTGCCAACTTTGCCGACCATCACTGGATGATGGCTGCGCCGGTCCTCGGCCTGTTCGGGCCGGTGGCCGCGCTGGCAGGTCTGCGTTTGCGGCGCGATGCGCTGGCCTTTGCCGGATCCTCGCTCGCGGTCGTGGGCATCATCGCGACGGTCGGGCTCTCGATGTTTCCGTTCATTCTGCCCAGCTCGATCGATCCCGTGTCGAGCCTCACCGTCTGGAATGCTTCGTCCAGCCACCTGACGCTGTTCATCATGCTGGTGGTCGTGCTCGTGTTCCTGCCGATCGTGCTCGCTTACACGACCTGGGCCTACCGCGTTATGTTTGGCCGCGTCGGTGCCGAAGAAGTTCGCCTGAACCCTGACATGTACTGAGAGAAAGCAGACGCGATGTGGTATTTTGCTTGGATCCTCGGCCTTGGGCTTGCCGTCAGTGTCGCGATCCTCAATGGCATCTGGCACGAATTCCATTCTGATCCGGCCAGCGACCGGACCGTGCACGACTGAACACGGCATCCGGCAGGGATCACGAAGCATGGATCGGCGCATCGCCGTCATTTCGGCTGCGGCGAGTGGCATTGGCCTCGCAATTGCCGAGGCGCTCTGCGCGGACGGCTGGCGGGTTTATGCCGGTGATCAGGATGCAGCGGCGGTCTTGGCGCTCGGTCCCGAACGGGATGAGCTTGCCGCCATGGTCTGCGATGTGAGCGATGCCGCGTCCGTCGAGCACTTCTATGCGTGGATTGGCAGCGACCTTGCTGTGCGGGGCGCGGCAGGCATCGACCTTCTCGTCAACAACGCGGGCATCGCCGGGCCGACTGCCCGACTGGAAGACCAGCCGGTCGACGCGTGGAATGCGACGATCAGCGTCAACCTCAATGGCACGTTCCTGATGACGCGCCATGCCATCCCGCTGCTGCGCCAGCGCGCGCCGGGTTCGGCCGTCATCACCATGAGCTCGACCGCAGGGCTGTTCGGCTGTCCGCTCAGGGGGCCCTATGTCGCCAGCAAGTGGGCGCTGATTGGCCTTACCAAGACTTTGGCGATGGAGCTCGGCCCTGCCGGCATCCGCGTCAACGCCATCTGTCCCGGCAGCGTCGAGGGACCGCGGATCGACCGTGTGATCGCCGCAGATGCCGCCGAGCGGGGCCTGACGGTTGCCGAGGTCGAGCACGAATACAAGCGGCAGACCTCGCTGCGAACCTTTGCCACCAAAGAGGATGTGACGGCGATGGTGCGCTATCTCATGTCGCCCGCAGGGGCGCGCATTTCCGGGCAGGCGATTGCGATCGACGGCCATACTGAAAGCCTGTCGCTGGATATGGAGGCCTGATGCGCGCTGTCTGGTACGAGGAGACGGGCCCTGCCGAGGCCGTGCTGCGGCTGGGTGAGATGGACGATCCGCAGCCCGGTCCGGGCGAGGTTCGCGTCCGGATGCACGCTTCGGGGGTCAATCCGTCCGACGTGAAATCGCGCGCCGGTCTGCGCGGTCCGATCGCGTTCCCGCGCGTCATTCCGCATTCGGATGGCGCGGGGATTATCGATGCGGTGGGCGAGGGCGTGGCACCCGCACGGATCGGCTCGCGCGTGTGGGTATGGAACGCGGCCTATCGGCGGCCCTTCGGCACCTGCGCCGAGTTCGTCTGCCTGCCCGAGGCGCAGGCTGTGCCCTTGCCCGACGGCACCAGTTTCGAAGCAGGCGCCTGCCTTGGCATTCCGGCCTCGACGGCCTGCCATGCCGTGTTCGCCGATGGTGACGTAACCGGGCAGACGGTGCTCGTCACCGGCGGTGCGGGCGCAGTTGGGCATTATGCCATCCAGCTTGCTCGCTGGGGCGGCGCGCGCGTGATCGCGACGGTAAGCGGTCCGGAAAAGGCGGCGGCGGCTGAGGCGGCGGGCGCGCATGCGGTCGTCAACTACCGCGAGGGCAATGTCGCGGAGGCGATCCTTGCAGCCAATCAGGGCAGTCCGGTCGACCGAGTGGTCGAGGTGGAATTCGGCGGCAATCTCGCCGTCACTACCGAAGTTCTGGGCGAAGGCGGCGTCATCGCGGCTTATGGCTCCATGGCAGATGCCGAGCCCCGGCTGCCGTTCTATCCGTTGATGTTCCGCCACGCGGCGGTGCGCATGCTGCTTGTCTACCTGCTGTCTGAAAAGGAGCGCGCGGCGACCGTCGCGAGATTGACCGCTGCGCTGGAGGCTGGCGCCCTGCGCCATGCGATCGCGGCGACGTTCGCTCTGGCTGATAGCGCCAAGGCCCATGAGGCGGTCGAATCCGGCCAGCTGATCGGCAATGCCGTCATCACTGTCGATTGACTTAGCGATTGACGAAGCGGGCGAATATCGCCCATCCCCTGCAGGATCGCACGGCGTGAACGGACGCCCGGCGAACCGGGGGTGAGACAGGATAATGGCGGCCGAAGAGCAGCATTTCGAACAATTCGCCGGCCATCCCAAGGGGGTTTATTACCTCGCCTTCACCGAAATGTGGGAGCGCTTCTCGTTCTACGGGATGTCGGCGCTGCTCACACTCTACATGGTGAAGGAGCTCTTGCCGCTCCACGCCGACAAGGTGATCGGGCTGGCGCCGCTGCGCCATGGGCTCAGCTTCAATGGCACGATGAGCGACGTCGCCTTCGCCTCGATCATCTATGGCTGGTACGCGGGGCTCGTCTATTTCACGCCGATCATCGGCGGCTGGGTGGCGGACCGGATTCTCGGCCCCAAGAAGACGGTGCTTATCGGCGTGCTGCTCATGGCCGCGGGTCATGCGGCGATGTCGTTCTACGAGACCTTCGTGTTCGCGCTGATGCTGCTCATCGTGGGATCGGGCTTTCTCAAGGGCAATATCTCGGCCCAGGTCGGCACGCTCTACCCGCGCGAGGATGAATCGCGCCGCTCGCAGGGCTACACGATTTTCGCGACCGGCATCAATATCGGCGCAGCAAGCGGCCCGGTTACGACCGGCCTTGTGGCCGCGATCTGGGGCTTTCACGCCGGCTTCGCGGTGGCGGCCGTGCTGATGCTGGTCGCCATGGTCGGCTACATCATGGGCCAGCGCCATCTTCCCGATTTCAAGCCGGTATCGGGCACGCGCGAGAAAGCACCGCCGCTCACGCCGGCCGAGCGCCGGCGCGTGGCGGTGCTGATCTTCGTGATCGCGCTGACGTTCCCGGCCGAGATCACCTATCCAATGGTCTGGAGCATCGGCATTCTGTGGGTCGACCAATGGGTCAACCTCGCAACACCGCTCGGCACCGTGCCTTCCAGCTGGTTTGCCGGCATGGATTCGTTCGGATCGATTCTTGCCGCGCCAATCCTCGTGGCGCTGTGGGGCTGGCAGGCAAAGCGCGGGCAGGAGCCGGCGAATGTCACCAAGCAGGGCATCGGCACGGCGATCGTCGCATTCGCCGCGCTGCTCTTTGCCTTCGCCAACTGGGGCGTGACAGAGCAGCACAGCGTCGGCGCCTTCTGGGCGATCGCGGGCTGGCTGATCATGGGCCTCGGCTGGATGTACTACTGGCCGACGACGATGGCGATCGTCAGCAAGGCGGCGCCGCCGCGCGTCGCCTCCACGCTGATGGGTGTTGCCTTCCTCTCCCCATTCGCCGCGCATGTCACGGCCGGCTGGGTCGGCAGTTACTTCGATACGATGAGCCCTTCGGCGTTCTGGACGATGGACGCTGCCATCGGCATCGCAGGCGCTCTCGTCATCCTGCTGCTGCGCAAGCCGCTCATTCGCGAGCTTGACGGCACGCCGGAGCCCCGGTCCTGATGGACGAGGCCGAGTGGCAGGCGCGGGTTGACCTTGCGGCGAGCCACCGGCTGGCGGTGCATTTCGGCTATAACGAAGGGATCGACAACCACTTCACGCTGCTGGTGCCGGGCTACACGGACCGCTTCTTTCTGGCGCCCTTCGGCCTGCACTGGTCGGAGATCCGCGCGTCCGACTTCCTCGTGGTCGATTTTGCGGGCAACAAGCTCGTGGGAGCTGGGCCGGTCGAGGAAACCGCCTTCCACATCCACGCGCCGCTCCATGCCGCCCGGCCCGATGTGCGCTGCGTGATGCATACCCACATGCCCTATGCCACCGCACTTAGCATGCTGGAGGAGCCGGAACTCCTGATGGCGAGCCAGAACGCGATCGGCTTTGCCGGGCTCGTGGCGCTCTGCGATTATGCCGGTTTTGCGCTGGACAGCGGCGAAGGCCGGCGCATGGCGGCGGCGCTGGGCAACAAGGCAGTGCTCCTCCTGCGCAACCACGGCGTGGTGACAACGGGCAGCACCGTCGCGGAAGCCTTCAACACGCTCTATTTCTTCGAGCGCGCCGCGATGACCCAGATCCTCGCGCAATCGAGCGGACTGAAGGTGCGGCTGGTGGGCGAGCCGGTCCTGAGCCGGACAGTCGCGCAGTATACCAGCTCCGCCGAGGTCGAGGGGCTCGACCGCATCGACCTGCACTTCGCCGCGCTCAAGCGGATGCTGGACCGGCAGGGATCAGACTATGCGCGCTGAGGCCGGCGCCCGCCACATCACGGCGCCGCTGGTGCTCGTCGCTCTCATGGCGACCAGCCTGTTCATCAACTACATCGACCGCGGCAACCTCGCGACCGGGGCGACGCAGATCCGCGCCGATCTCGGCCTCAGCGCCACGGCTTACGGCGCGCTCGCGGCGGGTTTCTACTTTGCCTATGCCTTCTGCCAGCTCCCGGCAGGCGCGCTGTCAGATCGGCTGGGCGGAAAGCTGGTGCTCGGGCTTGGCGCTTTGCTGTGGTCGGTCTCGACGCTGCTGACGGGGTTCGTGCAGGGCTTCTACGGCCTCTTCATCCTGCGCCTGATGCTGGGCATGGGCGAGAGCGTTGCCTTTACCACCACCTCGAAAATCATCGCGAGCAATGTGCCGAAGGCGCAGATGGGGCTTGCCAACGGACTGATCGGCTTCGGCTACCTCGTCGGCCCGGCAGCGGGCACCCTGATCGGCGGCATGCTGATGGCGCGGTGGGGCTGGCGGCCGACCTTCATCCTGTTCGGCGCGCTCTCGCTGGTGTGGTTGCTGCCGTGGAGCCGGGTACAGATCCGCGAGGCCCGGCCTGCCGAGACACTGGCCCGGCAGGCCGTGACCATGCGCCAGATCCTCTCGCGCCGTGCGCTCTGGGGGGCTTCGCTCGGGCACTTCGCGGGCAACTGGAACTGGTATTTCATCCTCGGCTATCTGCCGATGTACCTCGAAATGCAGCGCGGCTTTTCGAAGGAACAGATGGCTGAGGTCGTCTCCAGCGCCTACCTCGTCAATGCACTGGCCGCGCTGGCGGCAGGCTGGGCGTTCGACAAGCTGATCGCGCGCGGCTGGTCGCCTTCGCTCACGGTGAAGGCACCCCTCGCGCTGGCGCACCTGGCAGGGCTGGGCTGCATGCTCGCAATGCCGTTCATGCCCCTCGGGGCCTGCATCGCGCTGCTGTTCGTCTATGAGATCTTCCTCGGGTTCTCCTCGCCCGCCTATTTCATGATCCCGCAGATCATGGGCGGGCCGCCTGCTGCGGCGCGCTGGGTGGGGGTGCAGAACATGATGGGAAACATGCCGGGCATCATCGGCGTGTTTTTTGCCGGCGTTCTCATCGATGCGGGCGGCGGCTCCTACGGGACCGCGTTCCTCCTGGCGGGGCTGGTCAACGTGCTCGGGCTGGTCGGCTGGCTGGCGATCCTGCCGCGCGTTGCGCCGGTCGATTGGGAGGCGCTTTAGCGGCCCTTCCACTGCGGCGCGCGGCCCTCGGCAAAGGCGCGTGGGCCTTCGAGCGCGTCCTCCGATTGCAGCATGGCCTGATAGGAGGGAATGGCGCCGCTGCGCATGTGCCTGTAGCCCGCTTCCACTTCCATGCCGGCGGTGTCGCGCAGGATATCGCGCGCAGCCGTGATCGCGAGCAGGGCGGCGCGGGCGATGATCGTGGCCAGTTCCAGCGCGGCGTCAAGCAGCGTCTCGCCCGGCACGACACGGCTGGCAAGGCCGAGTGCGGCGGCTTCATCGGCATCCATGCGCCGCCCGGTGAGGATCATTTCGCGGGCGATCCGTTCCGGAATGGCTTTGGGCAGGCGCAGCAGGCCGCCGGAATCGGGGAGCATGCCAAGCTGCGCTTCGGGCAACCAGAACTTCGCGGTCTCGCTCGCAACGATCAGGTCCGCCGCGAGCGCGAGCTCGAACCCGCCACCGACGGCAAGGCCGTTGACCGCGGCGATGACGGGTTTGGTCAGGCTGAAGTATTCGGTGAGGCCCGCAAAGCCGCCCGGGCCGTGATCGGCATCGACCGCCTCGCCGTCATTGGCCGCGCCCAGGTCCCACCCGGCCGAGAAGAAGCGCCCCGTACCAGTCACGATTCCCACGCGCAGCGCCGGATCGTCGTTCAGCGTCCTGAATGCGGCGTAGAGTTCAAGGCTGGTCGCAACGTCAATGGCATTGGCTTTGGGGCGATCGAGCGTGATGACGAGGATGCCATCGCGGTTTTCGAGCTTCACGGCGCTCATGACTGGGGCTCCCTGATGCGGATCAGCGCGTCCACGGCGACGGCACCAGATGGGAGCGCGAGCAGCGGGTTCACGTCCATTTCCTCCAGCCGGTCCGCATGGTCCATGGCCCATGCGGCGATCCGGGTGATAGCATCGACGAGCGCCGCCATGTCGCAGCCCGGCTTGCCGCGATAGCCGGCGAGCAACTTGTAAAGCGGAAGACCCGCCAGCGCCGCTTCGATAGCGGCGTGGCTGGCCGGGAGCAGGACCTGCGCCGTCTGGCGCAGCAGCTCGACGAACACGCCGCCCGCGCCAAGGGTAAGGAACAGGCCGAACTGCGGATCGCGGCCCACCCCGACGATAAGCTCTGCCACGGCGCCGCTCACCATTTCCTCGATCAGAAACGTGCCCGAAAGACCGCTCATGCCGCGCGCGGCGGCAATCAGGGCTTCGCGGCTGGCGAGGTTCAGCGCGACACCGCCCAGTTCGGTCTTGTGCGCAAGATCGGCGCCTACTGCTTTGAGAACAAGGGGAAACGGCGCAGGCAGAACGGTGGCCGGGTCTTCCAGTTCCGCAACGGTGAGGACCTTGCCCCGCGCGATCGGTACGCCTGCGGCGGCGAGAGCGGCCTTGCTGCGGACTTCATCCCATGTTGCAGGCTCGCCCGGCACAACGCTTGGCATCTCGGGCAGGGCATCTGCAGCCGCTCTCGCCCAGATCTCGCCGATGCTGGCAGCGGCGGCAATGGCGCGCAGGGCCTCGGCAAGACCGGCGGCGGGGACGATGCCATCGGCAAGCAGCGCGGCGGCGACCGCTTCGGGCATTGTCTCGGCGAGCGAGCTCACCACCATGCGCACGGTGCCGGGGCTGGCGGGCCGGGCGCAGGCATCGCGGAACGCGGCGAGCGTCACGTCCCAATCGGCTGCCGAGCAGCGGTCGGCGCGGGGAAAGTCGAGGATCAGCAGCGATGCTTCGAAATCCGCGCCGAGCATCGCGCCGAAGCACGCCGTCGTCGCGCCGAGATCGCCCCAGATATAGGTGTGGTAATCGAGCGGGTTCGCGACATGCACACGCGGGCCGAGTACCTCTTCCAGCGCGGCCTGGGTGGCGGCCGGAAAGTCCGGCGTTGCAAGGCCCGCTTCCTCGGCCAGATCGGCGGTGAGCGAGGCTTCGCCGCCCGAGCAGCTGGCGCTGGTGATGCGCCGCCCCCGCAAGGGGCCAGCGACATGCAGCAGCTTCAAGGTTTCGAGGAACGTCGCCGGGTCGTGCGCGCGGGCCACGCCAAGCCGCGCGAACAGCGCATCGACCAGGGCATCGGCCCCGGCGAGCGAACTGGTGTGCGACATGGTGAGCGCTGCGCCCTTCGCCGAGGCACCTGTCTTGAGCGCGATGATGGGAATGCCCGCCGCACGTGCGGCAAGGCAGGCCTGCGAGAAGCGCGCGACCGAGCCGAGGCCTTCGAGGTGGAGGCCGATGGCGCTGACCCGTTCGTCGGCGATCAGGGCTTCGATTAGGTCCGCCGGTGTGACATCGGCGCAATTGCCGACGGAAATGACGTAGCCGATGGGCAGCCCGCGCGCTTGCATGGTGAGGTTGAGCGCGAGGTTGCCGCTCTGGCTCACGATGGCGACACCGCGTCCGGCGTCGATGGGCGGGCAGCCGTGCTGGTCCGGCCAGAGCGCAACCCGGTCGAACAGATTGAGCATGCCGTAGCAATTGGGGCCGATCAGCGGAACGCCAGCTGCGGCTTCGAGCAGCGCGGCCTGCCGTTCGCGGCCCTCCTGGCCGCTTTCGGCAAAATCGGCGGCGTAGCAGATTGCCCCGCCGGTGCCTTTCAGGTCGCCTGCCAACGCGATTGTCGCGGGCGCGGGGGCTGCGACAAACACCGCATCCGGCGCGGCCGGCAGCGAGGCCATGTCCGCAAAGCACGGCAGGCAGGCCATCTCGGCGCGCTTCGGGTTCACCGGCCAGATCGGCCCGGCAAAGCCCAGCGCACGGCACTGGCGCACGGCTTCCTCGGCCGCCTTGCCGCCGACGATGGCCAGACTGCGGGGGCGCAGCAGGCGGGACAGCCGATTTTCGCTCATGCCTCCAGCGGACGCAGCAGCGCGCGGCTGATGATGTGGCGCTGGATCTCGCTGGTGCCATCCCAGATCCGCTCGACGCGGGCATCGCGCCAGAATCGCTCGATGGGAAGCTCGTCCATCAGGCCCATGCCGCCGAAGATCTGCAAGGCGTTGTCCGTCACGCGGGCGAGGGCTTCGGACGCGAACAGCTTGGCCATCGCCGCATCGGTATCGGTCATCGTGCCTTGATCATCCTTCCACGCAGCGCGGAAGGTGAGGAGCTCGGCGGCTTCCAGCTCGGTCTTCATGTCCGCCAGCTTGAAGCCGGTGCCCTGGAACTTGCCGATGGCCTGACCGAACTGCTTGCGCGTGGCGGCCCATTGTGTCGCCATTTCGAGCACGCGTTGCCCGCGCCCGACCGAGGTGGTCGCGACCTGCAGGCGGGTCGAGCCAAGCCACTGGCCCATCAGCTCGAAGCCTTTGTCGAGCTCTCCCAGCAGCGCGGAGGCGGGGACGCGGCAATCCTCGAAGATCAGCTCGCACTGGTGATAGCCGCGGTGCGAGACACATTTGGGGCCGCGGCGCCTGGTCAGCCCCGGTGTGTCGAAATCGACGAGGAAGCAGCTGATCGTCTTCTTGCCGCCAGCCTCACCCGTTGCCGCGCAGAGGATCACGAAATCGGCGACATCGGCGTGGCTGATGAAGTGCTTTGAGCCGTTGATGACGAAATCGTCCCCATCCCGGCGCGCAAACGTGCGCATCGAGCGGACGTCGGACCCCGCATCGGGTTCGGTCATGGCAAGGCAATCGTGTCGTTCGCCGCGGATCGTGGGCAGGAGGTATTCCTCGATCTGGCTGCCCTCGCAGCCGCGCAGGATATTGCTGGGGCGCGCGATCATCATCTGGAGGCCATAGCTGGCACGGCCCAGTTCGCGCTCCATCAGCGTGGTGTCGAAGGTGCCGAGGCCGCCGCCGCCAAGTTCTGCGGGCATGTTGACCGCATAGAGGCCAAGGTCCTTGGCCTTGCGGCGGATGTCCTCGGCGAGGTCGGCGGGCACGCTGTCAGTGTCCTCGACCAGCTTCTCGTGCGGATAGAGTTCGGTCTCGACAAAGCGGCGGACTGTTTCGACCAGCATCTGCTGTTCGGAAGAAAGTTCGAAATGCATCACTTGGTATCCCGTCTGATCCCGATGGAGCGGCCGACCTGCGCGGGGCGTTCAAGCCCGGCGTGGGCGGCCCGCACGGCGTGAACCCGCGCGTGAAGCTCGGGCGGCATGGGGGCCGATCGGCCGGCGTTCATGTCGACATGCACCAGCATCTGCTCACCGGTGGCGAGAAGCGCGCCGGTCTCGCCGTGATGCATGGTGTGGAAGATGTGCAGGCGCTTGTCGTCGGCGTCGATCAGCTGGAGCGCGAGGTCGAGCGGATCGCCGAGGTGGGCTTCAGCAAGGTTGAAGATCATCGTCTGCACGGTGAACAGCGAATGCCCGCCCGCGCGGTAGGCTTCGTCGATGCCGATCTTGCGGAAGAAGGCGTCGGACTGGTCGCCGAACACAAGGAGATAGCAGCTCTCGCTCATGTGCCCGTTGTAATCGACCCATTCGCGCGGGACAGTCGGGCGGATGAGGCGCAGCGGGGCGGGGATCGCCTCGCCGGGCTGGAAGGGATCGGCTGCGATGCCTTCGAGCGGCGTGGTGAGGCCGTGGGGTTCATTGCCCTGCGGCATGATGCGGTTCCTTTGCAGAGGCAGCCCAGGCGCAGACGCCAGCTGTGGTTCCCTTGGGCAGATCGGCAGCCTGCACAAGGCCGGGGAGCCGTTTCGCGCGGCCCTGCGCGCAGACCAGCGTCTGATGGCCATGCCCCGCGACGTCGAGCAGAACCTGATCCCAGTGGCGGTACTGCACATCGTGGCCTTCGCCGGGATAGCGGCGGAAGGTGACTTTGCCGGCGACTCTTGCGGCCCAGTATTCGCCTTGCGCGGGTGGGACGAGCGGGTCGGCCTCACCATAGATGAAGTAGGCCGGGGCGGGAAACGCTGTGACCGGCGCGGGGGCATCGCAGAAGCGGCGATACTCGCGCGCGACGGCGCGGGCGTCACCGTGCTGTCCGGCGATGAAATAGGCATGCGCGCCTTCATCAGCAGCACGGTCGGCAAAGCCGCGGACTTTCGCGGCGACGCTGTCCGTCGGCATGGCCCAGAATGCGCGCGGCGAACTGACCTGCTTTGCGAGGCTGGCTTCCAGCGCGGCGGGATCGGCCGTGCAGACGGGGTTGTCGGCCGGGACCTGCGCTATGGCGGCGAGCATGTGCCACGAGGTGATGCGCTGCGGCATCGCGGCAGCAACGTGGCCGGCGTAGGCACCGCCGCCGGAGATGGCGACGAGGGCAAACTGTCCGACCCTAAGGTGGGCGAGGACCTGCTGCACTTCGCTCGTATAGTCGGCGAAGGTCCAAGCCGGGTCAAAGGCGGTATCGCCAAGGCCGTTGCGCTCGACCGCGATGATGCGGACATGCAGGCGGCGGCGCAGGGTATCGAGGAAAGCGACCAGTTCGGGCGCGCGGGCGCTGGTGCCGACGCCGCCGACGAAGAGCATGGGGCGCCAGCCGTGCTCGCCCGTGTCGGTATAGTGGACGGTGCGGCCTTCGCTGGTCGAGAGGCTCTGCACAGGCGTGCCGATGGAATCGAACTGATCGGGGAAGGCAATCGGCTCTGCTCGCACCGGAACGGCGAGCGCAAGCAGGGATAGCACCGCGATGTGGCGGATCATCGCACCGGTTCCGTTTCCAGATTGCGGTCCAGTTCGGGAATCTGCGCAAGTTCGGCCGCGAGATCGAGATTGCGGCAAAGCAGCAGATAAACCGCAGCCGAAACCGGCAGGCCAACGAGCATCGAGATGTCCGCCCCGCCAAGGCTGCGCGCGACCGGACCGACATAGAGCTCGGTCTTGAAGAATGGGATCATCGCGGCAAAGCCGACGGCATAGGCAGTCAGGCCGCGCCAGTTCCAGCGGCCATAGAGGCCATCGGCCATGAACATCGCTCGGATCGAATAGACGCCCTTTCGCACGAAGAAGAAGTCCGCAAGGTTGATCGCGGTCCACGGCGTGAAGAGATAGACCAGCACGCCGAGGAAGGCTTCGAACTGGTGGAGCACGTTGCCGCCCATGCCGAGCGATAGCGACAGCGAGGCGATCAGGCAAACGATCAGCGCCGCGAGGCGCGCCCGCGCGCCGAGCGGGATCGGGCGCAGACTGTCGATCACGCTGAGCAGGGTCAGCGAAGATCCATAAAGGTTGAGCGAGGTGATCGTGATGAGGCCGAAGAAGCTGGCTGCCAGCATGAACAGGCCGAACCCGCCGAACATCGCATCCGCGCTGCGGCGCAAAGCGACCACGATATCGGGATCGGTGAAGGTCGCCCCGGCAAAGGCGCCCACCAGCATCATCCACGTGCCGCCGATGAAGGCGCCGCAGAAAGTCCACAGAAAGGCGGACTTGATGCCGACTTCGCGCGGAAGATAGCGCGAGTAGTCCGAGACATAGATCGACCAGCTGAGCTGGTAGCCGGCCGCCGCGAAGAACTGCACGAGGAACAGCGTGGATTTGAACTCTCCCGGTTTCAGCAGCGCGCCGAGATCGAAGGCGGTGAAGAAGCCAAGCGTATAGACCGCCAGCGCGGCCAGCATGATGTAGGCCAGAACGCGCTGCGTGGCATGGATGACGTCATAGCCGATCCCCGCGACCAGCGCGGCAACCAGGCCGAAGCCGATGATCGCGGGCGCCTCGGGTAGGCCGACCAGTTCGTGCAGCGTACTGGCGGCAAGCGACTGGTTGAGCGCGTTGAAGCCGATGTAGGTGAACAGCGCGACGATCCACACCAGCAGCGCGCCGATATAGCCGAACTGCGGGCGCGACTGGATCATCTGCGGCAGGCCGAGGTG
>NZ_JAIXZS010000043.1 GCF_027489515.1 Novosphingobium sp. | reverse complement strand
CCGCCCACGGTGCCTTTATCGCTTGAACAAACTAGCGATAATGCTCCGCGATGCGCAATGCCGACCCCTCTGCTGAACCATGAGACATCGGATCACCTCCTTTCGCGCTGTTGAGCCAAAGTGCCGCCTCGGTATGCGGCTCGACCGGAGGATTGCGGCCCTGTACCGATCTTGAGTGGAATGTGATTCATCGGGCGACCAAGAACAAGTCTTGCATTGATTTTTTTTGCGGTCAGAATTGGGGCTTCGCGCCGGTGCGGTGGATAAGTCCGCCGGGGCGCGCATCCCTCAGCGGCAATCTTCGATCACGCGGCCAAGTTCGGACCAGGCGGGCAGGACGAGCGTCTGCGCACCCCCCATTTCGAGCATGAACCGGCCCCGGCTGAAGGCGATCGCATCGAGCAGCGGATCTCGCACTGCGAAGGCGATTTCGAAGGGGATGGCGGCGTTCTGAACGGCCGGGTTGGCCGGTGCGGCGGTGAGACGGCGCAGTGTGCTGCTGGTGGTGATGGTGGCAGGCACCTGACTGGCGCCGAAGCCGGGCCGCTGCATCACGATGGCAGGACGGGTGCGGTCGCAGCGCACGACCAGAAGCGGCGCAGCACCCGGCTGGCCGAAGCGGACGGCGCTGCCGGTGTTATCGGCGCTATAGGTCCAGTTGCCCTGCGTCAGCGGCAGATCTCGCCAGTTTGCCGTGTTGGCGTATTGGGTTGGCATTTGCTGTTGCTGTTGCTGTTGCTGGGGCGGCGCCGGGCGCGGCGCCTGCGCGGGCTGCGGAAGAGGCCTTGGCGCAGGCGCGGCGGTGCCGCCGCGCGGTGCCGGGGAGGGTTGCGGCGGCGAGCCCGAGCAGCCCGCCAGAGCGAACGCCGACGCCATCAGCAGGACAACAGGCAGGGTTGAGCGGTTGATCTTCATGCCCCGGGTATGGAAGAGAGCGGCGGTGACAACAAGAAGCTCTGCACACACAACGGGTAAATCGAAGGTGCGCATCGACCAGTTGCTGGTCGAGCGCGGTCTGGCCGAAAGCCGCGCCCGCGCGCAGGCGCTGATTCTGGCTGGGCACGTCTATTCGGGCGAGACCAAGCTGGTGAAGGCTGGCCACGCACTGGCGCCTGATGCGCCGATCGAAGTGCGCGGGCGCGATCATCCGTGGGTATCGCGCGGGGGGATCAAGCTGGCCCATGCGCTTGAGCACTTCGGGCTCGATCCGGCGGGCGTGATCGCGATGGATATCGGCAGTTCAACCGGCGGCTTTACCGACGTGCTGCTGACGCATGGCGCGGCACATATCTTCGCGGTCGATTCCGGCACGAACCAGCTCGCGTGGAAGCTGCGGCAGGATCCCCGCGTGACGGTGCTCGAGCAGACGAGTGCACGCATCCTGACGCCGCATCAAATCGACCGCCCGGCGACCTGGGTCGTGTGCGATGCGAGCTTCATTTCCTTGCGCAAGGTGCTGGAAGTGCCGCTTTCGCTGGCGGCGCGGCCAACGCGGCTGGTGGCGCTCATCAAACCCCAGTTCGAGGTGGGGCGCGGCGAAGTCGGCAAAGGGGGCGTGGTGCGCGATGCGGCCTTGCACGAGCGCGTCTGCGGCGAGGTGCAGGACTGGCTGGAAAGCGAGGGCTGGGCGGTGCAGGGCATCACGACGAGCCCGATCACCGGGCCCGAAGGCAATGTCGAGTTCCTGATTTTCGCGCTCCATGATGGCAGCAGAGATGCAGGGGTGGAGGCGCCCTGAACGGTCGCCTGAACGGCCAATTGTCCCGCTTTGAAGCAGATCTGCCCTGCGGCGATTGCCTAGTCGCCACCGCCCGGCCAATATCGCATCGTTACACTTGGCAACGAATCGCTTTTTACCCGGCGTCTCTTGGGGACACTTCGAGCACATGCGTTATCTCGCTTCTCCTGCCCAGCTGCGCGCCAGCCTGCTGCGGTGGTCTCTGTTTACGGTGCCAGCCGTGCTCGGGCTCGGGTTCCTTTCCAGCATCGTGTCGGACGCGGGGCCGGAAAACCCTTGGTTTTCGGCGCTCCTGAAGCCCTCGCTCTATCCGCCGCCGGCAGCATTCGGGATCGTCTGGTCGGTGCTTTACGTGCTGATCGGAGTGGCGCTGGCGATGGTTGCATCCGCGCGCGGGGCGCCTGGGCGGGGCATCGCGGTGGCGGTGTTTGCGCTGCAGCTGGTGCTCAATCTCTCGTGGAGCCCGGTGTTCTTTGCAATGCACCAGATGAGTGTGGCGCTGGGCATCATAGGGGTGATGATCGTGCTGACGCTGGCACTGATCGCGCTGTTCTGGCGCGTGCGGCCGCTGGCGGGGGCATTGCTGCTCCCCTATCTCGCGTGGATCTGCTTTGCCTCGGTGCTGAATTACCAGTTCCTGGCGCTCAACCCGCTGGCCGATGGCGCGGCTGGCTCCGGCGCTGCGGTGCGCGTGCAGATCTGATAACGCAGACATGCAAATTGCCCGGGATCACGCCTTGCGCGTCGCGGCATGAAGCGCCATCTGCGTTGCAGTAACGTCGTCAAAAGGCCAGAGCCATGCAGTCCGAGAACCCGATGATCGCCGATTTCGTCAAGCTGCTGAACAGCGCCGCGGGAACGCTCGCCGGCATGGGCCGTGAAGCCGGCGAAACCGCGCGAGAGAAACTGCGTGAGACCTTCGGCGGCATCGATTTCGTCAGCCGGGAGGAGTTCGAGGTGGTGAAGGACATGGCCACCGCCGCGCGCGAGGAAGCCGACGCACTCAAGGCCCGGATCGAGGCGCTTGAGGCGAAGCTGGGCGGCTGAGCCCAGATCAAGCTCGCAATGACGATATCTGGGTGCGGTTGCGGGGCTTAGAGCCCCGCCGCCTTCAGCGCCTGATCCAGATCCTCGATCACGTCGTCCGGATCCTCCAGCCCCACGTTCAGCCGCAGCATCCCCTCGGTCACACCCATATCAGCGCGGGTTTCGGGGCCGACGCCGTGGTGGGTGGTCGAAGCCGGGTGGCACATCAGCGAGCGCGAATCGCCGATGTTGTTGGAGATGTCGATCAGTTGAAGCGCATCGAGCAGCGCATGGGCCTGCGCCCGCCCGCCGGGGACTTCGAGGCTCATGATCGAGCCGCCCGCCAGCATCTGCTTTTGCGCCAGCGCGAACTGCGGGTGGCTCGGCAGGAACGGGTAGCGCACGGTGGGCAGGCGACCTTCGATGAACTGCGCGACCTTCATCGCGTTCTCGCTCTGGCGGCGGATCCTGAGATCCAGCGTTTCGAGGCCCTTTAGCACGACCCACGCGTTGAACGGGGCGATGTTCGGGCCAGTGTTGCGCTGGAAGGGGAGCAGCTTGCCATTGATGAATTCGGCGGAGCCCGCGACGGCTCCCGCCAGCACGCGGCCCTGTCCGTCCATCATCTTCGTGGCTGAATAGGCGACCACATCCGCGCCGAAATCGAGCGGGCGCTGGAGCGCGCTCGTGGCGAAGGCATTGTCGACCACGGTGGTGATGCCGTGCTTGCGCGCCAGCGTGCAGACAAACTCAAGATCGACGAGGTCCATCGTCGGGTTTGCCGGGCTTTCGAAGAAGAAGACCTTGGTATTCGGCCGGATCGCGGCTTCCCACGCGGCGTTGTCGCCTGCGTCGATCGTCGTGCCCTCGATGCCGAAGCGCGGGAGCAGGTTGTCGACCAGCCAGCGGCACGAGCCGAATGCAGCCTTCGCGGCCACGATGTGATCGCCTGCGGAAAGCTGGCAGAGCAGCGCCGTGGTCATCGCGGCCATGCCGCTTGCCTGCGCGCGGCACGCTTCGGCGCCTTCGAGGAGGGCGATGCGCTCCTCCAGCATCTGCACCGTGGGGTTCTGCAGGCGCGAATAGGTCATGCCATCGTCTTCGCCGGCAAAGCGCGCGGCGACGGTGGCGGCATCATCGTAGGAATAGCCCGAGGTGAGGAACAGGGCTTCGGAGGTCTCACCCATTTCCGAACGCCAGGTGCCGCCGCGCACGGCCTGCGTTGCGGGGCGCCAGTTGGCGGTGATCGAGCGGTCCTGTCCGGTGGTGCGTTTCATGGGCTAGGGCCTTAGATTTGCAGGGCCGGCGGTGCAAGCACCGCCATTGCCCTTATGGGGCGGAACGGGGTATGCGCGCCCGGCCCATGTCCGTGCTTTCCCGCATAACCACCCCCCTGACCGCGCCGCGCCGCACCGATGGCGATCCGCTGGTATGGTGCTGGGCGATCACGCTGGCCTTCCTGGTGGTGGTGCTGCACCGGCTGGGCACACCTTCAAAGATCATGTTCGACGAGGTGCATTACCTGCCCGCGGCGCGGCGGCTTATCGAGCTTTCGAGCCGGCTCAACCCCGAGCATCCGCTGCTGGGCAAGGAGTTCATTGCGCTCGGCATGCTGATGTTCGGCGACAATCCGTTCGGCTGGCGGCTGCCCAATGCGCTGCTCGGCACGCTGGGGCTGTTTGCCGCGATGCGGGCAATGTGGTGGGCGAGCCTCTCGCGGCCCGCAACGCTGCTGTTTGCGCTGCTCTTCGCGACCAACTTCCTGTGGTTCGTGCTCAGCCGGATCGCGATGCTCGACATGGCGATGGCGAGCATGCTGGCGCTGGGGTTCTGGCAGGCGGCGCTGGCGTGGCGCAAGGGCTCAAGGCTGCATCTGGCGCTGTGCGGGATGTTTCTGGGGCTCTCTCTGGGCGGCAAGTGGAACGGGGCACCGATCCTCGCGCTGCCGGGGCTGCTGTTTGCGTGGGACCGCTGGTGGGCGCTGGCGGGGCGCCGGCGCGGCTTCCTGATCGCGCGCGATGCGGGGCCGGTGCCGGGTGTTTCGCTGCTGGAGGCGGCGGTGTGGCTGGGGGTGGTGCCGCTGCTCGCCTACCTGGCGACGTTTGCGCCGGCGTTCTTCTACAAGGTGCAGCCGCTGACGATGCAGGGGCTGATCCCGTGGCAGAGCTACATGCTCAAGCTGCAGGACAGCGTGGTGAAGCCGCATCTCTACCAGAGCCAGTGGTGGCAGTGGGTGTTCAATATCCGCCCCATCTGGTTCTTCTACGCGCCGTGGGACGGGGCGCAGCGCGGGGTGCTGATGGTCGGCAATCCCTTCACCATGCTGGCCGGGTTGCCCGCGCTTCTGCTGTGCCTCTGGGCAGGCGTGCGTCGTGGAGACAGGCTGCGCGGGGCGGTGGTGGTGCTTTACATCGCGAGCCTGATCTTCTGGGCGATCAACGGCAAGCCGGTGCAGTTCTACTACCATTATGCGCTCGCCAGCGTGTTCCTGATGGCAGCGCTGGCGTTGGTCTTGGCGCAGTGGTGGGAGCAGGGGCGGCGCTGGCCGGGGGCACTGACGGTGGTGCTATCGGCGATGCTGTTCGTGGGGTTCTACCCGATCCTTTCGGCAGGAGCGCTGCCGGGGAAGCTTTCGTACCGGGACTACACGTGGCTCGATAGCTGGCGGTGAGCAGATCGATTAGGGACAATCGCCAAGAAAAAGGGGACTGTCCCTAATTTTCTACGCTCTTCAGTACTTGCCCCAGACGAACTTGCTCGAAAGCGCGAAGTTCCACACCGAGCCGACGACGATGCCGACGATCGCGGCAGGATAGGCGTGGAAGCCCATGCGCATCAGCGCGGCGGCGGCGCCCACGTTGGCGAGCAGGCCGACCGAGCAGGTGAGGGCAAATTTGGCCCAGCCGCGCAGCAGGGGCATGAAGCCGCGCAGGCGCTTGTCGGCGTAGGTCAGCTCGTTGTTGAGCATGAAGTTGAAGCTCATCGCGACAACGGCAGCCGAGGTCTGCGCGATGATGAACTCGATCTGGTCGGACCAGTTGTGGTAGAGTACCTTCTGCCCGAAGGCGCCGAGCACCGAGGCGAGGACGGCCATGTGCACGATCACGCCGAGCCCGCCGATCGTGCCGAACAGGGCAAAGCGCGTCGGGATGATGCGGCCCAGCCACTTGTCGTAGAGGCCGATCAGGAATTCGAAGACGACAGTGCGATCGAGCTTGCTTTCGCCTTCGGCGCGGGCGGCAAAGTTCAACGGGAATTCCTTGACGCGGAGCGGCGCGTCGACCGTGGCAAGAATGTCGAGCAGGATCTTGAAACCCACGCCGGAAAGCCTGTGCGCATCAGCGCGCAAGGTTTCGGCGCGGAGCATGAAGAAACCGCTCATCGGATCGGAAAGCTGCACGCCCGTCACGCGGCGGGCGATGCGGTTGGCAAGGCCGGACGCCTTGACGCGGTCGGGCCGGCCCCAGGCTTCGGTGCTGGCGCCTTCGGCAAAGCGCGAGGCATAGGCGACATCGTAGTCGCCGCCGCTCACTGCCTCATACATGCCGGGGAGCAGCGCAGGATCGTGCTGGTGATCGGCGTCCATCACCGCGACGATCGGCGCAGCGGTGGCGCACATGCCCTCGATCGCGGCGGAGGCCAGGCCGCGGCGGCCGATGCGTTCGATCACGCGGACGCGCGGGTCGTCACGACCGATGCGGCGCGCTTCCTCGGCTGTGCCATCGGGGCTGTTGTCGTCGACGAAGATTGCTTCCCAGGCGATGCCCCCCAGCGCGGCATCAAGCCGCTCGACCATGGGCGCGATGTTCTTGCGCTCGTTGAACGTGGGAAGGATGACGGCAAGTTGCAGCATGGAGCGCGCGCTTACAGCCTTGCGAGCACCGCGTCACCAATTTCCGTTGTCCCGGCGCTGCCGCCGAGATCTCGGCCCAGAACGCCCTCGGCAAGAGTACGCGCCACAGCAGCCTCGACGCGGTCTGCCGCATCGGCCAGCCCGAGCGAATGGCGCAGCAGCATGGCTAGCGACAGGATCGTCGCCATCGGATTGGCGAGGCCCTTGCCAGCGATATCGGGAGCAGAACCGTGGATCGGCTCGTAGAGGCCGAATGTGCCGTGTGCGGTCTGGCGCTCGCCGAGCGAGGCCGAGGCGAGCAGGCCGATCGAGCCGACGCACATGCTGGCCTGATCCGAGAGGATGTCGCCGAAGAGATTGCCGGTGACGACGACGTCGAACTGGCCGGGGCTCTTTACCAGCTGCATCGCAGCGTTGTCGACGTACATGTGTTCGAGCGCGACATCGGGGTATTCCTTCGCCACTTCGATCACCACGTCGCGCCAGAGCTGCGAGGTTTCCAGCACGTTGGCCTTGTCGACCGAACAGAGGCGCTTGCCGCGACCTTGCGCTGCGCGAAAGGCGACATGGGCGATGCGGCGCACTTCGCTTTCGCTGTAGGACATCATGTCCCAGCCTTCGCGCTCGCCCGAAGCCGTGGTGCGGAAGCCCTTTTCGCCGAAATAGACGTCGCCATTGAGTTCGCGCACGATGAGCAGATCGATCGCGCCGGCGACTTCGGGGCGCAGCGCGGAGTGGCCTTCGAGGCCGGCAAAGACCTTGGCGGGGCGCAGATTGGCGAACAGGGTAAGGGCCTTGCGCAGGCCGAGGATCGCCTGCTCGGGACGCAGGTGCCGCTCCAGCGCATCGCAGGTGGGATCGCCCACCGCGCCAAACAGCACGCCGTCCGAGGCTTCGGCGAGGGCGAGTGTTTCGGGCGGAAGCGGATGGCCAGTGGCGTGGTAGGCTACGCCGCCGACGAGCGCTTCTTCGCGTTCTATGCCGAGATCCAGCACATCGAGAACCCGCAGCGCCTCGCGCGTGACTTCGGGGCCGATGCCGTCACCCGGCAGAACTGCAATCTTCATCAGGTCATCCTCGGAAGAAATCTCAACGCGCGCCGCCACCGATCCGTTTGAATCGTTCGATCAGGATGGCGCGCGCCGCCATACCATCGCGGCGCGGATCGGCAAGCAGGTGCTTCGATAGCGAAAGACCCTGCCGATCAAGCCGGGCGAGCAGGCTTTCCCACGGTTCTTCCGCCGGGGGCGGTTGGGCATGGCCATAGCCGATCTCTTGCAACAGCAGCGCTTCATAGGCGGCGACCGCGCGGGCCCAGCCGCGGGCGGAAGGCGCATGGCAGATCGCATCGAGCACGGCTTCGAGCGCGCCGTGGATGCCGGGGAAAGGCTGGCCTTCGGGTAGACTTTGCGCGGTGAGGGTGGTCACCCAGCCGATGCCCGCGCTCGCCAGCGGCTCGCTGAGCCAGGGGCCGCGGCTGGTGATAAGCTCGAGCCGTGCCGAAAGGAGCTGGCCGGCGGTGCGGGCGGTGAGCTCGGCGGCGACGAGATTGCCGGGAATCAGCACGGGCCGCAGCGTGCGCCCGCGCGCACCGGCGACATAGCCGGCGACGAGCCCGTGGTCTGCCGTCAGCAGGCGCACCACCGCGCCGTGCTCACCGTGGGCACGTGAGGCGCAAAGGATGGCGGGGGCCCTTATGAGCATGGCGGTTTCCCGTGTGGAGATTGCCAAAGGTTGCGGCAAGCAGCTGAATGGATGAATCCCCCGTTGGAACCGGCGGCAATCTGGGGTAGCTTGTTTCGTATGAAACAGCTCTTCCAGCATGCTGCCGTGACGGAGGGAGTGACAGTGCGCGTCGCTGTCAATTTCCTGCCCGAACAGTCGCGCATCGATGCCGGCAAATGGTTCTGGGTCTATCACAT
>NZ_JAIXZS010000057.1 GCF_027489515.1 Novosphingobium sp. | reverse complement strand
ATCTGCTCGGCGGGGATATGCCAGAGCGCTTCGGGTGCGGGCTCGTCGCTGTCCCAGGCTATCCCCTCCATGTCGGCCCAGCGCGCGCGGCGCACGGTGCCCGGCTGCTGCGCCGTGAGCGCGAGGAACCGGGAGGCGAGCAGCGTCACGGGGTAAGCGCCGGTCGCCTCGGTCTTGCGCAGGATCTCGCGGAGCTCGTCGAGGTCGAGCACGGCGGGCTGCTTCTTCGCCTTATTCTTGGGCAGGAGCGCGTGTTCGAGGAGCGCGGCAGGATTGTCGCGGGCGATGTGCTGCGAGATCGCCAGCACGAACACCCCGCTGATGCGCTGACGGATCCTCTTTGCCGTTTCGATCGAGCCGCGGCGTTCCATCTTGCGGAGCAGGTCGAGGACGTCGCCTGCCTCGAGCGCGCCGATCGGCGTGGGGTGCCGATGGAGGGGAATACGTCCCGCTCGAGCGAGCGGATGACGTCGGCGGCATGGATCGGGGTCCAGCGGCTCTCGTTGATCCAGTGCCACTCCCGCGCCACAGATTCGAAGGTATGCGCCTCCTTCGCCTTCTCGGCGCGCGCCTGGCGCTTCTTCTCGTCCACCGGGTCGATGCCCTGGGCTATTAGCCGCCGCGCTGCATCCCGCCGATCGCGCGCGTCTGCGAGAGGAACGTCGGGGTTAGGAACCGAGCGCGAGCAGCTATTCCTTGCCGGCGATGCGGTACTTGAGGCGCCAGAGCTTCCCGCCGCTGGGGCGCACGAGCAGGTGGAGGCCGCGCTCGTCAGCGAGCTTGTAGTCGCGCTCGCCCGGTGCGGCTTTCTTGATCCTCGTGTCCGACAGCATGAGCTATACCTCGCCTTGGGGGTATATGGAGCATCACGCTCGGCCCGTACCCCCAAATGTACCCCGAGGTGAGGGTGGCTTTGGCGGCACCTGGCTGCACCGCCTTGCACTCCTGACCCTCGGTTTTCTGGGGGATTTTGCATTCCCTTGCACGTCTTTGCAACGGGAAGTGGCGGAGACGGAGGGAGGCTTGAACATGGATCATGTTTTTGAATAATATAAAAAATATACCGGCCGTTCCTGAGTATGCCCCTCCCAGTGCCCCCACATACCATTCCTCGGCCGATCATCACTTCGGCCAAAGCGATTGCGGCCCTGGATACAGGCCATAAAATGCAGGCCAAGTAGCAGAAGGCATTGATAGACGTACATTTATCAACATAAATGTTGATTGCACTCGCCCGAGCGGCACTAAAGGGCTTGAATGCAGCGCACCCGCCATCCAAATCAACGTATATGTTGACTAAATTGGCTTTGGCCGATAATTGCTAGGGTGATGAAAGACGGTAAGCCCATGAAGGCAAACTCTGAAAGCGGTATCGGAAAGCGGCGGACAGCTGCACGCGAGGATTCCAGCGTATCGCACCAAGCCCGCCGCAAGGAAATCGGCGAGGCGGCAATCCGGGTCTTCAATCGGATGGGATTTCAGCGGGCGAGCATGACCGCCGTTGCGGCCGAGCTGAATATCGACCGCGCCTCTCTTTACTACTACATTTCGTCAAAGGAAGAACTCTTCGACGAAATCGTCCGCACCGTGGTGGAGCGCAATCTGGCGCTTGCGAAGAAAATCCAGGCCAGCGACATGCCCCCCCGGCGCAAGCTGCGAGACCTCATCATCGCGCTGATGTCGTCTTACGGAGAGCACTATCCGCTGATTTACATCTACATCCGCGAAAACCTGAGCAATGTTAGCGACAAGCGGTCCGAATGGTCACGCTATATGCGCGGTCTGAACGCGCAGATGTCGGATGCGGTGATCGCGATCATTGAGCAGGGCTATGCGGACAAGTCGTTCCGTTACGTCGGCTCGTCCAAGGTGGTCGCCTATGGGGTGCTCGGCATCGTCGGCTGGACGAACCGCTGGTTCCGGCCAGCGGAAAGCGATGTCAGCGCCGAGGAGATCGGCAAGATCTATGCCGAGATGGTGCTGGCCGGGTTGGAATCGCCCTATTGACCAGCGCGGATGCGCCGCACGCAACCAATGGATCGTTGGCTAAGGGAGATTGACGTGGCCTTACACCCCCAGCTGCAGGCGATCCTCGACAGTTCCGCCGGGATGCCGCCCATGGAGAATGTTCCGCCTGCCGCGCTGCGCGCCAGCTTCGAGGCGCTGGCGGCCAAGGCACCACGGCCCGAAGTCGCTCATGTCGAAGACCGCATGATACCCGGCCCGCGCGGCGAGATCCGCGTGCGCATCTACCGGCCCGATATGGACCAGGGCCACGCGGTGATCACCTACTTCCATGGCAGTGCCTTCGTGGTCTGCAGCATCGACACGCACGACGTGCTTTGTCGACACCTTTGCCTGCAGTCCGGGGCGGTCATCGTCTCGGTCGACTATGGCCTCGCGCCCGAAGCGCCGTTTCCCGCCGGTCCCGATGACAGCTTTGCCGCGACCAGCTGGACTGTCGCCCATGCCACCAGCTTCGGCGGCGACCCGGCGCAACTGATGGTGGCGGGCGATAGCGCTGGCGCGACGATGGCGATCGTCACAGCCCTTCGTGCGCGTGATGCCGGAGGCCCCGCGATTGCCGCGCAACTTCTGTTCTATCCAGTTACCGATTATCCCGACAAGCTTCCGGCATCCTACATCGAGCGCGGCGAGGGCTGCGGCCTTACCGCCAGTGCGATGCGGTGGGGTTGGGACCTTTACCTGACCGACCCCGCCGACCGAGCGAATCCGATGGCCTCGCCGCTGCGTGCACCGGACCTAAGTGGTCTGCCGTCCGCCTATGTCATCACCGCCGAGTACGATTTGCTGCGCGATGAAGGCCAGGCCTTTGCGGGCCGCCTGACTGCTGCGGGGGTGGCAACGACGCTGGCCCACTACGACGACATGAATCATGGATTTCTTGGCATGGCCGGTTCGCTCGACCGGGCGGACGAAGCCATGGCGGCGGCGGGCGCATGGCTGGCTGCGCGGACTATTACCCAGAGGAGCCCAAGATGATCCTGATCAGCGCCACACCCAGCCCGTTTGCGCGCAAGGTGCGCATTGCCCTCATGGAAAAGGGCGTGCCCTTCACGTTGCAGAACGAGATACCCTGGCACGCCGATACCCAGACATCGCGCTACAACCCGCTCGAGCAGCTGCCTGTGCTGATCCCCGATGATGCTGACCCTGTCTTCGAATCCTCGCACATCATGGAGTGGATCGAGTGGCGCTATCCCACGCCGCCGATGCTCCCCGATGCGCCCAATGAGGCGCTGGAGGCCAAGCAAGTGCAGGTGATCGCCGAAGGCGTGCTCGATGCAACCGTGCTCCTGTTCTGGGAAATGCAGCGGCCCCAGCCCAGCGCTGAATGGGCGCAGCGGCAGCTGCGCAAGGTCAAGGGCGGGCTGACCGAACTCAATCGCCGGGTGGGGACACGTGAACACGTGGTCGGCGACCGGTTCGGGTTGGCGGACATTGCGGTAATCGCGCTGCTCGGCAATCAGGACATCGTGATCGAGACGGGCATGATTCCGCTCTGGCAAGCCTACGCGCCGGATATGGCGCCGTGGCACGAACTCTATCCCAATCTCGCGCGATTCGAGGCGCTCCACCGCGACCGGCCATCGGTGCGCGCGACGGCACCGGTAATGTTCGCCCTCACGGAAAAGATCGTCTGACCTAATCCTCGAAGATCGCCACCGCGCGGGTCCACCCGGCCGAGGCTGCGCGGATCTTCATCGGGAAGCAGGCGATCGTGAAGCCGGTGGGAGGCAGCACTTCGAGATTGTGCAGCTTCTCAAGGTGGCAGTAGCCGATATCGCGGCCCGCCTTGTGGCCTTCCCAGATCAAACCGGCATTGCCCGTCGCCTCGTAGGCCTCGCGCGTGTGGACAAACGGCGCATCCCAGCTCCAGCCGTCGGTGCCGGTCAGGCGCACGCCGCGTTCGAGGAGGTACATGGTCGCATCATAACCCATGCCGCAGCCGGCGGTGACGTAGTCATCCTGTCCATAGCGCTTGCCGGCCGCCGTGTTGACCACGACGATTTCCAGCGGCGAGAGCGTGTGGCCGATGCGCGCGAGCTCGGCCTCGACATCTCCGGCGGTCACCACATAGCCATCGGGCAGGGCGGTGAAATCGAGCTTCACGCCGGGCTGGAAGCACCAATCGAGCGGTACTTCGTCGATCGTGATGGCGCGCTCACCCCGATTCATCGTCGATGCGAAGTGGTACGGCGCATCGAGGTGCGTGCCATTGTGCGTGATCAGCTCGATCTTCTCGATTGCCCAAGCCTCGCCATCGGGCAGGTCTTCGGGCTTCAGTCCCGGGAAGAAGCCGACCAGATCGGGTATCGAGGTCTTGTGGTCGATGTAAGCGATTTTGGGCTGGTAGGGCGGCGGATCGGAGATCACATCGTTTTCGAGGTAGATCGAGAGGTCTACAATCGTGCGCGCCATACCCTAGAACTCCACCCTGTCGCCGCCCTTGAGGCCCAGCATCGCGCGGGCTTCGGTTGGGGTCGCCGGTTCATGGCCCATTTCGCGGATGATCCGCACGATCTTTTCCACCTGCTGCGCGTTCGAGGCGGCAAGCACGCCGCGTTCGATGAACAGGCTGTCCTCCAGCCCGACGCGGACATTGCCGCCCATCAGCGCGGCTTGTGTGAGGAACGGCATCTGGTGACGCCCGGCCGCGAGCACCGACCACTGGAAATTGTCGCGGCCAAACAGGCGGTCGGCAGTCGATTTCATGAACATCAGGTTTTCAAGATCGGGGCCGATGCCGCCCAGAATGCCGAAAATCATCTGGATGAAGAATGGCGGCTGCACCAAGCCCCGATCAACGAAATGCGCCAGGTTGTAGAGGTGGCTGATATCGTAGCACTCATGCTCGAACTTGGTGCCGGCCTCGCCCATCACCTCAAGGATCGTTGCGATATCGCGGAAGGTGTTGCGGAAGATGAAGTCGTCCGAGCCCGTGACATAGGGCTCTTCCCAATCGTGCTTCCAAGTGTTGATACGCGCCGCTGCGCCGAAGAACGCGAAGTTCATCGAGCCCATGTTGAGGGAGCACATCTCGGGCTTGAACTGCACCGCCGCCTTCAGCCGCTCGGCCAGCGGCATGGTCGCGGAACCGCCGGTGGTGATGTTCACCACGGCATCCGTCTGTTGCTTGATGACCGACAGGAACTGCGCGTAAATCGCGGGATCGCCAGTGGGCTGTCCGTTGGCGGGATTGCGCGCGTGAACGTGCAGAATGGCTGCGCCCGCTTTGGCCGCCGCGATCGACTGCTCGGCAATCTCGGACGGCGTGCAGGGTAGGGCATCCGACATGGTCGGGGTGTGCGCGCCGCCGGTGACGGCGCAAGTGATGATGACCTTGCTCATCGCGGCGGCATCAGCGCGCGGTTGAGGCCGAGCCGGTCCGCAGTAACTTGCACATGCACAATCTGGTCTCCCTCGGAGTCGAAGATGCCAGCCAGCGCCAGCGTGACCGGCTGGCCGAT
>NZ_JAIXZS010000061.1 GCF_027489515.1 Novosphingobium sp. | reverse complement strand
ATCGCATAGCCGAAGATCATCAGCTGCATCAGCGGCATGACCAGCATCATGCCCACCGTGCCCCGGTCGCGCAGCATCTGCCGCACTTCCTTGAACACCATCGCACCGATGCGCTGCAGCGGTGTCGCGCTCACCAGAGTGTCCTCATGCCTGCACCACCACCGAATTGTCCTCGGCCCCGCGCATCAGATGGATGAACACGTCCTCAAGGCTGGGCACCGCCTCGCGGAAGCTGATCGTGTCCGCCCACGGCGCCACCGCTGCATGCAGCGCCGCCATGTCCGGCCCGCACACGTGCAGCGCCGTGCCGAAGGGAGCCGCCATCGCTACACCGGGCCGCGCCTCAATGGCCGCAGCCAGCCTGTCCGCACCCGTTCCATCGGGTAATTCGCCTTCGCCCTGCAGCGCCTTGAGGCCGGAGCCCTCGACCACCTCGGCAATGCTCCCGCGCGCCAGCATCCGGCCATAGGCGATATAGGCGATCTCGTGGCACCGCTCGGCCTCGTCCATGTAGTGCGTGGAGACGAGCACGGTCATCCCGCCCGCCGCCAGCCCGTGAATCTGGTCCCAGAACTCGCGCCGCGCCTGCGGATCGACGCCTGCGGTCGGCTCGTCCAGCAGCAGGATTTCGGGATCGTGGAGCACGCAGGCCGCCAGCGCGAGCCGCTGCTTCCACCCGCCCGAAAGCTTGCCCGCCAGCTGGTCACCGCGCGTCGTCAGCCCCAGTTGCCCAAGCGCCTCGGCCACCCGATCCTTGCGGTGCGGCAGGCCATGCACCCGCGCAAAGAACTCCAGATTCTCCGCAATCGTCAGGTCGGAAAACAGCCCGAACTTCTGCGTCATATAGCCCACGCGTGCCTTGATTGCGCTGCGCCGGGTCTTGAGGTCCTGCCCCAGAACAGTCCCCTCGCCCGCATCGGGGATCAACAGACCGCAGATCATCCGCAAGGTCGTGGTCTTGCCCGAACCGTTCGGCCCCAGAAACCCGCAGATCCGCCCCCGCGCCACCGAAAGGTCTACGGCGTCGACCACCGTGCGCCCGCCAAACCGCTTGGTCAGCCCCCGCACGTCAATCACAAGATCCTCCCCGGCAAGGGGAGGGGGACCGCCCGAAGGGTGGTGAAGGGGTGTACTCAAGGCACGCTCACCGCCACCGGCAACCCCAGCGGCAAGGGCTTGTCCGCCGGCAGCGCCGCTTCCACCATGAACACCAGCTTCGCGCGGGCATGTTCGCTGTAGATCACCGGCGGCGTGTATTCCGCGCGCGGCGCGATGAACCGCACCGTTGCCGTCCGCGCCTCACCGCAGCCATCGCAGGTAAAGCGCACTGCCGTACCGGGGTGCATCCCTGCCACCTTGTCCTGCGGCACAAAGAAGCGGATCTTGCGCTTGTCGTCGGGAATGATCGAAACGACCGGCTGGTTCGCCGGCACCCATTCGCCGGGGTTGAAATAGGTCTGCTCGATCTGCCCTGCTGCGGGCGAAACCGGCGCAATTTCCTGCCGCCGCCGCGCTTCTGCCGCCAACGCTGCCTGCGCGCCCACGACTTGCGCGGCCGCCGCTGCCTGCTGGCTCGAACGCCCGACCGTCAGCGCCCCGCTGCGTTGCTGCGCCTGCGCCTGCGCCACTTGCGCCGCCGCGCTATCTCTTGCCGCGCGCGCCGCATCCAGCTGCGTGCGGCTGGCAAAGCCCTTGGCCGCCAGATCGGCAAAGCGCCGGAAGTCCGCTTCCGCGCGCACCAATTGCGCCCGCGCAGATGCTTCCGCCGCGCGCGCCACATCGATTTCCGGCGTGCGCTCGCGCGCTGCGCCGAGATCGCTTAGCGAAGCCTGCGCGGACTGCACTTGCGCCGCCGCCTGCGCCGCGCTTGCGTCCGCCGTTCTCGGATCGAGCGCAAACAGTGGCGCCCCCGCGCTCACCCGCCCGCCGCGCTCCACCGGCCGGCTCGCCAGCGTGCCCGAAACCGGCGCCGCCACATAAAGCGCCTCGCCCTCCACATAGCCGAGCCACGGATCTGGGGCCGCCTGCCGCGTGAAGAACCAGATCGCCGCTCCTGCCAGCACGGCCAGCAGCAGCAGGATCGGCAGGCGCTTGCGCAGGCTCATGCCAGCTCTCCCCGGGCGGTCAGCCCCTGCAGCAGCACCTCGGCATGGCTCACCGCCATCGCCTCGATGTAAAGTGGCTCCGCGCCCACCGGTTCGAACACGATGCGCCACAGCGCGGAAAAGATCATGCCGCCCGCCACGCTGCGCGCCGCCAGTGCCGGATTGGCGCAAGTGAACTCGCCGCGCGCCACGCCGTGACGAATGATCGCTTCGATGGCCCCGAGGACGCGAGTGATCGCATGATCGTGGTAGAACTTCACCAGATCGGGAAAGGCCTGCCCCTCTCCGATGATCAGGCGCGGCAGGAAGGCGATGTTGCCGCTCCCCAGCCGCACCATCACCACGTGGATGAACCGTCGCAAAGCATCGGGGGCGCTGGTGCCCGCAAGGTCCGGCATCGCCTCAGGCAGGACGTGCCCGATCAGCCCTTCAACCAGCGCGCGAAACAGAGCCTCCTTGGTCTCGAACCGGCTGTAGATCGCGCTGCGGCTGATCCCCACCCGCTGCGCGATGTCGTCCATCGTCGTCGCGGCAAATCCGCGCGTGGCAAAGGCTTCGCGCGCCGCATCGAGAATGCGGCCATCGCGATCGGGAGGGGTGACTCGGGCCATGACGGAATAAATAACAGACGCGTCTGTTATTTAAAAGCAGCGGATGGCTCCGGCCGCGCGGATTTTCCTACATCGCGTCCTTCTGCTATAAGGGTGGCATGGCCAGCATTTCCGCCATTTTTCCCGATCTTGCGAGGCTTCCGGCAGCCATCCGGCGGACGCAGATGGAACCGCTTCGGGTTTTCCCTCTGGACTGTGTCAACCGTGTCAACTTCCGCCGCCTTGCGCTTCGGTCCGCACCGGAGCATAGGCGCTCGCGAGTCTCCCCCCAGCCGTCCGGAAAGGCCGTTCGCCCATGAAGATCCGCGTCCACGTCAGCCTCAAGAACGGCGTGCTCGATCCGCAGGGCCGCGCCATTCACCACGCGCTCGAAGGCCTCGGCTTCGAAGGCGTCAATGATGTGCGCGCTGGCCGCCTGATCGAGATGGACGTGGCCGACAGCACCACCGACGTCGCGCTCGAAGACATGTGCCGCAAGCTCCTCGCCAATCAGGTGATCGAGAACTTCCGCATCGAGAAAGTGGCCTGACCATGGGTTTTACCGCCGCCGTCATCACCTTCCCCGGCTCCAACTGCGACCGTGACATGGCGGTGGCGATCGAGAAGATCACCGGCGGCACCGTCCACCGCGTGTGGCACGGCGATGCCGATCTGCCCGCCGGCCTTGATTTCATCGCGCTGCCCGGCGGCTTTTCCTATGGCGATTATCTGCGCTCGGGCGCGATGGCCGCGCGCTCGCCGGTCATGCAGGCGGTGGTGGCTGCCGCCAACCGCGGCGTCACCGTGCTCGGCGTGTGCAACGGCTTCCAGGTCCTCACCGAAGCGGGGCTGCTCCCCGGCGCGCTGATGCGCAACGCGGGTATCCGCTTCGTCTGCCGCGATGTGCCGCTGGTGGTGGAAAACAATCAGTCGCTGTTCACCGCGCGCTACAGCGCCGGCCAGCACATCACGATCCCCGTCGCGCACCACGATGGCAACTACTTTGCCGACGCCGCAACGCTGGACCGCCTCGAAGGCGAAGGCCGCGTTGCCTTCCGCTACGGCGAACCGGTCAATGGTTCGCAGCGCAATATCGCGGGCGTGCTCAATGCGGCGGGCAACGTGCTCGGCATGATGCCGCACCCCGAACGCATGATCGAACCCGCCCATGGCGGCAGCGATGGCCGCGCCCTGTTTGAAAGTGTGCTGACCGGGCTGGGCGTCGCGGCCTGATCCTCAGGCCAGCTTCTTTGGCCGGTCCAGCGTGATCCGGTCGAACAGGCCGGACGCATCGCGCGCGGTCATCGGACGGCCGAAGTAATAGCCCTGGATCTTCTTGCAGCCGAGACGGCGGATAACGGCCAGTTCTTCCTCTGTTTCAACGCCCTCGGCCGTGGTCGACATCTCGAGCGCGTCGGCCATCGCCACCACGGCGCGCACGATGGCAAGGCTCTCCGGATTGTCCTTCGCCGCGCCCTGCACGAAGCTCCTGTCCACCTTGATCGTCGAGAAACGCAGCTTCCGGAGATAGCCGAGCGAAGAATACCCGGTGCCGAAGTCGTCGAGCGCCACGCCGCAGCCGAGCGACATGATCCGCTCCAGCGTCTGCTGCGCCGCGGTGCCGTCACGCACGAAGATGCTTTCGGTCACCTCGATCTCGAGCCGGTGCGGCGGCAGGCCGCTTGCGGCAAGCGCGCTGACCACAACTTCGGCAAAGCTGGGATCAAGCAGCTGCTCGCCCGAAACGTTGACCGCCACCTTGATCGGGTCGGGCCAGTTCATCGCCTCGAAGCATGCCGTGCGCAGCACCCATTCGCCGATCGGCACGATGAGGCGGGTGTCCTCGGCAAGCGGGATGAACTTGGCCGGGCTGATCGGGCCGTGTTCCGCCGAATGCCAGCGCAGCAGCGCCTCGAAACTCACCGGTTCTTCGGTGATCGCGTCGACGACCGGCTGGTAAGCCAGCGCAAACTCGCCGCGCTCCAGCGCGTGGCGCAGCGCGAACTCGAGCTTGCGGCGCTCTTCGGCATGAGCATGCAATGCCGGCTCGTAATCGAAGTGCAGGCCGCCGCCCTCATCCTTGGCGCGGTAGAGCGCAAGGTCGGCGTTGCGCATCAGCGTCTCGACCGTTGCGCCATCGCGCGGCCCGATGGCCGAGCCGACGCTCGCGCCGACATAGAGCGTGTGGTGGTCGATCTCGTAAGGCTGCGAAAGCGCGGTGATCACGGCGTGCGCCACTTCGCGGATCCGCGTGCCATCGCCCGCATCGCGGACCACGATCGCGAACTCGTCGCCACCAAGCCGCCCGCACAGCTCGTTCTCGCTCATCAGCGACTTGAGCCGATCCGAAACCTTGGCCAGCAACTGATCACCGACAAGGTGCCCAAGCGTATCGTTGACCGCCTTGAAGCGGTCGAGGTCGATCATCATGAAGCCGCAGCGCATCCGCCAGCGGTCCGCCTCGCGCATCGAATCGCCCAGCGTTTCGGTCAGCATAAGACGGTTGGGCAGCCCCGTCAGAGTGTCATAGCGCGCAAGGTAGGCAATCTTGTCTGCGCTCTCACGCTGCTCGGTGACATCCGAACCCACACCGCGGAAACCGATGAAGTTGCCGTTGTCGTCAAACCGAGGCGAGGCGGAAAGTTCCCACCACCGGTTGTTGCCGTGCAGCGTCACGTGCACCAGCAGGTTGGAGAAACTTTCGCGCCGCTTGAGCCGTTCGGCGAGATCATGCAGCGAGGAATGGAAGTGCCCGCTCTCCCAAGCTGAGCCTGCGATCAGCTGGATCAGCGGCTTGCCGTCGATGTCCTCCGGGTCCTCGCCCAGGGCGAAGGCAAAGCGCGGGCTCGCCGCGCGCACGCGCCGGGTGGCATCGGTTTGCCACAGCCAGTCCGCCTCGCCTTCCTCGAACTCGCGCAGCAACAGCGACACGACTTCGCTCTTCTCGGCAATACCGGCCTCGGCCACCTTGCCAGCCAGGAACATGCGCGCTGCCTCGAGGCTGCCAACCCACAGGAAGATCACGAAAGTGACCGCAGCCGCGGCCGCCGTCACCTTGCCGAACCAGAGGAAGACCGCGATGCTGGCCGCGCCGAGGATCGCATTGAACAACACCGCGCCCAGCGGCACGGCGGCAAACGCCAGCGCAGTGCCCGCCATCAGCATGGCCATGATCGTCCAGACCAGCAGCCGCTGCTCGGGCGAGGCGAAGGGCGACATGACGAGGATTGGGACAACCCAGACCAGCGCGGCAGCGACGGTACAGATGGTATGCCTGTGAATTTCGTGCCGGGTCATCCGGCGGCGGTCGGCATCCTCCAGCGTGCGATCGAAGTTGGAACCCCAGATCAGCACGGCCGCAAGCAGGCCCGTCCAGCCGACCAGCAAGGCGAGATGGATCGCGCCCCACAGCGCCTGAACGACAAGTGTCGCGGCCAGCCCGTGGGCAACAAGTCGCGGCCCAGTGAGCCGTGCGAGGCCCGAATACTGCAGACCGCGCAGCCGTCCCCAATCGCCTTCGGCCGAATCGCTGAGGCCCAGCACCGCCAAGGCCGGCAATTCCCGCGGCAGAGCGGGCAAGCTTTGATCGGTCGTACGCGTCACCCCTGCGGACTTAGTGGGGAAACCTTGCGCAATAGTAAGCGCTTGGAAATTTCCACGCCCTCTCGAACCGTTACGGATGCTTCACAAGCGTATGATTAGAAATGTAAAAACAGGGTCCTAAGGATTTTTTGCGTACGGTTTCCCGCACCCTTTGGTATGGGCCTGGCGCCTCGCCCCTGCCACTCCGGTTGAGGGCGTGCTAGCGCTTTTCCCACGACCATAAAGAGAGCGCATTACCGGCCATGACGACCCCCCTCCTGATCCTCGACGGCGGCACCGGCCGCGAACTTGCCCGCAGCGGCGCGCCGTTTCGCCAGCCCGAATGGTCGGCGCTCGCCTTGATCGAAGGCCCGCAATTCGTGAGCGCTGTTCATCGCGCCTATGTCGAAGCCGGTGCGGACGTGATCACCACCAATTCTTATGCCGTGGTCCCCTTTCATATCGGCGAAGAGCGCTTTGCCGACCAGGGCGCGGCGCTGGCCGCGCTTGCCGGACGGTTGGCGCGCGAGGTTGCCGATGCCGCCGCGCGCAAGGTGCACGTCGCAGGCTCGCTACCGCCGGTCTGCGGCTCCTACCGCCCGGACCTCGTCGATCTCGATCGCGCCCGCCCGGTGCTTGAGGTCCTCGTCACCGCACTGGCCCCCAGCATCGATCACTGGCTCGCGGAAACGCTCTCGTCGCTGGTCGAAGCGCGCCTCGCCGCCACTCTGACCGCGCCGACCGGAAAGCCGCTGTGGCTTTCCTTCACGCTCGAAGACGAGAAGCCGACCGCCGAGCCCACGCTGCGCTCAGGCGAAAGCGTCGTCGAAGCGGCCCGCCTCGCGCAGGACGTTGGCGCGGCGGCACTCCTGTTCAATTGCAGCCAGCCCGAAGTGATGGAAGCCGCCGTGCGTGCCGCACATGCTGCGCTTGGGCCGGACAACCCCATCCGCATCGGCGTCTACGCCAACGCCTTCCCGCCGATGGCCGCCGATGCCGAGGCCAATAGCGCGCTCTGCCCGATCCGCGAGGATTTGACGCCGGCAGGCTATGGCCGGTTTGCTGCCGCCTGGCATGCTGCTGGTGCTTCGATCCTCGGCGGCTGCTGCGGGATCGGCCCTGAGCATATCGCGGCGCTACGCCGCGAAGCCGTCCATGCCTGACACAGCGGCGCGCGCCCAGCCTGCCACCAAGAAGCCGCCGGGCTGGCCCGACGAGGTGGCTCTGGGCGCGCTCCCGCCGGGCGAGGAGCTGATTGTTCACGCCCGCTATCTCGGCACCCGGATCGACACGCGCGCGCTCGCCGCCGATATCGTGTTGCGCGAACTCGCCTCCGCTGCCGGGCTGACTTTCGCTTTCCGCTATGGCGTTGCCGTGACCTTCTGCACGGCGGCGGACCGCATCTCCGCGCTGGACATGGCGCTCCTCGCCCACGTGCAGGAACCCGCCGATCAGCAGGAGATCGAGACGGCCAGCGTGCTGATCACCGATGGCGGCAAGGACCGTGTCGATGACGACGGGGTGATCCAGCTCGCCGACGACGAAGAGCCGCGCCTTCTCCTCGTCGCGACGGTGCTGGCGCATAGCGTGATGCTCTCGCGCGACGAAATGCTCGTCTCGGAAGTGTTCGATTCAAGCGTACCGCTCGTCGCCGACCTGCAGATCAACGGCAAGGCCCGTCTTTCGATCCCGGCGGTGATGCGCATGGTCGGCCGCGTGCTGGCGGCGCGGCACCGCGTGATGGGCACCGCGCAGGCCGGTGAGCGGCCGGATCTTCTCTGGGACCACCCCGATCTCGACAGGCTCTATACCCGGCTCGAGGCCGAGTACGAGCTGGGCGAACGCGCCGAAGTGCTCGAACGCAAGTTCGGCGCGCTGGGCGACTTTACCGAAGTGCTGCTCGATATCGCGCAGGACAAGCGCGCGGTGCGCCTCGAAGTCGCGATCATAGCGCTGATTGCGGTCGAGCTGCTGCTTTCGATCAGCAAGGCAATCGGCGGCTAGCCCTAGATACCATCCGGCACCCGCTGATAGAGGACCAGCCCGTCGCCGAGGATGAGGTATTCACCGACCGGGACATAGTGCCGGGCGAGCTCCTCCAGCACCATCGGCGCGGTGAACGAGGTGGCGTAGATGCTGCGATCCGACCGGGCGAGGATGAACATCGGGCGCTTCGCGAGGAACTCGGCCACAATCTGTTCCTGCGGCCGTCCCACCGCGCCGTGCTCCATGTATTCGGCGCTGTGGAAGGGGAACGGATACTTGGCCCTTGGGCGCGTACCGGTTGCTGCATAGGTCGCGGTGGGCCCCGAAAAGACATAGAGGCTGCGCCCGGCACCGCCCGCGTTGATCTGCTGCGTCAGCGCCCGGAACTGAACGACATCGGCGCGGCCCGCTGCAATGTTCGCCGGAAAGTTGCCGATGACGACGAGCGCAGCGACCAGCACCGCAGCGCCGAACCAGCCCGCGCGCTGGCGCAGATCGTAGAACGGCACCGCCAGCAGCACGGCGAACGGGGCGAGGAACGCGTAGTAGTAGGCCAGCACATTGCTCGGGAAGTAGATCGAGGCGAGCGCTCCGCCGGTCATGACCACCACCAAGGCGCTGGCCCTGCGCGGATAGGTCTGGCCGAGGCGGAACCAGGCCCAGATGCCGGCCGCGATCATCAGCAGGAACGGCGCGATGACGCTGAGGGTCTTGGGATGAAAGCGCCCGATGCTTGTCTTGCGCTCGAAGATCGAGACGAAGTTCGCATACCAGAAATCGCCGAAATGGCCGATGGCCGCATACCACACGGCAAACGCCAGCGTGGGCGCCAGGCCCGCCAGCGCATAGAGAGCGGCCCGCCCCAGCACAGGCAGCAACGTACGCGCGCGGCGATAGTCCTCGACCAGTACGAAGGCGGCAAACACCGCGCAGAAGGGCGCCGCCGTATATTTGATCTGGAGCGCGAGGCCGCCCAGCAGCATCGCTGCCAGCGTGGCACGCAGCGATCCGGGATAGACCAGGGCGAGATAGATCATGCCCAGGCACAGCGGCGCAAACAGCAACTCGCTCTGCGCGCCGCGGCAGCCGAACACGGTCATCGCGATCAGGTAGAGCAGCGCCGCAACCCAGCCGGTGCGCTGGTCGGCCAGCAGCGCAGCGATGCGATAGGCCAGCCACGCGCCGATGCAGGCAAACAGGTTCGCCATGACGAGATAGGCAAAGGCGCCGCGCCCGAGCAGCGCATGCGCGCCTTCGTAGAGCAGGAACAGCCCGAGCGGCTTGCGATCCCACACATCGACGTAGGGCACCTGCCCTTCGAACATCGCAGTGGCGACGTAGGAGTAGAACTGCTCGTCGTGGTCGACGACAGGATTGTCCATCCACCAGATGCGGAGGAGCAGCGAGGACGCGGCGATGAACAGCAGGACCGGCAGTTCGCGAACGAAAGGGCCGGCCCTCGTGGTCATTCGACGGTGACCGATTTCGCCAGATTGCGCGGCTGATCGACGTCGGTCCCCTTGGCCACGGCCACGTGATAAGCGAGGAGCTGCACCGGCACGGCATAGACCAACGGCGCGATCAGCGGGTGCACCTTGGGCATCTCGATCGTGGCAAGGCAGCCCTCGCCCGCTTCCTCGATCCCCGCCGCATCCGAAATCAGCACGACCTTGCCGCCGCGCGCGCGCACTTCCTGCATGTTGCTCACGGTCTTTTCAAACAGCGGCCCCGAGGGCGCGAGCACGATCACCGGCACGGCCTCGTCGATCAGCGCGATGGGCCCGTGTTTCATCTCGCCCGAGGCATAGCCTTCGGCGTGGATGTAGCTGATTTCCTTCAATTTGAGCGCACCTTCGAGCGCCAGCGGATAGTCCGGACCACGCCCCAGATAGAGCACGTCGCGCGCCGGCGCGATGAGGTGGGCCATCGCCGCGATCTCGTCGTCATGGCTGAGCGCCGCGTTCAGGGCGGCAGGCGTTTCGGCCAGCTGGTTGACGATATCGGCCTCTTCCTCGCGGCTCAGCCGCCCGCGCTTGACCGCAAGGTGCGCGGCAAGCGCGGCCAGCACGGCCAGCTGGCAGGTAAACGCCTTGGTCGAGGCGACGCCGATTTCCGGCCCGGCGTGGGTCGGCAGCAGCAGGTCCGCCTCGCGCGCCATCGAACTGGTCGGCACGTTGACCACGACCGCGATGGTCTGCCCCGCCGCCTTGCAGTGGCGCAATGCGGCGAGGGTATCCGCTGTCTCCCCGCTCTGCGAGATGAACAGCGCCAGCCCGCCCGGCTCCAGCACCGGATCGCGGTAGCGGAACTCGCTTGCAACATCGATATCGACGGGCAGGCGCGCGAACTGCTCGAACCAGTACTTTGCCACCATGCCGGCATAGAAGCTCGTCCCGCAGGCAACGATGGTCACGCGGCTGATGGAGGAAAGGTCGAAATCGATCTGCGGCAGCGCCACCGTCTGGTCGATCCGGCGCAGGTAGCTTCTCAGCGTCTGCGCCACCACGGTCGGCTGCTCGAAGATTTCCTTCTGCATGAAGTGGCGGAATTCGCCCTTCTCGATCGCCGCCGCCGTCGCGCCCGAGGCCACGATGGGCCGCGTGACGGGCTGGTTGTTCACATCATAGATCGTCGCGCCTTCGCGCGTGATGACGACCCAGTCGCCTTCCTCAAGATAGGTGATCCGCTGCGTCAGCGGCGCCAGCGCAAGCGCATCGGAACCCAGATAGGTCTCGCCATCGCCATAGCCCACCACCAGCGGCGAGCCGAGCCGCGCGCCGATCAACATGTCCTCGTGCTGGCGGAAGGCGATGGCGAGCGCAAAGGCGCCGCGCAGCACGGGAAGTACGGCCTTGACCGCATCCTGCGGGCTGAGCCCGGCTTCGACCTGTTCGGACACGAGATGCGCGACAACTTCGGTATCGGTCTCGCTCTCGAACGTGCGCCCGCGCGCCATCAGCGCATCGCGCAGCGGTTTGAAGTTCTCGATGATGCCGTTGTGAACGAGCGCCACTTCCTCCGTGGCGTGCGGGTGGGCATTGCTGGTGGTCGGCGCGCCGTGCGTGGCCCAGCGGGTGTGGGCGATGCCGATCAATCCTTGCGCGGGATGGCGCACCAGCTCGAGCACGAGGTTGTTGAGCTTGCCTTCAGCGCGGCGGCGCACCAGCTGGCCATCGGCCACAAGGCAGATGCCCGCGCTGTCATAGCCGCGGTATTCCATGCGCCTGAGGCCATCGACCAGCCGGTCCGCCACCTGTTCCTTGCCGACAATTCCGATAATTCCGCACATGGGAGGCTGGGCTTTCGCTTAGAGAGTATAGGGGACGCGGATGCCCGGCATTTCAGCCGGGAAATCGCGGGTGTTGCGGGTGACAAGGATCGCCCCGTTGATCTGCGCGGTCGCGAGGATCAGCGCGTCGAGCAGCTTCATGCGGGTGCGGTGCCGGATATCCGCCGCGGCCTGCGCAATACGACCGTCCACCTCAACGATTTCGAACGGCGCGATTAATTCGCGGACATGATCGCGCGTCTCGAGTGGTTCGCCGGCCAGCACTTCGGTCCAGGCGATCCTGCTGATGCGATGGCGGTTGTAGCGCGAAAGCTCGGCGCGCGCGGGCGCCTTCCGGTTCAGCCAGTCGATGACGATATTGGTATCGAAAAAGGGGTCTGACATCGCGCTGGGCTTCGAGCCGGATCAGATGTCGTCGTAGGAGCGGCGATCCTCGCGGATGGCCTGCTGGTATTCGACCCCGTCGCCGATATCGGTGCGATCCTTCCAATAGCCGAAACCGCGTTCGATCCAGTCCTTGTTCCCGCCGCCGGGGCTCTGCGCCTTGTAGGTCGCCACTGCATCGCGCAGCACCGCCGCGCGCGATTTGCCTTGCTCGGCCGCGCGGGCATCGAGCCAACGGATGTCTTCATCTGGCAGATCGGCGAGGATGCGGGTCATGATGATATCGCGATATCATATCATGATATCATGTCAAGCAAATTCGCGGGGACTTGGCACCGCTCCGACCCACGATAGTCTCAACACGTAAACAAGTCGGTACAGTCGATGCGGGAAAGGGGATCCCAGATGGCCGGTGCGTCCACGCTCAAAGTCTATCACCTGCCCGGCGCCTGGGGCCTTCCCACGGTCAGCCCGTTCTGCCTCAAGCTCGACGCCTGGCTGCGCATGACCGGGATCGAACACGAAAGCATCACCGCCGCCACACCTTTCGCCGGCCCCAAGGGCAAGGCGCCGTGGATTGAGGAAGACGGGCAGGAAATCGGCGATTCCACCTTCATCATCGCGCACCTCATGCAGCGCCGCGGCGTCGATCCCGATGCCCACCTCACCCCTGCACAGCGCGGCATGGCGGTGGCGATCCAGCGGCTGATCGACGAAAACCTCTACTGGACGATGGTCCATGATCGCTGGATGAACGATGCCAACTGGAAGCAGTTCCGCGATGTCGTGCTCGGCGGGCTTGCCGTGCCGGTGCGCCGCGTGCTCGGCCCCATCGCCCGGCGCGGGGTGAAGAAGCAGCTCGAAGGCCACGGCATCGGCATCCACAGCGCGGCGGAAATCGCCGCCATCGGCCGCCGCGACGTGAACGCGCTTTCCGATATCCTCGGCGATCAGGAGTGGTTCTTTGGCGATACGCCCAGCACCATCGACGCGGTGGCCTATGCCCAGCTCGTCAACATCTGGCGCGCACCCTTCGAAAGCGAAGTGCGCCGCGCCATCGGCCAGACCCCCAACCTTGTCGGCTTCATCGACCGGTTTGCGGCGCGGTACTACTAGACCGCTTGGACAGGTTCAGTAGTGAGCGGAGCGACCGAGTGTGGGTGGAAAGCGGACGTTCGCATGAAGGAGTAAAGTGGACAGGCTCGGCGGGCCATACCAGCTTAAAGGCTGAGGGAGGAAATCAGGCTTGTCGTTTTTCTTCTCACTACTTCTGGCACAAGCCACCCCTTATCCGGGTGGCGACTATCTGTATGTGGCGGGCAAGTGCCTTGAGATGGGACCCCAAACCGGAAATGTACACTGGGGCCTAGAAAGATCGGAATGTCGGCGCCTATCTGAACTAGATGCGCTTCTGAACCGCACTTACCAAAGCAAGATGAGGTCGCTATCGCCAAAAGACCGTTTATCACTTCGCGATTCTCAGAGGGCTTGGCTTGCAGGCCTGAATGAGAGTTGCGGGCTCGGAAATGACGCCAAGATCCTCGACGAAGCAACTTCCGATTGCTTCGCGGACGAAGTCCGAAAACGCATCGCTCAGCTTCAGCAGTATTAGAAGCAAATGTCCGCAAATGGGCGCAATCGGTCATTCTAAAGGCCCACGCAGCCTAACGGTTCTCGCGCCACCATTTGAACGTAAAAACCGCCGCGCTCGGTCCATCCCGGCCCAGCTGCGCCAGCTTGTCCAGCGCCTCGGCCACGCTCGGGATATGGCCCTCCGGCACTTCCCAGAGCGCCAGCGAAGGCTCCATCGGCTCAAACCACTCGCCCCGCCGCGCCAGCACGGCGCGGTGATCGGCCTGGCGATAGGCGAAGGCCTCCAGCGAGGGCACATCGCGCCAGACGGACAGGTTCACGATGAAATCAGCGTCGCCCGCCACCGCCTCGATCGCGGTCGCGTCATTGGCATCGCCCCCAGTTTCATCGGCGCCCACCAGCCGCCAGATGAATCCGTCCGCCGCATCGGCCTGCGCGTTCACGTGATCGAGCGCGTCCATGAACGGCTGGTTGGCGGGGTCCGCCTTCGGGCGGCGGAAGCGGGCGACATTGAGCTGGGCGATCGGCATGGTCAGATCTCGCGCCGGAAATAGACAACCCGCTCGGTCTCGGCAAACCCGGCGGCACGGTGGAAGGCGTGCGAATCCACGTCCTCTTCCAACGCATCGGAGGCAAATTCGCTGCACCCCTGCGCCCTGCCCCACTCGGCCACCGCATCACACAGCCGCAGCGCAAGGCCGCTCCCGCGCGCCGCCTCGCTCACGTAAATACCTTCGAGAAACACAACCGGCGACGTCTCGCAGCCGTTGACATAGTCGTGCCGCAAGGCCGCCTCGGCAAAGCCGACGACCGCGTCCCCATCCAGCGCCACCAGGTTATACAGCCGCTCCGTCTCCGCCAGCTGCTCCTCGGCTTCGGCCCGGTGCTCGTCCGCAGAGACCTCATCCCACAAGGCATGCCGCAGCGCCGCCCAGCCATCTAGGTGCTCGGCACGCGCGGCGACAATCTCGATCATTTGCGCTCCGCCTTCTTGCGCTTCATCGCATCGTGGAAGCGGTCCGCCCAGCCGGGCTTGACCAGTTGCTCGGCTCGCACGAGGCGCAGTTCGCCATCGGCCACATCGCGGCTCACCGCGCTGCCCGCCGCGACGATGGCGTCTGCGCCGATCTTCACCGGCGCGATGAGCGCGGAGTTGGAGCCGATGAAGGCCCGTTCGCCGATGACGGTGCGATACTTGAAGTAGCCATCGTAGTTGCACGTGATCGTGCCCGCGCCAATGTTTGCGCCCGCGCCCACGTCGGCATCGCCGAGGTAGGTCAGGTGGTTGGCCTTGGCGCCGGCATGGAGCACCGCGTTCTTCACCTCGACGAAGTTGCCGACACGCGCCTTCGCTTCCAGCACCGCACCCGGCCGCAGCCGCGCGAAGGGGCCGACCGAAACGCCCGGCTCCAGCCGCGCGCCCTCAATGTGGCAGAAAGCGTGGATCACCACGTTGTCCGCCACCGTCACGCCGGGGCCGAACACCACGTTCTGCTCCACCGTCACATCGCGGCCGAGCACCGTGTCCCAGGCAAACCACACCGTCTCGGGCGCGACGAGGCTGGCGCCATCGGCCATCGCCTGCATACGGCGCTTCTGCTGCCAGCGCGCTTCGGCTTCGGCGAGCTCGGCGCGGCTGTTGATGCCCGCCACTTCATCAGCATCGTCCGTCACCACCACCGCGCAGACGCGGCCGTCGCTGTTCGCCACGTTGACGATATCGGTGAGGTAGTATTCGCCCTGCGCGTTGTCGTTGCCCACCCGCGCCAGCAGCGCGAACAGCTCGTCGCCGCGCACCGCCATCAGGCCCGAATTGCACAGGCGGCAGGCGCGCTCGGCCTCGCTCGCGTCCTTGTGCTCGACCATCTTCCGCACGACGCCATTCTCGGCAATGACGCGGCCATATTGCAGCGCGTCCTCAGGCTCGAAGCCCAGTACGACCACCGCCGGATTGTCGCCGGCATGGAGCCGCTCCAGCATGGCGCGCATCGTCTCCGTGCGCACGAACGGCACATCGCCGTAAAGAATCAGCACATCGCCCGCGAACCCCGCCAGTGCGCCTTGCGCCTGCTGCACCGCATGCCCGGTGCCGAGCTGCGGATCCTGCACCACCAGTTCCGCAGATGCGCCCAGCGCCGCCGCCAACTGCTCGCGCCCCGCGCCGACCACAACGACCTTGCGCTGCGGCGCCAGCGCGTCGGCGCTGGCCATCAGATGCATCAGCATCGGCCGCCCGGCGATCGGGTGCAGTACCTTGTGCAGGTCGCTTTTCATGCGGGTGCCCTTGCCGGCAGCAAGGACAACGAGAGCGAGGGGAGTGGCTGTTTCAGTCATGGTGCGCGTTCCTTGCCAGCATTTGCTTGCAGTTTCCAGAACGCGCCGCCACGGAGCGCGGCATGACCGAATTTCCCTTCCAGATCGTCGGCTTCGACCTCGATGGCACGCTGCTCGATACCGCCTACGATATCGGCCATGCGCTCAACCACGCGCTCGCTCATGTCGGCCGGCCGCTGGTCCCGCTCGATCAGGCGCGGCGCTATATCGGCGGCGGCAGCGCGCAGCTTCTGCACAATGCCCTCATGGCGAGCGGCGGAATGGACGGCATCGATTTCCCCGCGCTGCAGGAACGCCTGCTCGCCTTCTACGCCCAGAATATCGCCCGCCACACCGCGCTGTTCCCCGGCGGCGAGGCCATGCTGGAGGCGCTGGCATCACGCGGCGTCCACCTCGCCATCGCCACCAACAAGCGCGAGGACCTCGCGCGCCGCCTGTTCGACGAGCTTGGCCTCACGTCCCGCTTCGCCACGATCATCGGCGGCGACACACTGGGGCCGGGCCGCACCAAGCCTGCGCCCGAAATGCTGCATGAAATGGTCGCGCGGCTCGGCGGCGGACGGGCGGCCTTCGTCGGCGATACCACCTTCGATGTCGGCGCAGCGCGCGCAGCAGGCCTGCCGGTCGTAGCGGTGGGCTTCGGCTTCAACGATCTGCCGCCGCATGAACTCGGCGCGGATGCCGTGATCGACCATTTCGACGAGCTTGTCCCGACATTGGAAGCGCTGGCGCGATAGAAAAAAGTGGGGGCGCAGCAGAATATCTGCGCGAGCGCTCCGCCTTGCCATCGGCGCAGGGCAACGCCACTCTTGGGGCAAGCAGCAAATCCCCAAGGAGAACCACATGTCCGAAGAATACGTGCCGCCCAAGGTCTGGACCTGGAACAAGGAAAACGGCGGCGCCTTTGCCGGTGTGAACCGCCCCACCGCCGGCGCGCAGAAGGAAGTGGAGCTGCCGGTCGGCGAGCATCCTTTCCAGCTCTATTCGCTCGGCACGCCGAATGGCCAGAAGGTCACGATCCTGCTCGAGGAGCTGCTCGAGCTCGGCATCAAGGAAGCCGAGTATGATGCCTGGCTGATCAAGATCTTCGAAGGCGACCAGTTCGGCAGCGGCTTCGTCGATCTCAATCCCAACTCCAAGATCCCCGCGATGCTCGACAAGAGCGGCCCTGAGCCCTTCCGCCTGTTCGAATCGGGCGCGATGCTGGTGCACCTTGCCGAGAAGTTCGGCCACTTCCTGCCCAAGGAAGGCCCGGCGCGCGCCGAAGTGCTCTCGTGGCTGTTCTGGCAGGTCGGCTCGGCCCCGTTCATGGGCGGCGGCTTCGGGCACTTCTATGCCTATGCGCCGTTCAAGATCGAATACGCGATCGATCGCTATGCGATGGAAACCAAGCGCCTGTTCGATGTCGCCAACAACCAGCTGAAGAAGACGCGCTTCCTCGCTGGAGATGACTATACCATCGCCGACATGGCCGCCTATCCGTGGCTCGGCAACATCTACCGCGGCGAAGCCTATGGCGATGCGGCGACATTCCTTTCGATGCACGAGTATGAAGCGGTCGGCCGCTGGGTTGCAGAGATCGATGCGCGGCCGGGTGCAAAGCGCGGCCGCCTCGTCAACACCAACAAGGGCATCCTCGAGCGCCATAGCGCGGCAGACTTTGCCGCGCTGCCCGAAGGCACGCTTTGAAGACACGGCGGATGGGGCAATATCCTGCCTCATCCGCCCCTTTTCATTCATGAACCCAGCGCTATAAGCGCGCCTTCCCGTTGGGGCGTCGCCAAGTGGTAAGGCAGCGGTTTTTGGTACCGCCATCCGCAGGTTCGAATCCTGCCGCCCCAGCCAGTTTCCCTTCACGATGGAGGGAAAAACCTTTGACCATCAATTATCTGCCGGGTTAGCCTCGCACTGCTACCGAAGCAGACTGCCCGCGCGCGCAGCGCCTTTGCATGCTGTTTCCACCAAAGGAAGAAGCAGCAATGAGCGGTCCGATCACCGGTACAGACGGCAACGACAATCTCATCGGGACGACAGCCGATGACATAATTGACGCCCTTGGCGGCGACGACCGGATCGACGGCGGCCGCGGTGCCGATACGATGACCGGCGGGACGGGCGATGACACCTTCCTCGTCGACACGCAGAAGGACATCGTGATCGAAGGGCTGGGCGGAGGGATCGACACGGTCCTGCTCACCCTGCGCAGCAATGCGCCATCGACCAAGTACACGCTGGCCGACAACGTCGAGAATCTGGTCGCCACGTCCGAATCGAACGCGCGACTGCTGCTCTACGGCAATGCGCTCGACAACCGGATCACCGCGGGCGACGGCAACGACTATCTGAGCGGTCTCGGCGGCACCGATACGATGCTCGGCGGGCTCGGCGATGACAACTACGTGGTCGACCGTTCGGACGACAAGATCATCGAGAAAGCGGGCGCCGGGAACGACAACGTCATCGCCTATGCCGATTACGTGCTGCCCGGCAATGTCGAGATCCTCTCGCTTATCGGCGGGGTGAAGTTCGGCACGGGCAACGCGCTCGACAACCAGATCTATGGCAGCAATGGCGACAACGTCATCGACGGCGGCCGCGGCGCGGACCGGATGTATGGCTACGCGGGCAATGACATCTATTTCGTCGACAATGTTGGCGACGTGATCGATGAAACGGGCACTTATGGCGGAGCCGGCAAGGACACCGTCAACAGCTCGATCAGCTACACGCTGACCGAGGCGGTCGAGAACCTCGTGCTCACCGGCATCGCCTCTCTTTCCGGCACCGGCAACACGCTGATCAACCGGATCTCGGGCAATATCGGCAACAACACGCTCGACGGCGTGGGGGGTGGTGACACGCTGCTCGGTGGCCTCGGCAACGATACCTACATCGTGCATGCCGGCGACAAGCTGATCGAACTCGCTGGCGAAGGCATCGACACGGTGCGGGCCGAAGGGAGCTACACGCTTGCGACCAATTTCGAGCGGCTGTTCCTGACCGGCACTGCGGGTGCCACGTTGACGGGCAATGCAGCCGACAACGTGATCGTGGGCAATGCCGGGGCCGACATCATCGATGGCGGCGAAGGCGCCGACGTGATGATGGGCGGCGGCGGCATGGACACCTATGTCGTCGATAATGTGGGCGACAAGGTGATCGAGACCGCCGACGGCGACAAGGACACAGTGCTCTCCAGCATCAGCTATATTCTCAGCGGCAACCTTGAGAATCTGACGCTCACCGGAACCGGCGCGATCAATGCCACGGGCAACGGCCAGTACAACACCCTCACCGGCAACGATGCCGCGAACGTGATCGATGGCGGCCGCGGCCGCGACGTGATGATCGGCAAGGGCGGCGACGACATCTATATCGTCGACGATGGGAACGACACGGTGCAGGAAGACCCCGGCGGCGGCACCGACACCGTTCGTTCGAGCCTGTACGCGACCTATCTGTCCTCCTCGGTCGAGCGGCTCGAACTCACCGGCGCGGCCAAGTTTGCCAATGGCAACGAGCTCGACAACGTGATCACCGGCACCGATCGCGACAATGTGATCGCTGGCGGCGCGGGCGCCGACCGCATGATCGGCGCGGGCGGCAACGACAGCTACACCGTCGACAACACTGGCGACCGCGTAGTCGAACTGGCGGATGGCGGCACCGACAAGGTGATCGCCGTGGCAACCTGGACGATGTCGGCAAACGTCGAAAATCTCGACATGCTGGGCAGCGACAACATCAATGCCACCGGCAACGATCTGGCCAACCTGATCAACGGCAACGAGGGCAACAATGTCCTTTCGGGGCGCGGCGGCAACGATGTGCTCAATGGCGGCGGCGGCGTCGATACGTTGATCGGCGGGACGGGCGATGATACCTTCATCGTCAACTTCATCGGCGATACCGTCGTCGAACGCGCGGGTGAAGGCACGGACACCGTCATCGCCGGTGCGAGTTACGCGCTCAGCGCCAATGTCGAGAACCTCGTGCTCAAGCCCTTCCTGGCCTTCAACGGCACCGGTAACGCGCTCGACAACACGATCACCGGCAATGATTCGAGCAATACGCTCGACGGCGGCCTTGGTGCCGACCGCCTGATTGGCGGCGCCGGGAGCGACCGCTATTTCATCGACAACGCGGGCGACACGATCGTCGACAGCGCCGGTGCCGGGGACACCGCGATCACCAGCATCAGCTACGTGGCCGCGCGAGGGATCGAGATCATCGCGACCTTTGCCTCGCGCGATCCGGCCACCGGCGCGTTCCAGCCTTCCACGGCCGACCTCAATCTGACGGGCAACAGCGCCGACAACTTCATTGACGGCACCACCGGGGCGAATGTGCTCGTGGGCGGTGCGGGCTACGACATCATCGTTTCCAACGGCGGCGCCGACACGATCAACGGCGGGCTCGGCAACGATACGCTGGTGGGCCTCGACAGTTCGGGGCGCATCAAGGGTGGTGACGGCGCGGATACCTTCGTGTTCGGCCTGCTCTCGGCCGGTGCCACCGGAGGCGCGGCGATCAGCGATTTTGCCACCGGGACCGACAAGCTCGAGATCATCACCGATGGCCTTGCCCCGGCGCTGGCCGACGGGCCGCTCGATGCGGCGAATTTCGTATTCGGCACCAGTGCGGCTGATACAGACGATGTGATCATCTACGATGAGGCCTCAGGCAAACTGTGGCTCGATGCAGACGGATCAGGCAGCGGCGAGCAGCAACTGATCGCACTGCTCGGTGCGGGCACCGAGCTGGCCCTGGCTGACATCACTCTGATCAGCCGTAGCGAGCTCGATCTACAGTTCTCCTCCTACTACGGGCAGATCATGGGCTAGAGCACTTTCCGACCAATCTGGTTCACCGTGATAGGTCGGAAAGTGCTTGGGCGCGCGCCGGGACGGTCGCCGTCAGGCAGTTGCGCGCCAGCCTTGCCTTGAGGAGGCTGATGTTGGCCTTCACATCGAACGTGGTGAGCAGACTGCGCCGGGCAAGGTCATCATACCGCCGCATGGTCTCGCGGTCCGCCACGCAGGCCTCGGCCTTGCGGCCTGCCGCGTCCAGCGTCTCGCCCACCAGCGTATGGTCAAAGACCACATCGCGTGAATGGAGCGGACTCGGTTCAGACCTGAGCAGCGCTTCGTCCTCGGCGCGCACTTCGGCCAGCAGGGCCAGGGCGGCCGCGGTCTCGCCCGCAAGCCCCATGGCCTGCGCGCGGGCATTGCGCACCACCCGCAGCCGCCGTCTGGCCTCGCGGTCGGCCGGATCGAGCCGTAACCCTTCGCGCGCGGCGGCCTCCGCCACGGCAAGCACCGCGAGCGCCTCGCGCGGCTGCTTGAGATCAGTGAGGGTCGTGCCAAGGTTCCATGCCGCGACGGACTTCGCGCCGGGCAGGAATGGATGCCCGGGATGGGCGCGCTGTAGCGCGTCCACTTCGGCCAGTGCGGCACGATAGACCGGCAGCGCCGCATCGGCGCGATCCTGATAATAGAGCGCCTCGGCCTTGCTGCTCAGCAGGCGGACCCGGTCGAGGCTGTCCTCCCAGCGCACCCCCGGCGGGATTAGCGCGAGCGCCACATCGGCAAGCCGCGCTTCTTCGGCAAAGTGGCCTTCCCAGCCCGCCAGATCGGCCATGACTGCCGCGCGCGAACGGGCCAGTGCCCGGTCTGCCGGGAACGCGGCGGCAAGGCGCGTCGCCTCACCCGCCAGCGCCACCGCCGCCTTGAGATCGCCCTGCATGAACACCGCGAGCCGCACACGTTCGAGCAGGACCCGCGCGCGCAGCGCCTGCGCCGCTGGCCGCGCCATCAGCGCCAGCAGCCGGTCGGCGCGCCGAAGGTTGGCGTCGGCGCGGTCCGGCTGGCCCAGATTGGGCCGTCCCGCGCCTGCCTGGTGCCGCGCGAGGAGCAGAAGACCCTCCGCTGCCTCGACCCGGATCACATCCGATCCCTCCGCGCTGCCGGCCAGCCGATCGAGATAGCGCTGCGCTGCCGCAGCGGTCTCCGCGCGCAAGGGCAGCGTGCCGGGTACGCTTTCGAGCCGGGGAAGCAGTGCCGTGATCATGTAGCGCGCCGCCCCGCGCGCATCGGCAAAGCGCGCCTCGGCCTCGACCCGCGCCGCTTCTGCCCGCCAGTACGAGAGCGTCGCGACCATGCTCGTCCCCGCCAGCACGACGAAGGCCGCCCCGGCGAGTGCCAGCCCCCGGCGGTGCCGCCAGCCAAATCGCCCCGCGACATAGCCCCAGGGCGCCGGCACCCGTGCCCGCACCGGCAGAAACGCCCGGTGGCGCCGCACATCCGAAAGCAGCGCCGCGACATCGGGGTAGCGGTCAGCCGGATCGACCGCGAGCGCCTTGGCCGCAATTGCGGCGAGATCGCCCTTAAGCAAGCCAGTGGGCAGCATCGAGCCCGGCACTGCCGCACCAGCGCCGTCCGGCAGCTGCCCGGTCAGCATCTGCACGAAGAGCATGCCGAGCGAGAACACATCGCTCGCCACCGTCGGTGCTGCGCCGCCGGTGCGCTCGGGCGCGGCATAGCCCCGCGTCAATGGCGAGGGCGCGGCCCCTTCCATGGCAAGATCGCCGACCAGCCGCGCGATCCCGAAATCGAGCAGGTGCACCGCACGATCAGGGCCCATCAGGATATTGCTGGGCTTGAGATCGGCGTGGATGACAAGATTGCGGTGCGCATGGACCACCGCTTCGCAGATCTGCTCGAAGGCATCGAGCCGCGCCGTCCGGTCAGCCCCCGCCCGTTCCAGCGCCTCGGTCACCGGCAGCCCGTCGATGAGGTCCATCGCCAGCCACGGCCGGCCCTCGTGCTCCCCGCCATCAAGAATGCGCACGATCCCCGGGTGCCGCAGCCGCGCAAGGATGCGGCGCTCCTCGGCAAAGCGGGCAAGGCCCGCAGCGCTCGCCAGATCGGCACGGATCAGCTTGATCGCCACGACCTGCTGGAATCGCCCGTCGTCGCGCTCCGCGCTCAGCACCTGGCCCATACCGCCACGCGCGATTTCTCCCGTCACGCGGTAGGGCCCGATCCGCTCGGCAATCACGTCGGTGAGGCCGAAGGCGCGGACGAAGCTGGTAGTCTGGAGGAACGGCGCGTCGCCGCCCTCCAGTGCCAGCAGCTGTTCCACCCGCGCGCGCAGCGCCGCATCCGCGCCGCACTCCTCATCCAGAAAACGCGCGCGCGCCGCCGGATCGTCGATCCCCAGCGCCTCTTCGACCAGAGCCAGCGCGCGGGCATCCTGCGCGCTCATCGCATCAATCCCCGAGCTCGGCGGCCAGCCACAGCCGCGCCGCTTTCCAGCGCCGCTTCACCGTGCTTTCGGATTCCTCCCACAGCGCGGCGATCTCTGGGACGGAAAGGCCGGCGAAGAAGCGCAGCTCCACCAGCCGCGCCAGTTCGGGCGAAGCCGCTTCGAGCCGCACCAGCGCCGCATCGAGCGCTTCGACATCGATCGCTGCCTCGCCCTCGGCCGTGACCGCAACCTCGGGCCGCTGGCGCTTGCGCGCCCGCCGCGTGCGGATCGCATCGATCATCGCCTGGCGCAGCACGCGCGCGCCGGTCGCGAAGAAATGCTGCCGATCGGCAAAGCTCATCCGCTCCAGCTTCATGAGCCGCAGCGCTGCCTCGTTGACGAGCTCGGTCGGCTGCAAGGTCAGGTAAGGCGCATCGCGGCGCAGCAGCCGCGCCGCCGCCAGCCGCAGTTCGTCGTAGACCGAGGCCAGCAGAGCATCGCGCGCTACCGAGCCGGTCGGCGCTGCGCCGCCCGGTTCGCCCAGCCCGTGATCCGCGCTCTCGCTCACCCCTTGCCGCTCCTTCCGCAGCCGAGAGGTTACGCGCGAGGGCCATGATGGCAACCATGTTAACCCCCGCTCCGGAGTGCGGCCGCGTCAGATCAGCACGATATCGCTGGCATCGAGCACCGGATTGCCCTGCAGATAGGCGATCACGACCTTTGCGCCCGCGCCGCTCCCGTCGGCATCATAGAACAGGGTGCCGGTCGTCTGATTGTAGATCAGGTGATGATCCGTCGTCGTCGCCGCATTGCCGAGGGTGAATTCGCTTGCCGCCAACTGGCCGGACTGCGTCTGGATTGCACCGAAGTAGTAGCGCTGGATCTCGATCCGATCGGTGCCGTGGACGAAGTCGACGAGCGTGTCGCGCCCGCCATCCACCGGCGAATTGTCGGCGAAGCGGAAGGCATCCGCGCCTGCGCCGCCGATCAGCATGTCGCTGTCCTTGCCGCCCGAAAGCACATCGTTGCCGCCCCCGCCGCGCAGCGTATCGCGCCCCTGCCGGCCTTCGAGCACATTGTTGCCGCTGTTGCCGGTCAGCGTATTGGCAAGCTCGTTGCCCTTGCCGTCGATCGCGGCCGATCCTGCGAGGTTGAGACGCTCGACCTTGTACGAAAGCTCGTACGACACGGTGGAATTGACGAGGTCGTTCCCTTCGCCGGCATATTCGACCGCCTGATCACTCGCGTTGTTGATGTAGTAGACGTCGTTGCCGGTGCCGCCATAGAGGTTGTCATTGCCGCTGCCGCTATAGAGCTGGTCATTTCCGCCCATGCCGCGCAGATCGTGATAGCCCGAACCCAGCGCGCGCATCACGTTGTTGCCGTCGTTGCCGACCGCGTAATAGGCGTCGCCAGTCAGCACCAGCCGCTCGAGGCCTGCGTCCATCACGTAGCTGTTGACCGAGACATAAGCGATGTCGTTGCCCGCACCGGCGGACTCGATGATCTTGTCGCCGGTATTGTCGACCGAATAGATATCGGAGCCGGTCCCGCCGGTCATGGTGTCTGCGCCGCCGCGCCCATCGATACGGTCGTTGCCTGCCCCGCCCGTCAGCACGTTCGCCCCGGCATCACCGATCAGGATGTCGTTGTAGGCCGTGCCATTGAGGTTCTCGATTTCGGCGTACTTGTCGCCAAGCGCCTCGCCGCCCTTGCCGCTGCGCACCGCAAGGCTCACCACGACCCGTGTGCCTGCGCCTTCGTAGCTTGCCGTATCGCTGCCATTGCCGCCGATCAGCGTGTCTGCGCCCGCCCCGCCGATCAGCGTATCGGCGCCCTCTCCGCCGGCAAGGAGATCGGCGCCGGCGCCGCCGCCCAGCGTATCATCGCCGCGCCCGCCTTCGATCCGGTCGTTGCCGTTCGCGCCGTTCAGGGTATCGTCGCCATCCCAGCCGGTGATGAGGTCGTTGCCCGCTCCGCCAGTGTGATTGTCGGCGCTGGCCGAGCCGCCAAAGGTCTCGCCACTCACCCCCGTGCCCAGCGAGAAGCGCTCGATCACGGTGTGGTTGAGGTTGAAATTGGGATAAGCGGGATTGGTCCGTGCATCATTGTAAGCAACATCAAACGTGCCGTCGCTGCGCACGGCAAGGTCATAAATGGAATAATTGTGTCCCGCCGTCGCCGCATCGGGATTGATCCGCTGCTGCTCGACAAAAGTCGCCCCGCCCGCGCTCAGCACGCCGGCATAGGCATTGATCGCGGCCGTGCCGTTCACACCGTCCGCGCCGTCCTGCCACGCGACCACGACGCGCCCATCAGGCAGCGCCTCAGCCCAGATATACTTGGTCACGTTGCCGATATCGGTGCCGCGCACGAGGAACGTCAGCGCATCGGTGGTCGGGTTCCCCGCCGCATCGAAGTAGCGGATCTTGGCATCGTAGCCGTCGAAGCCCCCACCTGGCTTGCCGAAGCTGTTCTCCGTCCAGACCACCGCAAATCCGCCCCCGGGGAGCGCGACAACGTTCGCCCCGGTGCCGTTGAGCGTGTTGACCCCGGGGTCGCCGCCGCCATTGCCCGTGTAATAGGGAATCTGGTCGACCCGGACCGGCGTACCCGGCGCGCCGCTCCCGCCGGAGACCTGCACGGTGAGCGTATCCTGCGCGTGGAAACCGCCGCCCACCGCCCCATCCTGCCCGACTTGCACGCGATCAAGATAGACATAGGCCACCTGCCCACCCGCCAACGTCCCGCTATCGTGGATATACTGGTTGTCGGCCTGCCGGTTGGTCGAGGCGCCATTGATCGTGATGCTGTCAGTCGAGGCGATGTTGGACGCTGCAAGCGGATTGCCGCTCGCGTCATAGTAGCGGATGCGCACGTCGCTCGCCTGATAGATGTTGTAGGTCTGCGCCGCACCGCCCTGCGTGTAGTTGACCGCAATCTGCGTCGCCGAGGAAGCGTCAGACGTGTAGGTCACCGCAAACCCGCCATTGGCTGTCGCTGTCAGCGTATAGCCGGTGCCCGAAAGCTCATTGCCGCCCTGCTCGGTCATTGGCTTGATATCGGTGCCGATCGGCTTGCCGGATGCATTGTACATGCGGATCATCATCCCGCGTCCGCCGCCGCTGTAGATCGTGCCATAGACCACCCAGCCGCCTCCGGTCAGCTGCTCGATCCCGCCGTAGCTGTAGTTGCCGACGGTATAGGTCGGAGCCAGCGTGGCCCGCACGCCTTCATCCGAAAGGCGCGAAAGGAAATTGCCGCCCTGCGCCGCCCGCACGAGGAGATCGGCATTCACCCCGGCATCGAACTGCACGTCATACCCGGCGCCCAGATCCAGGGCATTCATCCGCACCATCGTCATCGCAACAGGCTCCTTCACTCCCGCAGGCCCATTCGGCCCGTTCAGAAGACAAAGGCGCAGGCCGCGCGCAAAACGGTTCAGGTGCGCGCGAAAAAAGTTCGTGCCGTGCGCGCGGCGCGCTAGCGTGGGCCTCGATGACCCACCTCGCGCTCAATCCCATCTACGCCGCAATGCCCGTCACCGTGTTCGAGCACATGTCGGGCCTCGCCCGCAGTCTCGGCGCGATAAACCTCGGTCAGGGCTTTCCGGATACGCCGCCGCCCGCCGCGCTGACCGCCGCCGCGATGCGCGCGATGGAGACGCGCTCGCAGCAGTATCCGCCGAGCATGGGCGTGCCCGAACTGCGTGATGCGGTCGCCGCGTTCTATGGCCGCACGCAGGGGCTGGCCCTCACGCGCGAGCAGGTCGTGGTGACCTCGGGCGCGACCGAGGCGATTGCAGCCGCGATCCTCGCCGTGGTGGGACAAGGCGATGAAGTGCTGCTCTTCTCGCCCGCGTACGATGCCTATGCCCCGCTGGTACGCCGCGCCGGCGGTGTGCCGGTGTTCGTACCGTTGAGCCCGCCCGATTGGCACTACAGCGAAGCCGGAATCCGCGCTGCGATCACCCCGCGCACCCGCGCGCTGATCCTCAACGATCCGCTCAATCCCACCGGTTCGGTCGCGAGCGCGGATGAGCTCGCCCTCCTCGCAGAGATTGCCTGCGAGCACGATCTTGTCGCGATCTGCGACGAAGTCTGGGAAGCCGTACGCTTCGATGGCCGCGCGCACCAGTCGCTGCTCGGCCAGGCGGGCATGGCGCAGCGCACGATCAAGATCGGTTCGGCAGGCAAGATCTTCGGTGCGACGGGATGGAAAGTGGGCTGGCTTGTCGGCGATGCAGCGCTCGCCACTGTGCTCGCCAAGGCGCACCAGTTCCTCACCTTCACCACACCGCCGATGCTGCAATGGGCCGCCGCCGAGGGCCTCGCCGATCCGGGCATCACCGACGCGCTCCACGCCGAATGGTCTGCTTCGCGCGCCGTTCTGATCGACGGCCTGACCGCCGACGGCTTCACCGTGCTCGAAAACAAGGCCACGTGGTTCGCCTGCATCGATCTGCCAGCCAGTGGCATCGCGCTCGATGACCGCACCTTCAGCGAGCGCGCGGTGCGCGAGGCGGGGGTCGCCTCGATCCCGCTGTCAGCGCTTTGGGAAGGGCCAGAAGATTCCGGGGCGGGCCCGACCACCATCCTGCGCCTGTGCCACTGCAAGCCGCCCGCGATGCTGGAAGAAGCCGTCGCGCGGCTCAGCCGCTGGCGCGAAAGCCTCTAGACCGCGAGGCCTTCCAGCCACTCCGCAATCATCGCCCTGCCCGCTGCGACTGCGCGCCGCCCATTCGCAGCATGGGCGGCGCGCAGCTGATCGGGGCACTGGCCGGCGGCGGTGAGGTAATCGAAGTCCTGCGCGATCCAGTCCTCGAAGCGCTCGTCCTCGCCCATCTCGGCATGGAACTGCAGCGCCAGCACGTTGCGCCCGCGCCGGAAGGCCTGGTGGGCATAGAGCGGGCTCGAAGCCAGCAGTTCCGCTCCCTCCGGCAGCGTGAACGTATCGCCGTGCCAGTGCAGCACCGGCACCTCGGCCAGATGGCGGAGCGGCCCCTCGCGGTCGTGGATAGCCACCGGCGCGAAGCCGATCTCCTTGGCCGGCCCGGCATAGACGTCCGCCCCGAGCGCTGTTGCAATCATCTGCGCACCGAAGCACACGCCCAGCGTCGGCCGGTCTGCCGCAAGTCGGCGCGCGAGCAGCTTCAGCTGGCACGAGATCCACGGATGCGCCGCGCGCTCGTAGACGCCCATCGGCCCGCCCATCATCACCACCAGATCGGGCGCCACGAGATCTAGCGCATGGAAATCGTGATCGATCACGTCCACCCGGTCGATCGCATAGCCAGCCGCCTCGATCGGCGCGCGGAAGCCCGCAACACCTTCGCGGGGAACGTGGCGGATGATCAGCGCGGTCTTCATTCCCGGTGCGGTCAGATCAGCTCGAGATTGTCTTCGGCGGCAAGACGTGCCTCGAGTGCGCGGTCCTCAGCCAGATCCTCGTCCGCGAAAGGATCGAGCGCGGCGGCATCGAGCAGCACGAGATCGGGCTCGATCCAGCTATGGTGGGCAGATCGGTGGGCAGCGCCCGTCTCCACCGGGTGCGCGCCTGCCTGCGCAAGGGGCTCCTGCGCGTGAGCACCGAGCGGAACCGCGGCGGTGATGACGGCTACGGCCACTGCGGCGGGAACACTGAGAAGGCCGGAATATCGGGTCAGCGAGTTGTTCAACATCATGCGTCTCCTGCTCGGGACACGAACTGGCGCTGACGCCTCATTCGCGCGCTTTAGCCGTTGGTGACGCGGAGCAAGCTGCAACCCTTCAAAAGCCGCGACCGGACGGCAATCGGCAAGGCGATTCCCGTCCAGCCCCTATTGTCTACTATTTTAGTTGATTAATGGGAAGCGCAGTTTTCCTGTGCGGCGGCAAAGCGCCGCTTTGGTGAGATGAGCGCCATCAATGCTGCGCCAGAGGTTCGGCATCAGCCTCACAATACCAGCGCAAACCGCGTCTTGGCCGTCATCGCCGCGCCGATCCTGCAATAGAATGCTGTAGCCCGCTCGTTCCATTCCGGGGTTTGCCATTCCATCCGGTCCGCGCCCTCTGCCTTTGCCGCCGCGCAGGCCGCATGCAGCAGCCGTTGCCCGATGGCCTGCCCGCGGTGCGTAGCGCGCACATAGAGGCAATCGAGATGTGCCCACCGGCTGCCGCGCCACAGTGCATAATCAAACGTCAGCGCTGCATAGCCCAGCAGCACTTCGCCGCGCTCTGCGATAAGGACCTGGCACGGCGGCACGGGATCGGCGAGTAGCGCAGCAAGCGCCGCGACATCGAGCGTCGCCTCGGCCCGCTCGAAAGCAGTATGCGCATGGATCATGGGAAGTAAGGCGTCAGCATCTTCTGGCCTCGCGCGGCGGACGCAGGGTTCCATTCGGGCTCAGCCCTTGCTGGTGAGGGCAAAGCCTTCATCGATCCAGCCGGTGACCCCGCCCGCCATCAGCTTCACCGGCCGCCCCAGATCAGCCAAGCGCAGCGCCGCCCGCGCAGCGCCGTTGCAATGCGGCCCGGCGCAATAGACCACGAAGACCGTCTCGGCGCTCCACGCCGCCATCTTTGAGGCGATGATCTTGCCATGCGGAAGGCTGATTGCTCCCGGCACATGCCCCTTGGCGAAGAGCGCAGGGCTGCGCACGTCGAGCAGGACGAAGTCCGCACCCTCCGCAAGGGAGGCATGCACATCCCAGCAATCGGTCTCGAACGTGAACGAAGCGGCAAAGTACGCGCGCGCGGCGGCGCTCTCGGCAGGGGCAATGGCAGTCACGGCAGTCGGCATGGCGAGGTGCTCCTTTCACCGCCGGACATGCCGGAAGGCGCGCCTTGCTTGCAATTGGCACGGATGACAATATGCGTAAGGATCATGCCAAACACTTCTGAGACCCTGCCCGGCCCGCTCGTCGTCGCCCTGCTATACGATGGCCTGTGCACGTTCGAGTTCGGCATCGTTGCAGAAGTCTTCGGCCTTGCCCGGCCCGAGATGGGGCCCGGTTGGTACCGCTTCCGCAGCGCTGCGATCGAGCCTGGCACTCTTGCCGCACATGGTGGCTTCCGCATCCTGCCGGACGGCGGGGCAGACCTGCTGGAGGAAGCCGATCTCATCGTCATACCCGGCTGGAAAGGTGCCGAGGTCCCAGTCCCGGACACACTGATTGAAGCGCTGCGCGGGGCTCACCGTCGCGGTGCGCGGCTTGCCTCGATCTGCTCGGGCGCCTTCGTGCTCGCCGCCACCGGTCTGCTTGATGGCAAGCGGGCCACCACGCACTGGCGCTATGCCGATGTGCTGCGCCGCGCCCGTCCCGCACTCATGGTAGACGAAGCCTCGCTCTATCACGCCGAAGACCGGATCTTCACCTCCGCCGGCAGCGCCGCCGGCATTGATCTGATGGTCGAGATCGTGCGACGCGATTTCGGTCCCGACGCGGCCAATTCGGTCGCCCGCCGTCTCGTCATGCCCGCGCACCGCACCGGCAGCCAGGCCCAGTTCCTCGAGCGTCCCGTCCTCCCGCGCGGCGATGGTGCGATTCCGGCGCTGCTCGACCGCATCCGCGGCGATCTCGCCACCGACTGGACCATCGCGCGCATGGCCGCCGCCGCCGGCATGAGCCGCCGCACTTTCGAGCGCCGCTTTGGCGAAGCCACTGGCCAGGGCCCGGGCGAATGGCTGGTGAGCGAACGTGTCGAGGCTGCAAAGGATCTCCTCGTGCGCAGTGCAGGCTCGATGGAGATAATCGCACAGACAGTCGGCTTCGGAAGCGCACACGCGCTGCGCCACCATTTCCGCAGCCTCGTCAGCCTGACTCCGACAGCTTACCGCCGTGAACACGCGCTCGCGGCCTGAAACGCCGTGTTAGAGGCCAAGCTTCCGCCAGAAATCGTCAGCCGTCAGGCACCGGTCCTGCGGCGGCGCTTCGCCTGACAGCCGCCACGATGGATGGGGCAGACGCGCGTTCGCAATAACCGAGGTCGCGGCGGCCTTGCGGGGACGACGGGATAGGCTCGAAAGTCTCGACATCATCGTTTCTCCTGATCGGGAACACGAATCTGGCGAGGTCGCCTCAGTCCGTGCGCTTTAGCCGTTGGTGACGCGGAGCAAGCTGACATCCATCAAAAGCCGCGGTGGCGCCGGAGACTTGGGAGAGGAGGCTCTCCGGCGCACGTCATTTCTCTACAGATGAAGTTGAGTTTTGTCCTGCCAGGATTTCTGAAGCACGCACAAGTTTTGCTTGAGCCAAAGACGGATCAGGATGCGCCGCAAGGACGAACCCGGGTGGTTTCCTTGACGGCACCCGCCGCTCCGATACGTTGATCCCCAGAAGCGCTGGGCGAATCAGCGCCGGTCGGGGGAGAGACCGATGAACAAGGAAACCGCCTCACTCATCGATGAGGCCGCACAATCTACCACAGCTCTTGGGCCGCTCGTAGGCCTCGCGCGCGAGGATTTTGTCGGCGCGGTCGCGCTGCTGCTGCGCGAAACGGCGGGGAATCCTGTCCGTACATTGCGCCACAGTCAGGCGCTCGGGAAGGACATGGTCCAGATCCTGACCGGCAAGAGCGGGCTGGCACCCGATCCCAAGGACAAGCGCTTCAAGGACCCGGCCTGGCAGTACAACCCGTTCCTCCGCGCGGGCGCACAGTATTATCTCGCCGTAGAGAAGGGCATGAAGAATTGGCTCGAGGAGCTCGAACTCGATGCGATCGAGCGCGACCGTGCCAACTTCATAACCCAGATCATCATCGATAGTCTTGCGCCGACCAACTCGCTGATCGGCAATCCCACCGCACAGAAGCGACTGATCGACAGCGGCGGCCTCAGCCTCATCAAGGGCTTGAAGAACGCCTACAACGATCTCGTGCACAACAAGGGTCAGGTGAGCCAGGTCGACAAGCGGCCGTTCAAGCTGGGCGAAAACGTCGCGACTTCGAAGGGAAGCGTCGTCCACCGCACGCCGATCATGGAGCTGATCCAGTACGCGCCGACGACCGACGAGGTCCATGCCATTCCGCAGCTGACGATCCCGCCGCAGATCAACAAGATGTACATCAACGATCTCAGCCCTGAAAAATCGATCGTGAAGTGGCAGGTCGACAACGGCATCCAGACCTTCGTCATCAGCTGGAAGAACCCCATGAAGAACGAAGGCCACTGGAACATGGCCGACTACGTGGGCGCCTGCCGCGAGGCCATCGATGTGATCTGCAAGATCACCGGCGCGAAGAAGGTGAACGTTTCGGGCGGTTGTTCGGGCGGGCAGACCACCGCGATGCTGGCAAGCAAGATGGCCGCGGACGGCGATGACCGGCTCGGCACCGTCACGCTGATGGTCTGTGTCCTCCACCCGCAGCAAAACGATATTGAGGCCGGCGCGCTGATGACCGAGAACGGCCTCAAGCTCGCCAAGCGCCGCGCCGCGAAGAAGGGCATCATCAAGGGCAGCGATCTTTCGCGCGGGTTTGCCTGGCTGAGGCCCAACGACCTGATCTGGAACTATGTCATCAACAACTACCTGATGGGTGAGGACCCGCCCGCGTTCGACGTACTGTTCTGGAATGCCGATGCGACCAATCTCTCCGCCGCGCTGATGGGCGATTTCCTCACGATCTTCGAAACGCTGGCCTTTACCAAGCAGGGCGAGGTCGAGATGGTCGATCACAAGATCGATCTCTCGAAGGTCATCAGCGACGTGTTCCTGCTTGGCGGGGTGACCGATCACATCACCCCGTGGCGCGCCTGCTACCGCTCGACGCAGTTGTTCGGGTCGAAGGACGTGACCTTCGTGCTCAGCCAATCGGGACACATGCAGGCGATCCTCAATCCGCCGGGCAATCCAAAGGCGAAGTACTATGTCTCCAGGGCGGAAGGCCATCCCCCGGCCGATGTTGACACCTGGCTTGGCGGGGCCGAGGAAGTGGCGGGCAGCTGGTGGCCCTTCTGGATGGAATGGATCCAGCAGCGGTCTGGCCAGAAAGTGCCTGCACCGAAGAAGCTGGGCAACAAGGCCTATCCGCCGATGGAAGGCGCGCCGGGCCTCTACGTGCTCGAACCCGCCTGAGAGGAGTATGCGTGGTCAGCGCCAAACACCCGGAATTCACGGTCGAGACGGTCGGCGGGCGCGAGCTGCGTGTGGCCCGCTGGCGCTGGGACCAGCCCGGCGATCACCCGCCGCTGCTGTTCTTCAATGGCATCGGCGCCAATATCGAGGCGGTCGCCCCGCTGGCTGACGCCCTGCCGGACCGGGCGTTCATTACCTTCGACATGCCGGGCGTGGGCGGCAGCCCAGATCCGGTGGTGCCCTACAATCCGTTCCTGATGAGCTGGCACGCCAGCGATCTGCTCGAACGCTTCGGCGCGCCGCTGGTAGATGTCATGGGCGTTTCTTGGGGCGGTGCGATGGCGCAGCACTTCGCGCTCCAGCATGCAGGACAAGTGCGCAAGCTGGTGCTTGCGGCGACCACGGCCGGCATGCTCATGGTGCCGGGCAAGCTCGGCGCGCTCAGCAAGATGGCCGATCCGCGCCGCTACGTCGATCCGGCGTTCATGGAGCAGCACTTCCGGACGCTCTACGGCGGTCTCACCGGCGGCAAGGACGAGCATATTGCCCGGCTCAAGCCGCCCAGCCCGCGCGGCTATCTCTACCAGCTGCTGTGCATGATCGGCTGGACTAGCGTGCCGGTTCTGCCCTTTCTGAAGGCCGAAACGCTCATCATGATGGGCGAGGAGGATGCCATCGTCCCGCTCATCAACGGCAAGATCCTCAATACGCTGATTCCGGGCAGCCGGCTCGAAACCTTCCCCGACGGCGGGCACCTGTTCATGCTGACTCACAAGGACCGCACAGTATCGCTACTGCGCGAGTTCCTCACCGAAACACGGGCTGCCGCCTGACAACAAAAAGGCCCGCCGCGCGATTGGTCGCACGGCGGGCCAGCTTTCCTCCCCAGGAAAGTATCGTGTGGGGCGCAGGTCCGATCAGCGGCCCATGGCGCTCCCGAGCCGGTGATAAAGGTGCGAGAACTTCACCGATTCCGGCTGGTCCTCGATCACCTTGAGGTAGTGCAGCACTGCCTCGCGGATGAGCTTGAAGTCTTCGGTGGAAAGGACCGCACGGGCCCGGGTCGGTTCAGCCATTGTACTGCTCCTTCAATTTCCCCTCCCGCGTGCGGGAGGGGTCGGGGGTGGGTCTGCTCTCAGGCAGCGAACTGGTTCATGGTGTTGTGCGCGCCGCCCGCCTTCAGGGCCGCTTCGCCAGCAAAGTATTCCTTATGATCATCGCCAAGGTCGGACCCGGCCATGTTCTGGTGCTTCACGCAGGCGATGCCCTGGCGGATTTCCGCGCGCTGGACGTTCTTGACGTAGCCGAGCATCCCGGCGTCGCCGAAGTATTCCTTCGCGAGGTTGTCGGTGCTGAGCGCCGCGGTGTGATACGTTGGCAGCGTGATCAGGTGGTGGAAGATGCCTGCGTCACGTGCCGCATCGCGCTGGAAGGTGCGGATGCGCTCGTCAGCTTCGTCGGCCAGCGGCGTGCCATCATAATCCACGCTCATCAGGCGGGCGCGGTCATAGGCGCTCATGTCCTTGCCTTCCGCAGCCCAGGCATCGAACACCTGCTGGCGGAAGTTCAGCGTCCAGTTGAAGCTGGGGCTGTTGTTGTAGACGAGCTTGGCGGTGGGGATCACCTCGCGGATGCGGCGCACCATGCCGCCGATCTGGCCGATGTGGGGCTTCTCGGTCTCGATCCACAGCAGGTCCGCACCGTTCTCGAGGCTGGTGATGCAATCGAGCACGCAGCGGTCCTCACCCGTGCCGGGACGGAACTGGTAGAGGTTTGAAGGCAGGCGCTTCGGGCGCAGCAGCTTGCCGTCGCGGCTGATCAGCACGTCGCCGTGGCCGAGCGTCGTGGCATCGACTTCCTCGCAATCGAGGAACGCGTTGTACTGGTCGCCGAGGTCGCCCGGCTCCTTCACGAACGCGATCTGCTTGGTGAGGCCAGCGCCGAGGCTGTCGGTACGCGCGACGATCACGCCGTCGTCAACGCCGAGCTCCATGAATGCGTAGCGGACCGCGCGGATTTTCGCGAGGAAGTCCTCGTGCGGCACGGTCACCTTGCCGTCCTGGTGGCCGCACTGCTTTTCGTCGGAGACCTGGTTCTCGATCTGGATGCAGCAAGCGCCCGCTTCGATGAACTTCTTGGCGAGGAGGTAGGTCGCCTCAGCATTGCCGAAGCCGGCGTCGATGTCTGCGATGATCGGCACGATGTGCGTTTCATACTCGTCGATCTTGTGCAGGATGCGGTGGATGCCGACCGCATCGCCCGCGGCCTTCGCGGCATCAAGCTCGCGGAACAGCATGCCGAGCTCGCGCGCATCGGCCTGGCGCAGGAACGTGTAGAGCTCTTCGATCAGCGCCGGAACGCTGGTCTTTTCATGCATCGACTGGTCGGGCAGCGGGCCGAACTCGCTGCGCAGCGCGGCGACCATCCAGCCCGAAAGGTAGAGGTAGCGGCCCTTGGTCGTGCCGAAATGCTTCTTGATGGAGATCATCTTCTGCTGGCCGATGAAGCCGTGCCAGCAGCCGAGCGACTGCGTGTACTTAGCCGGATCGGCATCATAGGCAGCCATGTCGGCGCGCATGATCTTGGCGGTGTACTTGGCGATGTCGAGCCCGGTCTGGAAGCGGTTCTGCAGACGCATGCGCGCCACCGAGGCCGCGTCGATCCCATCCCAGGGCTTGCCATAGGGCGCGATCGCCTTGGCGGCTTCGTTGATGGTCTGGGAATAGGTCATGAGTCTCGCTTCCTGCTCTGGGGTAGGCTTGATGCACCCCGGCTAGACCCGCCACGCACCCCGCGAAACCCGCTGTGCAGTCATGTTGTCAAACTTTACAGATTATGTTTGTAAAGTTGTACAGCCTTTACTCCAGCCGCACTGGACACCCCGCTTCATGGAATCGCGTCCGCTCTATCTCGGCCCCCGGCTCAAGCGCCTGCGCCGCGAGCTTGGCCTCACGCAGGCGGTCATGGCCGATGATCTCGCCATTTCGCCCAGCTACATCGCGCTCCTCGAACGCAACCAGCGCCCGCTCACCGCCGATCTCCTGCTGCGGCTTGCCAAGTCCTACAAGCTCGATGTCAGCGAACTCGCAGCGGACGAGCGCGATGACTATGCCCGCCGCCTCGCCGATGTGCTGAAGGACCCGATCTTCGCCGAGATCGATCTTCCCGCACTGGAAGTGGCCGACGTCGCCACCAGTTATCCCGGGATCACCGAGGCCATGCTGCGCCTCCACACCGCCTACATGCGCGAACAGCAGGCGCTCGCCTCCTATCGCGGCGGCGCAGGCGGGGATGCAGCCGATCCGCTTGCCGAGGCGCGCCGCTTCGTCGCCCAGCGCCGCAACTATTTCCCCGCGCTCGACAGCAAGGCCGAGGCGCTGGCCGAGGAGATCGAGAAGCTCGGCGGCCTGCAGGAAGGGGGCCTTGCCGAATATCTGCGCGGACAAGGCCTGCGTGTCCGCCTCATGCCAGCCGACATCATGATGGACGCGCTCAGGCGCTACGACCGCCACGCCGAACAGCTGCTGATCGACGAGACATTGGGCCCGCAGGCGCGCCGCTGGCAGATGGCGCTGCACATTGCCTACACCGCCTTGCGCAGCGAGATTGCCGCCATTGTGCGCGGCGCCAGCTTCTCGAGCGAGACCGCCGCGCAGCTCGTCCGCCGCGCGCTTGCCGCCTATGGCGCTGCCGCCCTCATCATGCCCTACGATCGCTTCGCCCGCGCAGTGGATGCCCGCGCCTACGATATCGAGGCGCTCTCAGGCCAGTTCGGCGCGAGCTTCGAGCAAGTCGCGCACCGCCTCACCACCTTGAACCGCCCGGGGCAGGAGCGCGTGCCGTTCTTCTTCATCCGCGTCGATGCCGCCGGCAATGTCTCGAAGCGGCTTGACGGCGCAGGCTTCCCCTTCGCGGCGCACGGTGGCGGCTGCCCGCTGTGGAGCCTGCACGATTGCTTCCGCCGCCCCGGCGAAGTCCTCACCCAGTGGCTCGAACTCCCCGGAGGCGAGCGGTTCTTCAGCGTCGCGCGCAGCGTCACCTCGGGCGGCGGCGGCCACGGCAAGCCCGCCGTGCTGCGCGCCATTGCGCTGGGCTGTACTGCGGAGCACGCCCCAAAACTGGTCTACGCGCGCGGCGAACAGCCGGCTGCCACGCCCATCGGCGTCACCTGCCGCCTCTGCAACCGAGCCACCTGCACCGCCCGCGCCGAACCACCGCTCGGCCGCGAGATCCTCCCCGACGACTACAGGAAGACGCCTGAGCCCTTCACCTTTGCGGAGAGCTGAGCGCATTTCCAGCACACCCGATTGCACAAAACCCGATTGACCCCGGCCATCTGCATCTCGAATGTGCCCGACAAAGGGACAATACGGGGCCATGTCTATGATCAAGCGTCGCACAGTTCTTGCCGGCCTCGCCGCCGCCGCCGCCATGCCCCGCTGGGTCCACGCCGCCGCCCCGGCCGACGGCGTCGATCCCGCCCTGGTGAAGTTCATCGAAGGCCTGCCCAAGACCGAATACCACGTGCACCTCGAAGGCACGCTCGAAGCCGAGATGAAGTTCGCCCTCGCCAAACGCAACGGGCTGAACCTCCCCTTCGCCGATGTTGCCGCGATGAAGGCCAGCTACCAGTACCACGACCTCCCGAGCTTCCTCGCGATCTACTACGACGGCATGAAGGTGCTGCTGAAGGAGCAGGATTTCTACGACCTCGCCTATGCCTACCTCGGCAAGGCTGCCTCGCAGAACGTGATCTACACAGAGATGTTCTTCGATCCGCAGGAACACCTCAAGCGCGGCGTAGCGATGGAGGCAGTGATCATGGGCATCACCCGCGCCCGGCGCGATGCAGAGGCCAAGCTCGGCATCCGCTCGCAGCTCATCCTCTGCTTCGTGCGCGATCTCCCCGCCGATACCGCGATGGCCGCGCTCGATGCCGCGCTGCCGTTCAAGCAGCACCTTGTCGGCGTCGGCCTCGATTCCGATGAAGCCGGGCACCCGCCGGAAAAGTTCGCCGCCCACTTCGCGAAGGCGCGCGCCAACGGCCTCCACGTCACCGCGCACTGCGATGTCGATCAGGTCGATACGCTGAAGAACATCCGCACCGCCCTCGTCGATCTTGAGGTCGACCGCATCGACCACGGTGGGAACATCGTCCAATCGCCCGAACTGGTGCAGATTGCGAAGCAGCAGGGCATGTATTTTACCGTGTGCCCGACCTTCTCCGGCACCCTGCGCCGCGGCCTAACCCAGCCGGTCGATGTGGTGCGCTCGATGCTCGATGCGGGCCTCAAGGTCACGATCTCGTCGGACGATCCCGCCTACATGGCGAGCGAGTACATCAACGAAGTGCTCCTGCGCGCTGTCACCCGCAGCAACCTCACCCGCGCCGATCTTGCCGGGATCGCCCGCAATGGCTTTGAGGCGGCCTGGCTGCCCGCAGCAGACAAGGCTGCGCTGATCGCGAAGCTCGATGCCTATCTGGCGAGCGCCGTCTAGCACTCACCAACCCGACTCGTCACCCGCGAGCGCAGCAGGACGTCAGCCGCCCCCCTCGCGGTCCAGCCGCCGCGCCACCGGCATCGCAGCGACAATCGCCAGCGCGCAGATCACCCCGCCTGCCGGGCCGATCAGCGTGTAGGCGCCAAAGCCCTGTGCCATCGCCCCCGCCGCCAGCGACCCAAGGCTTTGTGCAAGCAGCCAGGTGCCAGAGGTCATCACCGCCAGCCGCTCGCCGCCCGGCTGCGCATAGGCGAGGCGGATCAGCAGTGGATAGGTCAGGAACCAGCTCACCATGAAGGCAATGAAGGCCGCACCGAAGGCCGGCGCGCTCCCCACCGTCGTCAGCAGCGCGCACATCAGGCTGCACACGCCCAACGCCGCTGCCAGCGGCCACGCGCGCGGCAGGCGGCCGATCACCACGGCAAGGCCCGCATTGCCCACCGCGCTCGCGAGCACGGCCGCGCTCTGGTAAAGCCCGAACTGCGTCGCCGGAATGCCGATGGCGTGCGCGGTGCGCTCGATGAACGGCCAGATCGCCAGCGATCCGAACGCGAACAGCGCCATCGCCGCCAGCACGCGCCAGCCCTCCGCGCCGATTGGCGTCGCTGCCTGCGCCTGCTCTGCAGCGGCCGCCTTGCCACCCGGAAGCAGCAGCGCGCAGAGGCCGAACAGCACCGAAATACCCGCCAGGCCGAAGAACATGCCGCCCGCGCCATAGTCGCGCCCGATCATCGGCAGCACCACGGCGATCCCGCTGTAGAGCAAGGTCTGCACGGCAATGCCGAGCGAGATCCACCGCGCCGGATTGCCCGTGCGCCCAGCCGCCAGGTTGAGCGCGCTGTTCATCAGGCCGAAGCCCAGCCCGGTGCCGATCCGTCCGGCCAGCAGCAGCGGATAGGCGCCCGTCAACGCCGATCCGGCCTGCGCCGCGATCACCACGGCGCTCGCGATGATCGCCAGCACCCGCGCATCGATGCCTCTCGCGCGCGGCGCAACGAGGAACATCGCGGCAGCATAGCTCAGCGTCTCGGCCATGTTCCACGCGCCCATGGCAAAGGGTGTGAAGCCGAAGCGGTCCATCAGTCCGCCGACCAGATAGGTCGTGAAATTGTTGCCAATATGCGCCGCTGCTGTCGCAGCGCCGATGCCGATCAGGGTGGGTGCAAATGGGGCGGTGTCCCGTCCCGAATTGACAGTGCTGCCATGCGAATGATCCATCGTGCTCAGGCGTGGCATGGTGCGCGGTGCGTGGCAATGTATTGCCTAGCTTTTTTGCGCTTGTTGCAGCCGCCTTCCCGCCATAGGCTCCAGCGTCATGACATTCTCCTGCTCAGACCTTGCCCACGGCCGGCGCCCCGCGTCGATCCGCTATGGCAAGGTGCAGGACTGGCGCCCGCCGCCGCGCAAGGATTGATCCGCCCTCGGCGATCACCTTTGCAACATGACGGGACTTTTCGATGGAACTTGCGAACCTTGAGGCGCGCACTGATGCCCTCCATGCGACCTGGGCGGATGGCGCCCCGGCGACCTACCCTACGCTCTGGCTGCGCGACAATTGCCCCAGCGCCTTCCACCCGCAAACCGACGAACGCGTGCTGGATCTGCTCGCGCTCGATGCCGAGCCGGTGCTGCTGAACGCCGAAGCCGGCGGCGAGACCGTGATCCTCCACTATGCCGATGGCCATGTCAGCCACATGCCCCTCGCCCTGCTCGCCGCGCACCGCCCGGGCCGCCCCGCGTCCGATCCCGCCGCGATCCCGCCCCGTCTCTGGCGCGCCAATCTCACGCCAGCGGGCGTTCCGCGCTTTGCGGCACCGCACATCATGGCGGATGACGCCGTGCTGCGGGAATGGCTGCAGCACACCGCCGCCACGGGCCTCTCGCTTGTCAACCGCCTTGAGAACCGCATCGATGCAGGGGTCGATGTCGCCTGCAAGATCGGCTTTCTGCGCGAAACCAACTTCGGCATGACGTTCGAGGTCGTCAGCAAGCCCGATCCCAACAACCTTGCCTACACCGCCGTCACGCTGCCATTGCATACCGATCTTCCCAATCAGGAAGTGCCGCCTGGCTTCCAGTTCCTCCATTGCCTCGCCAACGAAGCCGAAGGCGGCGGCTCCCTCTTCGCTGATGGTTTTGCCCTTGCCGAGGATTTGCGTGCAGAGGACCCGGAAGCATTCCGCCTGCTCAGCGAAGTCGCCATCCCGTTCCGCTTCCACGATCGGGACGCCGATATCCGCACCCATGCCCCGGTGATCACGGTGGACCGCACCGGCGCCGTCAGCGAGATCCGCTGGAACGCGCATATCGCCGCCACGTTCGATATGCCGGCGGAGATTCTGCCCGCCTATTACCGCGCCTATCGCAAGTTCATGGCGATGACGCGCGATCCGGCCTACCAGCTCACCTTCAAGCTCGAGGCGGGCGAGATGATCGTTTTCGACAACCGCCGCGTGCTCCATGGACGCGAGTCCTTCGATCCTTCGACCGGCTTCCGCCATCTCCACGGCTGCTACGTCGATCGCGGCGAGTTCAACTCGCGGCTGCGGTTGCTGGCCAGCAGCTGACGCGTTCCTCATGTACAGCGCTTGGCGAAGTGCTGTACATGATGGGCGCAAGACTGCCGGCAAAGCCTGAGACGGTCACGGCAAGAGGAGAACCCCCGCATGTCCGCCAACCTTCCCGTCGCGCTGATCATCGGGATGGGCCCCGGCCTTTCCGCCGCGTTGGCGCAGCGCTTTGCTGAAGGCGGCCATGCCATCGCAGGGTTTGCCCGCAGCCCTGAAAAGTCTGCCGCACTCGCCGCAGAGATGGCGGAGAAGGGCCAGAAGCTCGATATGCGGGCCGTCGATGCCGGCGATTTCACCATGCTCGGCACAGCGGTCCGTGCGGTCGAGGATCAGCTCGGCCCCATCGAGGTGCTGATCTACAACGCCTACAGCGCCACTCCTGCGCCGCCCTCGCAGATCCCGCTCGATGCGCTCGTCTCCGATTTCCGCGTCAACGTCGGCGGCGCTCTAGCCGCAGTGCAGGCGGTGCTCCCCGGCATGCAGGCGCGAGGGCGCGGCACAGTCTTGCTCACCGGCGGCGGCCTTGCGCTCGATCCCACCGGCTGGCTGCCCGCTTCCTCGCTCGCGGTGGGCAAGGCGGGGATCCGCAATCTGGCGCAGAGCCTGCACAAGGAGATGGAGGGCACCCTCATCCGCGTCGGCACGGTCACCGTCACCGGCCAGATCCTCCCCGGCACTTCGCTTGCGCCAGAGACCATCGCGCAGCGCTTCTGGGATCTCTACGCGATGCCCGCCCCAGCGCCCGTTGAGGTCATCCTCTGAACGCACAGCTTGTACCGCAGTCCCTTGCCCGCTATCGGCGCGCTTCCGTAGCTTACCTGAAAGCCACTCAAGCCTTGGCCACGCTGATCCCGCTTGCCGATATCGATTCCGCGCTGATTGAGGACGTGCTCGATGCCGCCTTCGGACCGGACCGCTTTGCGCGCACGGCCTACAAGGTTCGTGAGGGGACCGAGTGGCTTCCCGGCCTCTCGTTCGCCGCGCTCGATGAAGGTGAGCATATTGCCGGCACGATCCAGTGCTGGCCAGTCGCGCTGAATGACGCCGATGGCCGCCCGCATCCGATGATCATGGTTGGCCCCGTCGCGGTCCTGCCGGGCCTGCAGGGCAAGGGCTATGGCAAGGCGCTCGTCACCGCCAGCCTCACCGCAATCGATCCGCGCGCGCCGCTGCCGCAGGTGATGATCGGCGATGCGGACTACTACGGCCGCTTCTTCGGCTTCTCTGCCGCGCACACTGGCGGGTGGAAGCTGCCCGGGCCGTGGGACCCGGCTCGTTTGCTCTGCCGCACTGCCAATCCCGCTGTCCTCCCGGGCGAAGGCATGCTCGGCCCTTGGCGCGGCTGATCTGATCTGGCATCGCGCTTGCGTGCCATATGAACCACCTGCCGAACTCGCTGCCCTGTCCCTCGCCGAACTGGCCGAGGCTGTCGCCGCGCGCCGGCTCCCGGCGCTCGATACCTGGTCCCCTGCCCGTATCGGGACAAGCCACATGCGCATCGCGGCAGACGGCACGTGGTTCCACGAAGGCGGACGCATCACCCGCCCGGCCATGGTCCGCGCTTTCTCCTCGCTCCTGACGCGCGACGCCGCAGGGAAGCACTGGCTGGTCACCCCGGTCGAGAAGCTCGCGATCGATGTTGACGACGCCGCCTTCATTGCGACCGACATGGACGTGCGGACGGACGACGAAGGCCGCCCGGTTATCGCCTTTCGCCTCAATACCGACGACGTTGTGCTCGCCGGCCCCGATCACCCGCTGCGCGCCGCCGGCACGCCCGATGTCCCCGCTTTCTACCTTGCCGTGCGCCACGGCGCCGAAGCGCGGCTTAACCGCAGCACCTATGGCCAGTTGATCGATCACGCGCTCACCCTCTCCGAACCCGATACCCTCGCGGTCGAAAGCATGGGCGCGCACTTCAGCCTGCTCCCCGCATGAGCCTGCGCGATCACCTCGCCAGCCTGTTCGATATCGGCCATGCGCAGCCCGTCCCGCCCGCCTACGAGGACTGGCGCCCGATGCCCGATACCCCCCTGCGCCCCGCCGCCGTGCTGATCGCCGTGACAGACCGTCCGGACCATCCCGAAGGCCCCGGCGTGCTCCTCATCCACCGCCCCTCGCACATGCGGGCACACCCTGGGCAAGCCGCGTTCCCCGGCGGCAAGATCGATGCGGGCGAGACGCCGATCGAGGCCGCATTGCGTGAGGCGAACGAGGAACTCGGCATCGATCCCGCGCTCGTCGACGTGATCGGCGCGACCGACCAGTACCGCACCGGAACCGGCTATGACATCACACCGGTGCTTGCGATGGTCCCGCCGGACCTCCCGATCCAGCCAAACCCTGCCGAAGTCGCAAGCTGGTTCGAGCCGCCGCTGGGCTTCGTGCTCGATCCCGCCAACCATGTCCGGCGGGAGAGCGAATGGGCAGGCCGGCGCGGCAGCTACGTCGATATCCAGTGGAACGAGCACCGCATCTGGGGCGTTACCGCCGGGATCATTGCCAATCTCGCGCAGCGGATCCGCTGGCATGGCTGAAACGCGCCTCCCTCCCGCCGACTGGACAAGCCGCGAAGACCTCGCCGCGCTTGTTGCTGCGCTCGATCCGGCTGGCGCCAAAGAAACGGGTTCGGGCCTCGTCCGTTACGTCGGCGGAGCGGTGCGCGATACGCTGCTGGGCATCGCGGTGAAAGACATCGACATGGCGACCCCGCTCGAGCCCGCAACGGTTATCGAGCGGCTCAAGGCAGCCGGCATCCGCAGCGTGCCCACCGGACTTGCCCATGGTACCGTTACTGCCGTGCTGGCAGGCGGCCCGGTCGAGATCACCACCTTGCGCCGCGACGTTTCCACTGACGGCCGCCACGCGACCGTCGCCTTCTCGCAGAGCTGGCAGGAAGACGCCGCCCGCCGCGATTTCACGATCAACGCGCTCTACGCCGACCCGCGTGACCTCATGGTCCACGATTACTTCGGCGGTCTTGCCGATCTCGCGGCCCGGCGTCTGCGCTTCATCGGCGATGCCGAGGCGCGCATCCGCGAGGATTACCTGCGTATTCTCAGATACTTCCGCTTCCAGGCCCGCTTCGGCTCGCTCCCCGCCGATGCGGAAGCCGAAGCTGCCTGCAGCGCACTTGCCCCCGGCCTCAAGGGTCTGTCGCGCGAGCGCATTGCCAGCGAGCTCCTCGGCCTGCTCGCCCTCCCCGATCCCGCGCCGACCGTGGACCGCATGGCCGAACTCGGCGTGCTCGCGGTGATCCTGCCCGAAGCCGATCCCGGCGCGCTCGCTCCCCTGATCGCTGCCGAGACCGCGCATGGGATCGCGCCCGAACCCCTTCGCCGCCTTGCTGCGCTGCTCCCCGCCGATCCGCCGCTCGCCGAACAGATCGCAGCGCGCCTCAGGCTCTCGATTGCGCAGCGCAAGCACCTCGCGCTGGTCGCCGCGCGCCCGGCTGCGGACAATGGGCCAGAGGAAGCTGCCCGCCCGCTCGCCTACAAGGTGGGCCGCGAAGCCGCGTTAGACCGCCTGCTGATCACAGGCAGTGACACCGCTCCGCTGGATGGCTGGAATATCCCGCAGTTTCCGCTGAAAGGCGGCATGATCGTCGCCCGCGGCGTCAGCGCCGGGCCAGAGGTCGCCCGCATCCTTCGCGCGGTCGAGGCTCGTTGGGTGAGCGAGGGTTTCCCTGGCACATCGCGCATCGAGGAACTTCTGAGCGAAGAACTGGACTAGGCCGCAAAATCAGCCCGCGTCAGGCCCCTTCCACTCGCGCCGTTCTTCTGCCGCGCGCAACACTTCGTAGGCGGTCTGCAGCTTCAGGAACTCCGCGGCCGCCTCGGCATCACCGGGGCGCACATCAGGATGGACTTCCTTGGCACGGCTGCGCCAGGCTTTGCGGATCGCTTCGAAATCGGCGTCCACGTCCAGTCCCAGCGCTTCCAGGGCGCGCATTTCATCGCGGCTGCGGCTGCCGTCGCCGGGTCCGGCCCAGCTCTGGTAGGCAGACTGCGCATAGCCCGAAGCCTCGCCGCGCTCCGCCTTCTCGCGCAGCTCGGCCTCTTCCTTGTCGAGCCCTTCGAAGTAGTTCCACCCGGCGTTGTATTCCGCGGCATGGCGCTCGCAGAAATACCACCGGTCGGGGTTGTTGGGCGATTTGGGCGCGGGCCGGTCGCCTTTTTCCTCGCAGCCGGCGCGGTCGCACAGGCGCACCGGGGCCGCCTCGCGCGCGCCTTCATAGCCGCGCCAGCGAGGGAAGCCCCAGTCAACCGATCTGCCGTACCGTGCCATCGAAGTGGCCCTGATCCTCTCTTACTGGAACGTGCCAGTTATTGTGCCATGGCGATTATTATAGCGTGCCAACTATTGTAGCGTGCCAATCATTGTAGCGTGATCGTCACGGCCCGGCGGTTCTTGGCCCAGCTCGCCTCGTCGGAACCGAGCGCGATCGGACGCTCCTTGCCATAGCTCACCGTGGTGATGCGCGAGGCATCGATGCCGAGGCTGACCAGATAGTTCTTCGCCGCATTGGCCCGGCGTTCACCCAGCGCGAGGTTGTAGTCGCGCGTGCCGCGCTCGTCGCAGTGCCCTTCGATCGTGATGCGCGCGGCCGGATAGCGCGCCAGCCACTGCGCCTGGCTCTGCAGAATGCCCTGATCCTCGCTGTCGATGTTGTAGCGGTCCGTGTCGAACAGGATCGTATCGCCCAGCACCGAGGCCATGAAGTCGGCCCGGCTGCCGGGGACCGGCCCCATCGGCTGGCTCACCGGCGGCGGATTGGTCGTGGTCGTGCCGGTCGCGCCGGTCGGCTGCGGCGGCAGCTCCTTGGGCTTGGTGGCGCAACCCGCAAGCGCGAGGCCGGAGGTGAGCAGCAGGCCAGTCAAGACTTTCGATGTGATGATCTTGCGGGTCACGGACGGGTCTCCTTGGTCATTTGGTTCCAGAGTGCATTGCACACGGCGAATCGGCAATCAGTTTCGATAGACGGATCAGGGCAGGACGGGACCCCACGCGGGGTCCGAAGCGTCCACCGGCGTATTGAGCTTGCGCTCGTTCCGCCCGGTCAGGTCCACCTGCCAGATCGAGGTCTTCCCGCTCGTCTTCGCGGTGCGGAAGAACTGCACGATGCGGCCGTTGGGCGACCAGGTTGGCGCTTCGTCCTGCCAGCTGTCGGTGAGGTAACGCATCTCGCCGCCCGATGGGTTCATCACCGCGATGCGCAAGTTGCCCGCGATGTGGGTAAAGGCGATCTGGTCGCCGCGCGGGCTCCACTCGGGCGTCGCCGAACGGCCACCGAAGAAGGTGATGCGTTTCTGGTTCGTGCCATCGGCGTTCATCACATAGACCTGCTGGCTGCCCGAACGGTCGCTCTCGAACACGATCTTGCTGCCATCGGGCGAATAGCTGCCACCCACGTCGATCCCCGGCGAATCCGTCAGCTTCACCGAAGCACCCCCGGTCGCCGGCACGCGGTAGATGTCGGTGTTGCCGGCGATCGCCATCGAATAAAGGATGAACTTGCCATCAGGCGACCAGCGCGGGGCGAAAGTCGGACCCTTGCCCTCGGTCACCAGCGTCTGCCGCCCGGTGCCGATATCGTAGACATAGATGCGCGGCGTGCCGTTGAGGAAGCTGAGGTAGGCGATCTTCGCATAATCCGGCGAATAGCGCGGGGTCAGCGCTGTCGCCTGACCATTGGTGATGAAGCGGTGGTTGGCCCCGTCCGAATCCATGATTGCCAGCTGCTTGCGGCGGTTCCCCTTGGGCCCCGTCTCGGCGATATAGGCGATCTTGCTGTCGAAGAACGGGCTTTCACCCGAGAGCCGCGCATAGACCATGTCCGCGCACTTGTGCGCCGCACGGCGCCATTCCTCGGGCTTCACGACATAGCCCTGCCGCGCCAGCTCGGTCCCAAGCGCCACGTCATAGAGATAGCAGCCCACCGTCAGCCGGCCATCGGCCCCGCCCTTGACGAAACCCTGTACCAGCATCTCCGCCGACCGCGCGCGCCAGTTCGGAAACGCCGGCGCGGTGACCTCGCCATAGCCGATCGCCGGCAGCGCATCGGGACCGACCGGCTTGAACAGCCCGTTGTTCTTGAGATCGCCATAGATCACCCGCGCAAGGTTGCGGCCCAGCGCCTCTGTGTTGCCGCCATCGGCCGCCGTGGGCAGCATCTCGTTCGTCGGGAACGTCGGGATCGCGATGCCAAGGTCCTGCCAGTCGCTGTCGTCGGTGACCGAGCCCGTCAGGCCCTCGTCGGCCGGCGCGGCGGCGGCGGATGCGGGCACCGCGGCCGAGGCAGCGGCAGCCGGCGCAGGCTTGCTCGCCTGCTGGGCCGCCAGCGGAGCGGCAAGCGCCACCAGCGCTAGCGTAGTCAGATAGGCGGCAAAGGCAGGCTTCATTGCGACAACTTCCTGTCAAACCGGAAACTCGCGATGCGTTTCCACTTGGCATAATAAGGCGCGGGCAGATTGAACGGCGCCGCAAGCTGCACCGCGCGGACCGCCTGTTCGGCATGTCGCTGCGCCTGTGCACGATTGGAATCCGTGATCCCGGTCTGCGACACTACCACAGGCCGCCCGGCAAGGCTTCCATCAGGATTGAGGTTCCATGAAAGCACCGTCACCAGCTTGTCGGCATCCACGCCCTGCGGCGCGGTCCAGTGCGGCTTGATCTGGCGCGAGATACCGCTGACCAGTGAGGCGGCGACTTCGGGGCCAAACGCCGCGGCAGGCGGATTGGTCGCTGCACCCGGCTTCGCAGATCCCGGAATACCGCTCAGGAAATCGTTGCCGATCCGGCTCGCCCCCGTAGGTGCATCGGGACGTCGCCGCAGACGCTGGTCGGCCGGAGCCGCCGCTGCAGCGGCCGGCTTCTGCAGAGCGGGCTTGGCAGCGGGCTTAGGCGGCGGCGCGGGAACCGTGCGCGGCTGCGGGGCGGGTACCGGCTTCGGCTGGGGCGCAGGTTTCGCTTGCGGCGGCGGTGGCGGCGGTGCGGGCCTTGGCTGCGGCTGTGCGATCTGCGGCGCAGGCTGCACCGGTACCGGCTCGGGCGCCGGCTCGCCCAGGACCGGCGCGACATCGGGCGCCGCCTCCGCATCGGGCTGCGGCGAGGTCGATTGGTCCGCAATCTCGTCGGCAAACGTCACCGTCAGCCGCTCAGGCGGCGACATGATCGACTTGCCCGGCGGCGATAGCGTCAGCGCCGCGATCAACCCCGCATGCGCTGCGAGCGCGATGACAAGCGCCAGCGCTTCCTCGCGTGACAGGCCGGATCCGGAAGAGGCGCTCATTGCCGCCACGCTATGGCGCCGTGACTGAACCGTTGGTGACCAGCGAGATCGACTTGAACCCCGCTGCATTCAAGGCGCCCATCACCGCGACCACGCGCCCATAATCGAGGCTGCGATCGGCACGCAGCGTCACAACCGGCAGCTTGCCGCCCGGTCCCGCCACCGCCAGCCCCGCGAGCCGGTCAGACAGTTCGCCCGGCGCCAGTTCCTGATCGTCGAGGAAAATGCGACCCTCGCCGTCCATGCTCACGGTGATCGCCTTCTGCTCGGTCTTGAGCGCCTCGGCACGGCTGTCCGGCAAGTCGATCGGCACGCCTGCGGTCAGCATCGGCGCGGTCACCATGAAGATGATCAGCAGCACCAGCATCACGTCGACCAGCGGCGTCACGTTGATCTCGCTCATCGCCGCGCCGCGCCCGCGGCCACGCCGCCCGCGCCGTCCGCCAGTGCCGGAGCCCATGCTCATCGCCACGGCCTACTGCTCCAGCTCGCGGCTCAAGGTCGCGTGGAAGCGGTCGGCAAAGCGGAACAGCCGCGTCTCGAAGTGGTTCACCCGGTGCGAAAAGCGGTTGTAGGCAATCACCGCCGGGATCGCCGCGAAGAGGCCGATAGCGGTGGCAAACAGCGCTTCCGAAATGCCCGGCGCCACCACGGCGAGCGAAGAATTCTGCTGCGCGCCGATGTTGAAGAAGCTGTCCATGATGCCCCACACCGTGCCGAACAGCCCGACGAACGGGGCCACAGAACCCACCGTGGCGAGGAAATTGAGCCTTCCCGCCAGCCGGTCGGTCTCCGCCGTCACCACGCTTTCCATCGCCGAATTGAGCCGCTGGCGCGTGCCCTCACGGTCGATCGACTTGCCCGAAGTCGAGCGCCGCCATTCGGCCAGCGCTGCGGTGACGATCCGTGCGCTCGGCACGTCCTTGTCACCATTCTCCTTGTGGAAAGCATCGACATCGCGCGCCTCCCAGAACGCGGTTTCATAGCGCCTGCACTTGCGTTGCACGCTGCCCATGCGCAGCGAAAAAGCGACGATGATCGTCCAGACCCAGACCGAGGCGAGCACCAGCGCGCCCATCACCACCTGCACCACGATATCGGCATGGAGGAACAGCGCGACCGGATTGAGCCGGGTCGGCATGCCCGCTGTCACCCCGGCGGCGACGGGCACGGCGGCAGCGGCAAGAACGGAAAGCATCATGGACGGACAGACCCTTCAGGGGGAGGCGCGAGCAGCGCCGTGAAAGCGGAATGAAAATGCGCGGGCAGGCGCCGCGCGCGGCCAAGCGGAGAGACGAACGCCACGCGGACCTGACCCTCGGCCAGCAGTTCGTCGCCGCGCCAGGCCTGCTGCACGAGAGTGCAGGTGACGCGGGTCACCTCGGCGACGGTGCTGGCGATCACCACGTCATCATCGAGCCGCGCCGGCCTCAGATACTTGAGCGCAAGGTCGGTCACCGCAAAGGCGCCCTCGCCCGCCTCGTGCGCGCCGCGCTGGTCTATGCCAAGCAGCCGCAACATGTCGGACCGCGCCCGCTCGAACCAGCGCAAGTAATTGGCGTGATAGACAACGGCCGAAAGATCGGTGTCCTCAAAGTAAACGCGTACCGCATAAAGGTGGCGCGCGCCGTCAAAACAGCCGGAAGGAGGAAGCGGTGCAGGCATGGGCGGCCTGTCCTAGCCTTGCCGCGACTCGCGAGGCAAGATCAAACGCGGCATTTTGTTAACCGCTTCAGGAAGGTTTCAGTCCACCCGCGCCAGCAGCGGGCCAAGCTGACGCCCGGCAAACACATGCACATGCAGATGCGGCACTTCCTGATGGGCATTTGTGCCCGTGTTCGCCAGCAGCCGATAACCCGGCGCGACCAGTCCCGCCTCGCGCGCGACATGGCCGACCGCGCGCACGAACCCGGTGATCTCGACGTCCGAAGCCTTCGCGGAAAAGTCGTCCCAGCTCACGTAGGCGCCCTTGGGGATCACCAGCACATGGGTCGGCGATTGCGGGTTGATGTCATGGAAAGCGAGGCTCCACTCGTCCTCGTAGACGCGCCGGCAGGGGATTTCCCCGCGCAGGATCTTCGCGAAGACGTTCTGGTCATCGTAGGGCTGGGTGGCATCGACCGCCATATCAAGAGCTCCTGCTGGCTTTCTCGGCAATCCCGGACGTGCCCTCGCGCCGCTCCAGCTCCGCGGTCACCTCGGACAGCGAAACCCCGCAATCGCCCATGAGCACCAGGAGATGGAACAGGAGGTCCGCGGCTTCGCCCACCAGCGCCTCCGGGCTGCCGGTCAGCGCGGCGATGACGACTTCGGTGGCTTCTTCGCCCACTTTCTGCGCCATCTTGCCGCGCCCCTTGGCGTGGAGCCGGGCGACGTAACTCGCATCAGGATCACCGGCGCGGCGCGCGGCGATCGTGGCTTCAAGCCGGGACAGGAGCGTGGTCGGATCGGTGGTAGAAGGCATCGCAGCGGGCATGGCGCGCTGCCCGGGGAAGGTCAAGCGGGGAGGATCAGTCCTCTTTGCGCCGTGCGACGTGACGACCGATGATGAGGCCGGCAAGACCGATGGCGAACAGGGCGCCGTCGGTGGGCTCGGGAATGGCGGTGCCACCGTTCGCCTGCGCAAACGCAGTTCCGGCGGTGGTGACAATCGCGACAAGGGCAATGGGAAGATAGCGGAGCACGCGGGGAATTTCCAAAAAGAGACCTTGCAAAAAAGTTAATGCAACGCCTGTGCCAACACCCGGAAAATCAAGGAAATAAGCGCACTTCGCTAGTTAACGTCCGCAGCACTCAGGCGGCGTTTGTCAAGAATTCCGACAGTCGCGCCTGCCCCTAGCCCCGCGCCGGAATCCCCGCCGCACGCAAGGCAGCATGTGCCTCGGCAATCGCATGCGTGCCGAAGTGGAAGATCGACGCTGCGAGCACCGCGCTGGCATGGCCTTCGCGCACACCGGCCACGAGGTGATCAAGATTGCCGACACCCCCGCTGGCGATCACCGGCACCGGCACCGCGTCCGCTATCCGCCGCGTGAGTTCCAGATCATAGCCGGCCTGCGTGCCGTCCCCGTCCATCGACGTGACGAGCAGCTCGCCCGCGCCCAGCTTCGCGAGGTTCTCGGCATGGGCCAGCGCGTCGATCCCCGTCGGTCGCCGCCCGCCGTGGGTGAAGATCTCCCACCTGCCGGGGCCCGTACGCCGCGCATCGACCGAGCCGACCACGCACTGCGCGCCGAACCGCTCGGCAATATCGCGCACCAGTTCGGGCCGCGCGACGGCTGCGGAATTGACCGCGACCTTGTCTGCCCCGGCCAGCAGCAGCGCGCGCGCGTCCTCAGGCGTCCGAACCCCGCCGCCCACGGTCAGCGGCATGAAGCAAACCTCGGCCGTGCGCGCGACGACATCGAGCAGCGTCCCGCGCCCCTCATGCGTCGCTGAGATATCGAGGAAGCACAGCTCATCCGCGCCCGCCTTGTCATAGGCCCGCGCCTGCTCGACCGGATCACCCGCATCCCGCAGATCGACGAAGTTCACGCCCTTCACCACACGCCCATCGCGCACATCAAGGCAGGGAATGACGCGAACGCGGACGGTCAAAATGCGCTCCTGCAGTTACCGCTAGAATCGCAGATTTCCGCTGACCACGAGGCGATCAAAAGCATAAGTCCAATGTACAGCGCCAGCCTGAGATAGGTTCCAAGTCGGAGACTTTTGGAGCCCGCCAACGCGAGCATATTTAGTACCGGGACACCGACATAAAAAATCGCCGCAAAGAGCAGTCCCACTCCCAAACCGCGTGTTTGCCAAGCATAGGCAAAGATCGATAGCCCCATCAAATGCAATGCCGTTGGACTGCTCAGGAACGATGGCTTCGGGATGTCAGGCTGCACTTACGCCTCCGCCATCGCAATCGCAGCCGCCAGATCAAGCCGACCCTCGAACAGCGCCCGGCCGGTAATCACGCCCTCGATCCCGTCAGCCTCGTGGATCTTGAGCAGCCGGATATCGTCGATACCCTTCACCCCGCCGCTGGCGATCACCGGCAGCCGCGTCGCGCGCGCCAGATCAAGCGTCGCATCGATGTTGCAGCCCTTCAGCAGCCCATCGCGGCCCACATCGGTAAACAGGATCGAGGCCACCCCCGCATCCTCGAACCGCCGCGCCATGTCGGTGATCGAAACGTCGGAGACCTCGGCCCAGCCCTCGGTCGCAACCATCCCGTCGCGCGCATCGACCGCCACCACGATGCCGCCCGGATAGGCCTTGGCCATGTCCTTCACGAACTGCGGGTCTTTCAAGGCCGCCGTGCCGATCACCACCCGGCTCACGCCCAGATCGAACCAGCCATCGACGGCAATCGGATTGCGAATGCCCCCGCCCAATTGCACGTGGCCCGGAAACACCTTGAGGATGCCCTCGACCGCCTCGCGGTTCACCGCCTCACCCGCGAAAGCCCCGTCGAGATCGACGACATGCAAGTACTGCGAGCCGGCCTCGGCAAAGAGCATCGCCTGCGCCGCCGGATCATCGCCATAGACGGTTGCGCGCGCCATATCACCCTCGGCCAGCCGCACGACCTGCCCGCCCTTGAGGTCAATTGCCGGAAAAACGATCATGCCGAATGCTCCATCAAGGGCGCCACTCCAGAAAACGCCCCAGCAGCGCAAGCCCGTAGTCCTGGCTTTTTTCCGGGTGAAACTGCACGCCCAGCACATTGTCCCGCGCCACCGCCGCGACCAGTCCGCCGCCATGGTCGGTCATCGCCGCCACGCTCGCGCCCTCTTCGGGCACGAAGTGGTAGGAATGCAGAAAATAGGCCTCGCCCGGCACGATCAGCGGGGTGTGGTGCATGGGGGCGACATCGTTCCAGCCCATGTGCGGCACCTTGATGCTGGGATCGCTCGGTTCGATCGCGCGCACTTCGCCGCCGATCCAGCCCAGCCCCTCGGTCACGCCGAACTCGATGCCGCGGTCCGCCAGCAATTGCATGCCCACGCAAATGCCGAGGAACGGCGCGCCGCCCACCAGCACGCGCTCCGCCATCGCCTCGACCAGCCCGGGCACCCCGCGCAGCGCCTCGATGCAGGCCTTGAACGCGCCGACGCCTGGCAGCACGATCCGGTCCGCCGCGCGAACCACATTGGGGTCCGCCGTCACCGCGACGCCCTCCGCCCCGGCCGCCTTCAGCGCATTGGCGACCGAGCGCAGATTCCCCGCGCCATAGTCGACCAAGGCAATCACTTCAGCCACCGAGGATGCCCTTGGTGCTCGGCACCGCATCGCCCTTGCGCGGGTCGATCTCCACCGCGCTACGCATCGCGCGAGCAAAGCCCTTGTAGATGCCCTCGATGATGTGATGATTGTTTTGGCCGTAGAGGCATTCGATGTGCAGAGTGATCCCTGCCGCCTGCGAAATCGACTGGAACCAGTGCTCGAACAGTTCGGTATCCATCTCGCCAAGGCGCGGCTGGGTAAAGCTTGCCTTCCACACCAGCACCGGTCGCCCAGAAATGTCGAGCGCAACGCGGGCCAGCGCCTCGTCCATCGGCGAATAGGCAGTGCCGTAGCGGGTGATACCCTTCTTGTCGCCAAGCGCCTGCGCAATCGCCTGCCCCAGCGCGATCGCGCTGTCCTCGGTCGTGTGGTGCTGGTCGACGTGGAGGTCGCCCTTCACATGGCACTTCACGTCGATCAGCGAGTGGCGGCTGAACTGCTCGATCATGTGATCGAGAAAGCCGATCCCGGTGCTGACGTCGAAAGTGCCGGTGCCGTCGAGATTCACCGAAACCTGGATGTCGGTTTCGTGCGTGGTGCGGGCGATCGATCCGGTGCGCATGGGCCCCGCCTATAGGCCACTTCCGGGCAGAATCAATTGCCTGCACCTCGCACCCCCTTGACCCGCGCGGCGCTCCAAGCCACCCTAGGGACGATGAGCGATGCACCCGACAGCCTGATCCCCTACGACGAGATCGTGCAGGAAGCCCTGCGCGCGGTGGTCGGCCGCGTTCTCGGCCAGGTCGAAAGCGCGGGCGGCACGCTTCCCGGCGCGCACCATTTCTACATTACCTTCAAGACCGGTGCGCCCGGCGTTTCGATCCCGCCGCGTCTCAAGGAACGTTTTCCGGACGAAATGACCATCGTGCTCCAGAACAAGTTCTGGGATCTCAAGGTCACGCCCGAAGGCTTCAGCGTCGGCCTCTCGTTCAACCAGATCCCCTCCACGCTGGTGATTCCATTCAGCGCGATCACCGCCTTTGTCGATCCGGCGGTCGATTTCGGCCTGCAGTTCCAGACGGCGGGCGAGAACGAGGACGAGGACGAGCCACCGCACGATGCCGAAAACGATTCGCCTGAAGGCAGCGGGCCCGCTGGCCCGGACGACGGTTCGAACGTCGTCACCGTGGATTTCGGCCGCAAGAAATGACCGGCCCTGCCAGGAAGGCGCCGGAAACCCCCGCAAGCGAACCCGCTGCTGATTCGGCGCCCGATCCGGTCGGCCCCGTCACGCGCGCGATCCTTGCCGGCGTCGCCATGCGGACCGGCTCCACCCTGCTGAAACGCAGCGTCGATCGCGGCATTCTCGGCGCCGCCCCGGAAGCGCTCAAGGCAGCCGCGAGAGCCGCCGGTGCAAAAGCCGCAAAGGCCGCCAAACCGAAGAAAAGCAGCCTCGGCGCCCGCTTGCTCACTGCCGCCGCCACCCGCATCGCCACGCGGTCGGTCCCCGGCGCCATCATCGTTGGCGGTGCCATGCTGGCGAAAACCCTCCACGAGCGCCGCAAGAACCGCCCGAAGACCTAGCACCCTTGACCACAGCGGCTCCCATGCGCCAACAGCGCGCATGGCCCAGCCGACTCCCCCATCCTCCGACGCGCTCCATCGCCGCGGCCTCATGTTCATCATGTCCTCGCCCTCGGGCGCGGGAAAAACCACGATCTCGCGCATGCTGCTTGAGGCCGATCCCGCGATCTGCCTCTCTGTCTCGGCCACCACGCGCCCGATGCGCCCGGGCGAGGTCGACGGGAAGGACTACCACTTCGTCACCCAGGCCCGCTTCGACGAGATGGTCGAGAATGAGGAATTCCTCGAATGGGCGCACGTCTTCGGCAACAGCTACGGCACGCCCAAGGCGCAAGTGAAGGCGGGCCTGCGCGAAGGGCGCGACTTCCTGTTCGATATCGATTGGCAGGGCACACAGCAACTCTATCAGAAGATGGAAACCGATGTCGTGCGGGTGTTTCTGCTGCCCCCCAGCATCGATGAACTGCGCCGCCGCCTCACCGGACGCGGCACCGATAGCGCCGAGGTCATCGCCGCCCGCATGGAACGCGCCCGTGCCGAGATCAGCCACTGGGACGGCTACGACTACGTGGTGGTCAACGACGATATCGACCAGTGCTTCGACAAGGTCAGCGAGATCCTCCACGCCGAACGCATGAAGCGCGCCCGCCAGACCGGCCTGATCGGCTTCGTGCGCGAACTGATGCGGCCTTAAGGCGCCCCCAGCCCCCGTCATTGCGAACGCAGCGAAGCAATGACGAAGAAGAGAGGTTCAGCCCGCCAGCAACGCCGCCAACTGGTCCAGTTGCAGCGGCAAGGCCGCAGCCGAACCCGCCAGCGCCTCATCCCGCGCCGCGCCCGAGGGATAGCGGTCGTGGAACGTCAGCAGGGTGCCACCATCGTCATCGGCGAAAGTTACCGTCGTCAGCGCCCCATCAGGATCTTCGGCATTGGTCCAGACGATCCGCGCATCGGGCACCACTTCGGTATAAGCGCCGTGAAACGCCATCGTGCCTTCCTCGCCAAAGGCATAGACCAGCCGGTATGAGCCCCCGGTGCGCAGATCGAGATCGCATTCCACCATGGTCGCGCCCAACCCTTCCGGCATCCACCACTGGCGGAACAGCGCCGGCTCGGCCCATGCCCTGAACACCTGCCACCGCGGTGCCGCGAAGTGCCGCGTGATCGCAAGCTCGCAGTCGCCGATGCCTTGCACCGTGCCTGCGTCCGGCGCGTTCACGGACGCCCGGCTCGCGCCGCATCCACCTCGGCCACCAGCACGACACCCTTCGCCGCGCTCCGGGCAATCTCGGCATCGCTGCTCGGCGCGCAGAGCATGAACAGGTGCCGGCCCTCGGGTCCGCCGAGCATGCAGGCATAGCACGGCATCTCGCCGGTCGAGACGACCTCCAGCATCGCACCGCCCTCGCCGATCCGCGCGCATTCGGGCGCGATCGGGTTGGCGATCCACACCGCGCCCTCGGCATCGAGCGCAATCCCGTCGGGCACGCGCGGGTTTGTATTGGCCCACAGCCGCCGCCCCGAAAGCGCCCCACCTTCACCAATATCGAACGCCGTCAGCCGCGCGCCCAGCGTCTCTCCAATGATCAGCGTCTTGCCGTCTGGCGTGATCACCGTGCCGTTGGGAAAGCTCATGTCAGGCGCGCCGACAGAGGCGCTGCCGTCCGGCTGCACCAGCACCAGATTGGCCTTGGGATGATCCGCCAGCACGGAAGGCACACCCCGCGCGCGCAGTTCATGGTCGAGATCGAAGCCGAAGTTGCCAACGTAGGCCCGCCCTTCGGCATCCACGACCATGTCGTTGCACAGATGCGCCGTCAGGTCCGTCAGGTCGGCATGCATTGCCAGCCGCCCGTCTGGCCAGCGCCGCCACACCTGCCGCTTGCGCATCGAAACGAACAGCAGCGACCCATCGGGCATCCACCCCAGCCCGGAAGGCTGGTCATCGAGTTCCAATTCGATGCGGTGATCGCCCGCCAGATCCACCGAACGGATGGTGTGGCTGTAGAAATCGCTGAACCACAACCGATCCTGATGCCAGCGCGGCCCCTCGCCGAAGTGGAACCCATCAGCAAGCTGGCGGACCGCGCGGCTCATGGCTTTACTCCCCCAACGGATTGATATGGTTCTCGGGGATATAGGCGTTCACGATGCCACCATCGATCGGGAGCGGTGTGCCGATCACATAGTCGCCCGCGCGGCTCGCGAGGAAGATCGCGCCGCCTGCCATGTCTTCCAGATTGCCGATACGCTTCAAGGGAATGCCGCGCGCCGAAGCTTCGGGATTGTTCGCGGCCGCCTTGTTCATCTCCGAAGCGAACGCGCCCGGGCAGATCGCGTTGACGATGATGTTGTCCTTGACGAGCCGCGCCGCCATGCGCCGCGTGAGGTGCACCAGCGCCGATTTGGAAGCCTGATAGCTATAGGTCTCCCACGGGTTCACGCGCAGCCCGTCGACCGAGGCAATGTTGATCACCTTGGCCGGATGCTCACCGGCAGCGGCCTTGAGCAGCCCATGCAGCTTCTGCGTCAGGAAGAACGGCGTCTTGACGTTGAGGTTCATCACCTTGTCCCAGCCGATCTCCGGAAAATCCTCGAAGTCCGCACCCCACGCCACGCCCGCGTTGTTGACGAGGATGTCGATGTGGCTCTCACGCTGCGCGAGGTCCTCGGCCAGCGCTTCGATCCCCGCGAGGCTCGAAATGTCGCCAGGCAGTGCAATGCACTTCGGCCCGAGCTCGGCGGCCGTCTCCTCGACCACCGCCGCCTTGCGCGCCGTGATGTAGACGCGCTCGCAGCCCGCTGCGATGAAGCCTTCGGCAATCATCCGCCCGATCCCGCGCGAACCGCCCGTCACCACCGCAACGCGGCCTTCAAGGCTGAAAAGCTTGGCAAAATCCATATCAGGTATCCTTAGTAGCCGCTGAGCTGCGCGACGCGCTCGGCATGGTAATTGGCATCGCCCATGAACTCGGTCAGCGCGCGCTCGCGCTTCATGTAGAGCCCGATGTCGTATTCGTCGGTCATGCCTACGCCGCCGTGCATCTGCACGCCTTCGCGCACCGCCAGATTGCACGCGCGCGCCGCCTTGGCCTTGGCGACCGAGACCATGAGCTCCGCCCGCTCAGAGCCGCCATCGAGCAGCTGCTGCGCCTTGATCACCACCGCCTCGGCGATCTCCAGTTCCGAATAGAGGTGCGCTGCGCGGTGCTGCAGCGCCTGGAATTCGCCGATCAGCTTGCCGAACTGCTTGCGCGTCTTGAGATAACCGGTCGTCATCGCAAAGGCCCCGCCGCCAACACCGGTCTGCTCCGCCGCCGCGCCGATGCGGCCCGCGCTCAGCACCTTGTTCAGCACCGCGCGACCGCCATCGACTTCGCCGATCACGGCCGAACCATCAAGCTCCACACCGTCAAAGCGCACGTGGCTGGCGATGGAGCTGTCGACCAGCCGCACCGCATTGTGCCCGATTCCCGCCGCATCCTTGGGCACGGCAAACAAGGTCACGCCATCATGATCGCTATCGCTGCCCGACGTGCGCGCCGCGACGATGATCGCATCCGCAGACGTGCCGTGGATCACGAAGTCCTTGGCGCCCGTCAGGCGAAAGCCATTGCCGGCACGCTCGGCGCGGCAGGCGATCTTTTCCGGCTTGTGCTTCGCGCCCTCGTCGATCGCGACGGCCAGCACCGTCTCGCCCGCGATGATCCCCGGCAGCCAGCGCCCGCGCAGTTCGTCAGAGGCATCCTTCAGCGCGGTCACGCCCATTACCGAGGTCGTCAGGAACGGCGAAGGCGTCAGGTTCCGCCCGATCTCCGCAAGCACGATGCCTGCCTCGACATGCCCCATGGCCAGCCCGCCGTCAGCCTCGGCCGCCAGCATGCCGGTGAGGCCCATTTCGGCGAACTGCTTCCACAGGCCGTGGCCAAAGCCATCCTTGCAATTGATATCGCGCCAGTGCCGCAGCTGCTTCTTGATCCCGCCCTCGTCGGCCATGAAGCCGGTGACGCTCTCGGCCAGCATGGCCTGATCTTCGGTGTAGTACAGCGGCATGGGATCAGGCCCCCGGCAGTTCGAGAATGCGCTTGGCAACGACGTTGAGCATGACTTCGCTCGTCCCGCCCTCGATCGAATTGGCCTTAGTGCGCAGCCACGAGCGCGCCGGCGCACCGCCGCGCGTCTCTTCGCTCTCCCACTCCAGTGCCGTGCTCCCGCCCGCCGCCATCAGTAGCTCGTGCCGCCGCTTGTTGAGCTCGGTCCCGGCGTATTTCATCATGTTGGGCTGCGCGGGATGCGCCTTGCCCACCTTGATCTCGTCGAGGAACTTCTCGCCCATCGCCGCGAACGCCAGTGCGTCGATATCGAATGCCGCAAGCTCCGCACGCAGCATCGGATCATCGAGGCCACCCCGCGTCAGCACCTTGCCGATCGTGCTCGTCTGCGCGCCATCGCCCGCGCCCGAGATCATCTCGCGCTCATGGCCCAGCAGGTATTTTGCCACGTCCCAGCCCCGGTTGAGCTGGCCGACGATCTGGCTCTTGGGCACCTTCACATTGTCGAAGAACGTCTCGCAAAAAGGCGAGCTGCCGCTGATCAGCTTGATCGGCTTGGTCGTCACCCCCGGCGTCGTCATGTCGAACAGCAGGAAGCTGATCCCCTGATAGACGTTGGTCTTGTCGGTGCGGACGAGGCAGAAGATCCAGTCAGCCTTGTCGGCGTAACTTGTCCAGATCTTCTGGCCATTGACCACCCAGTGGTCGCCCTTGTCCTCGCCATAAGTCTGCAGCGAAACGAGGTCAGACCCCGAACCCGGCTCCGAATAGCCCTGGCACCAGCGGATTTCGCCGCGCGCCACCTGCCCCAGATAATGGACCTTCTGTTCCTCGGTGCCGAACTTCAGCAGCGCGGGCCCCAGCATCCAGATGCCGAAGCTCGAAAGCGGCGGCCGCGCCCCGGCGCGCGCCATTTCCTCGCGCCACACCTTGGCTTCGGCCGGGCTCATCCCCGCGCCACCATAGGCCTTGGGCCAGTCGGGCACAGTATAACCCTTGGCCGCGCAGACCTCCATCCAGGCTTTCTGCGCCGCGTTCTTGAACACGAAATTGCGCCCGCCCCAGCAGATGTCGTCCTCGCCTTGCACGGGGCGGCGCATCTCTTCGGGGCAGTTCGCCTCGATCCACGCGCGGATTTCCGCGCGGAAGGCTTCCAGCTCTGACATGGCTTATGCTCCTCTCTTAATCGAGAGGTTAAGGCGACTCGCAGCACGCTGGCAAGCGCCGATTTCAGCACGGTTTTCCGCGAATCCCGCTCACCCATGCATGCCGTAACGTAAACCCGATCGGCATTGACGAGGAGCCGCTTGGGCCTAAGCTCGCGCCAAAATCATAAGCAGCTGGAGAGGTTCCCATGCGATTCCACAACAAGACCGTCGTCGTCACCGGAGCCGCCTCCGGCATCGGCCGCGCCACTGCACTGCTCTTCGCCGCCGAAGGCGCCAAGGTCTACGCCGCCGATATCGACGAAGCGGGCCTTGCCGCCACCGCCGCCGAATCGAACGGCGAAGTCCACACCGTGCGCTGCGACGTCTGCAACTGCGAGGACATCAAGGCTCTGATGGACCGCGCCGCCGCCGAGACCGGCGGGATCGACGCCGTGTTCAACAATGCCGGCGCGGGCGGTGATATGGCCAAGATCGACGAGATCGAGCCCGAGGGCTGGGACCGCACGATGCACCTGCTGCTGCGCTCGGTCGCTTTCGGCATCCGCTATGCCGTGCCGCACATGATCGGCCGCAAGGGCGCGGCCATCGTCAACACCTCGTCCGTCGCCGCGGTCGGCCCCGGATACTCGCCCAACGCCTATGCCGTGGCCAAGGCGGGTGTGCTCCACCTTACCAAGACCAGCGCCGCCGATCTCGCCCGCCATCAGATCCGCGTGAACGCCGTGCAGCCCGGCTTCATCAACACCAACATCTTCACGACCTCGCTGGAGGTCCCTGCCGAACTCGAAGCGCAGGCCAAGGGCGCCATCGCGATGATGAGCCAGGCTGCCCAGCCCGTCGCGCGCGGTGGCCAGCCGAACGATATCGGCGAAGCGGTGCTCTACCTCTGCAGCGAAGCAGCCAGCTTCGTGAACGGCACCTCGATCATCGTCGATGGCGGCCTCACCATCGGTCCGCGCCATTCTTGGGATCCGGAAGTGCCCGATCTGTTCGAGGCGCTGCGCCAGATGAAGGCGGCAGCAGAGGCCGCCGGCTGACAAAACGCAGCGCGATCAATCTCGACGCTTGATCTGGCGCAAGGTTTAACCGAGAGATTAAATCAACAAACACAAGCGGTGCCACATGCCCGCACCGCAGGAGAGCAGACATGGATTTCGAACCCACCGAACGGCAGGTCTACTGGCGCGATCGCGTCCGCGATTTCATCGAGACCAACATCCGTCCGCGCCACAAGGACTACAAGGCCGAGCAGGCCAGCGGCGGCCGCTGGAAGGTGCTGCAGGTGGTCGAGGAAGAGAAGGCCAAGGCCAAGGCTGCCGGCATCTGGAACCTGTTCATGCCTCCGCGCAACGGCGGCCATCACCACGTCGATGATACCTTCGAGTTCGAAGGTCCCGGCCTCACCAACCTCGAATACGCGCTCTGCGCCGAGGAAATGGGCCGCATCTCGTGGGCCAGCGAAGTGTTCAACTGCTCCGCCCCCGATACCGGCAACATGGAAGTGTTCCACCGCTACGGCACGCGCGAGCAGAAGGAGCAATGGCTGCGCCCGCTGATGAATGGCGAGATCCGCTCCGCCTTCCTGATGACCGAGCCGCTCGTCGCTTCGTCGGACGCAACCAACATCGAAACCCGCATGGTGCGCGAAGGCGACGAATACGTCATCAACGGCCGCAAGTGGTGGTCCTCAGGACTCGGCGATCCGCGCTGCAAGATCGCCATCGTCATGGGCAAGACCGACACCAGCGCCAAGCGCCACGCGCAGCAGAGCCAAGTCCTCGTCCCCATGGACGCGCCGGGCGTCAACATCCTGCGCCACCTCCCCGTCTTCGGCTATGACGATGCGCCGCACGGCCACATGGAAGTGCTGCTCGAAAACGTCCGCGTCCCCGTCTCCAATGTCGTGCTCGGCGAAGGCCGCGGGTTCGAGATCGCACAGGGCCGCCTCGGGCCGGGCCGTATCCATCACTGCATGCGCACCATCGGCGTCGCCGAAGAAGCGCTCGCCAAGATGGCCCGCCGCCTCCAGTCGCGCGTCGCCTTCGGCAAGCGGATTTCGGAGCAGTCGGTGTGGGAAGAACGCATCGCCCGCGCCCGCATCGATATCGAGATGACCCGCCTGCTCTGCCTCAAGGCGGCGGACATGATGGACAAGGTCGGCAACAAGGCCGCCGCGCTCGAAATCGCGATGATCAAGGTGCAGGCGCCCAACATGGCGCTGCGCATCATCGATGATGCGATTCAGGCCCACGGCGGCGGCGGTGTCTCGGAAGACTTCGGCCTTGCCGAAGCCTACGCGCACCAGCGCACGCTGCGCCTCGCGGATGGTCCGGACGAAGTCCACGCCCGCGCTGTCGCCCGCATCGAATATGCGCGCCACACCGATCTGCCGAGCGACCCGGGCTTCACCTCGGGCGACATGGCGATCTCGCGCTGACCTATCTCCCCTCCCGCTCGCGGGAGGGGCCGGGGGAGGGTATGTTGCCCAGACACCCTCCCCGACACGCCCTCCCCTAACCCCTCCCGCCCGCGGGAGGGGGACTGTGCAAGGTAGATCCCCATGAAAGCCGCCATCCTCGAAGCCGCCGGCCAGCCGCTCGTCATCGACCAGCTCACCGTCTCGAAGCCCGGCCCGCACGAAGTCCTGATCCGCACCGCCGCCTGCGGCCTGTGCCATTCGGACCTGCACTTCATCGATGGCGCCTATCCCCACCCGATGCCCTGCGTTGCGGGTCACGAAGCCGCCGGCATCGTCGAGGAAGTCGGCAGTGAAGTGCGCACGGTCAAGAAGGGCGATGCGGTCGTCACCTGCCTCTCGGCCTTCTGCGGCCACTGCGAATTCTGCGTGACGGGCCGGATGTCGCTCTGCCTCGGCGGCGATACCCGCCGCCGCCCCGGCGAGGCACCGCGCCTTACCCGCTCCAGCGACGGCAGCTTGGTCAACCAGATGCTCAATCTCTCGGCCTTCGCCGAAATGATGCTGATCCACGAACACGCCTGCGTCGCGATCAACCCCGAGATGCCGCTCGACCGCGCCGCCGTCATCGGCTGCGCCGTCACCACCGGCGCGGGCACGATCTTCAACGCCTGCAAGGTGACGCCGGGTGAAACCGTCGCGGTGATCGGCTGCGGCGGTGTCGGCCTTGCCACGATCAACGCCGCCAAGATCGCCGGCGCAGGCCGCATCATCGCCGCCGATCCGATGCCGGAGAAGCGCGAACTGGCGATCAAGCTCGGCGCTACCGATGTCGTCGATGCGCTCGATCCCGATGCCGCGAAGCAGATCCAGGAAATGACCAAGGGCGGCGTCCACCACGCCATCGAGGCCGTCGGCCGCCCCGCCTCGGGCGATCTCGCCGTTGCCTCGCTGCGCCGCGGCGGCACCGCCACGATCCTCGGCATGATGCCGCTGAACCACAAGGTCGGCCTTTCCGCGATCGACTTGCTCTCTGGCAAGAAGCTGCAGGGCGCAATCATGGGTGGCAACCACTTCCCGGTCGATCTCCCGCGCCTCGTCGATTTCTACATGCGCGGCCTTTTGGACCTCGACAGCATCATCGCCGAGCGCATCCCCTTGGAAGGCATCAACGAAGGCTTCGAGAAGATGAAGGCCGGCCATTCCGCCCGCTCGGTCATCGTCTTCGATTCGTGAGGCCCCAATGACCGACGCCCCCATCGACGCACAGGCCGCCTTCACTGGCACCGTCGCCCCCGAAGGCGCGGACAAGCTGGACGAAGCCAAGCTCACCGCATGGTTCGAGGCCAACGTGGCGGGCTTTCAGGGCCCGCTCACCGTCTCGAAGTTCAAGGGCGGCCAGTCGAACCCCACCTACCGGATCGATGCGCCCTCCGGCCCCTACGTCCTCAGGCGCAAGCCCTTCGGCAAGCTGCTTCCGAGCGCCCATGCCGTCGACCGTGAATACAAGGTGCAGGCCGCGCTTGCCGGCACCAGTTTCCCGGTCGCCCCGCAGTATGGCCTCTGCACCGATGACGAGGTCGTCGGCTCGTGGTTCTACGTCATGGGCTGCGTCGATGGCCGCACGATCTGGGACGGCGCCATGCCCGGTGCGACGCCGGAGGACCGCCGCGCCACCTATCTCGCGATGGTCGATACCCTCGCCGCGCTCCATAGTGTCGATGTGGACGCCGTCGGCCTCTCCGATTTCGGCAAGCCCGGGAACTACTTCGGCCGCCAGGTCGATCGCTGGACCAAGCAGTACCGCCTCTCCGAAACCGAGCACATGGAGACGATGGAGCGCCTCATCGAGTGGCTCCCGCGCACCTTGCCCGAACAGACACGCGTCAGCGTTGTCCACGGCGACTACCGCATCGACAACATGATTTTCGCGCACGGCGAGCCAAAGCCGCTCGCGGTGCTCGACTGGGAGCTATCGACGCTGGGCGATCCGCTGGCCGATTTCACCTACTTCGCGATGGCGTGGTCCACCGAAAACGGCGGCCGCTCGGGCGTCATGGACCTTGACCGCAAGGCACTCGGCATTCCCGAACTCGATGAGGTCATCGCCCGCTACTGCGAGAAGACCCAGCGCGACGGCATCGCCGGCATGGACTGGTACCTCGCCTACAACTACTTCCGCCTCGCCGGCATCATCCAGGGCATCAAGAAACGCTACCTCGATGGCACCGCCAGCAGCGCCCATGCTGCTGCGATGTCCGACCGGGTCGGCCCGTTGGCGGATATGGCCTGGAACTACGCCGTGAAGGCTGGCGCCTGAACCCATCCCTCCCCGAGCTCGTCTCGGGAAGGTAGCGGCCCGCAAAGCTGACGGAGGGGCAATAACGGGCACCAGCCCCATGAAAGGACGAGGATGAACGAAACGGCCGCGCAAACACCCATACCCCAGTCCCTGCGCCTAGTGCTCGCCGTCCTCCTCGTCGTCTACATCTTCAATTTCCTCGATCGCCAGATCGTCAACATCCTTGCCGAGCCGATCCGCCGCGATCTTGGCCTCAGCGATACGCAGATCGGCCTCATGACCGGCATCGCGTTCGCCGCTTTCTACACCTTCCTCGGCATTCCCATCGCGCGCTTTGCTGACAAGCCCTCGACCAACCGCGTCGGCCTGATCGCCGGCGCGCTCGTCATTTGGTCTGGGATGACGGCGCTGTGCGGTCAGGCGCAGAATTTGGTGCAATTGCTGCTCGCCCGCATCGGGGTCGGCGTCGGCGAGGCGGGCTGTTCGCCCGCCGCCCATTCGCTGATTGCCGATCTGGCGCCGCCGGACAAGCGCGCCTCGGCCATGTCAATCTATGCCCTCGGCATTCCCATCGGCACCTTGCTCGGCATGCTGATCGGCGGTCTGCTCGCCGATGCCTATGGGTGGCGGGCTGCCTTTGTCGTGGTGGGCCTGCCAGGCGTGCTGCTGGCAGGCGCGGTCATGCTGCTGCTTCGCGATCCGCGCCGCGCGGGGGAAGCGCTGCGCGCGGCCAATGCCGCACCGCCGCCCAAGGCCTTGTCCAACCGCGAGGCGCTTGCGGAAATCCTCGGCTCGCGCGCGTTCGTGCTGCTGCTGGCGGCCGGCTCGGGCGCCGCTTTCCTGAGCTATGGCAAAGCGACCTGGACGACGATCTTCTTCCAGCGGACACACGGTCTCAGCGCGGGCGAAACCGGGTTCTGGTTCGGGCTTTGGGGCGGGCTCGCCGCGATTGCCGGAACGCTGGCCGGGGGCTGGCTGGCGGACCGCTTCGGCAAGACCAACCGCCAGCATGTGATGACCGCGCCCGCGATCGGCTTTGCCCTCGCCGCGCCGCTTTCCATCGCGGCTTACTTCATGACCGACTGGCGCTGGGCGCTCGCGCTGCTGATGATCCCCACCGCGCTCAATTCGCTTTACTACGGCCCCTGCTTTTCCAGCGCACAAGGACTGGTCAAGCCCGAAGCCCGCGCGATGGCGAGCGCGATCCTCCTGTTCAGCCAGAACCTGATCGGGCTGGGCCTCGGCCCGCTCTTCTTCGGGATGCTGTCCGACGGGATCAAGCCCATGGCCGGCACGGAAAGCGTACGCTGGGTGCTCTATGGCGCCGCCGTGATCGGGTTCGTACCCGCCTTCTTCTTCTGGCGCACCTCGCTGCGGCTCAACGAGGAACTCGACCGCAAGGGGCCGTGAGGATCAGCGCCCTCACAGCCCCTCCGTCACGCCATCACTTGCCCAGCGGGATACGGAAGCCCACCGAGACCAGCGACTGCCGGCTCTTGGCCTGCAGATCCGCCGGCACCAGATCGAGGTCCATCCGGGTCTTGCCGCCATCGCGGTAGTTGTACTGCCCGAACAGCTCGAACTTCGGCCCCAGCTTGTAGGTCGCGCCCGCCATCAGCTGCCAAGCGAAGTTGGTCTCCTTGCCCTGCCCGACGTCGATGTTCGAGGGGCGGTAGTCGAACTTCGTTTCCTGCACGCCGATGCCGCCACCGACATAGGGCTGGAACGCGCTGCCAGTGTTGATGTCATAGTAGGCGTTCACGAAACCGGCGATGCCGCGCTGGCTGCCGATCCCGCTGTCGACCACCTGGCCCACGGTCTTGCCCACCGTCGGCCCGCGCGTCAGCACCGAGGCGTCAAGGCCATCGATGTTGGTGCCGCCGACGGTCACGCCGCTGTGGCGCCGCACATCGGCGCGCGTGAAGGCGAACTCGCCCTCGATGCGGAAGCCGTTGTCGAAGCGATGACCGATCTGCGCCGCGAAGTTGTAGCCCACGTCGAAGCTGGTCTTCCAGCCGAGCGGCGTCCCCGAGGCAATGGCCGGATAGGCCGGGTTGGTCGTTGCGGGCACACCGGAAGTGAATGTACCTTCGTTATTAGAATTATGTGGTGCAACAATACCAGCAGACACACCGACATAAGTCTGTGCATTTGCATTGTTAGAAATCATTGTTGCAAAGCATGCCGAAGCAATCAGCAAATATGCTTTCCTCATTACGCAACCCTTTCTTTTGTACACACGCTCACACTCCCGAAACAATTCGAAATTGTTTCAGGTCATAACTGTTTGTGTTCGCGATGATTCGTCGATAATCTCGGCGCCTGTACTGAAAATGAACAGCGCGACGAGCTGTGTGGAGCGTGCCCGCGCAGGCAGGCCCCCCTGCTTTTCTTCTGCCAAGGTGTGGCGAAAATGCCCCAGCGCCACCGCCTACGCCCCTGCCCCCACCTCCGCCCCCGGCCTTGCCCCTGCGGCGCATTCCGCTCTAGGAGCGCGTCCATGGCCGCCTCCCTCACCGTCGCCGCGCTCTATCGCTTTGCCCGGTTCGAGGACCCTGCGGCCCTGCGTGCGCCACTGCTGGAGGCCAGTACCGCCGCCGGCATCAAGGGCACCCTCCTGCTCGCTCGCGAAGGCATCAACGGCACGATCGCCGGCAGCGCCGAAGGCATCGCCCGCGTGCTCGATCATATCCGCCAGCTCCCGGGCTGTGACGACCTCGATGTGAAGTATTCCAGCGCCGAGACGATGCCCTTCGGCCGACTCAAGGTCCGCCTCAAGCGCGAGATCGTGACGATGGGATTGGGCCAGAGGGGCGAGCCCGATATCGACCCCCTCGCCGCCGTCGGCACCTACGTGGCCCCGCACGACTGGAACGCCCTCATCAGCGATCCCGAGGTCATCGTGATTGACACGCGCAATGATTACGAAGTTGCCGTCGGCACCTTCGCGGGCGCCATCAATCCCGAAACCCGCTCCTTCCGCGAATTCCCCGCCTGGTTCCGCCGCGAACGGACGCGCCTCCTCGGCACCGGCAAAGCGCCCAAAGTCGCCATGTTCTGCACCGGCGGCATCCGCTGCGAGAAATCCACCGCCTTCCTCAAGGCCGAAGGCGTCGAAGATGTCTATCACCTGCGGGGCGGCATCCTGCGCTATCTCGAAGAGGTGCCTGCCGAACAGAGCCTGTGGCAGGGCGAATGCTTCGTGTTCGACGAGCGTGTCGCGCTCGGCCACGGCCTGACCGAGGGCGAACATACGCTCTGCAAGAGCTGCGGCCGCGCCGTCTCTGCCGGTAAAAGCTGCCCCTGCATCAATGCATAACCTGCCCCTCCCCCGCTCGGGGGAGGCTGGGTGGGGGTGAGCTGCGCCAGCAGGAAAGGGCTGAACCCCCTCCCCAACCCCTCCCCGCCGGGGAGGGGCCTGCTCTATCACCCCACCACAAACGTCAGCGCGCCGTCGCCCTCGTCGATCTTCACCGTGCTGCCATCGGGGATCTCGCCCCCCAGCAGCCGCTCGGCCAGCGGATCCTGCACATAGCGCTGCACCGCGCGCTTCAGCGGCCTTGCGCCATAGACCGGATCGTAGCCCACCCGGCCCAGCCAGCGCTTCGCCGCGTCGGTCAGGTCGATCACGATCTTGCGGTCCTTCAGCAGCGCTTGCACCCGCGCCACCTGCAGATCGACGATCGGCGCCATGTGCTCGTGGCCCAGCCGGTGAAACAGGATGATCTCGTCCAGCCGGTTCAGAAACTCCGGCCGGAAGTGCCCGCGCACCACGTCCATCACCTGCGGCTCGACGCTGCTCACGTCCTGTCCTTCCTCAAGGTTCGCGAGATACTGGCTGCCCAGATTCGAAGTCAGCACGATCAGCGTGTTGGTGAAGTCCACCACGCGGCCCTGTCCGTCTGTCAGGCGGCCATCGTCCAGCACTTGCAGCAGCACGTTGAACACGTCCTGATGCGCCTTCTCCACCTCGTCGAACAGCACGACCTGATAGGGCCGCCGCCGCACCGCCTCGGTCAGCACGCCGCCTTCATCATAGCCGACATAGCCCGGAGGCGCGCCGATCAGCCGGCTCACGGAATGCTTCTCCATGAACTCAGACATGTCGATGCGCACCATCGCGTTGTCGTCGTCGAACAGGAAGCCCGCGAGCGCCTTGGTCAGCTCGGTCTTGCCCACGCCCGTGGGGCCGAGGAAGAGGAACGAGCCCAAGGGCCGGTTCGGGTCCTGCAAACCAGCCCGCGCGCGGCGCACCGCTTTTGAAACGGCAACCACCGCATCGCGCTGCCCGATCACCCGCTTGCCGATGGTCTCTTCCATCTTGAGCAGCTTCTCGCGCTCGCCCTGCAGCATCCGCTCCACCGGCACGCCGGTCCAGCGGCTGACCACACCGGCGATGTCATCCGCGGTCACTTCCTCGCGCAGCAGCGCGTTCTCGGCCATGCCCTGCGCTTCGGCGAGCTGCTTCTCGAGCTCGGGAATCCGGCCATAGGCGAGCTCGCCCGCCTTGCCGAGATCACCCTGCCGCTGCGCCTGATCGAGCTCGATTCGCGCCGCATCCAGCGCTTCCTTTATCTTGCCCTCGGCGGCGATCTTGTCGCGCTCGTTCTGCCAGCGCGTCGTCAACTCGCCCGACTGCTGCTCGAGGTTCGCCAGCTCCTCGCGCAGCGCTGCCAGCCGGTCCTTCGAGGCACTGTCGCTCTCCTTGGCGAGCGCCATTTCCTCGATCTTGAGCTGGATGATTCGCCGGTCGAGGTTCTCGATCTCCTCGGGCTTGCTCTCCACTTCCATGCGCAGCCGGCTCGCCGCCTCGTCCATCAGGTCGATCGCCTTGTCCGGCAGGAAGCGGTCCGCGATGTAGCGGTTGGAAAGCGTTGCCGCGGCAACAATCGCGCCGTCGGTGATCCGCACGCCGTGGTGCAGCTCGTACTTCTCCTTGAGCCCGCGCAGGATCGAGATGGTGTCCTCCACGGTCGGCTCACCCACGAACACCGGCTGGAACCGCCGCTGCAGCGCGGGGTCCTTCTCGACATATTTCTGGTATTCATCGAGCGTCGTCGCGCCGATGCAGTGCAGTTCCCCGCGCGCCAGCGCCGGCTTCAGCAGGTTGCCCGCATCCATTGCGCCTTCCGATTTGCCCGCGCCGATCAGCGTGTGCATCTCGTCGATGAACAGGATGATCTCGCCCTCGGCGCCCTTCACCTCGTCGAGCACGGCCTTCAGCCGCTCCTCGAACTCGCCGCGATACTTCGCGCCCGCGATCAGGCTGCCCATGTCGAGCGCCATCAGGCGGCGGTGTTTCAGGCTGTCGGGCACGTCGCCATTGGCGATGCGCAGCGCAAGGCCTTCCGCAATCGCGGTCTTGCCCACACCGGGTTCGCCGATCAGCGCCGGGTTGTTCTTGGTGCGCCGCGCCAGGATCTGGATCGTGCGGCGAATTTCCTCGTCGCGCCCGATCACGGGATCAAGCTTGCCCTCGCGCGCCGCTTCGGTCAGGTCGCGGGCATACTTCTTCATCGCCTCATAGGCGTTCTCCGCCCCGGCGCTGTCCGCCGTGCGACCGCCTCGCAGCGCGGTGATCGCCGCCTCCAGCGCCTGCGCCGTCACGTTCGCGGTCTTGAGCGCCTGCCCTGCCGCGGTGGTGGTCGCCAGCGTCAGCGCGACAAGCATCCGTTCGACGGTCACATAGGCATCGCCAGACTTCGCCGCGATCTGCTCAGCGGCATCGAGCACACGCACGGCATCGTTGTCGAGGCCAGGGGTCTGCTGCGCCCCCCCGCCGGACACCGCAGGGATCTTGGCAAGCGCCTTGTCCACTTCGGCCAGCGCGACAGAAGCCGTGCCGCCAGCGCGCTGGATCAGCCCCGATGCCATGCCCTCGCTGTCCTCCAGCAAGGCCTTCAGCACGTGTTCGGGGCCAATCCGCTGGTGGCTATTGCGGATGGCAACGGTTTGCGCCGCCTGCAGAAAGCCTTTGGCGCGGTCGGTGAATTTCTCGAGGTTCATGGGTCAGATTTCCTCCTGATGCCCCGAAGGTAGTGTGTCATTTCGGCCACACAAGGATCTGGATCAAAAATCCGCACGTCGCTGGTCGAAGGTTTAATGCAATCATCTTGCACTTGTCTGGTCGGACAAAGGCGGGCATCACCGTCGCGGAGAGGAAAACCAGGATGGGCCAGACCGACGAAACCAGCCGCCAAGCCAGCGGCTCCCGCATCGCCCTGTGGTCCGCCACAGCCGCGTTGGCAGGGCTGCTGTTCGGCTTCGATGTCGCCGTCATTTCCGGCGCCGAAAAGGCAATACAGGCGCACTGGTCACTCTCACCCTTTGCGCACGGCCTTGTCCTTTCCGCCGCGCTCTGGGGCACGGTCATCGGCGCGCTCGGCGGGTCCTGGCCGACCGACCGGTTCGGCCGCCGCCCCACGCTGGTCGGGCTCGGTCTCGCCTATGTCGCCGCCTCGCTCGGCTCCGCGCTCGCCGTGGGCCCCGTCGATTTCGCTGCGTTCCGTTTGCTCGGAGGGCTTGCGATCGGCGTCTCATCCATCGCAGTCCCGGCCTATATCAGCGAGATCGCCCCGCCCGCCCGGCGCGGACAGCTCGGCGCGCTCTACCAGTTCAACATCGTGCTTGGCATTCTCGTCGCCTATTTCTCCAATTGGCTGATCGGCGCGAGCACAACGGGCACGGCTGCAGACGCTGCATGGCGCTGGATGCTCGGCATTCAGGCGCTTCCGTCCGCGATCTACCTCCTCGCCAGCCTCGGGCTCCCCGAAAGCCCCGTCTGGCTCGCCGGGCGCGGCATCATTGGCAAAGGCGCCACCGTGCCCTGGAGCGCGTTTTTGCGGCCACCGCTGCAGCGTCCCGCCGCCCTCGCCTTCACCATCGCCCTGTTCAACCAGCTTTCCGGCATCAACGCGGTCGTCTATTTCGCCCCGCGCCTGTTCGAGGAAGCCGGGCTCGGCACCGCAGCCGCACTCCTCGCCTCGCTCGGCATCGGTGTCGTCAATCTCGTCGCGACCGGCCTGGCCGTGCTCCTGATCGACAAGCTGGGGCGCCGCACGCTGATGCTGATCGGCTCGGTAGGCTACTGCGTCTCGCTTGCCGCCATCGCCGCCGCCTTTGCTGCCGATGCCGGCGCACTCGTCGCCCCGCTCGTCTTCCTGTTCATTGCCGCCCATGCAGTAGGACAGGGCGCGGTGATCTGGGTGTTCATCGCCGAAGTCTTCCCGGCCAATGCCCGCGCCCGCGGCCAGACCATCGGCTGCGGCACGCACTGGCTCCTCGCTGCGCTCGTTTCACTGCTCATGCCGCCGGCCCTTGCCACGTTCCCGCCTGAGGCGATCTTCGACTTCTTCTTCCTGATGATGCTGTTGCAGCTCTTCTGGGTTGCCCGAACGATGCCCGAAACGCGCGGGGTCCCGGTCGATGGCGCTATGCCGCTCGTCGGACACTGACTGTCCTACACGCGCACTTGCCGCTATGCTTTGCCGCATGACGTCAGTCTGCCCAGCCTCCTGCCAGACCCTGATCGATGCAGCCGATCAAAAATCCACCAGTGATCGATTCCAGTTGATCTCCAGGACAGTGTCAACTGTGTCAACTTGCCGCCGCGAGGCACGCCCATCGGGGCAAGCGAGCATCCGAATCGATTTTGCTTCTGTTCAGCCAAGCCATGCTCTGAAACAGAGCGACCTCCTCCTTCAGTGCGGCCGCCGTCCGGCCCGCCGCCCCAGCCGCAGGATCACCATGCCCCGTTCGCTACCCCGTTCGATGATGGCCACGCTTCTGGCGCTTCCCGTCCTCCTTGCTGCCGTCCCCGCACTGGCCGCCGATCCGGCTGCGCCCCAGATCTCTTCTGCTGCGCTCAAGGCTGCGCCAGTCGCCGATCTCGTCAAGGCAGTGGACATTCCCTACGAGCGCTTCACGCTCCCCAACGGCCTTACCGTTCTCGTCCACACCGATCGCAAGGCGCCCGTCGTCGCGGTCTCCGTATGGTACAAGGTCGGCTCCAAGAACGAGCCGCGCGGCAAGACCGGCTTTGCCCACCTTTTCGAGCACCTCATGTTCAACGGCTCGGAGAACGCGCCGGACGACTATTTCGGCCCGATGAAGCAAGTCGGCGCGACCGACATGAACGGCACGACCTGGTTCGACCGTACCAACTACTATGAGACCGTGCCCAAGGCCGCACTCGACCGCGCGCTGATGCTCGAGAGCGACCGCATGGGACACCTGCTCGGCGCGGTCACGCAGGAGAAACTCGATAACCAGCGCGGCGTCGTCCAGAACGAGAAGCGCCAGGGTGACAACGCGCCGTTCGGCCTGATCGAATACGAGGAGTTCGAGACGCTCTACCCCGCGGGGAACCCTTATCACCACACGACCATCGGCTCGATGGCCGATCTTGACAGCGCCAGCCTTGCCGATGTGAAGGCATGGTTCCGAGATCACTACGGCCCCAACAACGCCGTGCTGGTGCTGGCAGGCGATATCGATCTCGCCGCCGCCAAGGCCAAGGTGGAAAAGTGGTTCGGGGCGATCCCTGCCGGCCCCGCAGTCCAGCCCGTCAGCGTGCCGGTGCCGACTTTGCCCGCGCCGATCACCCGCACCGTGCAGGACCGCGTCGCCACGACCCGGGTCTACCGCATGTGGGCAATCCCCGGGCTCGACAATCCGGATTACCTGCCCCTCCAGGTCGGCGGCCTGATCCTCGGCGGCCTCGCCAGTTCGCGGCTCGACGATGCGCTGGTGCGCGGTGCGCAGACCGCTGTCTCGGCCTCTGCCCATGCCGATGTCTTCGCGCAGGGTGGCCAGTTCGTGATGGAAGCCGATGTGAAGCCCGGCGCCGATCCGGCCAAGGTCGGCGCGGCGCTCGATGCGCAGCTCACGCGCCTGATAACCGAAGGCCCCACGCAGGACGAACTCGCCCGCGCCGCCACCACCTTCGCCGCCAGCCAGATCCGCTCGCTCGAATCTGTCGGCGGCAACGGCAAGGCCGCAACGCTGGCGGAAGGCCTGCTCTATTCGGGCGATCCGGCCTATTACCGCACTGAGCTGGAGGCGACTGCAAAGCTTACGCCGGCAGCAGTGCGTGATGCGCTGGCCAAGTGGCTGAAGCGCCCGGTCTTCGCGCTCACCGTCGTTCCTGGTGAGCGGACCAGCGGCGGCGAAGCCCGCGGCGGCGATCCTGCGCTGCCGCCCGCTGTCGCAGCACCCGCTGTTCCCGCCACTCCTGCAGCAACTGTGGCCGATGCCGATCGCAGCAATATCCCACCCGCCGGTGATGTCCCCACGCTCGAATTCCCGGCCATTGAGCGGACCAGCCTCAAGAACGGCATCAAAGTCGTCTTCGCCCGCCGCAGCGCGGTGCCGATCGTCTCGGTGCGCGTTTCCTTCGATGCGGGCTATGCCGCCGATCCCAAGGACGCGCGCGGCACCACCGCCCTTTTGCTGCGCCTGATGAACGAAGGCACCACCAGCCTCGATTCTTCCGCACTCGCCCGCGCCAAGGAGACGCTGGGTGCTTCGATCAACGGAATGGGCATGCCGGACTCGACCGCGTTCGAACTCAATGCGCTGGTGCCCAACCTCTCGGCCTCGCTAGAGCTCCTTGCGGACTACGTGCGCCACCCCGCGCTCGATTCGGCGGAACTCGAGCGCGTGCGCAACCAGCAGCTGAGCACGATCCAGTCCGAGCGTACCGATCCCTATTCGCTCGCCAGCCGCGTACTCTACCCCACGATCTACGGCCCCGCGCACCCCTATGGCTATGCCCCCAGCGGCACGGGCGAGGCGGACGTGGTGAAGAAGCTGACCCGCGCTGATCTCGCTGCCTTCCATGCCCGCTGGCTGCGGCCGGACCGCGCGACGATCTATGTCGTGGGCGACACCACGCTCGGCGATGTCGTCCCGCTGCTCGAGAAGAGCTTCGGCAACTGGCCCTCGAACCGCATGGCCCCGCCGGTCAAGGATTTCTCGGCCCCCATCCCCGCGCCCACGCCCCGCATCGTGCTGATCGACCGCCCCGGCTCGCCGCAGTCGATGATCCTCGGCGGTGAGGTCATCGCGGCCAAGGGCACCGACGATACCGTGACGCTGCGCACCGCGAACGACGTGCTCGGGGGCGATTTCCTCAGCCGCATGAACACCAATCTGCGCGAGACCAAGGGCTGGTCCTACGGTGTCTCAAGCCTGGTGAACGACCGCGCAGACCGCCTGCTGTTCATGATCTACGCGCCCGTCCAGACCGACCAGACCGGCCCCTCGATCACCGAACTGCGCGGCGAGATGACGCGCTACCTCGGCGCGAAGGGCACAACGCCGGAGGAAGCCGCGCTCGCCACGCAGGGCAGCGCGCGCGAACTCCCCGGCGCTTTCGAGACTTCGGGTGCGGTGCTGGATGGTGTCGCCAAGATCGAGACATACAAGCGGCCCGACACCTACTTTGCGGCGCTGCCGGCGCGCTACCGCGCCATGACCCCAGCGGACCTCGACGCCGCCGCGCGGCAGACGATCGATCCGGCCAAGCTCGTCTGGGTCGTCGTCGGCGATGCTGCCAAGGTCAAGCAGCAGCTCGAAGGCCTCGGCTTGCCGGTGGAGGTGCAGAAGGGGGAGTGAGGGGCTTACCCCCTCACACCTCACTTCTTGATTTTGGCCCGGCTCACCAGCGTCGGGCTCTCGATCTCCTGCCCGGTACGCAGATCCACCGGGATGTCGCGGTGGTAGCCCAGAATATCCGGCACCGGCGGCAGCCGCGAAATGAAGATGCCGAAGAAATTGTTCAGCTTCCCGCTGGCATGGAATTCCGGCTGGGCCGAGGGCCAAGCCTTCAGGCTGGCGGGAAGGCCGAACCGGATTGCATCGACAACGAATGTCTTGCGCGGCTCCTTGCCCTCAGCTGCGCGCTTTGCGGCGGCTTCCGTGGCCGTCATGCGCGCGACGTCCATGTCCTCGGCCCACTTCGGCGCGGCGATGAACCAGTTGCCGGTGTCCGTCACCACGCCCGGCTTCACCTCGAACCGAACGGTTCCCATGCACATGCATGTGCCGCCGGCGGGCAAGCCATTGCCGCCCATCACGGAACCATACCAGACATAAGTACCGGGCTTGACCGCCTGCAGGTAATAGACCGTCTCACCCTTGGCGTAGACGAATTGCGGCCCGAAAGCTGCCATATCGCGCAGTTCCGGCGGATCGACCTTCACCGTCTGCAGGGTCGGCATCGGCGGCTCGGGCGGCGGCGCAGTGTGATTGGCCTTCGCATTGTCTGCGAGAATCTGCCAGTTCGCGTGATCCTGCTTGTAGGCGCGCAGCGCCTTGTCGAGCGCCTTCTGGCGGTCTTTCTCCCATGCCGCGATGGTTGTCTCGTCCGGCACCCTAAGGAACATGCCGATCTGACGGACCGGACCGCTGACGAGGATGTAACCCTTGGCCGGATCAAGCTTGGCCTTGCCCGAGATGACGTCCTTTTCCTCGACCGGATCGGCGCGGACAGCGGTGCTGGCAAGCAAGATAGCGGCAAGAACCACAGCGATCAGGGTGCGCACGATCCTCACAGCCCGAGCTCCTTGGTCGTTGGCGCAGTGCCGGATGCGACAAGCGCCTGCAGCGCCAGCGCTTCATTGCGCCGGTCTTCCTTCTTGCGGCCCATGCCTTCCTCGAAGTTGAACTCGGCCCACAAGTCGCGGCTGAGGCCGTAGCGCTTGTAGTCCTTGAAATGCATGCAGTTGCGCAAATTGATGCGCCGCTGCTCACGCCGGGCAGACGATCCGAAGATCGCATCCATCATCGCCCCGGCAATAGCCCCGCCGACGCCCGCCGCCAGCACGCTGCTGTTGGCCAAGGCCGCCGCGGTCGCAGTGGAGGAATCGTAATAGATGCTGCTGCCGCTGGCGAGCGCATCACACTCGTGAATATCGATATACGCCTCGGTAAAGGTCGTGTTCGCCCGGTGGAAATAGAAGTACTTGTCGAAGTCCTTCTCGGTCTCAGGCGTGGAGACGAATTCCAGCTTCGGCATTGCCAGACCATCCGGCGAAGGGATCGCGAAGGGGCTTTCCGGAACCGGTGCAGCAGTCTGCGACGGTGCGGTTGCTGCGGGCGTTGCCGAGGCTGCGGGCGCCGCCGGTTCAGGCGCGACCGTGGCTGTAGGGGCTGGCGGCGAGCCGGTGGCGTCCTGTGCGGCGCAAGGCGCAGCCGCCATGCCGACGGCCAACGCGGCCGCCAATGCGTGATATCGAAGCACAAATCCCCCCCAGCGGTAATCGCATGGGGATAGCAGCACACAACATCCGGTGTTGGAAGGCAAATTGCAGCCATCCCGGACAGGATCGCCCGGTCTGGCCGCGACTGGCCCTCAGCCCAGCTTCGCCTTGAGCACTTCGTTGACCAGCTGCGGATTGCCCTTGCCCTGCATCGCCTTCATCGTCTGACCGACGAAGAAGCCGAACAGCGCTTCCTTGCCGCCCTTGTATTGGGCGACCTTGTCCGCATTCGCAGCCAGAACGGCATCGACAGCCGCCTCGATCGCGCCGGTGTCGGAGGTCTGGGTCAGGCCCTCGCGCTCGACGATCACGCTTGGCGCATCACCCGTTTCGAGCATCTTTTCGAGCACCTGCTTCGCTGCGCTGCCCGAGATCGTGCCCTTGCCGACGAGCGCGAGCAGCTCGCCTCCCGCATCGGGGCTGACGGGGCTTTCGAGGAGGCCCTTGCCGAGCTTGTTGAGCGCGCCGAAGAGTTCCGACGTCAGCCAGTTGGCCGCCTGCTTGGCAACTTCGCTCTCGGGCTTGCCCTGCTGCGTGGCGCTCGCGGCCAGCAGCGCTTCGAACCAGCGCGAGGTTTCGACCTCGGCGGTCAGCACGCCAGCGTTGTAGGCGGAGAGCCCCAGCACGGTTTCGTAGCGGTGACGCTTGGCATCGGGCAGTTCGGGCAGGCTCGCGCGGCATTCCTCGAGGAACGCGTCGTCGAGCTCGACCGGGAGCAGATCGGGATCGGGGAAGTAGCGATAATCGTGCGCATCTTCCTTGCTGCGCATCGAGCGGGTCTCGTTGCGGTCCGGATCGTAGAGCCGGGTTTCCTGCACGACCTTGCCGCCGTCTTCGATCAGCGCAACCTGGCGCTTGGCTTCCTGCTCGACCACGGCCATCACGAAGCGCACGGAGTTGACGTTCTTCGTCTCGGTCCGCGTGCCGAAAGGCTCACCCGGGCGGCGCACCGAGACGTTTACGTCCGCGCGCATCGAGCCCTGGTCCATGTTGCCATCGCACGAGCCGACATAGCGCAGGATCGTGCGCAGCTTGGCGAGATAGGCCCCGGCCTCGGCGGGCGAGCGCATGTCCGGACGGCTCACGATTTCCATCAGCGCCACGCCCGACCGGTTGAGATCGACGTAGGACATCGTCGGGTGCTGATCGTGCATCAGCTTGCCCGCATCCTGCTCGATGTGAATGCGCTCGATCCCGATCGTCTTGGTACTCTCGGGGTTCTTATCGTCGAGCTGCACCTCGATCGCGCCCTCGCCCACGATGGGGTGGTAAAGCTGGCTGATCTGGTAGCCCTGCGGCAAGTCCGCGTAGAAGTAGTTCTTGCGGTCAAACCGCGACCACTTGTTGATCTGCGCATTGATGGCAAGGCCGGTGCGCACAGCCTGGCGGATGCACTCGCGGTTGGGCACCGGCAGCATACCGGGCATCGCCGCATCGACGAGGCTGACCTGCGTGTTGGGCTCCGCGCCGAACGCGGTTGCCGCGCCCGAGAACAGCTTGGCCTGCGTGCTGATCTGCGCATGGACTTCGAGGCCGATCACGACCTCCCATTCGCCGGTTGCGCCCTGGATACGATAGTCGCTCATCTTACCACCACTTCGCCGGACGCGCGGTGAACCCCGCGCGGGCTTCGATTGCCAGACCCGCATCGAGCACGCCCTGTTCGTCGAACGGGCGGCCGATCAGCTGGAGCCCCAGCGGCAGACCCTGCCGGTCGAGGCCCGCAGGCACCGACATGGCAGGCAGGCCTGCCAGCGAGGCGGGCACGGCGAACACGTCGTTGAGATACATCGCCAGCGGGTCGCTCACCATCTCGCCAAGACCAAACGCGGCGGTCGGCGCGGTGGGGGCAAGGATCACGTCGACGGTCTGGAACGCGTCCATGAAGTCGCGGCTGATCAAGGTGCGGACCTTCTGCGCCTGCGTGTAGTAGGCATCGTAGAATCCCGCCGAAAGCACGTAGGTGCCGATCATGATGCGGCGCTTCACTTCCGGGCCGAACCCGGCTGCGCGCGTCGCGGCATACATGTCCTGCAGCCCGGCGCCCTGCGGCAGATCGCGCAAGCCGTAGCGCACACCATCATAGCGCGCGAGGTTCGACGAGGCTTCGGCGGGGGCGATGATGTAGTAGGCGGGCAGCGCGTACTTGGTGTGCGCGAGGTTGATGTCGACGATCTCCGCGCCCGCGTCCTTGAGCCAGGCGATGCCTTCGTCCCACACGCGTGCGACGTCGGCGTCCATCCCGTCCATGCGGTATTCGCGCGGGATGCCGACCTTCTTGCCGCGCAGGTCGGCGTTCAGATTGGCTTCCCAGTCCGGCACCGGCTTGTCGAGGCTGGTCGAATCCTTGGGATCGAACCCGGCCATCGCTTCCAGCATGATGGCGCAATCACGCACATCGCGCGCCATTGGGCCTGCCTGATCGAGGCTGGAGGCAAAGGCGACAATGCCCCAGCGCGAGCAGCGGCCATAGGTCGGCTTGATGCCCGAAATGCCGGTGAAGGCGGCGGGCTGGCGGATCGAACCGCCGGTGTCAGTGCCGGTCGCGGCTGGCGCGATGCGTGCCGAAACCGCCGCCGAGGAACCGCCCGACGAGCCGCCCGGAGCCAGCTGCGCCTCACTGCCTTCGCGGCGCCACGGCGAGATCACGTTCCCGAACGCGCTCGTCTCGTTCGAGGAGCCCATCGCGAACTGGTCGAGGTTGAGCTTGCCGAGCATGCCCGCGCCCGCATCCCACAGCTTCTGGCTGACGGTGGATTCGTAAGGTGGCACAAAGTTGCCGAGGATGTTCGAGGCAGCAGTGGTCTTGGTGCCGGTCGTCGCGAACAAGTCCTTCATGCCGATCGGCACGCCGGCCATCTTGCCGAGCGGCTTGCCTGCCGCGCGGTCCGCATCGACGGCGGCGGCAGCTTCGAGCGCCTTTTCGGGCGTCAGCGTGATGAAGGCGTTGAGCGCAGGCTGCGCAGCGGCGACGGCGGCGTTGAACGCGCCGGCCACTTCGACAGCGGTGAATTCGCCCTTCGCAACACCCTCGCGGATCGCGGCTACGCCGAGGTCAGTCAGTTCGCTGGCGGTCTTTGGCATTATTCGATCACCTTGGGCACGCCGAAGAAGCCGTGTTCACCGGCGGGCGCGTTGGAGAGCACCTTTTCGCGCACGTCACCGCCGGTGAGCGGATCGGCACCGATCACATCGTCGCGCAGGCGCTGCTGGTTTGGGATCACCGCCGTCATCGGCGCGATCCCTTCCACGTTCACTTCGCCGAGCTGTTCGACCCAGGCAAGGATGCCGTTAAGCTCGGGCACCATCGCCGCGATCTCTTCGTCGGTCACCTTGATGCGGGCCAGCGCGGCAATTCTGGCCACCGTGGCGGTGTCTACGGACATGGCTGTCTCTCGAAAGTCTGTGGCCAGCAGGCGCGCCGCTGGCCGGGAACCGGAAAATCAGGGCTGCGGCATGCTTTCAGGCGCGGCGCCAGGACCAGAGCCGCCCTTCGGCGCGCTGCCCATCTGCTGTTGCAGTTGCTGGAGCATCTGGCGGCGCTGCTCGATCTCAGCCGCGCTCTTGAAATCGAGCAGTTCGACGTCGAAGGTCAGATCGCTATTCGCGGGGATCACCACTTCGCCAGTCGACGGGTTCTTCTGGTCCTGCGCGCCATAGGCCATCGCGGCGGGAATGATCAGCTTGTACTTGCCGCCGCGCTGCATCTTCTGCAGCCCCTTGCTGAAGCCGGGGATCACGCCCTCGACCGGCATGGCGACCTTCTCGCCCTTGTCGAACTCCTTGCCGCTGGCGAGGTGGCCGGCATAGTTGACGAGCACGACATCGCCCAGCGTCGGCGACGGGCCAGAGCCAACCTTGAGGGTTTCAACCACGAGACCCTGATAGCGCGTCGACCAGGCAGCAGTCGCGCCGATCAGCAGCGCGAGGATCACGCCGATCCAGATGCGGGTGAGCGATCCCTTGCCAACCGGCTGGAGCGGAACGCGGGTGATTTCCGACATGTCTTCCCCTTATGCGGAGCTTGCGGGACGGCTCCGATTCCATGCCCTGATGCCGCACCGACCGGCGTCGGACAAGCGAAAGGGCGCCGCGAATACGGCGCCCTCTTGGCCCAGCCGGACCCTTATCGCAAGAGGCTAAGGGGCAGAACGCGCTGCCCCCGCAGCAGCTTACTTGCCGCCGTCGCGCTCAAGCCGCTTGCGCTCCATCTTGCGGGCGCGGCGGACAGCAGCAGCCTTTTCACGGGCGCGCTTTTCCGAGGGCTTTTCAAAGTGACGGCGCAGCTTCATCTCGCGGTACACGCCCTCACGCTGCAGCTTCTTCTTGAGCGCGCGAAGGGCCTGATCGACATTGTTGTCGCGAACGAGAATCTGCATAAACCGCTACACCTCAATGCTGATGGCGAGAGCCCGCCCACGCGGGAGTCACCTAGAATCACAGAAATAGAAAACGCGCCGAATCCGAACGGATCGGCTCTCACGCGGCGCCCGCTACCAAAAGAGCCCCCGCAAGGCAAGCAATCTCGTGCAATTGGCGCCCGCCTGCGTTAGGGGCTT
>NZ_JAIXZS010000082.1 GCF_027489515.1 Novosphingobium sp. | reverse complement strand
CTTGATCTGCTTGTGATCGGCAGATTCAAAATCGAACTCTTCAATCCGGTTGCCATTGAGCACCGCCACCCGGGTTTCTTCCTGGTGGCGCGCATCGATCAGCATGCGCGTGGTCATTACAAAGTCTCCAGCCGCGCAGCCGCGGGGGTGAACCCGGGTTCTGGGCGCGGTTCAATGTGAAAGCGCGATAGCCCTCTTGGCCGGGCCTGGCAGATGCCGGGGCCGGAGCGGGGCGTTTCGCGAATGCGGATTTGCCGGTTCGCAGCGCGGAAAGGGCCGCTATAGCGGTCCCCAGGCGCTCGCCGCCCGGCGGCGGTTGGTGCGTGTCTGTCTTGCGGATGGTCCGTGGCGACTGGCACGGACCGATGCCCGCCAAGCCCGCACGGACCCCTGAGGGGCTCCTCGGCTCGAACGGTGCACGGATTTCCATCAAGACATCAACCTCTGGCGCGAACGGGGCGCATTCATGGTGTCGCCCTATCGCTTGTACTTCAGGACCGGGCCAAAAAAGCCAGCCAGGACAACGCCATGTTCCGATCAAATGCCACGCGGAACAACGCGCCGCATCGCGTTTCGGGGCGGAGCCGAGGCCACTATCGGGCCCGTTCCAGAATGCCACTGCTAGCACCGGATTTGACAACCAGCAATTAAAACCATGACAGGGAGGCTGCGGACCGATGTCACCTTGCGGCGTTGTGCAGCAATTCCGCTGGACCGGCGCGCTCCCGCCATTGCATAGGCTGACGTCATGACAAGGCGGGCGCTGATTGCGGTGGGTCTGGGGGCCGCACTGGCCGTGATGACGGCCGCCGCGATCCTGTTGGCGCTGGCGCAGTGGGCGCCGGTCAGCCGTCCGCCGTATACCGTGCGCATCAATCTGCCCGATCGCACTGCCGCAATCGGCCTGCCCCGGATCGAGGGCCCTGCCGATGCGAGCCGGCCGCTGGTGGTGATCGACGCCGGACACGGCGGGCACGATCCCGGCGCGAGCGGGCAGCGCGGCGAGCGCGAAAAGATGATCACGCTGAGCCTTGCGCTGGCGCTGCGCGAGGCCTTGCTCGCGGACGGGCGCGTGCGAGTGGCGCTGACGCGCGATAGCGACCGGTTCCTCGCGCTGGAGGAACGTTCGGGGATAGCGCGGCGCCTGAGGGCCGATCTCTTCGTGTCGATCCACGCCGATGCCTCGGAATCGCCCGATGCGACTGGGGCGACGGTCTACACGCTTTCGGATCGCGGTTCTGATGCGGTGGCCGATGCCGTGGCGCGGCGGGAAAACCGTGCCGACATGGTGAACGGTGTGGAACTGGGCGACAAATCGGACGCGGTCACCGCGATCCTCGTCAGCCTTTCGCAGCGCGAGATGCGCGAGCGGTCGAAAGCCTTTGCGCAGCTCGTCCTGCGCGAAGGAGAGGGCAAGGTGCGCTTCCACACCGATCCCGACCGCGAGGCGGCGTTCGTTGTGCTGAAGTCGCTCGATCTGCCATCGGCGCTGATCGAGGCCGGCTACATCAGCAGCCCGGACGACGCGCGCGCGCTGGGCAATCCGGGCTGGCGCAAGGGGTTTGGCGCAGCGCTGGCTTCGGCAATCGAGATCTATCTGGCCCGGACGACGGTGGCGACGGCGGTTCCCTGATTTCCGGGAGGGTGGTGCTTGCAGCAAAGCAGAGCCCCGGATCAAGTCCGGGGTGACGAAGCAGGAGAGCAAGGCGTCCCAAGGCCAGCATCCTTCTCCTCCGGATTGACCCGTGGCCCGGCCTGATGTTCGCGGCCACTGGCATTCCCGCGAAAGGCCATGCTAAGGCGCTGCGCAAATGGCGAACGACCCTGGACTTCCCGAACCCGACGGCACTTCCGTGCGCTGGCGCATCCAGCGCAATGCGGCGGGTATTCTGGGCCGGGCGAGCGAGCTTTGGCGCGGGTCGGTCTGGGTGCGCCGCGCAGGCTATGCGCTGGGCGTGCTGGTGCTGCTCTATGCGATTGTGTGGGTCACGGTGATCCGCACGCTGCCTTCGGCGGACAAGCTGCTGACCTACCAGCCGCCGCTGCCGACGATGGTGCGCGGCAATGATGGCGAGATAGTCTCCAGTTACGCGCGCGAGCGGCGGGTACAGCTGCGCTATGTCGATTTTCCCGAGCCACTGATCCACGCCTTCCTCGCCGCCGAGGACAAGTCGTTTTTCAGCCATGGCGGTGTTGATTTTACCGGCCTTGTCGGTGCGATGGTGGACTATACGCTGAAGCTGGGCTCGGGCGAGCGGGCGCGCGGCGGCTCCACGATCACCCAGCAGGTCGCCAAGAACATCCTGATCGGCAACGAGTATTCGGTGACGCGCAAGCTCAAGGAAATGATCCTGGCGCGGCGCATCGAGAGCGTGCTGACCAAGCAGCAGATCCTCGAGCTCTATCTCAACGAGATTCCGCTCGGGCGGCAGAGCTTTGGGGTGCAGGCTGCGGCGCGCGCCTATTTCGACAAGGACGTGGGCGACCTCAAGCTGCAGGAAGTCGCCTTCCTCGCGATCCTCCCCAAGGCGCCGGAGACTTACGGCCGGGCCAAGTTTGCCGACAAGGCGCTCGAACGCCGCGCCTATGTGCTCGACCAGATGGTCAAGAACGGCTGGGCGACCCCGGGCGAGGCTGCCGAGGCCAAGGCGCAGCCGCTCGGTCTCGTGCCGCGCCGCGCGGAAAACTATACTGCAGATGCGGGCTATTTCCTTGAGGAGGTGCGGCGGCAGCTGATCGACAAGTTCGGCGAGAATGCCGACAACGGGCCCAACAGCGTTTATGCGGGCGGCCTGTGGGTGCGCACTTCGCTCGATACCGAGCTGCAGACAGCGGCGCAGACCTCCATGCGCACGGGCCTGCTTCGGTTCAGCGGCGGGCGGGCTTGGAACGGGCCGATCGCGCGGCTCGATGTTTCGGGCAACTGGCAGACCGAACTGATCACCAGCAACCTTGCGATCCGCTATCAGGACTGGCGGATCGGCGTGGTGCTTGAACGGCGCGGGAATGATGGCCGGATCGGGTTTGCCGATGGCAGCACCGGGCCGCTCTGGGCGATGCCGCAGGCAATGAAGCCCGGTGACGTGATCGCGGCGGCGCCTGCGGGCGGCGGATGGGCCGTGCGGGTGGTCCCCGAAGTTTCGGGCGGCATGGTGGTGGAGGAGCCCTTCAGCGGGCGTGTGCTGGCGATGCAGGGCGGGTTTGACGCGCGGCTCGGCTCGTTCAACCGCGCGACGCAGGCGGTGCGCCAGCCGGGATCGACGATCAAGCCGTTCGTCTATGCGACCGCGCTCGACAACGGAATGACGCCGGCCTCGATGGTGCTCGATGGCACGTTCTGCGTCTATCAGGGCGCGGCATTGGGGCAGAAGTGCTTCCGCAACTTCGGCGGCGAGGGGGGATCCGGCAGCCACACGATGCGCTGGGGCCTTGAACAATCGCGCAACCTGATGACGGTGCGCATCGCCAACGATACTGGCATGGACAAGGTCGTCCGCACGATCAAGGCGATGGGAATCGGCGATTACCAGCCCTATCTCTCGATGGCGCTGGGGGCGGGCGATACGACGGCGTCGAAGATGGCCAATGCCTATGCGGCGCTGGCGAACCATGGCCGCCAGCACGAGCAGACGCTGATCGACTATGTGCAGAACCGCGATGGCAAGGTGATCTGGAAGGCCGACCGGCGGGATTGCAGCGGCTGCAACATGGCGCAGTGGGACGGCCGGCCGATGCCGCGGATGAAGCCGACCGGCAAGCAGGTGATGGACCCGCGCACTGCGTATCAGGTGGTGCACATGCTCGAAGGCGTAGTCGTGCGCGGCACCGCGCTGACGCTTGCCGACCTCAAGTTGCCGCTGTTCGGCAAGACGGGGACGACCTCGGGCCCGACCAACGTTTGGTTTGCCGGCGGCTCGCCCGATATCGTGGGTGCGCTCTATCTCGGCTATGACCAGCCGCGCAGCCTTGGCGGCTATGCGCAGGGCGGGCGGATTGCCGCACCGATCTTCAAGGAATTCGTGCAGCTGACCCGGAAGCGCTGGAGCGATGCGCCCTTCACCGTGCCGGAAGGTATCCGCATGGTGAAGATCGACCGGGTGAGCGGACGGCAAGTGTTCGGCGGGACGCCGGAGGACCATGTGCGGCAGGCCTCGGTCATCTGGGAAGCCTTCAAACCCAACAGCGAGCCGACGCGCACCTTCCGGCCCGAGGATCAGACGCTCAAGGACGCGGTGCTCGAGGCGATCCGCAAGGCGCGCGCCGCGAAGGGCGGCGATGCCGGCGGCGAGGACGTGCCGGTGGAGGAAGGCGACTTCGTCGAGGACAAGGGCGGTATCTACTAGCGCCTGCACCATTTGCCGGTTTCCGCATCGGATACTTGCTGGTAGGCTTGCCAGCATGATCAAACATGTCCTTGCTGCTACTGCGGCTCTCGCCCTCCTTGTCCCCGCTGCCGCCAATGCTGAGTTGACGCAGGGCGCGATTGCACCCGACTTCACCACGATGGGCGCGCTTGCGGGCAAGCCGATGAAGGTGAACCTCAAGGCGTTGCTCGCCAAGGGGCCGGTCGTGCTCTACTTCTACCCCAAGGCTTTCACGCAGGGCTGCACCATGGAAGCCCATGCCTTTGCTGAAGCGACAGCGGATTTCGCCAAGGTGGGCGCAACCGTGCTCGGCATGTCGAACGACGATCTGCCGACGCTGCAGAAGTTTTCCACTGCCGAGTGCCGCGACAAGTTCACGGTGGCTGCCGCCACCAAGGACGTGATCAAGGCCTACGACGTCTCGCTCAAGGTTGCCGGCGTTTCGAGCGGCCTGACCAAGCGCACCAGTTATGTGATCGCGAAGAACGGCAAGATCGTGATGGTCCATTCGGACATGGATTATCGCGATCACGTGAAGCTCACGCTCGAGGCGGTGCAGAAGCTCAAGAAGGGCTGAGCGAAACCCGCCGCTTCCCCAGCGCCCCTTTACAAGGCGCGCGGCTTCGTTAAGCGGCTTCGGTTCTGAAGCCACGCCGCTGCATGCAGCGGTTGGGCTACCGCAATCTGGAGTGAGAAGCGTCATGCGTGCCGAAGGGCAGGCCCATATCGACCGCATCGAGGCCGCACTGCGGCTGGTGCGCAAGTTCCTCGACTGGGACCGTGCGGTACGCCGGCTCGACGAACTCAACGCGCGGGTCGAGGATCCCAAGCTGTGGGATGACCCCAAGGCGGCCGAGGCGGTCATGCGCGAGCGTCGGCGGCTGGAAGCCTCGATCGGCGCGGTGAACGAGATCAGCGCCGAGATGGCCGATGCGATCGAGTTCATCGAACTCGGCGAAGCCGAGGACGACGACGCCACAGTGGCCGAGGGCCTTGCGACGCTTTCGGCGCTCGCCGAACGGGCGGATGCGGACAAGGTCCAGGCGCTGCTGGCGGGCGAGGCGGACGGGTATAACGCGTTCCTCGAAGTCCACGCGGGCGCGGGTGGGACCGAGAGTCAGGACTGGGCCGAAATGCTCCAGCGCATGTACACGCGCTGGGCGGAGCGGCACGGGTTCAAGGTCGACCTGCTTGATTATCATGCGGGCGAAGCGGCGGGGATCAAGTCGGCAACGCTGCTGATCAAGGGCGAGAACGCCTACGGTTATGCCAAGACCGAGAGCGGGGTGCACCGGCTGGTGCGGATCAGCCCTTATGACAGCTCGGCGCGGCGGCACACCTCGTTCAGCTCGGTCTGGGTCTATCCCGAGATCGACGACAACATCGAGATCGAGATCAATCCGGCCGACCTCAAGATCGATACTTACCGCGCATCGGGCGCGGGCGGGCAGCACGTGAACACGACCGATTCGGCGGTGCGCATCACCCACGTGCCCTCGGGCATCATCGTGGCGAGCCAGATCGACCGTTCGCAGCACAAGAACCGCGCGACCGCGATGGGGATGCTGAAGGCGCGGCTTTACGAGGCCGAGCTTGCCAAGCGCGAGGCGGCGGCAAGCGGCGAATATGCCGCCAAGACGGAGATCGGCTGGGGCCACCAGATCCGCTCCTACGTGCTGCAGCCCTATCAGCAGGTGAAGGACCTGCGCACGGGCGTGGTCAGCACCAACCCGACCGACGTGCTCGACGGCGCGCTCGATCCCTTCATGGCCGCAGCGCTGGCGCAGCGCGTGACGGGCGAGAAGGTGACCGTGGAAGACGACGATTGAGCACGCGCAGCGTCGCTGCGGCCGGGCTGCTGGCGCTGGCTGCCTGCCGCGCCGATGCCGGCGATGCCGACCGCGCCCCGGAGGATCGGGCCTTTCCGCGGGCCGACCGGCCAGTCGCCAAGGTGGTCTCGACCCAGTGGTCAACCGAGGCGCTGCGTGACAAGCAGGGCGAGGCGGCGAGCGTGATGGACGAGGCCGGGATCGCACCCGGCATGACGGTGGCCGATATCGGCGCTGGCGAGGGGTACTATACGGTGCGGCTGGCCGCGCGGGTGGGCGGAAAAGGACGGGTGCTGGCGCAGGACATCGACGATGGCGCGCTGCGGCGCCTCGGTGCGCGGATCGAGCGCGAGCAGCTCGGCAATGTCTCGATCGTGCAGGGCGCGCCCAACGATCCGCGCCTGCCGCAGCGCAGCTTCGACCGCGTATTCATGATCCACATGTACCACGAGATCGCAGAGCCGTATCCGTTCCTGTGGCGGCTGTGGCCCGCGGTGAAGCCGGGCGGATCGGTGATCGTGGTCGATGCCGACCGGCCGACCGATCAGCACGGAACGCCGGCGGTGTTGCTTTTTTGCGAATTCGAGACAGCGGGCTTTCGCTTGGCCTCGTTTCGCCGTAAGCCAGATCTGTCAGGCTATTACGCTCAGTTCGTGCCCGCCGGAAACGGGCCGCCGGAGCCGAGCCGGATGCGATCATGCCATGCCGGCAGCGGAGCCGGCGCGGGCAAGGTTGGGGGCCGCTAAGGGAAGAAGATGTCTGCGTTCAAGGGTTTGAAGCCGATCCTGTATGGCGGCCGCGAAGTGTGGCCTCTGATCGAGGGCGGCAAGGGTGTGGCTGCAACCAATCATGCCAGTTCCGGCGCCTGGGCGGCTGCGGGCGGCATCGGCACGGTCAGCGCGGTCAATGCCGACAGCTATGACGCGACCGGCAAGATCATCCCGCAGGTCTACGAGCAGCTGACCCGCAGGGAACGCCACGAGCAGCTGATCCGCTATGGCATCGACGGGGCGGTCGAGCAGGTGAAGCGCGCCTACGAGCTTGCCAGCGGCAAGGGCGCGATCAACATCAACGTGCTGTGGGAAATGGGCGGCGCGCAGCCGATCCTCGAAGGCGTGCTGGAGAAGACGCGCGGCCTTGTGGCGGGCGTGACCTGCGGCGCGGGCATGCCCTACAAACTGGCCGAAATCGCCGCGCGCTATGCGGTGAACTACCTGCCGATCGTCTCTTCCGGCCGTGCTTTCCGCGCGCTGTGGAAGCGCGCCTATCACAAGGTTCCTGAACTGCTTGGCGCAGTGGTCTATGAAGATCCGTGGCTGGCAGGCGGCCACAACGGCCTTTCCAACGCCGAAGATCCAAAGAAGCCGGAAGATCCCTATCCGCGCGTGAAAGTGCTGCGCGAGGTGATGCGGGCCGAGGGTGTTCCGGATTCGGTGCCGATCGTGATGGCGGGCGGCGTGTGGTTCCTGCGCGAGTGGGACAACTGGATCGACAACGACGAGCTTGGCAGCATCGCCTTCCAGTTCGGCACTCGGCCGCTGCTGACGCAGGAAAGCCCGATCCCGCAGGCGTGGAAGGACCACCTGCGCACGCTCAATCCGGGCGACGTGCTGCTGCATCGCTTTTCGCCGACGGGGTTCTATTCTTCCGCTGTGGTCAACCCCTTCCTGCAGGCGCTGGTTGCCCGGTCCGAACGGCAGATCCCCTATTCCAAGGTCGCCGCGGGCGAGCACACGGTTCAGCTCGACGTCGGCGTGAAGGGCAAGAACTTCTGGGTGACGCCGACGGATCGTGACCGTGCCCGCACGTGGTTTGGCGCAGGCTTCACCCATGCGCTGCGGACGCCCGATGATACCATCGTGTTTGTCACGACGGCGGAGCGTGAGGAAATCCAGCAGGACCAGAAGGACTGCATGGGCTGCCTTTCGCACTGCGGCTTCTCTTCGTGGAAGGACCACGATGACTACACCACCGGGCGCCTTGCCGATCCGCGCAGCTTCTGCATCCAGAAGACCCTGCAGGACATCGCGCACGGCGGGCCGGTCGACGAAAACCTGATGTTTGCGGGCCATTCGGCCTACCGCTTCAAGCAGGACCCGTTCTATTCCAACAACTTCACGCCCACCGTGAAGCAGCTGGTGGACCGCATCCTTACCGGGGACTGAGCGGGTGGTGGCGGATCCGGGTACGACGGGTTCCGGGGCGCCGCCGCGCTGGCGCTGGGCGCTGGAATTCCTCGCGCTGCCCAAGATCCATGCCGCTCCACTGCGCGCGCCGGTGGTGGTGCCGCCGTTCGGGCGGGGCCGGCCGGTCATCGTCATTCCGGGCATGCTCTCGTCCGACCGGGCGACCGCGCTGCTGCGCCATTCGCTCGAGAAGGCGGGGTTCGTGGTGGAGGGCTGGGGGCAGGGGATGAACACCGGCGCCCGGCCGACGGAAATCGCGCGGCTGGAAGCGCGGCTGTGCGATCTGGCTGCACGCTCGGGCGAGCCGGTGGTTCTGATCGGCTGGAGCCTCGGCGGGCTCTATGCGCGGGTGCTGGCGCAGCGTCATCCCGATGCCTGCCGGCTGGTGATGACGCTGGGTTCACCTTTCTCGGGCGACCGGCGGGCGAACAATGCCTGGCGGGTTTATGAAGCGCTCAACGACCACAAGGTCGATGCGCCGCCCTTTGCCGAGGACCCCGGAGAGAAGCCGCCGGTGCGCACGATCGCGCTATGGTCGCGCCGCGACGGGATCGTCGCGCCGCAGTGCGCGCAGGGCGAGGCGGGGCAGGCGGACCGGGTGGTGGAACTGCCCTGCAAGCACTTCGAGATGGCAAGCGCGCGCGGCGCGGTGCGTGCGGTGCTGGGGTTGCTGCGGGAGGAATTGGGGTAGGGGGCCGATGTCCGCTTCGGGCATTGCATGCGTTTGCGGCGGATGGCGGTGGCTGGGTGGTTGGTTGCCATTGCCAATGGCGCGCGCGTCGTGATTGACACTCGCTCTCGCAGCACGATACCTCAGTGAACTGATCCCCAGCGCAATCTGCGTTGTGGCGGTGAACCAAGGGCGGCGCGGTGCATCTAAGAGCAATTCTTTTCATGGCCGCGGTCGCCTTTGGCACGACGGCTAGCGCTGCGGAACCGGGCGTGGATGTCATGGTGCTGGGGGCCTACCACTTCGGCAATCCCGGCCTCGATACCAACAATATCAAGGTGGACAGCGTCCTCACGCCCGACAAACAGGCGCAGCTCGATGCCGTTGCCAAGGCTTTGCTTGTGTTCAAGCCCACGAGGGTCATGGTCGAGATGCAAAGCACTGCGCCGGATCTGGCAACGACTGCCTATGCGCAATTCAAGACGGCCGACCTCAAGTCCGATGCCAACGAGATTACGCAAATCGGCTTCAGAATTGCCAATCTTGCCGGCCTGAAAACGGTTGAAGGTATCGATGAGCAATCGGGCCCAGGCGAGCCGGACTATTATCCCTATGACAAGCTTCAGGATGCAGCAGCGAAATTTGGTCAGAACAATCTTATCGATGCTACCAACGAGCCAATAAAGAAATGGCTGAGCCAGTTCGAAAAAGATCAAAAGACCCGGACTGTGGCTGAGCTACTCATTCGGGTTAACACCGACCCGATCTACGTCGATATGTCGAGTTATTACAGTTGGCTTCTTGTTGGTGACAACGACAGTCAGGCTGGAGCCGATCTGAATGCGGCATGGTATCTGCGAAACGCCAAGATTTTTTCGAAGCTGATGCATGTTGCCAGACCCGGCGACCGTGTGTTGGTGGTCTATGGAGCGGGGCATGGATACTGGCTCAAGCACTTCGCCACCTCTGTGCCGGGATATCGCTATGTCGATCCGGTGCCTTATTTGCAGCGAGTAACCGGAACTCGCTAGGCTTTCGGATAGGACATGAGCGAGACTTGAGTGCTGCCGCGAGTCTTGCCAGCGACCTCGTATTAGTGCCCGAACAGCGCAGTATCTAGGCTCAGGACTCATTGATTGAGCCAGAAGATGACGGTTGCGGCGATGCAGATGGCGGACATGAACGTGTGGGCGCATCGGTCGTAGCGGGTATGGATGCGTCGCCAGTCCTTG
>NZ_JAIXZS010000099.1 GCF_027489515.1 Novosphingobium sp. | reverse complement strand
TCCGCACCGAAGTCGTCGATCCGGAAATGGACTTCTTCGGGCCGCAACAGCCGGATGAACGCATGCTCGCATTCCACTTCGAACTGATCGAGGAAATGCGGGCGGGCGCAGGGCTGTGAACTCGACGCACCTTCAGCCGACGATCAGGAAATCGCTCCAGAACAGCGCAGGGTGGTCGGTCTCGCCAAGCTGAGCGATCTGGATCGCGCCGCGACCGTCGGGACCTTCCGCATCGTAGTAGAGCGCCCCGCTCGCGGTGTCATAGATGAGGAACTGTCCATCTTCGGTCGCACGCGTCGCGCCGCCTTCGGCGTGAAATGCATCAGGACTGATTCGGCCATCGCCATCGAAATCGGTGAACACGTCCAGCGAAAGAACGATCTTGTCCTTCTGGTCGCGCGAAAAGTCGGTAATCAGGTCCGAGTTGGTGAGACGGTTAGGCGCTGACGAGAATACGAAGCGGTCGACTCCGAGCCCGCCGGTCATCACATCGTTGCCCTTCCCGCCATCAAGGATATCGTTCCCGCCTGCGCCATCGAGCACATTGCGCTGGTCGTTGCCGGTGAGCGCGTTGTCGAGCATGTTGCCCGTGCCATCCGCCGAGTTGGCACCGGTGATCGTCAGCCTTTCGATGTTGCCGCTCAGCTTGAAATCAACCCGTGTGCGCACTTCATCGATACCGCCATTGGCGACATCGACAGCCGTGTCACGCGCATTGTCGACGATGTAAATGTCGTTGCCACGCCCGCCGAACAGGTTGTCCGCGCCAATCCCGCCGTCGAGAAGGTCGTTGCCTGCCCCCCCGTTGAGGGTGTCGTCGCCGTTGCCACCCAGGAGCGTGTCCCGCCCACGGCCGCCGGAAAGGTAGTCGTTGCCATTTCCGCCAATCAGCGTGTCGTCGCCGCCACCGCCGAACAGTCTGTCTGTGCCGGAATTACCGGTGATCACGTTGTTCAGCCCGTTGCCGATGCCGAAATGCGATGCGCGCGTCGTGAACGTCAGGTTCTCGACCTGCGAGGGGATCTTGTATCGAGAAAGCGCGGCGAGGACGAGATCATTGCCCTCGTCGGCGGCCTCGATCACCTTGTCGGATACGCTGTCGACAACATAACGGTCGTCGCCATCGCCGCCGAACATTCGGTCTGCGCCGACGCCGCCATCCAGAAGGTCATTGCCGCCAAGTCCGTTCAGGATATCCTTGCTGCCGAGACCATAGATGAGGTCGGCACCCGCGCTCCCGTCCAGGGTTTCGCCTGCTTTTGTCCCCTTGATCGTCTTGGGCACCGTGCAATCCTTCGCGCTCAGGGCTGGCAGGGGTTCCGCACGTGCCCATAAGGCAAACGACGGGGTAACCCTCAGTCCACGCCCTGCCCCGCGATTGTTTCAGAAGGACTACAGCGCCGTGGTGATGATCAGGCCGTACCGCTGCAATACGGGGAGATCCGACGCGGCTGCCCCTACAGCACGAAATCGGCCGCAGCGAGGGCAGGCGCACCGTTGCAGCGGATCCAGAAATCGGCGAGCCCGTCGCCGTTGGTATCGCCCTGCACCACACTGAGCCCTGAAATCGTGGCTACGCGCAATTGCCCTGCAACATTGCCGAAGGCAGCGCTGCCGATGAAGGCAAAGGCATCGTTGGCAGCCCCGCCAACTGCATTGGCATCGATGGCCGAAAGATCGATCCGGTCGCCCTCGGCGTGGCTGAAATCGTAGATGAGATCACAGGTAGCCGTGGTCGTGCCGCCGAAATCGCCACTAGCGAAGCGGAACACGTCCGCGCCCGTCCCGCCAGTCAGGAAGTCCCGCGCAGTGCCGCCGATGAGGGTGTCAGCACCCGCTCCGGCGATCAGCTGGTCGCTTGCCCCACCACCCGAAAGCACGTTGGCACCGGCATTCCCCCGGATCGTGTTCGCCAGATCGTTCCCGGTTCCATTGATCGCTGCCGTGCCTGCGAGCGTGAGGTTCTCGACGTTCGCACCTAGCGTGAAGCTCACAGTGGCAATGACGATGTCTCTTCCGGCATCCGCTGCCTCCGTCACCTTATCGCCGGCCGCGTCAACACGGTAGGTATCGTTGCCGAGACCGCCTGCCATCGTGTCGGCGCCTGCCCCGCCGTCAAGCACGTTGGCGCCCTGACTGCCGGTCAGCGTGTCAGCGAACGCCGTGCCGATGAGGTTCTCGATCGCGCTCAGCGTATCCGTTCCACCACCAAGGGTGTTCTGCGCCGTCGTCAGCGCAAGGTTCACCGTCACCGCAGACTTCGCCCCGACATAACTCGCCGTATCGAACCCGCCGCCACCGTTGATCGTGTCGTTACCCGCACCGCCGATGAAGGTGTCGGCGCCGGTGCTGCCGATCAGCGTGTCGTTGAACGCGCTGCCGATCACGGTTTCGATGGATGCGAACACATCGCTGCCGATCCCGGCGGCGTCGCCCGCAGCGCTACCTGCCGCAGTTCCCGCCGCCAGTTTGACGGTGACCGCTGCCTTGGCCGCCGCATAGGTGATCGTATCGGTGCCGCTACCGCCATCGAAGCTGTCCCGGCCGGTGTCGGTCCCTCCCATGAAGATGTCATTGCCATCCCCGCCGACTTCGGCATCGTCGCCCGCACCGCCATCAAGGATGTCGTTGCCGCCGCTGCCGATCAGCGTATCCATCCCGCCATTGCCGAAAAGCTGGTTCGCGGCATCGTTGCCATTCAACGCGTCATCGCCCGAACCACCGCGCGCATTTTCGATCGTGCAATTGAAGGCAATGCCGAGATTGGGATCGAGCGTCGTGTCGCCATAGGCGAGCTGCGAATAGGTTCCCGCCGTCAGCGAGATCGTGCAGCCATACTTGAACGATGACACGTCGATCGTGTCGTTCCCGCCAGCGTCCCAGATTGTCTGGTAGACTGGCTGGTTCTGCTGGAACGCATAGACGTCATTGCCGGTATGGTACGACATGTTCGCACCATAGATCTTCTGAACCGCGGCGATGTCATAGACCATCGGCGTGACGAGAATGTATTGCGCCTCGGTCGCGCCCGGCTTGAAGTAGAACACCCCCTTGGGCTGGGTGTAGGACATGATCGTGTAGCGGGCGTTGTCGTATCCGGCTGGAATGATGTTGCCCTCGAAGGGATGATCGAGGCCAAGCGCGTGGCCGATCTCGTGCATCATCGCGAGGAAGTCGTAGGTAAAGGGCTGGAAAGTTCCGTCCTTGATCGAGGGTTCGATCCAGATATCCCCTTGCGAGGGATCGCTGCCGTCGCTGAAAATCTTGGTATAGCCCCAGAAGTCGCTGGAGACTTCGGAGGAGAACGCGATGCGGATATCGCCCACAACCCCGGCTGCGGTTTCCGCCACTTTGGTGAAGTTCACGTTGGCGACGTCCGCCCAGCGCTGGAAGGCCTGGTCGATCCCTGGGATCTGCGCATTGGACACGCCGAAATGCTGCGCAGCGGTGGGCTCATTGCCATAATCGCTGGTGAATTTTGATGCGACGCCGTTGAGGAAAGCGAAGCTATAGCTGATCTGGGTCTTGCCGCCGGACACAGTCGCCCACTTCGTGCGGAAGTAGTCCTCCGGCGAGTACAGCGAGTCGATGAAGGGATCGCCCGAGAGCCCGAACCCCGCCGCGGGCGCAATATCGCTGAACAGAGTCATCGTGCACTCCCCTCGCTGACGCTCGAGCCCGGTTGCAGGACAGCTTGTCAGGCCAATCCATGCGGGAATCGCTCCACCCTAAGCATAACCCGCTAGGCCGCGATCGCCTTCATGGAAAATCGGCGAGCGCCGTCGCAGCCGCATGGGCGCTCGCCCAGGCCCACTGGAAGTTGTACCCGCCCAGCCACCCTGTGACGTCGACTGCCTCGCCGATGGCGAAGAGGCCGGGCACGGCGGTCGCGGCCATCGTGCGCGAGGAAAGCCCGGCCGTGCTGATCCCGCCTGCGGTCACTTCAGCCTTGGCAAAACCCTCGCTGCCGCTCGGCATGAACGTCCAGCGTCGCAGCTGCGCCTCGGCCGCGCGTAGCGCCTTGTCCTGCTTCTGGCCAAGCTCGCCATCAAGCCCGATCCGCTCGGCAAGCCGCACCGCAAGCCTCTCGGGCAGCGCCGCGCCCAACACCCGCGCGAGGCCTGTACGCGGTCGTTCCCGCTTGGTCATCAGCAGCCAGTCCTGCGGCTGGTCGGGAAGGAAATCGATATCCACTGCAGTGCCCGGCCGCCAATAGGAGGAGACTTGCAGGATCGCCGGCCCGGACAGGCCACGGTGCGTAAACAATGCGGCCTCGCGAAACGCCGCCTTGCCCGCGCGCGCTACCACGTCCGCCGAGACGCCCGAAAGCTCGCGAAACAGCGCTTCCTCGCCCGCAAGCGTCAGCGGCACCAACGCCGGGCGCGGCTGCACGACCTTGAGGCCAAAGCGCCGCGCGAGGTCGTAGGCAAAGCCGGTCGCACCCAGCTTGGGGATCGAAGGCCCGCCGCACGCGATGACCAGCGCAGGTGCCGCGAGAATCTGCGCACCATACGTCACGCGGAACAGGCCGTCTCCATGCTCCACTGCGCCCACCGGTTCGCCGCATCGCAAGTCAACGGCGCCAGCGCGGCATTCCTGCACCAGCATCGCAACGATCTGCTTCGCCGAGCCATCGCAGAACAGCTGCCCCAGCGTCTTCTCGTGCCAGGCAATGCCATACCGCTCAACCAGCGCGATAAAGTCGGCCGGCGTGTACCGGCTCAGCGCCGAGCGCGCGAAATGGGGGTTCTCTGAAAGATAGCGGTCCGGCGCGGTATGGAGATTGGTGAAATTGCACCGCCCTCCCCCCGAAATCAGGATCTTCTTGCCCGGTTCATCGGCATGATCGAGCAGCGCAACGCGCTTGCCGCGCTGCCCCACCAGCCCCGCACAGAACAGCCCCGCCGCTCCGGCGCCGAGCACGATAACGTCATGGGTTGGGACGTCATGCGTCGGCGCCATGGGAACAGGATCAGATATGAAGTGCGCGCCCGTATGCCGCCAGCACGCTCTCGTGCATCATTTCCGAAAGCGTCGGATGCGCGAAGACTGTGTGCATCAGTTCGGCCTCGGTCGTCTCGAGCGTCTTGCCCACGACATAGCCCTGAATCAGCTCGGTCACTTCCGCGCCGATCATGTGTGCGCCAAGGAGTTCGCCCGTTGCCGCGTCGAAGACCGTCTTGATGAAGCCCTCGGCCTCGCCCAGCGCGATCGCCTTGCCGTTGCCGATGAACGGGAAAGTGCCGACCTTGACTTCGTGCCCGGCTTCCTTGGCCTTGGCTTCGGTGAGGCCCACGCTCGCCACCTGCGGGTGGCAGTAGGTGCAGCCCGGAATATTGAGCCGGTCCATCGGGTGCGGGTGCACTTCGGTGTTGCCTAGCGCCTGCGCGATAGACTCAGCGGCGATCACGCCCTCATGGCTTGCCTTGTGTGCCAGCCACGGTCCCGGCGTCACATCGCCGATGGCCCACACACCCGGAACATTGGTGCGGCCATAGCCATCGATGGCGATAATGCCGCGCTCGGCGGCAACGCCCAGCGCTTCGAGGCCGATGTTCTCGGTGTTGGGCACAATGCCCACCGCCACGATCACATGGCTGAAATCATGCTCGGCCGCAGCGCCGTCCTTGCCCTTGATCTTGGCCTTCACGCCCGCCGCACTCGTCGTGATGCTCTCGACGCCCGCGCCAGTGAGGATCTTGATCCCCTGCTTGGTCAGCGACTTCTCGAGGAAGGCGGAGACGTCGGCATCTTCCACCGGCACAATGCGGTCCATCATCTCGACGACCGTAACATCCGCGCCCATATCGTTGTAGAAGCTCGCAAATTCAATGCCGATGGCGCCCGAACCGATCACCAGCAGCTTGGTCGGCATGGCAGGGGGCACCATGGCGTGGCGATAGGTCCAGATGCGGTCCCCGTCGGCCTTGGCAAACGGCAGATCACGCGCCCGCGCGCCCGTCGCGACGATGATGTGCTTGGCCGAAAGCATCTCGGTGCCCTTGTCGCCGGTCACCTCGACCTGCCCCGCTCCCTTCAGCACACCCGTGCCCATATGCACGGTGATCTTGTTCTTGCGCATCAGGTGCGTCACGCCCTGATTGAGCTGCTTGGCCACCCCGCGCGAGCGCTTCACCACCGCGTCGATATCCGCACGGATATTGTCCGCGGCGAGGCCATAAGCCGCCGCATGCTTCATCTGATTGAACACTTCGGCCGAGCGCAGCAGCGCCTTGGTCGGGATGCAGCCCCAGTTGAGGCAGATGCCGCCGAGCAGCTCTCGCTCGACAATGCCGACCTTGAGGCCCAGCTGCGCCCCCCTGATTGCCGCGACATAGCCACCGGGGCCCGAGCCGAGGACGAGAAGATCGTATTGGTCAGCCACGTGTATGCTCCTTCAGGTCGGCGTCCTGTTTAGCCCGCTGGGGCAGTCGCGCCGCTCTCAATATGATCAGGCAACAAGCGCCAGCGGCGCTTCGATCAGCGTCTTGAACGCTTGCATCAGCTGCGCGCCTTCCGCCCCGTCGATGGCGCGGTGGTCGAAGCTGCCGGTGGCGGACATGACGGTCGCGATCCCCAGCGCATCGTCGATCACATAGGGGCGCTTCTCGCCCGCGCCGATCGCCATGATCATGCCCTGCGGTGGATTGATCACCGCCTCGAACTGCTTGATCCCGAACATGCCGAGGTTCGAAAGGCTGGCCGTGCCGCCCTGGTACTCGTGCGGCGCCAACTTGCCCGACTTCGCCCGCGCGGCAAGGTCCGCCATGTCCTTCTGGATCGTGGAGATCGACTTGACGTCGGCCCCGGTCACGATCAGCGTGATAACCCCGCCCGGGATCGAGACCGCCACGGCAATGTCGGCGCGCGAATAGCGGATCAGATTGTCGCCCGCGAAGCTCACGTTCGCGTCGGGCGCCAGCATCAGCGCCTTGCCAAGTGCCTTGATGAGGAGGTCGTTGACCGAGAGCTTCACACCCTCGCCCGCCAACGCCGCATTGAGCTCCGCGCGCAGCTTCAGCAGCTTGTCGAGGCTGATGTCGACCGTGAGGTAGTAATGCGGCACCGTCGCCTTGGCCTCGGTCAGCCGGCGCGCGATCGTCTTGCGCATCGAAGAAAGCTTGACCGCCTCGTGCGGAATATCGGTGCTGAAAGGCGCGGGGGCCGCTGTGGGAGCCGCAACGGGCGCGGGCACAGCGGCGACCGGAGCGGCCACCGCCGTCGGAGCCTTAGCCGCTGCTGGCGTTGCGGCATCTAGGTCCGCCTTGATGATCCGGCCATGCGGGCCGCTGCCGGTGACGGTGCCGAGATCGATACCCTTCTCGCTGGCAATGCGCTTGGCGAGCGGGCTCGCCACGATGCGATCACCCGCAGCAGCAGCTGGAGCCGGTGCCGGCGCAGGAGCCGCTGCCACTGGCGCAGGCGCTGGCGTCGGAGCCGCAACCGGTGCAGGGGATGGTGCAGGCGTCGCCGCAACCGGCGCAGGGGTCGGAGCCGCCGCCGGGGCAGCCGGGGCCGCATCGCCCTCATCCTCGCCCGCAATCGTCGCGATCACGGTGCCGACCTTCACGCCTTCGGTTCCTTCGGCGACATCGATGGCCACCACGGTGCCTTCGTCGACCGCCTCAAACTCCATCGTCGCCTTGTCGGTCTCGATCTCGGCCATGATGTCGCCCGAGGAAACTTTGTCGCCAACCTTCACCAGCCACTTGGCCAGCGTGCCTTCCTCCATGGTGGGCGACAGCGCGGGCATCTTGATCTGGATCGGCATGGCAGCTCTTTTCCCTAATGGTTACCGGGGCCTCGATATCGGGACGCTGGCCGGGAGGGACCATCAGACCACCCCCGCGCCGCGAACGCCCCTTGGCACATGGGGCGCCATTTCGCCACCCGGACAAGGCGGGTCAAGTCTCTTGGCGCTTGCCCCGCATACGAATTAGGCCAATACGCATAACCCTGCCATATGACAGGCATTGCGATCGGTGTGGAAAGTGGCCTTGTCGCAAGGGGGAAGGCATGGTTGGCATGGCAAGCGAGGCGGAACACGCGCCCGGCGCTGATGCGCCCGGCACGCAGCGCGTCTATCTCGTCATCATGGACGATACCGAGGAAGCCGCCCGCGCGCTGCGCTTTGCCGCGCGCCGCGCCGTGCGCACCGGCGGTACCGTGCACATTCTCGCACTTGTGCCCCGTCAGGAGTTTGTCGTCTTCGGCAGCATCCAAGCAACCATCGAAGCCGAAGCTCGCGAACGCGCCGAAGAGCTCGCCCGCACCGCCGCTGGAAGTCTCGCCAGCGAATCCGGCCTCGAGCCTGCGGTCGCAGTGCGCACCGGCAGCGGTCCGCAAGTCGTGCGCGAATACCTTGGCGAACACCCCGAAGTCTCCGCGCTCGTCCTCGGCGCGGCGGCAGACAGCAATCCGGGCCCGCTCGTCACCCACTTCACCTCGCACCTCGGCCAATTGCCGTGCGTGCTGATGATCGTCCCCGGCGGCATCGACGAACGCGGCATCGATTCGTTTAGTTAGGGCCCCTTACCGCTTCCGCCCCTGATGCCGGATGTTGCGCGGCCGTCCACGTGGCCCCTGCATGAAACCACCAGCTTTTCTCGGCCCGCCCTGCTGGGGCCTGCCTCCACGCGGCTCGATCCGCCTGGCGCCTTCCGGCAAATCCACCGGCTCGAACTTCAGCGCCCCTGTGAGCGGATTAGCCTCGGCAAGCCTGAGCTTGAGGATCATCCCCATGGCAAACTCCTCGCCGGTCTCCTCGCCGACCAGCACCTGTCGCTTCTCGTCATGGGCAAAGCGCTCGGCCCCAAGCGTAGAGACCGGCACCAGCCCGTCGCCGCCAAGCCCAATGATCGTCGCAAAGAGGCCGAACTTCTGCACGCCAGTGATCCGCGTATCGAACACCTCGCCCACCCGACCAGAAAGCCAGGCAGCCACATAGCGGTCGATAGTCTCGCGCTCGGCTTCCATTGCGCGCCGCTCGGCCTTCGAAATGGCGTCGCTGATCCGCGCAAGGTCAGAGCGGTCGCGATCCGACAGGCCGGACGTCGCCGGAATCTCGCGCGCCTCGGGACGTGGCTGCTCGAGATGATACGCATCGACCAGAGCCCGGTGCACCAGGAGGTCCGAATAGCGCCGGATCGGCGACGTGAAGTGCGCGTAGCTTCCCAGCGCAAGACCGAAATGCCCGGCGTTGCGCGGCCCGTAGTACGCCTGCGTCTGGCTCCGCAGCACCGCTTCCATGACGAGTGCCTTCTCGGCTTCGTCGGACACATCCTTCAGCATGCGGTTGAACAGACCCGGCGTGATCACCTGCCCCAACGCCAGCTTGCGTCCGAAGGTGGCGAGATAGTCCTTCAGCGCCACCAGCTTCTCGCGGCTCGGCGGCTCGTGGATGCGGTAGACCACCGGCGCGACCTTGGCCTCCAGCGCCTTCGCCGCCGCCACGTTCGCCGCAATCATGAAATCCTCGACCACCCGATGCGCATCGAGCCGTTCGCGCAGCGCGATCTCGGCGATCTTGCCCTTTTCGTCGAGGACCACCCGCCGCTCGGGCAACTCCAATTCCAGCGGATCCCGGTTGCTGCGAGCCTTCTCCAGCAGCCGCCACGCCGCCCAGAGGTTCTCGAGATGCGGTGCGGCCTCGCGCGCGTCGATCCGCCGCTGCGCTTCTTCGTAGGCAATCACTTCGGCAATCCGCACCAGCGCGCGGGTGAAGCGCCACGCGGTGATCCGTCCTTCAGCATCGATCGTCAGGTGGCAGGCCATCGCTGCGCGGTCTGCACCGACTTTCAGCGAGCAGACATCAGAGCTCAGCACATGCGGCAGCATCGGCACCACACGGTCCGGGAAGTAGACCGAATTGCCGCGCTTCCTTGCCTCGCGGTCGACCGCGCCGCCCGGACGCACATAGAAGCTGACATCCGCAATCGCGACAACGGCGCGGAAACCGCCCTCGCCATCAGGCTCGGCCCAGATCGCATCGTCATGATCGCGCGCGTCGGTTGGATCAATTGCGACGATCGGTAGCGCGCGCAAGTCCTCGCGATGTTCGTGCGAGAGCGCCATTTTGGCGGCCAACACAGCCTCATCCTGTGCTTCCTGCGGGAAGACAAACGGAATGCCATGCTTGTGGATCGCTATCAGGCTAAACGCGCGCGGCGCCAACGGATCGCCCAGCACCTCCGTCACCTTGAGCCCCGCGCGCGGCGATTTGCTGACCGGCTCGCCGAGGACGAGCTGGCCTTCCGCTGCCCCGCCCAGATCCGCGATAGCCACAGCGTTGCGCACACGCTTGTCCACAGGCGCGAGCCACGGCTTGCCCGCGCCGTCAAACTCGACAACGCCGAGCAGTTGCTCGGTCCGCGTTGGCAGCTTTTTCATCACATGTGCGATGAGACCCCGGCCCGCTTCCTCGGTGCGCGCCAGTACGCGGTCGCCCACCTTGAGCGCAGCCTGCGCGCGCCCCTTGCCTTTCGGTTCGATGATCCGCACCCGCGGCGGCGGCGCACCATCATCGGGCTGCCAGGTATCGGGAATAGCCAGCGGCTGCCCGTCCTCGATCTCCAGCACGCGCAGCACCGTCACCTTGGGAACGCCGCCCATGCGGTGGAACGCGCTGCGGTTTCCATCAATCAGGCCTTCCTCGGCCATGTCCTTGAGCAGCGCCTTCAGCGCAATCTTTTCGGTGCCCTTGAGGCCGAAGCCCTTGGCAATCTCGCGCTTGCCGGCCGGCTCTTCGCTCGCGGCGATGAAGTCGAGCACTTGCTGCCGGGTAGGAAGCCCGTCGGGGCCATTGGGCGTCTGCTTGCGAATTGCCATCACCGACCTGTGACGGCTGCGGCGCGCAATAGCAAGGTCAGGGTCTGGCCGCAGCTTCTGGAGCGAACGCGCCGCCCGGCACGGCAGAAGCCACCGGGCTCTCCGCGCCATCGGCGCTCACCGCGCTAACACCGAAAAACCAGTCATCCCCTCTCACACCTTCAAGCCGCAAATGGGTCTCACTCGTCTCAGCCAGCGGCTTCGCGTCCCAGCCCGCCGCATCGGTGCGCCGCTGCCACACGCGGTAGCGCAAAGCGCCGGGTACGGCAGTCCAATCGACGTCGGTAAAGGTCTGCACTGCTGCGGTCACCTTAGCGGCTGGCGGCATCGGTGCCCCGGCAAGCGCCGCCAGCGCCCGCACGTTGAGCTTCGTCACTTTGGCGAGGTAAGCAAAGTCCATCGCTTCCATCGTATCGCCGAATGGCCGTCCGGCTTCGCTCCGAACGTTCTGGTGCTGCCGCTCGTAATTCTCAACCGCCACGGTAAAGCGCACCGCCGGATAGCCCATGGCCTGAAACGGCAGATGGTCCCCGCCGCGCCCCATGCGGTCGGCGCGCCAGACCTGCCGCACTTCCAAGGCCGGATCGTCCAGTCCTGCCAGCCAGCGCGAAAGATTGCGCGAGGGGCTGTCATTCTCACCCCCGATAGAACGTTGCGCTTCGCGCGCCTTCTCGCTGGCATCGTCGCGCGGCCCTTCGGAAAACACGCGCACATGCGCATCGTCCACCAGCCCATCCGACCCGCGTGAATTGCCGACGATATCGTTGTTGAGCACGGCTTTCACTGTCCAGCCCTGCGCCTTGGCATAGTCCGCCAGCAGCTTGCCACCATAGAGCCCCTGCTCCTCGCCCGAGAGCACGGCATAGACGATCGTGCCCGCCGCAAACTTCTGCTGCGAAAGCACCCGCGCTGCTTCCAGCACAAGCGCCGTGCCCGAACCATCATCGTTCGCACCCGGCGCATCGCCTTTGGCGTCGAGCGGATCGGAATTACGGCTGTCGATATGCCCCTGCACGATCACGACTTCGTTCGGCCGCACGGTGCCGCGCTGGATCGCGACAACATCGACAAGCCGCGTCGGTGCGGGAACCCGCTCGCCCTGCACCGTAGTCTCAGGCAATACGATCTCGAGGCAACTGCCGCAGGCCGCACCGGTCTTGCGAAACTCGGCTTCCGCCCAGCGCCGTGCAGCACCGATCCCGCGCTTGGGATCGTCCTGCGATGAAAGGGTATGCCGCGTTCCGAACGAAACAAGCCGCGCGATATCGGCCTCGAGCCGGCTCTGCGAGACGCTCTCGTCGGGCGCGGCAGAAGCTGCAGTGGGCAGAGCGAGGAAGGCGAACGAGAGGAACTTTTTCATGCTCCAATTCATACCCCAACCGCCGTTCGTGTCGAGCGAAGTCGAGGCCCGCCGCGTCATGCCTTCCCCAAGAGGTCAGTACGCGCGCGCCACCAGAATGCGCTCCACCGCCGGCGCGCCCGTAAACGGACACAGCCCCTCCGCCGGCGCCGCATCCATCGGCGTGTTGCGGATGGTCAGCTTGAGTGCCTTCAGTTGCTCGACCACCTTGTCGAGCGCCGCGCCCGTAGGCCGCGACCAGCACAGCTCTACCCAGCCCGGAAAGTCCTTGTCGTCCGAGAAGTAGGACGCCAGCCCTGCCAGATCGCTGATCCCGCGCTCGATCTGCGCGTCGCGCCGGTCCCGCGCCTCTAGGAACAGCGCACTCTGGATCGCCTCCAGTTCGCCCACCGCCGAGGCAACGAAGTCATCCTGCGCCATGCCGACGAAATTGGCCTTGCCATCCTCGCGCCACAGCCGGTCACGGCGCAGCATCGAGACTTGCCCGCCCTCCGCATCGCGCCCGCCAATCTCGAGGATCAGCGGCACCCCCTTCTTCACCCAGCCCCAGCGCTTGGCAGTTGCCTTGCCCGGACGCTTGTCGAGCAGCACGCGCACCTTCTCGTCGAACACCGAGAGTGCCGCCAGCTTGGCGCGCAGGGCGGCGCAATAGTCTAGCAGCGCCGCATCGCCATCATTATCGCGAAGCATTGGCAGGATCACGATCTGCTGCGGCGCTATGCGCGGCGGCGTGCGCAGCCCGTCATCGTCGCCATGGGTCATGATCACGCCGCCGATCATGCGGGTGGAAACGCCCCAGCTTGTCGTGTGGCACAGCGTCTGCTGGCCTTCCTTGTCCTGATAGCGGATGCCCGCAGCCTCGGAGAACGTGGTTCCAAGGTAGTGCGAAGTGCCGGCCTGCAGCGCCTTGCCGTCCTGCATCATCGCCTCGATCGAGAAAGTCTCGACTGCGCCGGGAAAGCGCTCGTTCTCAGGCTTGGGGCCCGCAACGACCGGCATCGCCAGCACGTCTTCAGCAAAGCTGCGATACATCTCGAGCGCGCGCAGCGTCTCAGCCATCGCATCAGCCTCGTCGGCGTGCGCAGTATGGCCTTCCTGCCAGAGGAACTCGCTCGTGCGAAGGAACATGCGCGTGCGCATTTCCCAGCGCACAACATTGGCCCACTGGTTGGTGAGCAGCGGCAGATCGCGCCAGGATTGGATCCAGCGCGCCATCGCTGCGCCGATCACGGTCTCAGAGGTCGGCCGCACGATCAGCGGCTCTTCAAGCTTTGCTTCGGGATCGGGGATAAGCCCGCCCTTGCCATCGCCGATCAGGCGGTGATGCGTGACGACCGCCATTTCCTTGGCAAAGCCTTCGACATGCTCGGCCTCACGCGCGAAGTACGAGAGCGGAATGAAAAGCGGAAAGTAGCAGTTCTCGACGCCCGCTTCCTTGATGCGTTCGTCCATCAGCTTCTGGATGCGTTCCCAGATGCCGTAGCCCCAGGGCTTGATCACCATGCACCCGCGCACGCCCGATTCCTCGGCGAGTTCGGCTTCGGCGATGACCGCCTGGTACCACTGGGCGAAGTCGTCCTGCCTGAGGACGGGCAGCGCGTGCTTGATCGATGCGTTCTGGCTCATAGGGGCCGGTTAGGGCCCAAACGGGATTCGGGCAATCCCGCTTGGGTACGGCTTTACCCTGCCAGCTGGTCCAGCTTCTTCTGCATGTCGGCCATCTGCTTGCGCAGAACCGCGAGTTCGTCCTCCACCGGGGCCGCCGCATTCTTCTCGGCCTCTGCCGCCTGCACGGCGCCCGGCACGAACGCAGCCGTAGCGGCCTTGAAAAGCTCCATGTTGCGCTGCGCGATCTGGGCCAGCGGATTGGCCCCGATGCTGTCCTCGATCGCCTTCCTGAGCTTGGCCTGGTTCTCGCGGAAGTGCTCCATCGAGGCTTCGAGATAGCTCGGTAGAAGCGCCTGCATCGAGTTGCCGTACATGGCAATCAGCTGGCGCAGGAAGTTCGTCGGCAGCATCTGCTCGCCGCTGGCTTCCTCTTCCATGATGATCTGGGTGAGGATCGTGTGGGTCAGATCGGCGCCAGTTTTGGCGTCCAAGACCTTGAATTCAATGTTTTCCTTAACCATCTGAGCGAGGTGATCAAGGGTGATATAGCTTGAGGTGCGGGTGTTGTAGAGCCGCCGGTTCGCGTACTTCTTGATAATGACGGTATCACCGTCCTTCGCTGCGTTTGCCATTTTTTATCGCGCCCTGCTGGGTTTATGCAGTTGCTATTAGCAGATGCGGTATGTGCAGCGCAATAAACCTTGAAGGGATAACAACAATTCATTGGCAGCGGGCAAACCTTCGGCCCAGCAGCGTGAGCAGCTCGTATTGCGACAATCCGCTTGCAGCCGCTGCCTCTGGCAGCGTGTATTCGAGCGCCAGCCAGTCCCCTTCGCCGCAGTTTTCCGCGGCCGTAAGGTCAACAATCGTCATGTCCATCGACACGCGGCCAAGGACCGGTAGCCGCTGCCCGTGCCAGAGCACGTACCCCCGGCCCGACCAGCAGCGCAGGTAACCATCTGCGTAACCAATTGCGATTACCCCAACGCGCATGGCCCGGTCGGCCGTGAACGTCGCATTGTACCCAACCGAGTCGCCGGCCGCGAGTTGGCGCACCTGGATCACGGCGGCTTCCGGATAGGCCACTTGCGCAATTTTGCCCGCCAGTTCGCCGCGCGGCACGCCACCATAAAGCGCGAGCCCGGGCCGCGTGAGGTCGCAGTGATAGTCCGGCCCCAGCGCGATCCCGGCGCTATTAGCGAAGCTGTAGCGCCGCGCCGGCACCGCGCGCATCACGTCGCGAAACCGCCCCAGTTGCGCTGCATTCTGCCCACTGTCCTCGTCCGCACTGGCAAGATGGCTCATGCAGGTCTCGATTTCGAGCTTGGCGATGGCCGGATCGAGGATGTCGCCCAGCGGTAGCCCGAGCCGGCTCATCCCGGTATCGACCATCAGTTCGCACGCCCCCCCGCCTGCCCGCAGCCAGCGCCGCACCTGCTCCAGCGAATTCAGCACCGGCCGCACGCCAAGTGCGCGTGCATAGACGGCCTCGGCATCGGTCATCGGACCATGCAGCATGGAGACCTGCGCCGCGGGCACATGGCGAACTGCCGCAGCTGCTTCCTGCCAATGCGCCACGAACCAGTCCTGGCACCCTGCAGCGGCGAGCGTCGGCAGCGCCGCGCTCATGCCCAGCCCATAGCAATCGGCCTTGATCGCCGCACCGGCCCGCGCCCTACCCGAGAGCGCATCCAGCGCGCGCCAATTTGACGCCAGTGCCGCTGTATCCAGGCGCAGCCGCAGCGCTGCGGGTGGCAGCGGCAGGTCGTCAGGCATCATCGTCCGCAAAGTCCCGCGGCATTCCGCCCTTGAGGCCCCATGCCGAGACGATCAGCGCCACCAGCACCACCAACCACGTATACCAAAGCCCGGCATAGGGATCGCCCGTCCGGGCCACGATCAGCGAGGAGATCAGCGGCAAGAAACCGCCGAGATAGCCGGTGCCGATGTGATAGGGGATCGACATCGAGCTGTAGCGGATACGCGCGGGAAACATCTCGGACAGCACGGCCGCAACCGGACCATACGTCGCCCCCGTCAGCGCCATCAGCGCGACGAGACCGAGCACGATGATCGCCGCGTTTGCAAAACCGGGTTTGACCTTGGCGAAATCATAGCCTCGTGCAGCAAGCTTAGCTTGCAGCACCTTGCCGCGTACGGCGCTCTTTTCGGCCCAGGGATAGTCGCCCAGCGAGGCGCTGTCGGCTCCGATTGTCATGTCCAGCGCCGAGCCATCGCGAAGCGAATAGTGCACCCCCGAGGCAGAAAGGTCTGCGAGCAGCTTGCCGCACTGCGTTGCCTGCTCGGCAGCAAAGGGATTGTAGCTGCAATCGGGGCCGATCACCACGACAGGCTCGCGCTTGGCCATATCGGCAAGACCGGGATTGGCAGCATTGCCGATCATCCAGAAAATCGGGAATAGCAGCAGCAGCGTCACCACATAGCCAAGCACGATCGGGAGCTTGCGGCCCACCCGGTCCGAGATATGGCCGAACAGCACGGCAAAGGGCATGCCGATCACGCAGGAAAGGCCCACGAGCAGTTCGGCGGTCATGTCGTCCACCCGCATCGGCCCCTTGAGGAACGAAAGGCCGGTGAACATCGAGGTATAGAAGATCACCGTCAGCCCCGCCGCCACGCCGAACAGCGCGATGAAAAGGCGCTTGCCATTGCCGGGATACGTCATGCTCTCGATGAAGGGATTGCCGGCGACCTCGCCGCTTTCCTTCATCGCCTTGAACACCGGGCTTTCCGAAAGCTTTAGCCGCATCCACAGCGAAACCGCCAGCAGCGCAAGGCTGAGCAGGAACGGCACACGCCAGCCCCAGGCTTCCCAGACCTCCTTGCTCATCGCGCCCTTGCAGGCCAGCACCACGACAAGGCTCAGCACAAAACCGCCGACCACGCTCGACTGGATGAAACTGGTAAAGAACCCGCGCCGCGCCGGGGCGGCATGTTCGGCCACATAGACTGCCGCCCCGCCATATTCACCGCCCAGCGCCAGGCCCTGCAGCACGCGCAACAGGATGACGAGTGCAGGCGCGGCATAGCCGATCTGCGAAGCCGGCGGGATAAGCCCGACGCCAGCGGTCGCAATGCCCATCAGCGTGACGGTGACAAGGAAGGTGTATTTGCGCCCGAGCTTGTCACCAAGATAGCCGAATAGCACTGCGCCCATCGGGCGGAAGCCGAAGCCGACCGCGAAGACCAGCCAGAACAGCAGCATCTCCAGCGTGGCATTGCCAGTCGGGAAAAACGCCTTGGAAAGGATCGCACCCAGCGTACCGTAGATGAAGAAGTCGTACCACTCGAACACGGTGCCGACCGACGAGGCCGCAACCACCAGGCGGATCTCCGCCGCGGTCGGTTCGGGTGCGCCATTCACCTCATGCATGCCCAACTGTTTCCCATCCCCTTGCCAGCAGTCTTGAGACTGTCTGACGCTTCACCCTGAAGCGCGGGCTGTAGCGAAGCAAAGCCTGCCGGGAAAGTGCGCCAATACAAAGAAATCTTGCCGCCTGTTTCGTCATCGTGCAGCGCGAAGCAACGAAGCAACCCTCGACAAGCGATAGAGGCGCCAGCCAGCGCTCACCCAAGCGCGGCCAATGCCGCATCCCATGCCAGCATGATTGCCCCATGCCGTGCCGGATAACCGAGCGCCGGCTCGACTAGCGCAATCCCGGGCCAATCCGGTGTGGTGCCCGTCCCGGCCAGCCAGTCCGCAAGGTCCTCACGCGCCTCGGCAATATCCGCCTGGGTGCGCCCTTTAGCCGCGCTGGCAAAGGCAAAGGCGGCCGCCTGCCCGATCGCGCAGGCATGCGGGCGCAGGCCTAGCGCGCTGATCCGTCCCTCGCCGTCCACCGCCAGCCCGAGTGCCAGCGTGCTGCCGCAACTGCGCGAGCGAGCCTCACCCCGCAGCGGCAGGGTCTCGTCCCATCCGAAATCGGCGAGCGCCGTCGCCGCGCCAAGGATTTCGGGCGTGTAAAGCGTGCGGGCCGGCGCGGTCATTCGCCGTTCGCCGCTTTGCTGAGGCGCCGCTGCAACTCGCGCCGTGCAGCCTTCCTTGCCGCATCGCGCGCCGCCTTCTCCAGCGCGCTTTCCTTGTCCGCCTCTGCCTTCTTTGCGGCTTTGGCGGCTTCCTCGCGGCGACCGTCGATGATCGTCATGAGTTCCTCGCTTGCCGCATTCAGGAACGGATAGGTGCGCGCCGCGGTAATCCAGGTCGGCCGCCCGTCTGCGCCCCAGACGATGTCATAACCGAACACCAGCAGCGAGAACCCGAGGACCATGATCACAAAGCCCTTGATCGCCCCGAAGCCGAACCCGAGCACGCGGTCGATCGGCCCCAGCACCGAACTCCTGCTCGCGCTGCCGATCGATGCGGCGATCATCTTGGCGGCAAAATAGGGGATGATGGTCAGGATCGCGAAGGCCAGCACACCTGCGCCGGTCTCATTCTTGAGATAGGGCGCAAGCAGATGCGTCAGCGGTTCATGGCCGTAGCGCACGGCGAACAGGCCAACGCACCACGCGAGCAGAGAAAGGACTTCCTCGACAAAGCCGCGAAAGAACCCGCCGATCGCGCAGACCGCAACGATCAGGAAAACAACATAATCGAAGCCGGTCATCGCGGGGAAATCTACGAGCCGCCCATCACCCGGTCAACCAGGTTCGGCAGCAGTGTGATCGGCGCGTAAGAGATCCCCGGCACCCTCTCCTGACTGCCCGCCGGGCCATGTGCCTTGTCGAATCCCAGCTTTGCCGCCTCGCGCAGCCGGATCGAGGAATGCGCAACCGGGCGGACTTCTCCGGCGAGGGAGATCTCACCGAACCACGCCGAGGCCCCTGAAAGGGGCCGGTCCGAAAGCGCCGAAATAAGCGCCGCCGCGACCGCCAGATCCGCCGCAGGATCGGTAAGACGGTAACCTCCAGCAACGTTGAGGTATACCTCCGCACTGGAGAAGTTGAGCCCGCAGCGCGCTTCGAGCACCGCCAGCAGCATCGCGAGCCGTCCGCTGTCCCATCCCACAACCGCGCGGCGCGGGGTCGCCCCGCTTTGCAGCCGCACCGTCAGCGCCTGGATCTCGACCAGCACCGGCCGCGTTCCTTCCAGCGCGGGAAACACCGCGCTTCCAGGCACCGGGCTCTCGCGCCCCGAAAGGAACAGCAGCGAAGGATTGCCGACTTCCTCCAGCCCTGCCCCTGCCATCGCGAAAACGCCGATCTCGTCCACCGCGCCGAAACGGTTCTTGAGCGCGCGCAGGATGCGGTACTGGTGGCTGCGCTCGCCTTCGAAGCTCATCACCACGTCGACCATGTGCTCCAGCACGCGCGGGCCCGCGATCGTGCCATCCTTGGTCACGTGCCCAACCAGCACCAATGCCGCGCCGCTCGCCTTGGCATAGCGGATCAGCTCGAACGCACAGCCGCGCACCTGGCTTACCGTCCCCGGCGCGCCTTCGATCTGGTCGGAATACATCGTCTGGATCGAATCGATCACTACAAGCGCGGGCGGGTCCATCGTGTTGAGCGTGGTGAGGATATCGCGCACTGAAGTCGCCGCCGCGAGCCGGATCGGCGCGCCGCCGAGACCGAGCCTGTCCGCGCGCAGTCGCACCTGATCGGCCGCTTCCTCGCCGCTGATATAGACCGCATCGCCCCCAGCCACTGCGACCTTTGCCGCCGCCTGCAGCAGCAGCGTGGATTTCCCGATTCCGGGATCGCCGCCCATCAGGATAGCTGAACCGGGCACCAGCCCGCCGCCCAGCGCCCGATCAAACTCCGCCAGTCTCGTCTTGCGTCGCTCCGGCAGCTTTACCGGCTGATCGAGCGCGACAAAGGCGACCGGCCGCCCACCGCTGGAGAGGTCATGTTTGGAGGAAAACACCGTCTCCGGAGCATCCTCCTGCAAGGTGCTCCACTCGGAACAATCCGGGCACTGGCCCTGCCAACGGGGCGAAACCCCGCCGCAGGCCTGGCAGACATATCGGCGTTTAGGTTTGGCCATGAGGCAAGGCCTAACGTGAACATAGCAGGAACACAAGACCCGCTACGCAGCCAATTGATACGGAAATGGTGCCCCTGGCCAGACTCGAACTGGCACATCTCTCGATAACCGATTTTGAGTCGGTCGCGTCTACCATTCCACCACAGGGGCACTCTCGCAGGGGTTTAACTGCCCCCGCCCGGGGCATCAAGCCGTCTTGATCGCGCCGACCACCAGCTTGTGCAGCTTGGAATGCAGCGCATCGTTGCCGGCTAGCACGGTCTCGTCGCAGATCGGCTGCGAGCGGCCACGATAGTCGGAAACGAACCCGCCTGCTTCACGCACCAGCAGGCACCCGGCGGCCGTATCCCACGGCTGCAAGGAGCTTTCCCAGAACCCGTCGAACCGACCGGCCGCGACCCACGCAAGGTCAAGTGCCGCCGAACCATGCCGCCTGATCCCCGCCACGCGCGGCCCCAGCTCGTGATAGATCCGTGTCCACTCGCCCATGTCGCCGCGCCCCGCAAAGGGAATGCCGGTGGCGATCAGCGCTTCATCGAGATAACGCCGCGCCGAAACGCGCAGACGCCGGTCCTGCAGCCACGCGCCGCGGCTCTTCTCGGCCCAGAAGCTTTCATCGGTGATCGGCTGGTAGACGATGCCTGCGGTCACCTCGCCCCAGCCTTTGCCGTCCAGCGTCGGCTCCTGCACCGCGATCGAAATCGCGAAATGCGGGATGCCGTGAAGGAAGTTGCTGGTGCCGTCGAGTGGATCGATGATGAAGCGCGGCTTGCCCGGCTCGCCTTCGATCGTGCCGCCCTCTTCAAGTACGAAGCCCCAACCGGGCCGCGCCGCGCGCAGCTCGTCCCACAGCGTCCGCTCGGCGGCCTGATCGGCCTTGGAAACGAAGTCCGCCGGCCCCTTGCGGCTCACCTGGAGATGCTCGACTTCGCCGAAATCACGGCGCAACCGCTGACCAGCCTTGCGGGCCGCCTTCTCCATCACCCGCATCAGGCCTGAAATGGCTGACATGCGCCTCAGCCCACCTTGCCGACGTAAGTACGCTCGTAGACGTCAACGATGATCCGCGTCCCGCTTGCAATATGCGGCGGCACCATCACGCGCACACCGTTGTCGAGGATCGCGGGCTTGAAGCTGGACGAAGCGGTCTGCCCCTTCACGACGGCATCGGCCTCGACGATCGTCGCCTCGACCTGCTCGGGCAGCTGCACCGAAATCGGGCGCTCTTCCCACATTTCGAGCAGCACGGTCATGCCGTCCTGCAGGAAGGCCACGGCTTCGCCCAGAAGGTCAGCCGGCAGCGTGATCTGGTCGTAGGTTTCCACGTCCATGAAGATCAGGTCGTCGCCTTCCTTGTAGAGGAACTGGAAGTCCTTCGTATCGAGGCGAACGCGCTCGACCGTGTCGGCACTGCGGAAGCGCACGTTGGTCTTGCGGCCATCGATCAGGTTCTTCATCTCGACCTGCATGAACGCGCCGCCCTTGCCGGGCTGCGTGTGCTGGGTCTTGGCAACCTTCCAGATGCCCTTTTCGTATTCCAGGATATTGCCCGGACGGATGTCCACGCCGCTGATCTTCATGATGGAAAGAGCCCCAGTGAATGGAGGAATTGGGATGCACGCCGAAAGGGTGCGGGAGCGCGGCCCTTAGCGCCAAGCGGCGATTGCTTCAAGCCGCCGTCGCATGCTAGCCCCTGCGCCATGATCCGCATTGCGCTCCCCGCCCTCGTGCTCCTCGCTGCCGCCCCCGCGATGGCCGCACCCGGCGGTGCGATGTGGACGGTACCGCAAGGCCGGTGGACCTGCGAGCTTCCGGGCGATGCCACAACGCCGCCCGTCCCGCAGCCGGAGAGCAACTTCAGCATCGTGCCCGATTCCAGCTATCTGACAGGCGGTGTGCGGGGCACCTATCTCCTGCTCGGCAAGACCTTCACGATGACCTCAGGGCCCCTCGCCGGGCGCCGCTTCGAAAAGGTCGGCCTTTCGCTTCTCAAGCTTGGACCGGATGGCAAGCGCGACGGGCTACGCTGCGTGCGGGCGGGCGCCGTGCGTGATGAATACAGCGCAGGCGAAGGCGCTTCGGCCGAATAAGTCGCTCAGCCCGCCGCTCTCGCGATGGCATCGTTGAGGGCGCGGACGCCTGCAGCTTCGTCGCCGCCCCAAACGGCATGGCTGACCGCAAGGAAATCGGCGCCTGCTTGAGCCAGCGGTCCGCAATTGGCCGCAGTAATCCCGCCGATCGCGACGCAAGGCAGCTCGAACAGCCGCGACCACCATTCCAGCAGTTCCGGCTCGGCGACATGCTTGGTGTCCTTGGTCGCGCTTGGGAAGAATGCCCCGAAGGCAACGTAGTCGGCGCCCACCTCGCCCGCTTCCATGGCAAGGTGCCGGCTTGCATGGCAAGTAACGCCGATCTGAGCCGCTTTGCCGAGCCGCGCGCGGGCGTCCGCCACGCTGCCGTCGTCCTGCCCTAGATGCACGCCATCCGCGCCGAGCCGCTTGGCGAGGCTGATCGAGTCGTTGACGATGAAGGCCACATCGCGGTCTGCGCAGATGCGTTGGAGAGGATCGGCCAGACGCGCCGCCTCGTGCTCGTCTAGACCCTTCACGCGAAACTGGAACGCCGCGACCGGCCCCGCATCAAGCGCGCGGGCAAGCCGGTCGGGGAACAGGCCACCTACTTCGAGCGGCGAGATCAGGTAAAGCTGGCAGGCAAGATCAGACATTCCTGTGCCTTAGCGAGCCGGGTCCATGAGCGCAAATGGGGCGGCGAGCCAACGCAGTCGCTGCCAGCCGACGCGGTGCAGAAAGAAACCCGAACAAACAAACCCACCCTTCGTCATTGCGAGCGGAGCGAAGCAATCCAGAGCGGTAGTGCGCCGCGCTCTGGATTGCTTCGTCGTTACACTCCTCGCAATGACGAAGGTTGGGCTTACTTGGCGCCCCGCAACGCTGTCAGGCCGTCTTCACCGTCGAACCGCGATGAATCTCGTCGATCGCAGCGCCGAGCGAGGCATCAAACGCGTCATCGCTCATCTGCGCGCGCAGGTCTTCGAGCAGGGCGCGGCTGAAGCTTGCGATAATGCCGTTGTTCTTGGCAAGCTCGACGCAGGCTTCGGGCCGCTTGTAACCACCCGAAAGCGCAACAACGCGCAGCACGCGCGGATGCGCCACCAGCGGATCGAACGTGCCGGGCACCACCGGCAGCGAAAGCTTGAGCATCACCTCTTCGCCCTCGGCCAAGGCATCAAGTTGCTTCAGCGTCTCTTCGAGCAGAATCGTATCGCACGCGGCGCGCGTTTCGCTCTTGATGTTCACCTCGGGCTCGATGATCGGCATCATGCCATGGCTAAGGACCTGCCGGCCCACCTCGAACTGCTGCGCGACGACGGCCGCAATGCCCTCGCGGTTCGCCGAGTTGATCACCGAACGCTCCTTGGTCCCGAACACACCAAGCGCCTTCGACCGCTCAAGCAGTGCGTCAAGCGTCGGCATTGGCTTCATCAGCTGCACGCCGTTCACCTCGTCTTCGAGGCCCTTGTCGATCTTGATGAACGGCACCACGCCTTTGGCGATAAGCGCCTCGGGGACCGGCGTCCCGTCAACGTCGCCATCCATCGTGCGCTCGAACAGGATGGCGCCGATCACCTTCTCGCCAGTGAACGCAGCCGAACGGATAATCCGCGCCCGCATCGCGTGGATCAGGCCGAACATTTCCTCGTCGTTGCTCCACGCGCCGGCTTCGATGCCATAGCCCGCGAGGGCCTTGGGGGTCGACCCGCCGCTCTGGTCCAATGCTGCGATAAAGCCCTGTCCCGCTGCGATCTTGGACTTCATCTCGGCAAAGTTCATGGTGTGCCCCCATTGGTGTGCATTCGTATGCGCGGCCCTTAATGCGGTTTGTACCGCACCGCAATATAGCAGCGCAGCCCGCGCGCGTTTTATTCAGGTCTGTTACGCTTCGAGCGCCGCCACGCCCGGCAGCACGCGGCCTTCCATCCATTCCAGGAAGGCCCCGCCGGCAGTCGAAATGTAGGAGAAATCGCCCGCCACGCCGGCATGGCTCAGCGCCGCGACGGTATCACCGCCGCCTGCCACCGAAACCAGCGAACCCTCTCGGGTCAGCGCCGCCGCCGTGCGCGCCAGCGCCACCGTTGCGGTGTCGAACGGGGGCGTCTCGAACGCGCCGAGTGGCCCGTTCCACACCAGCGTCTTGCAAACCTTGAGCACATCGGCGAGCGCCTCGGTTGCCGCCGGGCCGACGTCGAGGATCATCTCATCGGCGGCCACTTCATGCACATTGCAGGTGCGCAAGGACGGCGGATTGGCCGCGAATTCCTTCGAGACCACAACGTCATAGGGCAAATGAACGGTGCAGCCCGAAGCATCCGCCGCATCAAGGATCGCCTCGGCAGTAGGCGCCAGATCATGCTCGCACAGCGACTTGCCGACATCGACCCCGCGCGCCGCCAGGAACGTGTTGGCCATGCCGCCACCGATGATCAAGTGATCGACCTTGCCGACGAGGTGCTTGAGCACATCGAGCTTGGAAGAAACCTTCGCCCCGCCGACAACTGCTGCAACCGGCCTTTCGGGCTCGCCCAGCGCCTTGCCGAGCGCTTCGAGTTCGGCCTGCATCGAACGGCCTGCATAGGCCGGTAGCACATGCGCCAGCCCCTCGGTCGTCGCATGCGCACGGTGCGCGGCTGAAAAAGCGTCGTTCACATAAATGTCTGCGTGCTCGGCAATCGCCTTGACGAGCGCGGGATCGTTCTTCTCCTCGCCTTTCCAGAACCGCGTGTTCTCAAGGCAGGCAATGCCGCCTTCGGGCAGAATGCCAACAACCTGCTTCACCACCGGCCCGGCGATCTCGGAGACAAACATGACCTCGCGGCCCAGAACCTGCTCCACAGCGCCGATCACCATGCTCAGCGACTGGGTCGAGACGCGCTCGCCCTTGGGCCGCCCGAAGTGGGCCAGCAGCAGCACCTTCGCGCCCTTGTCGGCGAGTTCGAGGATCGTGGGCTTGGCGGCCTGGACGCGGGTGTCATCGGTCACCGCGCCGTCCTGCATGGGGAGGTTGAGATCGACACGCACCAGCACGACCTTGCCGCGCACATCACCGATATCGTCCAGCGTACGGAAGCTCATTCCTCGATCCTCACTTCATCGCCCAGGGCAATCTCACCCTCGCTGATCACGCGTCCGCAGATCCCGCCGCGCCAGTCGGGCGTAAGCGCTGCCCGCAGCCCGTCGCGCAGTGCGTCCATGCGGCTGCATGGATCGCACTCGCAGCGCACCTCGATGCGCAAGCTCTTGCCGATGGCGATCACCTTGCCCACTTCGCGCGGCAGGCGCACGCCTGAAACCAGCAGATTGGCACGTCGGTCGGACCAAACGAGGCCATCGGCCCCGCCAAGGTTCCTCATCGCCGCTTCCCAGCTCTCGGCCTCGATGACCGTGATCTGCCGGTTGCCCTTCTTGCCTTCCGGCACCGGCCCCCGGCAATCGCCCTCCAGCCCCATGTCGGGGGTCACGCGGGCGCGGTCCAACGTCTCCATGGGCCCGCGGGACACCTTGTGCCGGGCAATCCCGTCAAGATGTCCCGCTTTAGCCATGGCTTAAAGCAGCCCGCCCATCACGCCGGCGGTATCGACCATGCGGTTGGAGAAGCCCCACTCGTTGTCGTACCACGAAAGCACGCGCACCAGCTTGCCGTCGATCACCGAGGTTTCGAGGCTGTCGATGGTCGAGCTGTGCGAATCGTGGTTGTAGTCGATCGAAACCAGCGGCTCGTCGCTGAAGCCCAGCACGCCCTTGAGCGCGCCTTCCGAAGCCGCCTTGAGCAGCGCGTTGACCTCTTCCTTGGTCGTGTCGCGGCCGGGCTGGAACGTGAGGTCCACCACCGAGACGTTCGGGGTCGGCACGCGGATCGCCGAACCGTCGAGCTTGCCCTTCAGTTCGGGCAGCACTTCACCCACCGCGCGGGCTGCACCCGTCGTGGTCGGGATCATGCTCATCGCTGCCGCACGCGCACGGCGCGGATCGCTGTGGATCTGGTCGAGGATCTTCTGATCGTTGGTATAGGCGTGGACCGTGGTCATCAGCCCGCGCACGATGCCGATACTGTCGTTCAGCACCTTGGCGAACGGCGCGAGGCAGTTGGTGGTGCACGAAGCGTTCGAGACGATGGTGTGCTCCGCCGTCAGCTTGTCGTGGTTCACGCCGTAGACAACAGTGAGGTCGACATTCTTGCCCGGCGCCGAGATCAGCACCTTCTTGGCGCCCGCCGCGATGTGCTTTTCGCACGAAGCGCGGTCGGTGAAGAAGCCGGTGCATTCAAGCACGATGTCGATGCCTTGCGCGCCGTGCGGAAGGTTCGCGGGATCGCGCTCGGCGGTTACCGCAATGCGCTTGCCGTCGATCACGAGGTCGTTGCCGTCCACTTCGACCGTGCCCTTGTAGGCGCCGTGTACGCTGTCCCGCTTGAACAGCAGCGCATTGTCCTTCGCGCTGGCGAGGTCATTGATCGAAACCAGCTCCAGGCCGCAGTCGGGCCGCTCGAGGATGGCGCGCGCCACATTGCGCCCGATGCGCCCGAACCCGTTGATCGCAACCTTGGTCGCCATGATACTGTTCTCCTACGTATGGCTTACGAAAGCCGCGCCTTGATGCGCGGCAGGATCTTTTCAACCGTCAGGCCGAAGTGGTCATAAAGCACCGGCGCGGGGGCCGATGCTCCAAAGCTGTCAATGCCGATGGTCAGGCCATCACCGACATACTTCTGCCAGCCCAGCGTGACGCCCGCCTCGACCGAGACCTTGAGCACGTCCGCCGGCAGCAGATCGGCGCGGTAGGCCGCGTCCTGCTCGTCAAACAGCTCCCAGCACGGAAACGAGACGACATCCGCGCCCACGCCTTCGGCTTCAAGCGCCTTGGCCACATCCATGGCAATCGCCACTTCCGAACCCGTCGCCATGAGCACGACCTTGCGCGGCGCGGTTGCCGCGACGAGGCGGTAGGCCCCCTTCGCGGTCTTGAACTCGGTGTCAAAGCGGACTGGCGGCAGGTTCTGCCGTGTCAGCGCCAGCACCGTCGGGCGGTGCGCATTGGCAAGCGCGAGGCTCCATGCCTCCGCCGTCTCGATCGCATCCGCCGGGCGGAACACGAGCAAATTGGGGATCATGCGCAGCGACATGACATGTTCGACCGGCTGGTGCGTCGGGCCGTCTTCACCCAGACCGATCGAGTCATGCGTGAAGACATAGATGACGCGGGTGTGCTGCAGCGCGGACATGCGCACGGCATTGCGGCAGTAGTCCGAGAACACGAGGAACGTGCCGCCATAGGGGATCACGCCGCCGTGAAGCGCCATGCCGTTCATCGCAGCCGCCATGCCGAACTCGCGAATGCCATAATAGACATAGCGCCCGCCGTAGCTGTCCTTGGTCAGCGGGCCGGTCGACTTGGTCTTGGTGTTGTTCGAGCCTGTCAGGTCGGCCGAACCACCGACCATCTCGGGGATCACCGCAGTCATTGCCTCCAGCGCCATCTCGCTTGACTTGCGTGTTGCGACCGTCGGCGGATTGGCGATCAGGCTCTCGATATAGGCGTTCTTGGCGCCGACATCGGCGGGGAGATCTCCCGCCATGCGCCGTGCGAGTTCAGCGCCCTGCGGGTGGGCTGCTGCGCGGGCTTCCCATGCCGCGCGAGCAGCGGCACCCTTGGCCCCGGCAGCACGCCAGTTGGCCAGTATCTCTGCCGGGATCTCGAACGGCGCCGCCGTCCAGCCCAGGTACTCGCGCGCGGCTTCGATCTCGCTCTTGCCGAGCGGCGACCCGTGGACATTGTGCCCGCCCTGCTTGTTGGGCGCACCCTTGCCGATCACTGTCTTGCACGAAACCAGCGAAGGCCGCGGATCGGCAGCCGCTTCAGCCAGCGCGCGGGCAATATCGGCAAAATCATGTCCGTCACAGCTCGCGGTGTGCCATCCGCTGGCAGCATAGCGCGCCAGAATGTCCTCTGTGGTCGAAAGCGAGGTGTCGCCGTCGATCGTGATCTTGTTGTCGTCCCACAAGACATTGAGCTGGCCCAGCCCCAGCGTTCCCGCGAGGCCGACTGCTTCGTGGTTGATGCCTTCCATCAGGCAGCCGTCGCCCGCGATCACCCAGGTCCGGTGATCGACAAGCTCGCTGCCGAACGTCGCATTGAGGTGGCGCTCGGCAATCGCCATGCCAACTGCCATCGCAAGGCCCTGCCCCAGCGGACCGGTGGTGCACTCCACGCCTTCCAGCATGTCGTTTTCGGGGTGGCCCGCGCAGGGGCTGCCCAGCTGGCGGAAATTGCGGATGTCGTCGATCGTAGGCGCGGCATAGCCCGTGAGGTGCAGCAGCGCGTAGATCAGCATCGAGCCGTGGCCCGCCGAAAGCACGAAGCGATCGCGGTCGGCCCATTTGGGCGCGCTGGGATCGTAGTTGAGAAATTCGGTGAACAGCACGGTCGCCACATCTGCCATGCCCATCGGCATGCCGGGGTGTCCCGAATTCGCGGCCTCTACCGCATCCATCGCCAGCGCCCGGATGGCATTCGCCATCGGTGCCAGTACGGCCTGATCCCGTTCCCCAGCCAACGTCATCGTCTGTCCCAGCTTTCGATCCTGCGGCAAGGGCCGCTCACGCGCGCGGCCGATTCGGCAGCGGGCTCTCTTTGGGAGCGGCACTCCGTAGCGTCAAGGTTGGGGAAAGGCTGGCCGTTCCCGGCTTGCGAGGCGAGGCATTTCTGCTAGCGAGTAGCTCCATGACGACCGAGGCGCAGGATTCCCCGCTCGATGCGGCGCTCGACAGGATCGAGCAGGCGATTGCCCGGCTAGAGGCTGCCGTGGCCGCTGCCCCCGCCCCTGCCGAAGTGGCCGAGCTGCGCAGCCGCCACCGCAAGCTGAAGGAGCGGGTAAGCCAGGAAATCCAGCAACTTGATCTCCTGCTGGCCAATCTGCCGCAATGACCAACGTCACGCTCAGCATCGGCGGCCGCCCTTACACAGTCTCCGCGCCGGACGGCGAGGAATCGCATGTCGAGATGCTCGGCCGTATGGTTGCCGAACGCGTCGCCAATGGCGGCGGCGGCCCCGGGCAGAGCGAAACCCGCATGCTTCTCTTCGCCGCGCTCATGCTGGCAGACGAACTGCACGAACTGCACCGACAGATGCCGCCGCCGGAAGAGGCCACGCCAGTCTCCCCGGCCCCGCCCGCCGCCGAGGTGCTCGCCAGGATTGAAACGCTGGCCGCCCGCGTCGAAAAGCTCGCCGCCCATCTCGAAGAAACGGACAGCTAAGTCCGGCACTTGAGAAAATGGCGCACGTTCCCTAGATAGAGAGCGACGGGTACTGCCCGGCACGTGCCACATGAAATCCCTGAGGCTATAAGCAAATCCTTGGGGGCTGTCCCTGCCCGGGCCCTGGCCCTGGTATATGGTCCCCACCTGACGTGAACGCGTCAGAGGATTCTCCTGGAAACGACCCATGGTGGTCCCGTCACCCCGGCACGGTGCCCTTTCGCCAAGGCCAGAAGTGTAGAGATGACCTTGGACCCTTCCGACACAGCCAGCGCCAAGGCCGCCTTGCGCAAGGTGCTGCGCAAGGCCCGGCGCGAACACGTCGCCGCGCTCGAACCGCGCATCAAGGCGCTCCTATTCTTGCGCCCGCCCGCCGCGCTCTCGGCGCTGGTTCCGGCGGGCGCGACGATCGGCCTCTATGCCGCGGTCGGTGACGAGGCGCCTACGGCCGCCTATGCGCGCCATTTCCATGAGGCCGGCCATTCGATTGCGATGCCATGGTTTGCCGGGCGCGACGCGCCGATGGAGTTCCGCCACTGGGCCTCGCCTCATCTGGACGAACTGCTGGAGCCCGGCCCCTATGGCGCTGCGCAGCCGCTTGCCGATGCGGATCCGCTGGCGCCCGATATCCTGTTCGTCCCCCTCATCGGCTTCACCGCCGAGGGCTGGCGGCTCGGCCAGGGTGGCGGTCATTATGATCGTTGGCTGGAGAAGCACCCCCACGTTCCTGCCATCGGCATGGCGTGGGATAGCCAGCTTGCCGAGGACTTGCCCACCGAGGCGCATGACAGGCCGCTCGCGGCGGTGGTAACGCCCACGCGGCTATACGGCCCCTTCTGATCGGACGCACGATGGACGAACCCGAAACCTACAAGCCAACCTGGCGCAAGCCTTTCGGCATCCTTGCGCTGATCCTTGGCCTGTTTGGCTACGCGCTGATCGTGGCGGGCCTTTCCGGGCCCATAAGCAAGCAACCGGTTATCGCGCAGACACTCATCTACGTGATTCTCGGAACAGTCTGGCTTCTGCCGCTGCGGCGTTTCCTGATTTGGATGGAAACCGGCCGCTGGGGCTGATTTCAAAGGAAAATCCGGGGCTACAAAAATTGCCTCAATTTTGCCGATCTAGGGCGTTGACAGCCAGAGACTCCTCCCATAAATGCGGCGCTCCCAAGGCGAGCGGGTGTAGCTCAGTTGGTTAGAGTATCGGCCTGTCACGCCGAGGGTCGCGGGTTCAAGTCCCGTCACTCGCGCCATTGGGAAATCGATCAAGGCACCTTCGGGTGCCTTTTTCTTTGTCTGCTCCGCGCTTTCATCCCGGTGCGCCAGCGCAGTGCCCGCAAGCCGACATTAACCAAACTTTATCGGCCCTTGTGCCATTTCTGGTCCTATCGGCGCAGGCAGCGCCCATTGGGGGCAGTTGAAACGATGTACAGGGCGGTCCTTCCGGCACTCGTGGTCGCAGGCGCGACAAGCGCGGCACTCGTGCCGGTCGCAGCCCATGCCACGGCTCCGAACTTTGGCGGGGTGCAGTTCGCCAGCGATGTCTTCATCGAACGCTTCCAGCCTGCCCCTGGTGGCCGCACCGCGCGCATCCTGGAACGCGCCGATCAGCTCCGGCCGGGTGACCGCGTGATTTTCGTGGTCAACTGGTCAGGTCGCAAGGACGGCGGCTTCACCGTCACCAACCCGCTCCCGCGCACGATCGCTTTTGCCGGCGCGACGGACGAGACGCAGGAAGTCTCAGTCGATGGCGGCCGCACCTGGGGCGCGCTCGAAGCGCTTACGGTTCGCGGTCGAGATGGCCGCAGCCGTCCCGCGCATGCCGAGGACGTTACCCACCTGCGCTGGCGCATCCCGAGCGAACTCGCGCTCGCCGGCAACGGCCAGATGACCTGGCGCGGCGTGGTGCGTTAATCCGCCAGCAGCAGAACCGGCGTCTCGATCAGCCGTTTGAGCGACTGGACAAAGCTCGCTGCATCCCAGCCATCGACCACGCGGTGATCGCAACTGATGGAAATGTTCATCAGCTTGCGCTTGGCCACACGCTCGCCGCCCATCCCGTCAGGCACGAACATCGGCCGCTCGACAATCCGGTTGGGGCCGATGATCGCCACTTCCGGCCGGTTGATCACCGGTGTCGTCGCCACCCCGCCCAGCGCGCCGAGTGACGTGATCGTGATCGTCGAACCCGAAAGCTCCGCCGAATTCGCCGTTCCGCTGCGAGCCGCATCCGCAAGCCGCGCGATCTCGTTCGCCAATTGCCACAGATTGCGGTCCTGCGCATCGCGGATAACCGGCACCATCAGCCCGCCCGGTGTCTGCGTCGCCATGCCCAGATGCACCGCTCCATGGCGGGTCACCACGCCCGCCTCGTCGTCATAACGCGCGTTGAGCATCGGGAACTCTGGCAGCGTCTTGCAGATCGCGGTGATCAGCAGCGGCAGCATGGTCAGCTTGGGCTTCGTCCCTCGTGCCTCGTTGAGCTGTGCGCGCATCTCCTCCAGCACAGTGACATCGCATTCCTCGACATAGGTGAAATGCGGAATATGCCGTTTTGCTGCGGCCATGTTTTCGGCAATCCGGCGCCTGAGGCCGATAACCTTGACTGTTTCGTCAGCCCGCTTGGTCGCGGCAGGACGGAAACCACCGCCGGCATTGTAAGCAAGGAACTGATCCAGATCCGCATGCCGCACGCGCCCTTCTTCCGAAGGTTTCACGTCTGCCAGATCGATCCCCAGTGCCTCGGCCCGCGCACGCACGGCCGGGCTTGCAAGGACTTTCAAAGCCAGCACGACAGGCGGAGCAATCGTCTCGGGCTCCACCGGCAGAACAGTGGCCACAACCGGCTCCTCGGCAACCACCGACGCTTCAACCACATCCGGGATCACCGCAGCCTCAGGCGCAACCTCCTCATCCCCGTCTGTCTCGATCACCACGAGCGGCGAGCCGATCGCAATCACATCGCCCACTTCGCCAGCAACCGAGACGATCCGGCCGCTCACCGGGCTTTCCATCTCGACAGTCGCCTTGTCCGTCATCAGATCGGCGACGCGCCCGTCCTCGGCCACCATATCGCCCACCTTGATGTGCCACGCGACAATCTCGGCCTCGGCAATGCCTTCGCCGATATCGGGCAGGCGAAATGTGAATGTACCCATGGCGTCAGGCCTTCAGAAGACGGTCTACAGCCTCGCCAATGCGGACCGGACCAGGAAAATACGCCCACTCAAGGCTGTGCGGATAAGGCGTGTCGAAGCCCGTCACGCGCTCGATCGGCGCCTCGAGGTGGTAGAAACAGCGTTCCTGCACCAGCGCGGAAAGCTCCGCACCAAAGCCGGACGTGCGCGTCGCCTCATGTACGATCAGGCACCGGCCCGTCTTCTCGACCGAGGCCTTGATGGTCTCGATATCGAGCGGCACGAGTGTGCGCAGGTCGATGATCTCGGCATCGACGCCCTTCTCGGCGAGCACCGCCTCGGCCACATGGACCATCGTGCCATAGGCGAGCACCGTCATCGCCTCGCCCTCGCGCACGACGCGCGCTTTGCCGAGCGGGATGCGGTAGTACCCTTCCGGCACCGCGCCATCCTTGTGCCGCGACCATGGCTCGACCGGCTTGTCGTAGTAGCCGTTGAACGGCCCGTTGTAGATGCGCTTGGGCTCGAAGAAGATCACCGGATCGTTGTCCTCGATAGCCGCGATCAGGAGGCCCTTGGCATCGTGCGGCGTGCTCGGGATCACGGTCTTGATACCCGATACGTGCGTGAACAGCGCCTCCGGGCTCTGGCTGTGCGTCTGACCACCGAAGATGCCGCCACCGAAGGGCGAGCGCACCGTGATCGGCGCGGTGAACTCGCCTGCCGAGCGATATCGCAGCCGCGCCGCCTCGGAAACGAGCTGGTCGAGCCCAGGATAGATATAGTCGGCGAACTGGATCTCGGGCACCGGGCGCAGACCATAGGCCCCCATGCCCACCGCCACGCCGATGATCCCGCATTCGCTAATCGGCGTATCAAACACGCGCGTGCGGCCATACTTCTTCTGCAGCCCCGCCGTCGCGCGGAACACGCCGCCGAAATAGCCGACGTCCTCGCCCATCACGACGATGTTGCTGTCCCGCCCCATCATCACATCGAGCGCGTCGTTGATCGCCTCGATCATGTTGAGCTTCTTCACGGAAGGCTGCTCGCTCACGAGTCCTCCTCCTTCCATTCGGGCCATTTGATACGGCGCTCGCGGATCGCCTGCTCGCTCTGTTCCTTGAGGTGCCAGGGCAGTTCCTCGAACACGTCCTCGAACAGCGTGCGGAACGGGTGGTGCAAGCCGTGCCCCAGCACGCCGTTGGCCTCCGCCGCCTTGGCTGCCGCCTTTACCTGTTCGGCAAGCTCAAGATCCATCGCGGCATGCGCTTCCGGCGTCCATTCGCCGAGCGCTTCCAGATGCGCCGCAAGCCGCGCGATCGGATCGCCCAGCGGCCACTCGCTGCGCTCTTGCACCGAACGGTACTGGCCCGGATCGTCCGAGGTCGAATGCCCCTCCGCACGATAAGTAAAATGCTCGATCAGCGTCGGCCCGCCATTGGCCCGCGCCCGGTTCGCCGCCCAGCGCGTAGCGGCATAAACAGCGAGCGGATCGTTGCCATCCACGCGCAACCCCGCAATGCCATAGCCGATGGCCCGCGCTGCAAAGGTCGTCCGCTCCGCGCCCGCAAACCCTGAAAAGCTCGAGATCGCCCACTGGTTGTTGACGACATTGAACACCACCGGCGCGTTGTAGACCGCGGCAAACGTCATCGCCGAATGGAAGTCCCCTTCCGCAGTCGATCCCTCGCCCAACCACGCCGCCGCAATCCGGGTATCACCTCGAATCGCGCTGGCCATCGCCCAGCCCACCGCCTGCGGATATTGCGTGGCAAGGTTGCCCGAGATCGAGAAGAACGAGGCTTCCTTTGCCGAATACATGATCGGCAGCTGGCGCCCCTTCAGCTTATCGGCCTTGTTCGAATAGATCTGGTTGATCATGTCGACCATCGGATAGCCGCGCGTGATCAGGATGCCCTGCTGGCGGTAGCTGGGGAACACCATGTCGTCGCTAGCGAGCGCCATCGCGGGCGCGATTGAGGTCGCCTCCTCACCGGTGCATTTCATGTAGAAGCTTGTCTTGCCCTGCCGCTGCCCGCGATACATCCGGTCATCGAAGGCCCGCGTCAGCGCCATCAGCCGCAGCATCCGCCGCAGCGTCTCGGGGTCTAGCTTTGGATCCCATGGCCCGACCGCCTTGTGATCTTCGCCTAGCACGCGCACCAGATCGAGGCACAGCGGGTGCGTTTCGCTCGCTGCGCACGTCTCGTCCGGCTTTGGCTGAACACCCGGCGCGGGGATCACCAGATGGCGGTAATCGACCGCATCGCCAGGGCGGAAGCGCGGTTCGGGAACGTGCAACTGCAGCGGCGGAAGATTGCTGCGCTTGGTATCGGTCATGCGAAGGACGCCAGCATCGGACACTCCCGGCGCCTCCTTTGTCGGAGACGCATTATTAGCTCATCGCATAATATTATTACAACGCACTTTCCGAGTCAATCAAACCGCAACCGGCGCAGCAATGTGCGCTTGCGGGGCATAACCGGGCACTTCGAAGTCCTCGATCCGGTAATCGAAAATGCTCTCCGGTCGCCGCACAATCTCCAGCTTCGGGCTACCCGCCGGCACCCGCGCCAACTGCGCTTCCACCAGCTCGGCATGGTTGAGATAGAGGTGCGTATCGCCCCCCATCCACACCAGCTCACCCGGCTCCAGATCGCACTGCTGGGCCAGCATCCGGATGAACAGCGCGCCGCCCCACAGATTGAACGGCAGCCCCAGCGCAACGTCGCAGCTGCGCTGATAAAGCAGCCCCGAAAGCTTCCCGTCCGCGACATGGAACTGATAGGTCTTGTGGCACGGCGGCAGTGCCATCCGGTCCAGCTCCGCCACGTTCCAGCCTTCGACGATATGGCGCCGGCTGCCGGGCTTCTTCCTGAGGCTTTCGACCACTTGAGCCACCTGGTTCACACCCGATGCGCGCCGCGCATAGAGCCCGTCCCCCGCCGGCTCATAAACCGGCCAGTCCGTCCACTGCTTGCCGTAGACCGGCCCCAGATCGCCCCACGCCTCGGCGAATTCCGCATCCGCCACGATCCGCGCCGAAAAGTCCGAGCGTGAGATCTGCTCCCCGGTCTCGCGCCGATAGCGGTCGAGCGGCCAATCCGTCCAGATTTCCACGCCTTGCGCGCATAGCTCGCGGATATTGGTGCGCCCGGTCAGAAACCACAGGAACTCGCGCGTCGCTGTCTTCCAATAGACGCGTTTGGTCGTCAGCAGCGGCATCGCGCCGCCCGCCAGATCAAACCGCAATTGCGCGCCGAAAACGCTGCGTGTGCCGATGCCCGTGCGGTCCACCCGCTCGTCACCCTCTTCCCAGATGCGCCGCATCAGATCGAGATATTGCTGTTCGGGATGCGCTGATGGCGCGGGGACTCGCGAAGGGGAAGCGGCTGTGGCCATGCCCTCTGTCTAGCCATGTCCCGCCGAACTGACCAGCACCAGGAATACGCAGTTAACCTTAATCCCGTCCTTCCAGCGTTTAAGTCCGCATCGGACTAAGCTCATGGAATGCCCGCCGCTCCGTCCATCTTCGTCAGTCCCCGTTTTGCGCTCGCCGTGCAATGCGCCGTGCTGGCAGGTGTGGTCGCCGTGGCCGAACTTGCCCCACGCCCCGGCCTTGCTGCGCTCTACGTACCATTTGTTCCCGGCAGCCCGCGTGCCGCGCTCGATTGGGCGCTCGAGAACGGCGCTAAACTGAACGGCGCAGGCCCCTTCGGCGGCCTGATCCTGATATCCCCGCCGCCCGGCCTCGGCATGCGCGCCATGCGCGAAGGTGCGCTTGCCGTCGCCATCCCGTCATTTCTTTGCCAGCCCCCGAAAGCCTCGCCCCATGGATGAACTCCTCGCCGTCCGCCGCAATGGCCTCAAGGTCCTTGCTGCCACGTGTTTCCTGGCACTGATCATCATCGGCGGCGGCTGCGTAGCCGCGTCGAGCGGTGTGATGCCGCTCCTGCTGGCGCTCGCGGTGGCGGCAATCCCGTTGTGGCTTGTAATGCAGGGACATGCCGATGTTGCAACCCGCCTCGCCATGGGCAGCGCGGTTGCCGCGATGCCCATGATCCTGCTCTATCAATGGGCTGGCGCGCCGCTCATGGTCGATATCCACATGGTCTTCTTTGCCGCACTCGCCATGATTGCGGTCATGGCGGATTGGAAGCCCGTTGTATGCGCCGCTGCACTGACGGCGGTACATCACCTGCTCGGGAACATCTTTGCGCCCGGCATAATCTGGACCGGTAGCAGCGAATTCGGGCGCGTGCTCTTTCACGCCGCAGTCGTGGTGCTGGAGACAGCCATCCTCGTCATTCTGTGCGAACAGGTTGCGCGTCTCGTCGTCAACCAGGCCTTGGCGAATGCAGAACGGGCGCGACTGGAGGCAGAATCGGCCGCAGAACGCAATCGGATCGCCGCTGAACAGGCCGTTGTCATCGAAGCACTCGGTACCCGGCTGGATGCGCTTGCCGATGGCGATCTTGCAGCGCGTATCGAACGCTCATTCCCGCCAGCATATGAAGCGCTGCGGACCTCATTGAACAGCGCGGCTGCAGATCTCGATCGCCTGCTTGGCCGTGTTGTCCAAGCGGCAACCCAGATGGCGACAGGCTCGGGCGAAATCCGCACCGCGTCAGATGACCTTGCCCGCCGGACAGAAGAGCAGGCAAATGCCATTGCCCAAAACAGTGAAGATACGAATCGTCTCTCAGCGGCTATCCGCAACTCAGCCAAACGCGCCGACGCAACCAACCGCGCAACCGCGGCGGCACGGGATGACGCAATGATCGGGGGAGCCGTGGTTCAGCGCGCCGTCTCGGCAATGACCGCGATCGAACAGTCCTCGAACGAGATCTCTCAGATCGTCACGATCATCGACGGCATTGCCTTCCAGACCAATCTCCTTGCGCTCAACGCCGGGGTCGAAGCGGCCCGCGCCGGAGAAGCAGGCAAGGGTTTTGCCGTGGTCGCCACTGAAGTGCGCGCACTTGCCCAACGCAGCGCCGATGCGGCACACGAGATCAAGACGCTCATCAACGCATCGTCGGCGCAGGTTGTCACAGGCGTCGAACTCGTGGGCGAGACTGGCACAGCCTTGCGCCGGATCGTGGACCAGATCACGGACATCAGTGGCGCGATTGGCGAGATTACGGAGGAAGCTGCACAGCAGGCCGACGACCTGAGTAGCGTGAACGCCAGTTTCTCCCGGATCGACAAGTTCACCCAGCAGAACGCCGCAATGGTGGAGGAAAGCAACGCGGCAGCGCACAGCCTGATGCGCGAGGCTGAAACACTTCGCGACCTCGTCGCCCGTTTCCGCATTTCCAGCATCGGGCAGGCCGCGCCCTCCATGCTGAGCCGCGCCGCTTAAGCGGCTGCGCAAAATCCTGCAAAAGGGTGCTTGTCACCCTCAAATCCCCCGCCTATAGCGCGCCCCTGCCTTGCTTCCGGGCGCCCATCCTTGGGCTTTCGGAGGTGAACGATCGGTCGGGGAATAGCTCAGCCTGGTAGAGCACTGTCTTCGGGAGGCAGGGGCCGGAGGTTCGAATCCTCTTTCCCCGACCACTTCGTTTCCATCACAAGCTGCGTGGGCCGCCTCAGGCCCCGTCTTTCCTCAAACGCCTGCAGCACGCTCCGCCATCAGCCCAATCAGCACGCTGAGCCCGCCAAGGCCGATCGAGAGATTGCGCCGCAGTGCCAGCCACCCGTCCGGCTTCAGCCCGATGGCGAGATCGACCAGCGGCGATGCGGCAATGCACAGGCCCAGCGCAATCAGCTCCGGCCCCGGCCAGCTCCAGCCCGCCATCCACGGCCACCACAGTGCCAGTGCGATCAGCGAGGGCGAGACGCCGGCAAGGAAAATCCAGCGCGGGCTTTCCGGTCGGGCAATCCCGATGCCCCACCACACACCGCCAAGAAAACTGAAGATCAGCGCCGCATAGGCATAAGCAAGCGCCAGCGCGGTCCATGCCCATTCTGCGCCCTTGAACACCGCCAGCAGCGCCGCGACTTGCGGCAGAAGTCCCGCATAGCCCAGCGCCCGGGCTGCTTCAGAAACACGCTTCAAACTCAGTCCTTCCAGAACTATCCACCGCGCAGCAGCTGCACACCCCAATCGCGCTCGAACAGATAGAGCAGCGCCCGCGCCGCCTGCCCTCTCGGGGAGTCCAGCCCGCCATCGCGCTCCATCAGCAGCCGCGCGTCGTCATGCGCGAGCGGGAGCAGCCGGGCAATCTGTTCGAAGTCTGCTACCCGAAAGGGCGTATCGCCCGATTGCCGTGTGCCAAGCAGTTCGCCTCCACCGCGCAGGCGCAAGTCCTCCTCGGCAAGGCGAAATCCGTCCTGCGTCTCGCGCATCAGCGCCAATCGCTCGCGCCCCACTTCCGAAAGCGCCTCGCCGCGCAGCAGCAGACAGGTCGATTTTGCCGACCCGCGCCCCACGCGGCCCCGCAGCTGGTGCAATTGCGCCAGGCCGAACCGTTCCGCCTGCTCGATTACCATCAGGCTGGCCGCGGGCACATCGACGCCGACCTCGATCACCGTGGTCGCCACCAGCAGCTTCGCCTCGCCGCGCACGAAGCGCTCCATTGCGGCGTCCTTTACCTCGGGCCTGAGCTGCCCGTGGACCAGCACGACCTGATCGCCGAACCGCAACTGCATCTCGGCAAAGCGCGCTTCCGCCGCGGCAAGATCGGCGCTCTCGTTCTCACGCACCATCGGGCAGACCCAATAGGCCTGCGCGCCGGTCGCCAGATGCCGCGCCAGCCCCTCGACAACCTCCGGCATGCGCTCCACCGCGACCACACGCGTGTCGATCGGCTGGCGTCCCGGCGGCATCTCGTCGAGCTTGGAAACCTCCATCTCGCCATATTGCGCGAGCGTCAGCGTTCGCGGGATCGGCGTTGCGGTCATGGCAAGGCAATGCGGAGTAGCCTTGCCCTTCTGTGTCAGCATCAGCCGCTGGCCGACGCCGAAGCGGTGCTGCTCGTCGATCACTACAAGCGCGAGATTGCGGTAGCTCACGCTCTCCTGAAAGATGGCATGGGTACCCACCACGATATCGATGGTGCCGTCCAGTAGCCCCATCAGGATCGCCTCGCGCGCCTTCGCGCCGCCGCGCTGCGTGGTCTTGCCGGTGAGGAGCGCAATCTGCACCCCCGTCCCCGCCGCCATGCGCTGCAACGTCTCCGCGTGCTGCCGCGCCAGAATCTCGGTCGGCGCCAGCAGCGCCGCTTGCGCCCCCGCTTCCACCGCAATCAACATGGCATGAAGCGCCACCGCCGTCTTGCCCGAACCCACATCGCCCTGCAGCAGCCGCAGCATCGGCGCGTCCTGCGCAATGTCGCTTTCGATCTCCGCCACCGAGCGCGCCTGCGCCCCCGTCAGCGCAAACGGCAGCCGCAGCTTCTCGCGCAGCCGCCCATCGCCCCGCAGCGGCACCGTCCGCCGCGACCGGTTGCTCGCCTTCACCAGCATCAGCGCAAGGCTGTTCGCCAGCAGTTCATCATAGGCAAGCCGGTCGCGCGCCACCGCATCAGCGCCCTTGTGCGCCCGCCCTAGCGCGTCCTTCCAATTTGGCCAGCCTTCCTTCGCGAGGAGTCCCGGCTCGATCCACTCCGGCAGTTCGGGCACCATCGCCATCGCCTGCCCGACCAGCGCACCGATCCGTCCCTGCGTCAGCCCCTCGGTCAGCGGATAGACCGCTTCGTTGAGCGTCCCCGCTAGCGCGGCGCTGTCCTCGGCAATGTGCTCGGGGTGGACGATCTGCCACGACTGCCCGTACTGATCGAGCCGCCCGGCCACCCAGCGCTTCTCGCCCACCGGCAGCAGCTTCTTTGCCGTATACGAAGCCCGCCCGAACCAAACGAGTGCCACGTAGTTACCCAGCGCGTCCTCGGCCATGATCCGGTAAGGCCCGCGCCCCGTGCTCGACCGGTGTTCGCGCGCCGTCAATGCTATCACGATCTGCTCGCCGACCGCCGCCTCATCGAGATCGCCGACCGCTCGCCGCGCCACGAACCGGTCCGGCAGGTGATAGACAAGGTCCCGGACCCGCGTCAGGCCCAGCTTGCCCAAAGGCCGCGCCAGCCCCGGCCCCACGCCCTTGAGGCCCTCGGTCTCGGCAAACAGCGGATTGAGCAGATCGGGACGCATCACCACCATCCATAGTCACGCCCACCGCGAAGCGCCACACCCCGGACCATTTGATCAAGCACATGGATGCGGGCTTTCTCCGGGCCCATCACGGCCCCTCGAACGTTCAGACTGAACCTTCACAGCGCAGGAACCCACGCAGATGCATGTCCCCCACGGAACCATTGTCGTCATCGTCGATGGCGCGCACTTTGCCTTGATGCGCAACAGCGGCACCGAAAGCGAACCCGTCCTCGAAGCTCAGGCTGTGCCCGCGCTCGATCTACACGGCCATGCCTCGGGCGGGCAGCACGGGCATATGAGCGGCCATGATCCGGCCAGCCAGGTGATCGAGGCCCAGCACGGCGCGGCGGTCGTCCAATGGCTCAATGCTGAAGTGCTGGCGCACCGCATCCACGATCTCGTGATCATCGCCTCACCGCGCGCGTTGGGTGAATTGCGTCCGCACTACCATGGCCAGCTGACAGCCGTTCTGCGGGGCGAACTCGCCAAGGACATGGTGGGCCGGTCCGGCACCGAAGTGCTCGCAGCGCTCCGGGCCTGAGATAGCCGTCCTTTCGGGCGTCCGGCTTCGCGCTTGCCCCGCCCGGCCCACAAGGCGTATCGGCGCCCGAATGAACGACAACGACACGCATAGCGACTCTGGGGGCGACTCTGGCCTCAGCCACCGCCTCGCCCGGATGAAGTTCCGCGCCTGGCATCGCGGCACGCGCGAGGCGGACTACATGATCGGCTGCTTCTTCGACACGCGCCACAAAGGCTGGAATGAAGCCGCGCTCGATTGGTTCGAGCGCCTGCTTGAGGAAGACGACGTCGACGTCATGGCCTGGGCGCTTGGCACCCAGCCTGTTCCCGAAGCCTTCGCTGGCGCAGAGATGGACGCCATGCGCCGCCTCGACTACGTCGATATCCCGCGCTGACCTAGCGACCCTTTTCCCGCATGCCCGATCCGTCCCGCATCCTGTCGGCCACGACGCCGCTCACCCTCGCTTCGATCGCCCGCGGGGCGCAGCCCCTTGTCCTCGCCGACCTCGCCCGCGCCGCTGCCACCGGCAAAACACCCAAGCGCACGATCTTCATCGCGGCCGACGATGCCGCCATGCGCGCCGTCACACAGAGCGCCCAGTTCTTCGCGCCCGAGCTCGACGTCGCCGAATACCCCGCTTGGGACTGCCTCCCCTTCGACCGCGCCTCGCCCGCCATGTCGGTCAGCGCGCGCCGCCTCGCCGCGCTTCATGCACTGCAGCAGCCGCTCGAGGGCCCGCAGCTCTTCGTCACCACGATCAACGCGCTGCTCCAGCGGACGCTCACGCCGTTCCGCGTGCGCGAATCGGTCCGTGCGCTGCGCGTCGGTCAGGAAATCGCCCGCGACGCCCTGATCGCCCTCGTCCAGCGCCAAGGCTACTCCCGCGTCGATACCGTCGTCGATTCCGGCGAATACGCCGTGCGCGGCTCGGTCTTCGATCTCTACCCCAGCGGCCTTTCCCACGGCCTGCGCCTCGATTTCTTCGGCGACGAGATCGAGACGATGCGCCTCTTCGATCCCGCCACCCAGCGCTCGGTCCAGCCCGTCCAGTCGCACTTGCTGCTCCCCGCCAGCGAGGCCCTGCTCGACGAAGAGTCCATCCGCCGCTTCCGCACCCGCTACCGCGAGCTGTTCGGCGCCAACGCCACCGCCGATCCGCTCTATCAGGCAGTCAGCGACGGCCGCCGCCTCGCCGGCATGGAGCATTGGCTCCCCCTCCTCGAAGACCGCCTCGTCACGCTCTTCGATCACCTTTCTGACGGCGACCTCATTCTCCTCGACGCCGCCGCCGCCAAGGCCGCCGAGGAACGCCTCGCCGACATCGCCGACTACCGCCAGGCCCGCGCCGAAAGCAGCGCACGCGGCGGCAGCACCACCTACCGCCCGCTCGCTGAAACCGCGCTCTACCTCAGCCGCGACGAATTCGACCGCGCCCTCATCGGCTGGCCCGTCCACCGCATGAGCCAGTTCGCCGAGCCCGAGAGCACCCGCGTCCTCGATTTCGGCTTCGGCCCCCCGCGCGATTTCGCCCCAGAACGCGCGTCCGGCGCCAATATCTACGAAGCCGCCGCCAAGCACCTCGCCGCCCTCGCCACGCGCGGCCACAAGGCGATCATCGCGGCCTACTCCGCCGGTTCGCGCAGCCGCCTCGCCTCGCTGCTGGGCGATGCCGGCAAAGCGCCTCCGATCCTCGCCGATACCTGGCAGGAAGCCCTCGGCGCCGCCGCCACCGGCAAGCCCGCCGCCGTCGTCTTGCCCCTCGAACAGGGCTTCTCCAGCGGCGATGTCGAAGTCCTCACCGAGCAGGACATCCTCGGCGACCGGCTCGTGCGCCCCAAGCGCAAGCGCAAGGATGCCGACGCCTTCCTCGCCGAACTCGCCGCGCTCGGCACCGGCGATCTCGTCGTCCACATGGAGCACGGCATCGGCCGCTACATCGGCCTCGTGCCGGTCGCGGTGGGCGACAGCCCGCACGACTGCGTCCAACTGGAATACGCCGGCGGCGACAAGCTCTACATCCCGGTCGAAAACCTCGACGTCCTCTCGCGCTACGGGCACGATGCCGAAGGCATCCAGCTCGACAAGCTCGGCGGCGAGGCATGGCAGCGCCGCAAGGCGAAGATGCGCGAGCGCATCCTCGAGATCGCCGGCCAGCTCATGCAGACCGCCGCCCTGCGCGCCCTGCGCGAAGCCGATACCCTCGCCCCCGATCCCGCCAGCTACGGCCCCTTCGTCGACCGCTTCCCCTGGGCCGAGACCGACGATCAGGAACGCGCCATCGAGGACGTCCTCGGCGATCTCGCCAGCGGCAAGCCGATGGACCGCCTCGTCTGCGGCGATGTCGGCTTCGGCAAGACCGAAGTCGCCCTGCGCGCTGCCTTCGTCGCGGCCATGGCAGGCAAGCAGGTCGCCGTCATCGCGCCGACCACCCTCCTGGCCCGCCAGCACTACACCGCCTTTGTCGAGCGCTTCAGCGGCTTCCCCCTCGAAGTCGGCCGCCTCTCGCGCCTTGTGCCCGCCAAGGAAGCTGCCGCCACCAAGGAGGGCCTTGCGGCCGGCACCGTCGATGTCGTCATCGGCACCCACGCGCTCCTTTCCAAGGGCCTCGAATTCAAGCGGCTCGGCCTCGTCATTGTCGACGAAGAACAGCGCTTCGGCGTCGTCCACAAGGAGCGCCTCAAGGAGCTCAAGGCCGACGTCCACGTCCTCACCCTCACCGCCACGCCGATCCCGCGCACCCTGCAGATGGCGATGTCCGGCCTGCGCGAGCTTTCCACGATCCAGACCCCGCCGGTCGACCGCCTCGCCGTGCGCACCTACGTCATGCCGTGGGACGACGTCACCATGCGCGAGGCCCTGATGCGCGAGCACCAGCGCGGCGGCCAAAGCTTCATCGTCGTCCCGCGCATCGCCGACATGCCCGATCTCGAGGAATGGCTCCGCCTCAACGTGCCCGAGATCCGCTACGTCTCCGCCCACGGCCAGATGAGCCCCACCGAGGTCGAAGACCGCATGGGCGCCTTCTACGAGAAGCGCTACGAAGTCCTCCTCTCGACCACCATCGTCGAGAGCGGCCTCGATATCCCCAGCGCCAACACCATCGTGCTCCACCGCGCAGACCGCTTCGGCCTCGCCCAGCTCTACCAGCTCAGAGGCCGCGTCGGGCGCGGCAAGCTGCGCGCCTACGCCTACCTCACCTATCCTGAAAATCAGGCCCTCTCCGAAGTAGCCGAAAAGCGCCTTAAGGTGCTGAGCGACCTCGATTCCCTCGGCGCCGGCTTCCAGCTCGCCAGCCACGACCTCGATCTGCGCGGCGCAGGCAACCTCCTCGGCGACGAACAGTCCGGCCACGTCCGCGAAGTCGGCTTCGAGCTCTACCAGTCGATGCTCGAAGACGCGATCGTCGCCGCCAAGGCCGGCGAAATCGGCCTCGCCCGCGAACGCAGCGCTCTAAGCCCCCAGATCACCGTCGATGCGCCGATCATGATCCCGGAAAACTACGTCCCCGATCTCGCCGTCCGCATGGCGCTCTACCGCCGCATGAACGATGCCGAAGGCGCAGACGCCGTCGAAGCCCTCGCTGCCGAAATGATCGACCGCTTCGGCCCCCTCCCCGGCCCGACGCAGAACCTCCTCAAGCTCATCGAAATCAAACGCCAGGCCATCGCCGCCCACATCGCCAAGATCGACGTCGGCGCCAAGGGCACGCTCGTCTCGTTCCACAATGACAGCTTCCCCGAACCCGCCGGCCTCTTCGCCTATATCGACCGGTTGAAGGGAACCGCCAAACTGCGCCCGGACAACAAGCTGGTAATCAACCGCGCATGGGGCACGCCCGAAGCGCGGCTGAATGGGCTGGTGCAGCTGACGAAGGGGCTTAGCGCGGTGGCGAAGCGGGCGAAGCGGGGGTGAGTTCTCTTTGGATCGTACCGATAAGCTCCCAGCTCTTACCGACTTGGGGGCCCTTGCTATGAGAACGTCAAGCTGAGTGCAATCGTTCGGTTAGATCTAGGTAGCCTTCATTTTAGTGGCTGGAGTCAGGAAGCATGAAAGAGGCTCCAAAACTGAAAGCCGAGCATCAGATTTATGCCAATCTCATGGATGAAGCTAGAATAAGAATATTTTCGCTCGAGCGAGCAATAGACGATCGCGAAAATTGGGCACCTCGCATGATCCAAGAGTTCTGTTACCTTCAGCTTCGTTTATTGTGCGAAACGGTAGCATTAGGGTGCATGGTTGCCCACGGTGATGTCACTGGCACTAACATTCAGAAGCGATACGAACCCGCCGTGTTGATTGCTCGGCTAGAGGCCCTCAACCCAGATTTTTTCCCAAAAGGTGTACGCTTCAGGTTTGAGCCGACAGGCGTCCGGCTAGGCGATCATCCGGTGCCCCAGCTTACAAAGGAGGAACTTGTAAAACTCTGGAATATCAGTGGAACATTCTTGCATCGTGGGACAGCAAAGCGCGTTCTAGGCTCAGGACTCATTGATTGAGCCAGAAGATGACGGTTGCGGCGATGCAGATGGCGGACATGAACGTGTGGGCGCATCGGTCGTAGCGGGTATGGATGCGTCGCCAGTCCTTGAG
>NZ_JAIXZS010000078.1 GCF_027489515.1 Novosphingobium sp. | reverse complement strand
AGAGCGAGGTCCAGCGTGAAACGATCCACGGCTTCGGGGCCGAGGACAAGCGCCGCGCAGAGCCTTCGATTGATGACGATCAGGAGCCGGAACGATGACGGTTCACGCCACTGTCCGGAAGCCGCCACCGGCATCCTGTGTTGCCTTCGGCCTGCGACTACGCACGCTACGAGCGGCGCTTTCCAAGACGCAGGGCGAGTTCGCCTCGGATCTCGGAATCGCGGTGAAGACGGTCAAGAATTATGAAGGCGGTCACAGGGATCCGCCTGCCAGTCTCGTCGCGCGTGTCTGCATCAAATTCGCCGTCGATCCAGCCTGGCTTCTGCTGGGCGATGCCGCTCGTCCGATGTTCCAGTCAACGCCTCGGGAAGGGGCCTGAGATGCTCTCGGTCGCATCAGTGGGTTCTGCCGGAGGCGCAGCCAACTATTTCGCCAAGGATGACTATTATGTTGGCGATGGCCCGGCTGAGCTCAGCGAGTGGGGCGGGAAGGGTGCCGAGGCTCTCGGGCTGAAGGGACAGGTCTCAAAGGACGACTTCGAGAAGCTGCTCGATGGCAAGCTTCCCGACGGCAGCATCGTCAATGCCAATGCCAACCGCCGTGCCGGAATTGATCTGACTTTCTCGATGCCGAAGTCGGCCAGTCTGATGATCCAGTTGGGCGGCGACAAGCGTGTGCTGGAGGCGCAGGCCAGTGCGGTCAAATCCGTCATGGCCTATCTGGAAAAGCACTTCGCAGAAGCGCGGGACTATTCCCGGAATGGCAATGGCGAGCCGGTCAGGACCGGCAACCTCGTCTACGCGCTCTTCCAGCACGACACGAGCCGCAAACTCGACCCGCAGAACCACACCCATGCCGTGATAGCGGCAATGACGCAGGACAAGGCGGGCAAGTGGAAGGCGCTCTGGAATGGTGAGATCTGGAAGAACAATTCGGTCCTGGGCTCGATCTACAACGCGGCCCTGCGCAGCAACCTCGAGAAGCTCGGATACCAGACAGAGATCACCGGCAAGCACGGACAGTTCGAGATCAAGGGCGTGCCGCGCGATGTCATCGATGCGTTCAGCCAAAGACGCCAGGACATTCTGGCAACCGCGCAGAGGTTGGGTCGCAGCCCGTCCGAAAGCGAAGCGATGCGCGAGATCACCAAGCGGACCCGCGATCCCAAGCTGAATCCTGACGACAAGCAGGCGCTCAAGGCTGAGTGGGTCCGGCGGGCCGAAGGGCTGGGCTTTGACGCCAAGGCGCTGGCCGCAGAGGCGCGGGCGCGCTCCGAGCTATCGGCCGAAGCCAAGCTCGGCAGCGCCGAGCGCGTGCGTGAGGCGATCAAGGACATTCGCGATACGGCCCGCATCTATACGCGTCCGGCTGACGAACTCACGACCAACGGTCTGGCGCGGACCCTGCTGACCCCGACGCAGCTGCGCACCGAGATGGCGACAGCATCTGCCATCCGCATGATCGGCGAGCGTGAAACCTCGTGGACGCGCGCTGAGCTGGTCAAGAGCGCGCTCGACCTTGGTCTCCGGGGAGTGACTGCCGAAGGCGTTGAGGAGCGCATGCAGCGGCTGCTGGAGGGCGGCCAGGTGCTTGCTGGCAAGAGCACCCGGATCGATGGGGTGCCTGACCGTTTTACGACGCCGGAACACCGGCTGATCGAGCGTTCGACACTCGACAACGTGGCACGCGGGCAGGGGGCCAGTCCGGGCATGATTCCGTTGGCAGAGGCCCCGTCGCGCCTGCGAGAGGCTGCCGGCGAACGGGATCTCAATGCCGAGCAGATTGCAGCGGGCACCCTCGCGCTTGGCAGTGATAACCGCACGGTGGTGATCCAGGGGGTCGCAGGTGCCGGCAAGACGACCCTTATTTCCGCGATAGCCAGCGTCGCCCACCAAGAGGGCAGGGAGGTCATCGGCCTTGCCTTTGCCAACAAGATGGTGAGCGACCTCAGGAACGAAACCCAGCTTCGCGGCCGCGACGGAGAATTGCTGCAAGCGGGGATCGCAGCGCAGACGGTCTCCTCCTTCATCAACCAGCACTTGCGCGGCGCGCTCCACGGGTCGGGGCCGACGTTCGAGGCGTCACGCAAGCTGGTTGAAGGCAAGGTCCTCCTTCTTGATGAAGCTTCGCTCGTTGCCAACAAGCCGATGAACGACCTTCTGACCATCGCCAACCGGCTTGGCGCCGAGAAGGTCATTATGGTGGGTGACAAGGCGCAGCTCCTCTCGATCGAGGCGGGTAAGGCGTTTGCGCTCATCCAGGCCGACAATCCGGCCATGGCCCGGCTCGAAACCTCCTTGCGCCAACGTACCCCCCATATGCAGGAAGCCGCCGGCCTTGCGAGGGCTGGCCAGTTCAGGGAGAGCTTTGCCTCGCTCGGCGAGCGCGTGATCGAAGCGGGCCAGGATCACCTTCGGGTCACGGCGCAAACCTGGCTGGCGCTGGGGCCAGAGGATCGGTCGCGTACTGCAATCTACTCGGCGGGCCGCGATGCGCGCGGGGCGCTCAACCGGATGGTGCAGGAAGGTCTGAAGGCCGAAGGCGTGCTGAAGGGCGAGGGCATGCAGCTGGCGACGCTGCTACCTGCCCACGCCACACGCGAAGAGCTGCGCTACGCCAGCACCTACGACAAGGGCCAGGTTCTTGAGGTCATGCGTACCAACGCTCCGGGGGGGCTGGCGCGCGGGCGCTATGACGTTGAAGGCACCGATGGTCGGGAGAGGGTGGTGCTGCGCGATGCACAGGGCAAGCTGAAGCGCTTTGACCCTTCCGCCATCGACCCGGCTGACAAGCGCGATGCCCTGCGACTTTCAGAGAAGCATCGGGAGACGATCTACGAGGGTGACAAGGTCCGCTGGAACGAAAAGGACACCGCTCGCGGCCTGATGAAGTCCGAGGAAGCTCGTGTTCTGGCGATCCGGGACGGGGTCGTGACGGTCGAGAACCGCCAGGGCGACACTATCGAGCTCAAGCAGAACGACCGGATGCTCGAGCGCATGGGTCTCGCCTATGCGCTGAACATGCATCAAGCGCAGGGCGATACCCGCGACATGGCGATCGGCGAGATGCACTCGGCCGCCCGCAACCTTTCCAACCAGCGCCTTGCACTTGTGATGATGACCCGCGTGCGTGATGACATCACGATCGTCACCAACGACAAGGACCGTCTGCTCAGTCAGATCGAGGGCAACCCCGGCGACAAGACCAGCGCGCTTGAGACCCTTGGCGAGAAGCAGGTCGATGAAGGCAAGGGGAAGGGCACTTCCGCTGAATTCAGCCCGAAGATCCCCGAACACTTGCGCAGCGGTGGCGACAGCCTCTCGCCGCTTCCCAACGTGGCCAGGGACAGTCTGCGGTCAGTGCCGCAGATCGACCTGCCCGAACGCAGCATCGAACGCAGCCGATAGGAGAAGAGCCATGCTACCACGTGACCCAGCGATGTCCGGTGCGGAACCAGGTTCCGGCAGTGAGCCAATGGTCCTCACGCGTCATCCGATAACGGAGGGGTTCACGACGGCAACAGGGGTTGGTGCTGAAGGCGCCGCAGAGCCGGTTGCGGGCCAGCCTGGCCCTTTCCCGGGACCGGAATGGGTTGCGCTCGGTTTGGTCATTCTGGCCTCAGTTGTTGCCGGATCGCTGGCGGCCTTCTGCGCAACCGCCTTCCGGAGAATGGCTCAGCTGCACCTCTTACGGCTCAGGACTCGCCATTCGGCGATTGCCCGATCCGCCGATGCCCGGAGGCAATCGGCATGATCCTGCGCATCCAATCTTCCAGACCGTCAATCACCACTTCAAGGAGAGCATGAAATGGCATTCGATTACGAAGATGCAGGCACCTTCGGTAGCGAGCGCGAGGCAAAGGACTGGGCGCAGCGCAACAAGATTGATCTGCGCGATCTCCATATCCGCAATGCCGGCGGTCAGCGGGTCGAGGTGGGTATTCGCAAGAGCGCCTACGACCAGCGCGAAAACTACGACAACCAGCACGGCCAAAGGCGCGACGGTTTCTTGCGGTGATGAAGTCCACCGCAGCGTGCCTGATTTGGACCACTGGCTTGTTGCACGACGCGAACGGAGCTCCGAATTTCGGCCTGATGGAGTTGTGGCGTATTGGAAGCCGCTGGTTCCGCGGCTTCCAATATCTTCTTATGCAGCCAAAGAAGATTGCACGTTGCCAGGAAAAAGCAGGAGAGCGAAGGCATTTGCAATCTGCCGGGCGCTTGGTTCAGACAAGCCAGTCACATCCCCCACCAAGGCCCCGCCATCGAAAAAGCTTTTAGGCTCAAGGCCAGAAGCGATCAGTTGATAGGTTCGGAACAGAACCCTTGCCATTTCCCCGTCGGCAGACTGCCTGATCATCTGGTCATAATCAGAATCCAAGCTGATATGGTCCCAATGGACCGAGAAGTGTTTTCTTGCCTTTGCCACGTGCAGGAACGGTATCTTGCGGCGTTGGCACTCATAGAACCAAGCATCGCGAGCGGCTGAATCTCGCTTTTCGATCATTTTCCAAGCGGGGTTAGGCCATGGGATCCCTTTGAACAGGAAACGCAAAAATTCGGATGACGCTCTGTCGTAACCCAGATTGACTGAGCGCTCTTCAAATGCGTCGAAATCCACCTCGTAAATCGTCACATCGGGCAGATGATTGGAAGTGGCCAGGTAAGCCGCATTGGATCGAAATCCAATGAGAGCGGCAATCGCTTCAGAAGCATGCGCAGAGCGCATTTCAAAATCACCCATGAGAGTGGCTTTGAGAAGACGAATATTCTCTGATGTCGGCAGTAGGATAGCCATACGAACTCCAGGGGGTCGTATCGGTCGCCATTTAATCGATCTGACCACTGGATTCGCGGGCAGTTTGAAGGATTGATCAAAACCTATTTAGCTTGGCGACAGGCAAGGGGGTCAAACCGGCTACAATGCTGATCGCATATCGCACGACTGTCAACCAATGCTCTGCGTTTTGCCCGGTCATGACTGCAGCGCACGCCGCCTGCGCGCGTCCCGCACACTATGACCGTTGGCGCACATCCAACTCAATATCGAATTCGCCAGGTTCCGCGTCTGCCGCTATGCAGGGAGTCAAAGTCGCATAAGCCTCGAAAATGATGGCCACCTCAGGCCCCTCACTTGCTAGCCATACGCCGATGACTGCCTCGCGGACGAGCGCATTTGAGTTTTCAAAAACGTTCCTGAAATAACTCGTGGCGGCATCTTCCGGGGATGCGCATCCGAAAACGACTGATGGGTTTTCGCCCATTCGTTCGTCATACATATCCGCGAAATAGTCTTGGTGGGTGCCAACGATTGCGAGATTTCGTTTTCCCATTCGAGTCCCCGTTCATTCCGCGTGATGCATCCAAAGCAGTTCGCGCGGGGCGAGCCAATTACAATGATTTGTCGTGATCAGCTACCCCAACTCGGGCAGCTCGGACCAAGAGTCTTCCGGTTTCAAGCCTATGTTCAAATCACTGCACGGGCCATTTGCTTAGCAGACCTTGGAACCGGGGTTGCTTGTGGCTATCGGAAGTGGCCTCCGCGTATGCGTTCGACCGACAAGGCAGGGTTTGGCGCTGGTATTTGAGGGGAAGGCTCGCAGAATGAGTTTACTGACGCTGGCCGCAAGTGCCGCGTTCATCTGCACGCCGGTTGCGGTTTGGGATGGAGACGGTCCGATCTGGTGCGCGGAAGGGCCTAGGATCCGACTGGGGAGCATTGCCGCGCGCGAACTGGACGGAACTTGCCGGGCAGGCCACCCTTGTCCACGTTCCTCGGGGGTCGAGGCCCGCGATGCTCTGGTAGCTCTTCTGGGCGGTGCCAAGGGGAATCTTTCTTCTGGCCACGTCAAGGTTTTTGCACAGCCAATGCGCTGCCGGGCTTCGCATCAAAGTTACGGACGGGTTGTGGCGTCTTGCAGGTTGAGCGACGGCCGCGATCTGGGCACTGCAATGTTACGAACCGGCACCGTTGTGCGTTGGCGCTGAGCCAAGGTCCGTTACAAAGTCGCGGCAAGCTGCTTCGTGCTTTTGCCGCCTAGTTCACATAAGATTCTGCCGGCGCAGCTCCGGTCTGGAAGGTATGGAAGTAGACGAGTTGGTCGTTGAGGGATCGCAAGAGCGCTCAATGAGCACCCCATCCATTGAGCGAACGTAGCGGTCAACGCCTCCGTTCGAAGATAAAGCTGCGCCATCGATAAGGCTCCCGCCCTAAGGCATCCCCAGCTTCGGCACGGTCGAGGCAGATCAAGCCAGCCGTGTCGGCGGCCGCAAGAATTTCGTCATCCGAATGTGCGAAGAAAATATTGGGGGGCTCACCCGACATTGGCTGGCGTATATTGATCGCGATGGATCCACTCGGTGCCAGTAACTTTTCCATGGTCACGAAGCTCTTAGTCAAGTCAGTCGGCGGGACCAACATCAGCACAGCCGAACATAGTATAAGATCGAAGAAGCCAAAATCGGCGATCCGCACCAAGTCAGGCAGCCGGTCGTCGATCCAGCGAATGCTAGAGGTACTCGCTTCTCCGATCAAACGAAGGCCGATTGATGGCTCTACCGCAGTGACGGTGAGTCCATGGGTTGCTAACGCGCGCGCGTCCCGGCCGCTGCCCGCGCCAATATCGAGCGCCGCACCACTAACTGGCAAGTAGTGGCCCAGCAATGGATGGACCGCCTCAAAACTCACGCTGTCATAGCGGGCGGCAAAACCTGCTGCGTCGCGATTATAGTAATCAACGGCTTCGCTCCGTTCGGTTACAGTCATCATTTTTCGACCTCGGAGGTGGGTGCCTTGGTGAAGTATGCGGCCGGATTGCACGCGGCGATGCCAGAGCCGATCGCCGTGAAGAGCAGCATCGCGGAAAAAATCTTCACGATGGTGTAATCGCCCTTCGTCCGACGCTTCCCATCATAGTCCCGAATATCCTCGAGAACCTGCTGCATAACCCATCGCAAACGCACCAACGCCCCTATCATCAGCAAGTTCGCGAGGCACGCGAAGACCAGCAGCATAGATCGCGCTGATGTGCTGAGTGCAAAGCTAGCGACCGCAAACCACAATCCGCCGGTCAGCGACATGATGATAAGCGGTGATTGCCACAGAAATCCATTGAGGGAACGAAAGTCCTGGCAGCGCTGCTCATAAATCACTTTCTGATCGCGCGTCTCAGCGGCTACATCGTCACTCATGAATCACACACTCCTCTCCCAACCATTTAGCATAGCACGTCGCGCCGCGCGCAAGTTTGCGTGAGCATGGCGGTGCCAATTTATCTCGATGGCTTTGCCACCTTGCCGCTCTGCCCGGAAGCTCGCAGTGCAATCCTTTCGGTCTGGGACCATCCTGGCAATGCCGGTTCTCCCAATGCGGCCGGTGAACGGGCCGCGGGTATCATCGCCGACGGCCGTGCGGACGTGGCAGCCCTTATCGGCGCGGCGTCTGGGGAGATCATTTTCACCTCTGGCGCGACCGAAGCCAACAATCTTGCGCTGTTGGGTGTAGCACAAAGTGCTGTGAGAAGTGGATTTGACCGGAAACGGATTGTCGTTTCAGCGGTGGAACATAAGGCGGTGCTAGAGCCGGCGCGGATACTCCAGAAACAAGGATTTTCGGTCAGCATCGCTCCAGTCGACAGAGAAGGCCGCCTGGATCTCGCAGCTTTCCAAGCCTTGCTTGGTAATGACGTGCTGATCGCATCGGTGATGCTGGTCAACAATGAGACCGGGGTCATCCAACCGGTCGCCGAAGCTGCTGCATTGGTCCATGCAGTGGGCGGTCTGATGCACAGTGACGCCGCGCAGGCGGCGGGGAAGATAGCAATCGACGTGCTTGACCTCGATATCGATTATCTAAGCCTGTCGGCGCACAAATGCTATGGTCCGATGGGCGTCGGTGCGCTCTATGTCGGGGCCCATGCACCTAAGCCCATGCCATTGGTCCATGGCGGTGGTCAGCAATATGCAGTTCGTCCCGGTACTGAGCCGGTGGCATTGATCGCGGGCTTCGGGGCTGCCGCTAAGGTTGCGCGTTCACGCCTTGAGGGCGATGATTGCCATGGGCGGCTGCTCATATCCAAGCTGCTTGAGAGGCTCGCATCGCGGCAATTCCGCTTCAGCCGGATCACCGGAGATGCCGCAGTAGTTCCGGGTAGCGCTGCACTCCAGCTTGCCGACATCGATGCCGATCAATTGTGTGCCAAGGTTGCCCGTGATGTTTCACTTTCTACCGGATCGGCGTGTACATCCGGTCAAATCAAACAGTCGCATGTCCTTGAAGCTATTGGACTTTCCGAAGATGATGCGCGCCACGTCATCCGCATTTTCTGCCATCGCTATCAAAATGTAGATGAGGTAGAGGCCGCTGCTGACCGAATTGTAGCCGCTGCTGACCAATCTCGGCTTGCTGCTGGAGAGGTTCGCCAGTAGCATTGGCATATGAGGCGGGGAACAGTTACACTTGATTCGAAAGGGCAGTTTGCGGGCCATGAGACTTTCCCGCTGCGCCTTCTTTGGCTGAAAAAGGCGTTCGACGCAGTAGGCGATCAGGCCAATGCGAGAACATTCCAAGAACAAGAGGCCATCGCACGCTTCGGTGTCGGCCGCAATATGGCGGCCTCAATGCGATACTGGGCACTGGCAACTGGCTTCTTCGACGAGGTGGAGCGGGTTATCACCCCCACCCCGCTCGGCCGCGCTATCCTCGCCGATGATGGGCTCGACCCATATCTCGAACAGGCTGCGACGATTTGGCTGGCGCATTGGCGCGTGGCGTCAACGCCCGAGATGACAACGACGGCTTATTATGCCTTCAATCACCTCAGTGCGATTGAATTCGATCCCGCAATGCTCGTCGAAGAATTGTTCGCGCTTGTCGAGGATAATGGTTGGCGCGCAACGCGCGGAACCCTTAAACGTGACATCGAAGTTTTCCTGCGTAGCTATGTCCGGCGCGGCGACAGCCTCAATGAAGATGCGGCCGAACCACTGCTGGCCGAACTCGCGATCATTCGCGAAGCGCGTCTCGGCGGTTGGTATGAGTTTGTGCGTGGCCCCAAACCTAGCCTGCACGATGCAATCTTCGCCTATGCGCTTGGCGATTATTGGGAGCGCTCAGGGGGATCGACCACGCTGACCGCAGAACAGATTTGTTATGCGGCGGGCTCGCCGGGTCGTGTGTTCAAGCTCGACGAAGACAGCGTGGTTACGCGCCTGATGCACCTCGATGACCTAACCGACGGGGCATGGAAATGGGTAGACACGGCAGGCCTGCGCCAAATCCAGCGGGCGGGCTCGTTTGATGCGATGACCACGCTTAGCCTCGCTTATCCCCGTTCAAGCCTGCGGGTGGCTGCATGACCAAGCTCGCTTCGACGGTAACAATCGACCGCCGGTTCGCGCGTTCGGCACGTCTCGATGCTGACCTCAATGGCACGCCTCCGCTGGTTGGCTATATCCTGCAAGCAAGCATAGCCAAGGCTCTGACAACACTTGCTGAAAGCCAATGCGACAGCCACCAAGGCGCTTACACTTGGACCGGACCATATGGCGGCGGCAAGTCCAGCGCCGCACTGCTCGTCGCAAATCTCGTCGCTGGGACCAAAGGCAATCGCAAGATAGCGCGCGATATTGCGGGCGAAACCCTTACACGCCTCTATGTTGAAGCATTTCCCGAACCCAAAGGCCGCTGGAAGGTGGTCGCGGTTACCGGCAGCCGGACCCGCTTGCGCGACGCCATTGTCGAAGCTGCGACACTCGCTCTCGACTGGAGTTCGGCGCAAGCCGCTGACTATGGCGCAAGCGACGACGCCCTGATTGCAGCTCTGATTTCCGGTGGCGAAGCTGAGTCGAGCGGTACGCTGCTGATCCTTGACGAACTCGGCAAGCTGCTCGAACATGAAGCGCTTGAAGGCGGCGATGTGCATTTGCTGCAAGATCTCGCCGAGCGCGCGACACGCAGTAAAGGCCGGCTCGTCGTCATCGGCATTCTGCACCAGTCATTTGAGCAATATGCCGCGCGCGCGGCACGCGATGCCCGTCAGGAATGGGCCAAAGTTCAAGGCCGTTTCCAAGACATCGCCTTCCTCTCCGGGGCCGATGAGACAGTGGCGCTTTTGGGTCGGGCAATTACGGCCGAACCTCCAGCCAATGCTTTCGAGCGCGCTAAGCTAGTAGCCGAGGCAGTCGCTAAGCGCAGGCCGACGGAAGTCGGAGTGCTCACCAAGGCGCTAACCGATACGTGGCCGCTCAATCCTGTCAGCGCCTTGTTGCTCGGACCGATCTCTCGTGCGCGCTTTGCGCAGAATGAACGAAGCGTATTCGGGTTTTTGAGCTCGGCCGAACCGTCAGGCTTCCAGGAGTTTCTTCAGCATGCCGAGGAGGTCAGTGGTACCTACGATCCTGCAATGCTTTGGGATTACATGGCTGCCAATTTCGGCATGTCGCTTGCTGCCGGAAATGACGGCAGTCGCTTCAGCCTTGCCTATGAGGCGATCGAGCGAGCCAGCGCAAAAGGCCAAGGCCTTCATGTTGCGCTGACCAAGTCGGCGGCTATCATCGAATTCTTTCGTAACGGCTCTGGCCTTGCACTCGCAGATGATTTTCTCGAAGCAGCTGTGCCCGGCGCAACGCCTAAGGCGATCAAAACGGCAATCAACGATCTGCTCGATTGGGCGATCCTAATCCGGCAGCCCCGGCTTGGCGGCTACGCACTGTTTGCAGGCAGCGATTTTGATCTCGATGAAGCGATAGGCCGCGCAGTGGCGCCGGTCGATTCACTCCAGCTGGAGGGTATTCCGCAGCGGGTGGGTTTCGGCTTTGCCGCCGCCAAGCGGCATTATTTCATGACGGGCGCCCTGCGGACATTCGAGATCGCGCTGCAAGTCGTGACGTCCGACGACAACGTCGACGGCCTCGTCGAACGCATCCTGGCACGCCCGCAACGAGGAAGCGGTCTAATGCTGTTGTTGCTGAGCGATGGCACGTTGCCGCGCCAGGCGACCGACGCGCTCACCAAGGCGACTGCGAAGGCGCTTAATGGCAGTGGACGCGTCATTGCGCTCGGCAGTGCCAGCGAGAGCTTCGCGCTACGCAACGCAGCGGCCGAGCTTATGGCAGTCGAACGTGTCTTTCGCGAACATCCGCAACTCGAAGGCGATCGCATCGCCCGTCGCGAGATCGCCGCGCGGCAGTCGCGTTGTATCGACGAATTGCATCGCAAGCTCGAAGCGGCACTGGAAGGCGCCAAATGGCATCTCTCGCCGTCCCCGGGTAAGTCGCATTCCGAACCGCTTGCAGTCATTGCCAGCATGCTGGCGGATGCTGGCTTTGCCAAAGCGCCAATCCTCAAGAGCGAATTGCTCCAGCGCGACAAACCTTCGTCCAGTGCCATGGCGGCGCTGCGGGACTTGGCTCATGCGATGGTCAGCGGACTTGAGCTCAAGCAGCTTGGCATGAAGCAATATCCTGCCGAGCTGGGCCTCTATCTAACTGTACTCAAGCCATTCGGGCTGCACCGGGAAATCGAGCCAGGCCGCTTCAATTTTTCCGGCCCGGATGGCAGCCGAGAAGGCCAGTCGCTGCAGCCGGCCTGGGACGTGCTGGACCAAGCTGGCGACGAACCGCTCGACAAGATTTACGCACGTTGGTCCGCGCCTCCATTTGGCATAAAGAGCGGTGTCATGCCTGCACTTGCGTTGGCATATATGCTCGCCAACCGGGATACGGCGGCAGTCTATATCGACGGAGTCTATCAGACGGCGATCGACGATGTTGTTGTTGACCGGCTGCTGCAAAAGCCCGGCAGTTTCCGTTTGCGACGCATTGATCGCTCGATACGCGAGATGGCGTTTCTTAGCGAGCTCGCCAAACTGTTGAACGTCACAGAGAGCAGCGCATCGCTGCCAATCGCTGCTGCCATTTTCCAGCGTTTCGAGGCGTTACCGAATTATGCCAAACGCACCTCGCGGATTGATGCCGACGCCAAAAGCATTCGCGGCGTTGTGATGAAAGCCGACGACCCTGAGCGATTGTTGTTCGATGATCTTCCCGCTGCACTCGGTGATCGGCTATCGCCGGACGCGATCTACAATGCCATCATTGCAGCCGAGGCAAGTTATCCCGCGCTGCTCGATGAGCTCCGCGTGGCACTTGGGCGCGCACTTGGCATCGATCATCGGGATTTTGGCGGCATCGCCGAACGCGCGCAGCTGATCCGCGGCATGACCAACGACTATAATTTCGACGCCTTTGCCGATCGCGCGGCAGCAATCGAACAGGGCACCGGGGATATAGAGAGCTTGGTCAGTGTGCTGCTGCACCGCCCTGCGCGAAACTGGTCGGACCGTGACCGCGAAGAGGCGCTGACCGAAATTGCACGCTATGGCCGACGCTTTCGCGAACTCGAGGCGCTAGCGGTCGTTCGTGACCGGCGCACCCATAGCGAAGCGTTGGCGTTGGTGGTCGGCCTCGATCCGCTTGCTCCTCCGCTGATGCGCAGCTTCATTCTCACCGATCAGGAAAAGACAGCGGCTGCGGGCATGGCGGACAAGCTGGTTGCAGCGCTCCGTGCGGACAAAAGAGGCAGTCGCTTGCAGCTGGCGGCACTGGCACGCGCTGTGGCTACACTTGCCGCCGAAACTGAGGATGAGGCGGAAGCGGCATGACGAACGAACGCCATATTCTCGGGATTTCGGGCGGTCGCGACAGCGCTTCGCTCGCTGTCTACATGCGACAACACCATCCGCACCTGCCGCTTGAATATTTCTTCACCGACACCGGCAAGGAGCTACCGGAGGTCTATAGTTTTCTGGACAAGCTGGAGGGCTTTCTAGGAAAGCCGATACAGCGGCTAAATCCCGACCGCGATTTCGATTTCTGGCTCGACGAATATGGCAATTTCCTGCCTTCGCCACGCACACGCTGGTGCACCAGGCAGCTCAAATTGCGCCCCCTCGAACATTGGCTAAAGAAGGATCTAGAAGCAGGCACCACGATCCATAGCTATGTCGCAATCCGAGCCGACGAGCCGAGCCGGGAAGGCTATCAGGCGACCCATCCCAATATGCGAGTGCATTTTCCTCTGCGTGATGCAGGAATAGACCGCGCAGGTGTACTAGAGATCCTTGAGCAGTCGGATGTCGGCGAGCCAGAGTACTATAAGTGGCGTTCGCGTTCAGGCTGCACGTTCTGCTTCTATCAACAAAAAATTGAATGGGTGCGGCTCGCCGAGAATCACCCAGACCGGTTCGCCGAGGCGATCGAATATGAGAAGACTGCGCTCAAGGATGGCTCGCCGTTTACCTGGAGCCAAGGTGAAAGCTTGACCGAACTGATTGCACCCGACCGGGTCGAGCAGATCAAAGCGGACTATGAGAAGCGCCGAGAGCGCCTCCGCCGAAGTCGCCGGGTGAACCCCCTATCGGCGAACACCACCGAGACGATCGACGATGTCTATGGCATTGACGAAGGGGCAAGCAGCTGCGTGATTTGTCACAAGTAATCACGCGTCAATTGCAGCTTCGATTGCAGCAGCAAAGGCAACGCCATCGGCCGGCCTTCGAGACTTTTGGTGTTGAAGAGCGCGCTGGATTGGCTCGAACAGCCGGGCGGGTCCGCTCCAGTCCTCGACCGTCAGGAGGCCACATGGGTGACGACCCGTGGCAACGTACCAAAACACAGAGGCCAACTGGAAAACGTCTGACGCCTGACAGATAGCATCACCCTGCCCCAGTCGTCGATTATGAGCCTCGGGTGACAGCCAGTATTTAGGTCCAATCGCTTGGTCGATCGGTGTAATATCAAGTTCGGGTTTGTCGGAGAAGCGGCAGAGGCCATAGTCACTCAAAAGCCATCGATCGCCGGATATGAGAATATTCTCGGGCTTAATATCGCGGTGGATAGCTTTCGCATGTAGGTTGGCCAGGCCCCGCGCGAGTCCACGAAACTGGCCGACATATATCTCTGGGGGAATGCGGGACTTCGAGGCGATGTCCGACAAACTGCTGTCTGCAAGCTCCATGATCAGGAACGGGCAACGTAAGCCACGTGTTCCGCCCGAATGACGGGTCCTGCCGGTCCCGCGATATCGCACGATGTGCTCATGCTGCAGCTCCTTGAGGAGCCTAACCTCGCGATAAAACCGCTTAAGAATCCGGCCACGCGGCTGCATGAGAAACTTGATCGCATATTCAGTACCGGAACTGCGCTCGACGCATCGAAACACCGACCCGTTGCCGCCGCGTGCGATCCAGTCTCCGAGCGAATACGAACGGCCATCTTCTGCGACCAGAGTATCGTCAATCTCGAAATAGCGGCCTCTCTCGAGCTCGTCAGGATCAAAATAGATCAGGCTGGTCATCGTCGGCCACGGAAGGTCGTTGGATGATCCGCCAGTCAGCAAGCTCGGCAGCGCAGCTACTATGGATCCAGCGGGCGTTGTCGGTCTGAAAAACTACTTCGCTTGGGCCCCACGCAAGGAGAGCACCATCGTGTACGTCGACGAGCCCATCGCCGGCGGGACATTCGTGCTCTTTTGGCGGGCACATGCTCCCACCGTCAGCCTTCGCGTAGTCGTCCATTAAGCGATAGAATATCGTCCGGTCGTCACCAGTGGGCGGAACAGCACGATACGTCCCGGCTAAAATAGCTTTCAGAAAATCTGCACGCCAACGGCGGCTTGACGCTGAGTTAGCCTGAGAGACGCATTTGATCGCATACTCGCTAAGAATATCGACTTCTCCCTCAGGCCGGATCCCGTAATCTAGCGCGCGAATGTCCTGAACTAACGCTGCGATTGGTCTTTCGTCGAGCCGATGTCCTTCCCGACGAAGCTCGTCGATAGCGACGAAGAGGCTGTAGAAATCTGCCTTTTGCCGAAAACGTGTCCCCTTGATCCCACCGTGCCATTCAGCAAAAATCGTCGCAAGATCCGCGAGTACATCTTTAAAGCGCGCCACGATGGCTTTGCGATTCTCCAAAGGCCAAGTCGTGTGTCCGATGTAGAACTCATCGAGCCGATTCTTCTTGTCTTGAACACCGTCGATGAGCGCTGCGAGAATTTCGGAGATATATTCAGCATCGGCGTAGCGCCTGCGATCTGTCGCCGTGAATACGCCTGCATCCTCGAAGAACTCCAAAACCGACAATTCTTCAGCGACGTCTAGAAAATCTCCTGGAAAATCAGCTCGGCGAAGCTCCTGTCGCGTGAGAGGAACTGTGTATTTGTTTACGCGCATGTACACGTCGCGGACCTCGCGATCGCTGGGATTGTCCGCCTCGTTGAAATCAATGCGGTAGCGGAGAAAATTATCAGTCTCGGTCTCATTGAAATCCGAGAAGCGCTTTCCGAGGTAAGGGCCAGAATACGGCGGCTCGAGAATGAATTGGTCGCGCAGGAAAGCGAGAATTGCTGAAATTCGCTGCTGACCGTCGATCACGACCCGATGAACGCTTCCACCCTTAATCGTCTTAGCCAGGAAAATCTTTGGCAGCGGAATGTCGCTTAAGATCGAATCGATCAACATGATCTTCGCGCTCTGCGCCCACACTTCTCGACGCTGAAAATCGGGCTGGAGTTCAAGCCGTCCGGCGTCACTCCAGTCACGCACATCAGCAATTGGGTGAGGACTAATGTTCCAGTGAACCATTTCTCAAATGCACCTACGTTTTGATGGCCCCCTTTCGAAGAGGCTAATTGCTACTGTTGTCGCTCGCGATAATCGCGTCCACCGCTGCGTCGATGTCATCGTCCGACAGGAAAGGTGCCTGCGCATACATGATCGTGGGCTCCCCACTAAGCCGCGCCGCAAGATGCCCGAGGCCCAGCAGCTGTTCTGCACCCTTCACGCCAAGCGCGATCTCGGATGTGCCGACGCTGGCAACCTTCAGGATCAACCGGTTGCCGAGATTGTCGCGCAACTGCATCGGCATAACATTGGCGTCGGGCCGCTGTGCAGCAAAGATGAGGTGCATGCCGGCGGCGCGCGCTTTGACACCTAGTCGTGAGACATTGGAGGTCACCGCAGACTTATAGTCCTCGGTCAGCATCCACTCTGCAAACTCGTCATGAACCAGGAACACGTAAGGCAGCCGTTCGGACGGCCCGGCCTTGGTGTTGAACGACCGGATGTCGCGCGCGCCATGCGCGCGAAACAGCTCGTAACGCCGCTCCATCTCGGCAACGAGGCCTTCCATCACCTCGACAGCTCGGGTCTGGTCGACAATGACCCCGCCCTGGAGGTGCGGCAAGCGTTCGACCGCCGCATAATCGACGCCCATTTTAGGGTCGATCAGATAGATATGGGCGAGCTGACTTGAGTTGGTCGCGGCGATGTCGAGCAACAGCGCCTGGATCAACACCGACTTACCCGAGCCCGTCGCGCCAGCGACGAGCGTGTGGGGCTCATGCTGCTGTCCACCGGCAAAGGGGCCGCCGAGGTTGAGATACAGGATCTCGCCATCCAGCTCCTTGAGCCCCAAGACGAAAGACGTGTTCACCCCCGCCGCATTTCGATTGATCTCGCGCCGCCCCCAAACATCCCAGAGGGATACCAGCTGGCGTTGTGGGCGGGCGACGCCAACAACGATCTCACCGGGCAGTGGCGAGACCGAGATCAGCCTCAGCCCATGGGTCGTCAGCAAAGCTGACTGGCGCGCTTCGATATCTTCGACACGAAGCCGGTCTGACCCCATGAAGCGTATCAAGGCTGCGTTGGGCGTCAGACGTGTTGCCGTGATTTTGGCCTGCAGGTTGTAACCAAGAAGTGCCGAGCGCAGCTTCTGCGCGGTTGCCTCAAGCCAGGTTTGCGCCTCGGCCGACTCTTCATGCGCCGCCTCGGCACGTGAATGGATCAGCGCTTCGACCCCTGTGCCGGCGACAGGTATCGCTGGCTGAGACGGCTCGCGCGTGGCAATCACTGGTATTGTCGGCGCCGGCGGGGTCGCGGCAGGTTCCGCAGCGGTTACGAAAACGGTGACCGCCGGACCGGTTACGAGTGGTTCACTCCCTGCACCGGCTGATTGCTGAGCACCCGGATCCGTCGGCGCTTCGCCCGAAGCCTCGGCATTCGCCGAGGTTCCATCAGCCGCGCCCCCGCCTACTGACTCCTTGGGTGCCTGCTCCTCGCTAACGATGCCGCCCTCGGGGTCGCCGTCATCATCGTCTTCGTCATAGTCATGGACGATCTGCTTGCTCGCTGGCCCGCTGGCCTCGCTCACCTCGATGGTCTTGGTCCACTCGACCCGCGGCGCGGGGTCCTGGAAGTCGAGTGTCTCCCAGCTATGGTTCTGCCCGAGCCCAGCGCGGATTGTGCCGAGCGGCGTGCCGGCTTCATAGGCTTTGAGCAACTGACGGAGGCCCTCGCGGGTGAAAGTCTCCTGCAGGCCTCCTTTGATGCCCGTTAGCAACTCCTGATCTCCGTGCGAGCTACCATCTCCAGCGGGGCCAGAGATGAAGATGTGCGAATAGCCGCGCAGATCGATCGGCACCGCACCACGCCGGATGCCATCGCGAACTCGTTCGAGTAAATTTGGTTGGCCAAGCGCTGCCGTCCCGTCGAGCAGCAGGTCGGCTATACGCGAGAGCCAAAGATCGCGGTCGAGACGACCAGGATCGCCGAACAAGGCGTCGTCGATCCGCGCCACCGTTTGCCGCAGCTGGCTGCGTGACTTTCGACAAGCTTCGGCTGCGCCCGATTGGTCGACATACTTGGCTTCGGTAACGATCGCGCGAAGCTGCGGTTTGCCTGCGGAATCGGTGGAGAGGCTCAAGCCAAGAATATCGGCAATGCCCTCCTCTTTTTGGCCAAGCCATTCAGCATAGTCGTCGAGCAAGAACCAGGCGACTGCCGCTGCGCCACCCATTTCTTCGGCGATCAGGGCGCGGCTCAATACGAGACCGATCAGCTCGCCGGCTGATACCCCGCGTTTGGCAGCGCGCAGGACAATGTCGCCGGAAATGGCGTTTGCATCGTCAATCATGCGCTTCGCAAGCACTGCCAGCTTGGCATCATCGAGTCCGAGCGAAAGCTCTGTCAGACGGCGCAACACTAGGACATGCAAGATACGCAGTTCAGATGTCGAGGATACGACCATATTCCGGCCATGCGTCCGCTGACGTCGGTAACGGATAACGTTGATGCCTTGTGCGGCGAGCTGACGTTTATCGAGCAAATCGTCGTAGGTCGCGACCCACTCGGCGAGCCCATGCACTTCCTCGAACATCGCCTTGAGGCCGCCGTCTTGGAACGAGATCTGACGTGCGGGCAAATAATGCTCGTTGGCCGCATGGGACTGGCGCCGGACGATATTTGCTACCGCGTCGACATAGGCCCAGCCTGCATCGGGCTGGCGTGGACAAGTGAGATAGCTTGTGGCCTTGAGCTCGTCCTCCGAGGTGACGCGGCGGTAGGACCATCGCGCCGGAACATGCTCGAGCAAACTTGGATTATCGCTAATCGCCGGCACCGGAAACCATTGCTCGCGCGCCTGGCGTGACACTACATCGTGCAAGAAAGCGACATCGATCTCGCGAGTTCCACTGCTGCCTGTCGTTCCGTTGTCCAGCATAACGCCGATGCGCAGCTTTGACATGAAGTTGCGTGAGGTCTCACTCACCACCACCGCATCGGGATCGCCTTCTGAGCGCTCGAGGAGCTCAGTGTAAACGCGTGAGAGACGCGATCGATCGCGGTGACGCACTAGAACATTACAATGCATCTCGTCCTGATCCTGGACAGACCCTAGTGCATTAACAGTGGCGAGAGGCAGTCCTGCAGCATCACAGTTGAACAGCATGATGCTGAGGTTCGAGCGCTCGTGTGGCTGCAAATCGAGATACCGCTCCAGCAAGCTGCGGATCTGCCTCGCGGCTTCAGCTGGGTCGACATCGGTGGTGGCTTCGGATGGGTCGCGCACTGGACGCTCGACCAAGCTATAGTCGTTCACAGTGCTAGTTTCAGCCAACAAGATCGCTTCGCCAGCGTCATAGCCGACCGCGATCTCAGGAAAGAGCGGATGGGCGAGCTCGTCGCGCAGGTCGGCGAAAAACAAGCGGGGATCGCCGAAGTTCACATCAACATCGGAGAGGAGATAATCTGCAAGACCTGCAACCGACCGCATCTTCGACGCACTCGCAGCAAGCCGGAGCGGGTGCCACGGCGCAACAATCGCCGACGGTCCCCCACCTAGTACGCGGACGGTGCCGATGCTGAGAAGCGGTTCCCACAAGTCACGACGATTGAGGTCGCCAACAGCATGCACGAGTAACGCGCCAAGCAATGCGCCATAAGCGTCAGCCTGTGCAATCAACGTGCCCGAGGCATAGCCGGAACTTTGCAGTGCGGCGAGCGCCTCGCCATAGAGTTTTGCAAAATGCGTCCAAGCGGCCTCGATCGCCGTGAAGCCGGCGACATCAATTCGCCCGGCGTCCTTTGCCGCCTTCAGCGCTTTGGGGAAAAGCTTTGCGATATCATCGCCGGCGTTAGTGCGCGGGACCAAGGTGCCCGAATCCTGGCCGAAGGCAGGCTGCAAGGTGCCGACATCGGATAGCGAAACGGCCTGAAGCGCGCCTTTCCGACTGACCGGTAGACGCGCGACATGGCTGCGTACGAAGGGGCGCTTAAGCAATCGCCCGATGTCCTTCGGTAGTTCGAGCCCGATCACGCCTGGCTGGCCCGACCACACGAGCTGAACGGTCGCGCGTTCACTCCCGACAGACAAGGCGATGTCGAATTTAATCTGGATCGCGCCCCGCGCGGTAGACTCGTTTCGGCGATATTTCTTTTGACGCGCCTTGGCGCGGTCAAGCAACTCTTCATAGGCGAAGAGGTACGGTACATCCCACTCGACTGCGGGGCCCATCAAATCCTTGAGGCCGCGATAGCGTAGGCCGAAGGACAGCCCGACATCGGCGTTGAGATCGAGGAACTGGTTGCGTGTGCGCCGCGAAGACTTGATCACCAGCCTGCGCGATCCGCCAACAAGATTAACTTGTCCGAACAGGCGTTCGATAGCGCGAAGCAGACCTTCAAGGAAATCCGTACATTCAATCGGGCGGCCGAAGATGAACCGTTCCCATTTGACGCGCAGCGCCTTGTCTAGTCCGAGGTCGTCTCGATGGGCCTCAAAAAAGTCGCGGTCGTCGTCGCGAGTTTCCTTCAGAGAGCGAGTCTTGAGGGTCGTGAGATAGTCTTGATCGGCCGCGCTCAACCTGTCAGGCAGCGTGAAATCGAAGAAGTTTATCGTTTCCTGAGCGAATGAGGTCTTCTTGAGCTTGATGCCCGAGAAGAGTTGGAGAACGCTCTGCCCTTCCCATTCGAAGCTCGCCAGCGCTTCGGCCTCAGGTCCCCAACCGGGCGGAGTATCGATGAAGGCATGGATTGTTGGATGGACTTCGACCGGGATGTCCTCACGCACCTCGTCAAACTGGCTGCGAAGTTCCTCGCTCTCGATAATCTGCCGATTAGGACGCTGTTTGACTAGCAGCGGTTTGCGGTCGGAGACGAGCTTCTCAAACAGCTTTTTCCAGCGCCGGGGCTGCTCGCGATCCTTGTCGCCGAGCCCCATAAAATAGCCGCTGTCGCGCGGCAAACGCAGCGCCGGGAGTGCCCACCCTAAGGCTGCTGCAACTGGAACCGCCTCTGTATCAATTCGCTCTCGCGTCATAGCGACATAGGTGCCAATTTGATGCAGCGTCCAATCATCAGCGCTGTTCAAACCCTTTAGCGCTGCCTTCCATCCTTCGATCTGGCCTTCGCTCAAGCCCAAACCAGCTGCAGCGGCATCGACCCAAGGACCAGGCTCCTCGGTGAGCTGCTTGGCCCCAATCAATGTCACGTCACCAAGCGATGCGCCCTGATCGTCGTCGGTGTTCGCCAGAAGCATCGCGGGCTGGTTACAAGCCGAGTTGCGGACGCGCACGGTACGTTCGTCGGTGATGACCGTCTCGGGCAACCCAAATGGTCCAACAAGATCGCGTGGTAGGGCAATCATCAGCTTACTCGCGGTCGCCGGGTCGGCGAGCAACGCGCGTGTGATCGCAGCAACTTGTTCACCGGTCAGCCGGTCGAGCAAATAGCGCGCGAGTTCATCGTCAGGCGTTAAAGCCTCGAGGCGAAAGCGGATGGAGGTCGCGCCAGCGGCACCGATCAGGTCTGACGGGGTCACGCGGCTACGTCTCGCTGGAAGGGGTTCTCTACATAGGCGCAACTATCCGAGAGCCGTTTCAGGAGACCGAGGCTGGCGAGCCGCTCTTCCAATCGATGGGCGTTGTCTGAGAAGTCCTCTTGATCAGCAGTACCAGAATCAATGAATTGGCGCGCCTGCGCGTCGCCGATTACAAAGCCATAGCGCTCGTTAATGCGCACTAGAAAATCCTTAAATTCAAGGCGTTCGCTTACACAGGCGATGACCAAAGTCTTGAGCAACCGGTCGGTCGGGGCATACCGGACCCGGCGGCTCGAGCGGCGTGAAGATAATCCGATAGCGCGGGCCCAGGTCATATGGATCTTGCCAACATGTTGTTTGTGGCGAACGGTTGCGCGACCGACGAGTTCATCGACAAAGGCCTGCGGATCAGCAGAGAGTTGGTCGTCATCGCCATCGGGCCAACCAAATTCGCGCTTCAATATGTCGAGGGTATTGAGCGTAGGGTCATCCGACGCCAGCGCTTCGGTCCAGGCATCGGTCTCGATAACTCGCCGCACGAAGCGCTCGATGGCTTGCTGAGGGAGCATGTTGTTATGCTGATAGCTATCGGCCGAGAGATCACGCACCACCGATTTGCGCGGCGAAACGATCTCACACACTAGGCTAATTGGCGGTCGATCGAGCAATTCGCGGGCGCGGTCGAGCTGGTACAATATGAGGTTCAAGCCGGTCATTGTGACCAGATGCGGTATCGCGTCGTGCGCCGGGATCGGAAGGCTCAGGATCGCCAGCCAGTCAGCGGCTAGGCGATCGAAGATCGGATGGCTCGAGCAGGGGAGGTAAGCGCCAGCGCGTTCTTGTTTCGCCAACTGCGGCTCACCCTGCAGCGCATGCGCCATGCTGTCATAGGGTGCAGGGCTTTCGAGAAAGCGACTAACCAGCAATCCACGCAGAGCGTCGGCATACTGGCTCCGGCTGAGCATCAAATAAAGCAGTTCGCCGGATCGCGCAAAAAAGCGCCGATCGTTCGAGACGCTACCACTCGGCTTGACGTTCACATCCTCGTACAACGCGTGAGGGCCGAACGGAAAAACAAACTTCGAACTCCAGCGCTTGTTGCTCGTCCCTTCTATCGCCGAGCCTTGAAGAAAGCTCAGTACGGAGGCAAAATCGTCGAAGTTATCGAACCGGTCGCGCAGATAGGCGAAGTCCGGCCTCTCGATACCGCCAGCGCTTTCGGCCATTCTTTCGAGCCACATCGCCCAAGCTGCCTCGTCCGATCGAGCCTCGGCGCGAACAGTCATGATGTGCGGGTTATTGAAGACGAGATTGCGCAGTCGCAGTTGCAACTGCGGTTTGTATGAAAGGCTGTTGAAGCGCTCCTCTTTGAGCGCCCGGCCCTCGCGATGCTCGGCAAGCAAAACCGTCATAAATTCGAGGAAAATCAGCCAGGGTGCCTGCTCATCATGCAAGCGGTGACCCCAAATAGCTTCATCGATCCAGAATACCGGGCCGGAGCGGTCCTCGAACTCGGTCGGACGTGCCAATATTTCCATTGTCATACCCGTACAATCACCCGGCGCGGCTGGGCGCGTCCATTGGAATTGAGTTCAATAAAGCGCAGGACCAACTCGCCGTCAGGCGATTCCTCCTCCCCGTCGAGCTTACGGCGGTTTTCGGTCTCACGCAGAAGGCGCGCTTTGAAAGCCAGCAGATCCTCATGGCATTCGAGCGAAAAACTGCTCGGAAGTGCGCCTTCGGCAACACGACCTAAAAATTCGAAGCGTGTTGGAGACAAGGGCAGAAACACGGGGGCGATCTCGCTGCCTCTTACGAGTTTAACCAAAATGCCGAAGCCATCGGCTTGATCGGCAGCAATGCTGACTTCTTCTCCGCCCGAGCGCGGGACCGAAATAAGTTCGTCAAGAAGCGGGCTGCGCTTCGACTGCGAGTAGCTGCCCGAACTCGCCAGCACGAGCTCGTCTTGGTTTTGCACGAGCATACCGGTAAAAATGCGATTGAGACCGCGCACTACCATATTGAGCGCTTCCCGTGGCACAGCCTGCCGCGCCGCAATGTTCTGGGCAGCCACAAGATAGAGGCCAGCATAGCGGAAGACGGTTAAGTCCCAGAGATCATAGTCGGCCGCTTTGGTATCCGGCAAAGTGAAGAATAAACGCTGTCGCTGCGCTCGAAGCGCCCCCAGAAAGCCCGACCTGTCGCCATCATCGGCACCTCCTTCGAGGTAGTTGCGCTGAGCTTTCGCGTATGCTGGCGTAGCGCCGTAGACCGGATCGTTGAGCACCAGCGCGGCGTAGTCGGCAGCGTAGGCAGGGTCATCGGCCCCATAGACCAGGAGATTATCGACACGGTTGCTCGTCTCGGCACCAATGCCAAAGGCGTTAAGCTTGCGGAAAAGCTCAGTCTTCTCAGCCTTGCTTGGTTTCAGGTTCTCACCAAATACATTGCGGTAAATGCTAGCAAGATCGGACTTACCGGACGCCTGTATCGTCGGAACATCGGTGCAGCTCATCAAGCCATCGCGTGCGTCGGGATGTCCGAGGATGGCATTGGCGACCAGCGCAAGCAATTGCCGCACCGGGAAATGGCTACCATTGCGCTCGCTCAGTTCGATCAATTCCGTCAACCTGCGCTTGAATAGATCGTTCTGATCGTCACCGATTAGCCGACGGCGGTTCTCGAAGATCGGGCATGACCCGTCACCGTTGGCGTTGCAGCTATCGCAACCTGCCCAATCCTCATGCCCGGTCACCTCATTGATAATTGCCATTGCCATGTCGGCGGCCGGCGATCTGCTGAGATCGGTCAGTTCGAGTGCTATGCCCTCATCGGCGCTGACGTTGGTCACTAGCAGGTCTTCGACCACCTTGCCGACCCGCGTCACCTCGGGTGTGGGTGGTGCGGATTTGAGTTTCTCGAGCAACTGCCCGTGGTTGGCTGCGAACAGGTAGAAAGTCTGAGACGCCGGGTTCGCTACGTCGCGTGCAAACTCGACGATCAGTTCATCGCTTTCATCGTCGCGCAGCTCGCTCAAATCCTTGACGATTACGAGCGTTCGTTTCCCTATTGCCAGACGTTGAATCTTGTCGCCTTGGTTCCAGGCAGTAATATCTCCGCCGAGTTCGGTCCACACCTCCCGGCAATGATATGTTTTCCCATCGCCGGCGGTGCCTGTGATAATGTGTGATACGGGCGCATCGCCCTTGAACATCGTAACTAGTTCATCGCGTAGCGGTGCCGGCAAGGTGATCGGGCGGATCTTGTGGCGCCGCAAAGCCCGCTGAATCGACTCGTCATACATATTATCGTTGGTCGGAATTGGTCCGTAATTCCGAAGGAAACGTACCCATGCCGCAGTTTTTGGATTCGCCGACAAGCTCTTCCCCCAAAGTTCACGCAATGCCCCGCATCGCGTACGAATCTTTCAGTGACGTCCGTCATACATCGCAAGTGCTTCTATGGTGTAGCTAATATGGCCAAATAGGCATTAACAGTTGACGTGATGGGGCGGACGCCCACCGCACCGAGGTAGGTGTATAAGATGCGGCAGTCGGAAGCCACGTCTAGACGATCAGGCTCGACACCATTTTCATTGATGAAGGTTCGGAAGCCTCGACACGGATAACGATGCTGGTACGCTCGACCAGGTTCTGCGGGTGCTCCAGTATATCGTAGGCGAACGGCGCGCGGTCGGACTTATCTCGCACGTGCCCTTGGTCTAGCAGGCAGTTCCCAACGGTTTCACTGTCCATAAAGGGACGAACGGGAGCCAGATCACGGTCAGGACTGCCTAATTGGGCAATCGGTAATGGTTTTGCCTTGCAGTACAGCGAAGTAACGACATGCGAAGCCTTCGATAGTCTGCAAAATGGCTCGACAGTTTGCAGATTATCGGCCTAGATTTGAAACAGTTCTCAGCGGGAGCTTTGATGGGGCACTACGAGGATTTCAAGCGCTTGCTCGCCGCCATTGAAGCATATCGGGCGGATGCTAGCATTCCTGTCGATGCTGAACAGATCGACGCTGCTTGCGCACGAATTCTGACGCATGATCCCTTCGATGAAACCGCAATTGAATGGAAGCGGATTGCTGAATTGGTGAAGGAGCTCAACGGGGGCGAATGGCCAGCAAGCGGTTGATGATCCACCCTTCGCTGCTATCCTTCAGCAATGCCTCAAGGAATCGACCAGCTCTATCGGACTGCGATCGAGAAGCTCGCCAAGAGCGCTGATGCCGATATCGAGCATCTGCGCCGTGCGGTGATCCGGGGCGACGGTGTACCCCTTGAGCCCGATCCACGCCTTCTCGCCGAGGCTTCAGGGAAAGGCGCGGATTGGGGCGAATATGCGTTCGGCGAGCTTCGCGCATTTGGCTTCATTGTGGCCGATGTGGCGAGGTTTGTATGGTATCGGCCGACAAAGAACGAGATGTGGGAGCGGCAAGCAGTTCTGGCCGGGATTGAGGCGACGGCTATCGTCAGACTGGTCTCTATGGACCGTTCCCCTGCCGTCCCTGAGATCCTCAAGCGCCTAGAAGCATTCGAGCGGACTGCGGCGTCCGGCAAAGCGCTTGCCTCACTCCTCGCGCACCAGAAGCTGATGGTCAGCGTCGTCGCAGCAACAGGCGAAGTCCCCACGCTCGAGGAATATGCGAGGCGCGCTAGCGTTGCACAGGTCTATGCCCGGGCAGCGGCCCTTGAACTGACCGATATCAAGGGCATGACCACGTCAGCCCGAACCATGGTCCTGTTGCTTTGTGAGGGCGCTGCGCGCGATTGCGCTGCCGCTGCAACTGCCATGCGGATCCACCCGCGGCAGCCCGCCTTTGCGACCTGAGAGGTGAGCACTCCTACAATGGATGCGCGGCTGCGCCGGCATCGCTCAAGGGGCCAAGCAGCGGCCGTCCCGCCTTCGTGCTCCCCGTATACGTCGGCAGCCCGCTGACCTGGGGCTCGATGGCCTGCAGCGCGTGATATTGGGCACCCTTTGGAAATTCTTTGCGCTCCATCTGCTCGATCAACTTGTGGAGCGCCGGCGCGGTTGCGTCGAAGAAGAAGCGGCTCGCTTTCCGTACGCCATCAAGATCACCCGCACGCGCCGCGACCAGATAGCTGTCCGCAGCTTCAACCAGGAAACCCGTGCGCTCGGCATAGATGTCCGAGAGCCAGAGCAACCTGAAAAAGGCCTGCGGGATGAACTGCTCGACCAGCTCGGACAAGGTGCTCTGCGGTCCTCCCAGAACGATCGTGGCGAAAGACATGGCCCCCAGAAAGAACGCCTCATCCTCCACGGCATGGCTGCGGACGTCCTTCTCAAGGCTCTCGGCGACCGCCTGCAACCGCGCACCGCCTGCCAATGCCAGACGAAGAGCACCGATCTCGACAATCGCTCCCAGCGCAAGGTGCCATTCCTCGATCTGTTCTCTCGTGAAGGTCGAGACGACATAGGCACGGCCACGCTTGGTGAGATAGCCACCCACGCCCAGCGACACCAGCAAATGGCGCGCCATCGTCAACGACACGCCGGTATGCGCGACAATGTCGTCGGCGGTCATCGAAGTGCCGGGCGGCAAGTCGCCCAGCATGATCCGCTCACGCAGCTCGATATAAGTCGCGTCTATCTTCGACAGCATGACTTCCCCACGGCCCGCCAGCGATGGCGCTTGCCGCTCTCTACGGGTTTCAACTTAGCATAACGCCTGCGAAATGCAGCCTCCTATGGTGCTTCCCTCAACTCCAGCCAGTTGCCTATGCCACCTCCAATCGTTGTCATTGATACATGATAATGATATGTGTCGATTGGAGAAAAGCGATGGAAGACTTTGAAAACTGGAGAGCTGTCGATTTCTCGAAACGGGCAATCCCTGACGATTTGACTGGGAATGGTGATCCAGATTTTTTGAAATCACGTATTCCAGAAAACGATGCCCACTCTCATCTAAATGACCACCGCCAAAGCAGCGTTGGACCTTGGATCGTGATCTTGGTTTCCATCGGTTTCATCGCGCTCGGCTTGCTTAGCTGGTAGCCGGTCGATCCCATATTGGGCGCCGCTCCAACTTCCAATCTGCTCTATCGCTGATCGCGGTCATAGAACCGTTCATTGAAGCGATCCTCAGCACCGCCTGAAGCGGAACGCCCCCCGTCAAATTCCTGACGCCGCTCACCAAAGCGGGTGCCATTGGCTTCGTAGCGCTCCTTCAGGCTCCCCTGCCCTTCGCTTATCCGAGCACCAATCGAGCCATCGGTCGATCCCTCCCCAAGCTTCCGCGAGGATCCGCCAGATCGCTGCGGCGTCCGAGCCCTAAGGTCAGATTCAGTGAAGCTACCCGGCCCAGCGACGTTGCCGGTAAGTGTTCCCTTGTCCGGGATGATATCATTGAAAGGTGCCACCCGCTGATCGTAGTAATCCGAGATGATCTCGCGCGCGACAAGCTCATAGGCGGCCTGCTCTTGCGGACTGTAGTCGGTGCGAGCAAGGCTGGGGGCAGTGATCCCGAGTTCGGCTGCTTTTTCCTGATAGCGGCTTGCCACAATCTGGCTCATGTCGAAGGCGAGATTGGCGCCATATCCCTCCCGTGTTGAGGTGCTGTCGGTGAGTGACGTCGCCAGCTCATCAATTTGGGCAATCCGCTGATCGATGCGCCGGATCTCCTCAAGTGCGCGCTCGCGTGAGTAGGCGTTCTCAGAATAGCCCTCGCTCCGGCTGAAGCTTCCGCTCTGAGCATAACTGCCACTGTCTTGCGTGGCATTTGAACCATTCGAACGATTGTCCGATGTCGAGGAGTCGAAGCCCTGCGTTTCGTTCCGATCATTTCCTCGGGAGACAACGTCCGTACGTTGGCGGCTACCGCTGATGCCCGCCTGGACACCTCCATTTGCACCTACACTACCCTTGCCTCCAGGTCCGCCATCGCCACCTCGAGAGCCGGCAACGCTGCCGGACAGCCCGATGCTACCGCTGCGGCTTGTCTCGAGACGATCAATGTTGGTTTGCTGATCTCCCCTCGAGCGCGTGACACGATCGCTTTCGCTGACGGTGTCCCTGGCATCCAGCGACTGATTGTCGAACCGCTGCAGGTTCTCGCCCGAGCGATACCCTGACGAGCTCTCGCTTCCGCTGGAGTTGCGCACCCCGCTTGTTTGCCGCGTCGACGCGCGGTCAAGGAAGGCAACCGCACGCGACCGTTCCTCCGAAAGCGTATTCCGCGCCGTCTCGAGTTCAGAGAGGGTCTGCTGCCGCTCGGCATTGGCGAACTGGCTCAGCGATGCGCCGAACGCCAGGCGACTCATGCCCGGCGACGTGTCAAAGACACTGGCGCCATCCGTCATGGTTTTCGTCGTCGTCCCGTTCGCATTGACCGTGGAGACGACCGGTGCCCCGCCAGTAAAGGATGGCGCGGCATTCCATTGTTCGGACTGCCGGTTGAAGCTCGACAGGTTCATGAAGCTCTCATTCCCGTAGGAATAGTTGCCGGTCGTACGCTCGACTGCCGCAGCTTCGGCTGCCGCCTGCGCCGGTGCCAACATCGAGGTCGCTTGCGACGACACCGCCATCGCCCCTTTCGCCATCCCGGCAGCAAGGAAGGGAATCGACATCATCAGGAAGCCCGCGATCGTTGCGGTATCGGCGTTGACTGCATCGACCCCCGCCATGCCGGCCATAGTAATGCCGCCGGGCGCGGTCGCGTTCAGGGAGTCCGATGCGCGGTCCATGATGAACATGTGCAGGACGACATAGAGGGGGCCCCACGCCGCAAGATAGAAGAACCCCGTGAAGTAGCCCTTGAGCGCCATTGTCCCGGTCCGCGGCATGAGAAACAACGGAAAGATGACCGGAAACATGGCGTAGAAGACCACCGTCAGGACGATGTTGAGCAGCGGCACCCATGTCATCGCCTGCTGCGCGATCGAGGTATAGGTGTTGCGTGCCTGCTCCTCCGCCCGAAGCATTGCAAAGGTATCGCCATCGGCCGCTCCAAGGTTGGCACGCGCCTCAAGAAAGGCGTTCACCAGCGAGCGCTGCTGAAAGATCTGCTGGGCTGTCTGCGAGCTGCCATGGAACTGGTTTGCTATGACGGGCAGGTCAGAGACGAGCTTCGCCCTTGCCAGCGCCGGCGTCAGGCCCGGGAACAGCTTACGCCCCTCCTGTTGCAGACCCAGCTCGGTGTAAGCCGCGATGCCCGTCTGAAGCTCGTTATAGGCATTCTGGCATGTGACGATGGTTGGCGGCCCGCCCGCCGGCAGAAACTTCATGGCGCGCGCAGGAGACCCCGGCCCCATGTCCGCAAGAATGTTGTTCGAGTTGGCGATGGTGTCGAACGAGGTGTGCCCCAGAAGAATGTCATAGAACAGGCACTGCTTGAAATACTCGCCGAGGTTCGCGCTGATGCGCGGATCCCGGATGTGGAAGTCGCGGGTGCGGTCCCAAAGCCGGGCCCCGTAGATCATCCCGTTGGTCGACATCTGCAAGGCACCAGGCATCACGAAGACCGTCTCGGCCGTGCGAGTCAGCCAGTCACCGGCCTGGCTACTGACCGAGGCAATCATCGCCAGACCGATGGGCACGTTGGCAACGGTCGCCGGCGCAAGCGAAGGGTTGAGGCGATCGGTGATCCGGACCGAAGTCACAGGAACGACCAGCACGCCATAGATCAGCGTCGCGCCTAGGAACCAGTTGAACCAGGCACGCCAGTCGAGACTGAAGGCCACGATCAAGAGAGTGTAGATGAGCCCGATCACCATCACGACGCGCAGCAGGGCACGAAAGCCCCCTCCCCCGGTCCAGGCGCTGACCGCGTTGAAGACATTGACGAGATACTCGCCCCCGCCGATCGTGAAGATCTCCATCATCGCTCGTCCCTCCTGCCGCGGGTCGGACCTATTGCAGGCCCTGGTTGGAGAGGGACGTGCTGAACCGCAGCGCAGCCGACATCTGGGGCGAAAGGTTGTTGCGGAGCGTACCCTCAAGGAAGACCGCGCGCTGGACGACGTGCTGGGTCCGCTCAAGCCGGAGGTTCATGCCCTGCGAATAGGTATCGAGCACCTGACGGACCGAGACGATCTGCGCCCGCCACTGTGCTAGCGCTTCCTCATTGGCGTTCTGGAACGAGCCGACACCGCGCGAGGCGTAGCCATAGTATTGCTGCGCCAACGCATCGAGCAGGTCCATCGCGACGATCTCGGCAAGATCATTCATGTCGTTGGCGGTCATGCCGCCAAGCGTTGCGGCCGCGTTGACAGAGATGATCTTGTAGAGCGGGATGGTGGTGGCCCCGAGCAAACCGATCTCGTCAGGCGTGAGAGCAGCATTACTGCGCACTTTGCCGTTCATGCTCTCGATCATCGCCCGCACCCGCGGCTTGAGGGCCTGCGAGGCAGATACAGACATGCTCTGCGTAGTGGGGTTGAGGCACTTGTCGCTCGTGTCGCACTTCAGCATCGTGACCGAGCCCCCGCCATCGAGCAGCGCCGTCAGCAGTGCCCGGTCTCCCTGCCCGACGAACTGGTAGCCGCGTTTGCCGCTGGCATCGCCGTCCTGGTAGAAGATGACCGTGCCCACGAAGGTCATCAGGTATTCGCGGAAGTTCACCGAGAAACTGGGGTAGCTCTGCTTCAGCATCTCCCAGGTGAAATTGTAGCTGGCCGCCGGAATGGCGGGATCCTTGTTCGCCTTCAGGGTCGCCTCGCGCTGACCGCCCGTCCCGCATTCATGGCGCCCCTTGGCCCAATCCGAGAACAAGCCCTGGCTGTTCCCGATCGACTTGCAGATCTCCGAGGACATGCGATCGGACTTGCCCCACAGGCCGCCGACGAGGTTCTGCGCGGTCTCGCAGCTGTTCATGTTGAACTGGTTCATCTGCTGCGCCTTCTGGGCCATTTCCTCGATCGTGGCGGAGATCTGCGGACTGATCGACTTGATCGCGAGCTGGAACGCGAACCCCAGCGCATTGTTGGCTGTCGCCTTGAGCATCGCCACAATCTCGTCCGAGTTGATGAACGAGAAGGAGCCCGAGAAGACGTCGATGCCGCCGCAGCCGGCCTTGACCGAGGGCAACTGGAGATTGACCGGGTTGACGCTTCTTTGCGGGAAGCGGGTCCAGATGTTGCCGCCCGAATAGTAGCCCGCAGACTGACCCTGATAGGCGACCGGCCCGGTAGCGTTTGCAGCAGCGCCCATGTCATTGAAGAAGCTGTTGAGCTCAGAGCCGACATTCGCGTGAACGGGGCCGCCGGCCATGCTGGCAACGGCCAGCGCCGACATTGCAATGCCCGCACGCCTTAGGATCGGCGTTAGCAGTCGGGTCCCAAAGGCTTTCGTGGGCTTGTGTGCCATCAGTAGTCGCTCCCCGGTTCGATCTTGGTCAGATAGAAGATGCGCTGCATGACCTCGTCGGCCGCCATCACGCCGTAACCGATCGGAATGGGCTGCTTTGTCTGGGTGTCGAACAGAACGAGCGCGGGGACGGTGCCGCCCTGCAGGCCCATGCGCTGGTACTGGCCGCTGTCGACCACGAAGTTGGGAAACGCTTCATTGGGCCCGCCGTCCATTGAGACTGCCAGAACCTCGAGGCCGTAGCTGTCGGACAGGGCCCGCATAACCGGCGAGAATGTCCGGCAGGCAGAGCACGACGAGGAGTAGAAATAGAAAACGCCATAACGCTCGGTGAGCGCGGCCATCGAGCCCTCGCGCTGCTGGCGCCGATCGGTCAGCCAGGTCTGTTTGGCGAGGGTCGAGACCGGGCGCTCGAGGGTGTAATCGAGCTCGGGGTTCTGCCAGATTGCCCGGCTCCAGACGTCGGCAAAGGTTGAAGCACGATCGAGCTGCTCGCGCTGGAAGCGGATGTAGTTGACGATGTTCTCCGAGGTTGGCTCGAGGATCGCGCGCGCCTTGAGCTCGTCGAGCTGGCGGGTAATCGCCGCCATACGATCAACCGCAGGCGGGCTTTGGGCAGGCTGCTGCTGCGCGCGTTCGCGCGCCTTTCGTTT